>NZ_JAKRMY010000018.1 GCF_022346005.1 Corynebacterium sp. ACRPS
AACAGCTCAAGCAACGTCAACGGTCCAAACGATAAGCGGGGGTAAAACCGGCTACCGGGCGGCTACCGCCACCCCGGTACCTGGTACCGCCTTACCGGTCCCTAAAACAAGCCCGCGTCACACCTGCCCGGCCCAGTGCGCTAGGCCAAGTCCCGCAACATTTGGCCAGACAACACAGAAACCGGAGCACCTCCTCATGGAGGGCTCCGGTTCAGTCACTGTCGGTAGCCTAGTCCGCGCATCAAGCCCGCACTAATCCACTAACTCAGACGAGATTAGAACTTAAACAGTGAGAAGAAGTTACGCAGCGGTTGCAAGAGGCGAGCGAGGCCTGAGTTCTTGTTGAAGAACTTGGCAACACCTTCCACCAAAGCACCCAAACCAGGAATTACTTCAAAGACCTTGCCAAACTTAGAGCTGCCTTCTCCAGCACCAGGGCTATCATCAGCGCCCGGAACCGATGGCTGTGCCGGCTTTGTGGAACCGCTGCCTCCCTCTTTGCCCTTGCCATTACCGTTACCAGAGGTCTGGTCGGGTTGCGACTCGCTGCCCTTATCAGCAGCCTTCACAATGAGCCCTACGCTGTTGCTTTCACCGGTTTTCGGATCCGTGACATGAGGGATCGGAGAAACGGATACCTTGTCACCTGCCATTAACTTGACGTCTGCAGGTACATCGATTTCAAACGGGACAAACTCACCTTCAGGAACTTGGCCCTTCTGTGCAGACTTTTTCTCCAGCTTCACGACGGTTGTCTGAATCCTTCCGCCGGGGAAATAAGCCTCAATTTCCACCTCTTGGCCTGGGTACAAACGAACCTTACCGGTAACCTTTTTGTCTCCTGCCTTGATGTCATTTACTTCCGCGGAAACAGCGAACGGGAATTCGCCTTCAGAGTCCCCAGAATCTGGGCCTTCCTCCTCGGCCACATCCGCAGGTTTAACAACTACTGGTATGGCTTTGCTCTTGCTATCGTCCGGAGCCAAGGAATCATATAGCGAACTAAAGAGTAGTGTTTCACCTGCCTTTAGGTTAATCCCTTCAGGAACGTCGAATTTAAAGGTGACAGCTTTACCATTAGAGGCTCCACCTTCCTCAGCAGATTTTCCTTAAGATGTAGGTCCGTAGTTAATGCCCTGAAGTTTGGGAAAGTAACTTGAACTGTCTTCTTTTGACCTGGGAGCAAAACACCGAGCCAGTGATTTCCCTGTCCCCTGCTTTGACATCATTCACCATTAGAGGAGCCTCTGACTGCTGTCCGCCTTCAGCAGGACCCTTGCCATCATCGTCGGAAGAAATGCCATTGATCCGCGCTTCCCTGACAACCTCAGAATGTGACAAACGCTTCAACTCTTCTTCAGAATAAAGAGGCGTGTTGTCTTTCCCCAAGAGTTCCCTAGCTGTCTGTGCCATTTCGCTAACACTTAGCTCAGTGATCTGACCCACACTCAACTTGCAGTTACGCTGCAGATGCTCCGCAACGTTGGCATTGATGCCAGCATCGAAATCGACGCCGGCTCGGAAGTTCTGTGCACAGTTAAGATGCTCACCAGTAGCCCAAGCAACTGGGGTAACTGCGGTAGCCACGAGAGATGCAGAGATAGCTGCAGAAGCGAGAACACGCTTATTGAGTTTCATACGAACCTTCCAAGGGGTACTTCGAACTACGGGCCCTGTATGCCACGATGTGCTTTCAAAAATGTAAAGCGCGGGCGGACACCGCAGAAAGCGGAATAACACGATCTCTATCGTGCTATTTACGTTTTTAAACGCAAGATTAGTAAACCATATTGCTTTTTACCCAAAAGTGTATACCCGAAAAAGTGTGCGAGATCACTTAATGAACACGGCTTTCGTACATGATGTCAAGGCTGACAATGGCGTCCTCGCTAAACAGAGACCACCGATTACTTCAGCTTCTCCAGCAAGCCCCACAACAAAGTCCACATCCCCATTTCTTCTTTTATTTTAATTCTTACGCATATTGAACCCACCGATTGATAAGTGCGCAAAGCGGCCCAGTCGAACGCTGTAGATAGCATCCGGCCGGGCCGCTTAACGTTTAGCCTGTGTGCTCTTAGTTCTTGGCTACGGTGGCGGTGACTCCGGTGAGGATATCGTGGGCATCGGCAAGCTGCTCGGTGACTACGGAGAACTCCGTAGCCAGCACCTCGCCAGCGATGGTGTCAGCGTGACGCAGCGCCCACTCCTTCTTTTCTTCGGGCACGGAAAGGACCACGGAGATGCGGTCAGATACGTCGAAGCCGGAGTTCTTGCGGGCATCCTGCAAGCCACGGATGACATCGGCGGCCCAGCCTTCGGCCTCGAGCTCTTCGGTAACCTCGGTATCCAGGACGACGAGGCCATCCAGGCCCTCGATGCGGGCCGTGGAGTCCGGGTTCGCCGCCTGCAAACGCTCGGTGTATTCCTCAGGGCTCAAGACGATGTCCCCGTCAACCACGACCTCATCGCCGCGACGCTCGTAGTTGCCCGCCTTAAGATTCTTGATGGCCCGCTGGACATCCTTGCCCAAGCGCGGGCCGGCAACCTTGGCGTTGCAGACCACCTGGAAGGTACCGACGGAATCGACATCGTCAGTAAGCTCAACCTCTTTGACATTGACCTCGTCGCGGATGATGTCGGCGAAGTCCGCTAGGCTCTGCGAACCCGCGAAGGCCACGGTGAGCTTCGGCAGCGGCAGGCGGTTGCGCAGCTTATTGGCCTTGCGCACCGAGGACGCAGCCGATGCCACCGCGCGGGTAGCGTCCATGGCAGACACCAGGTCCGCATCCGCGGGGTAGTCCTCGGCCTTGGGGAAATCAGCCAGGTGGACGGAGCGCTCACCGGTCAGGCCGCGGTAGATGACCTCGGCGACGTGCGGAAGCAACGGGGCAACCACGCACGTGGTGGTCTCCAACACGGTGTAGAGGGTATTGAAGGCCTCCGGGTTGGCATCCTCGCCGCCCCAGAAGCGATCGCGGGAGCGGCGGACGTACCAGTTGGTCAGCACGTCAGCGAAAAGGCGCACCTCTTCGGTGGCGGTGGCGATATCGGTCCCCGCCAGCGCTGCATCGACGTTGGCCACAAGGTCGTGGGTCTTAGCCAGGATGTAGCGGTCGAGCACGTGCGTGGAGCTCGTATCGAACTTCGCCTCCTGCTCGGCGTAGAGCTGCAGGAAGGTGTACGCATTCCAGATGGGAAGCAGCGCCTGGCGCACGCCCTCGCGGATACCCTGCTCGGTAACGATGAGGTTGCCGCCGCGCAGGATGGGCGAGGACATCAGGAACCAGCGCATGGCATCGGAACCATCGCGGTCAAAGACCTCGTTGACATCCGGGTAGTTGCCCTTGGACTTGGACATCTTAAGCCCGTCATTGCCCAAGACGATGCCGTGGGCCACGACCTTCTTGAATGCCGGGCGATCAAAGAGCGCAGTGGACAGCACGTGCAGCAGGTAGAACCAACCGCGGGTTTGCCCGGAGTACTCCACGATGAAGTCCGCCGGCGAGTGGGTTTCAAACCACTCCTTATTTTCAAACGGGTAGTGCTTTTGCGCAAACGGCATGGAGCCGGATTCGAACCAGCAGTCCAGCACGTCCGGCACGCGGCGCATCGTGGACTTACCGGTGGGATCATCCGGGTTGGGGCGGGTCAGCTCATCGATGTGCGGGCGGTGCAGCGACTCCGGGCGCTTGCCGAAGTCCCTCTCCAGCTCATCCAAAGAGCCGTAGACGTCCATGCGCGGGTACTCGTCATTATCGGACATCCACACTGGGATGGGCGCGCCCCAGTAGCGGGTGCGGGAGATATTCCAGTCGCGGGCGCCTTCCAGCCACTTGCCAAATTGGCCATCGCGGATGTGCTCCGGCAGCCACTCGATCTTGTTGTGGTTAAGCTCCACCATGCGATCGCGGAATTCGGTGACCTTCACAAACCATGCGGGCAGCGCCATGTAGATAAGCGGCTCGCCCGAGCGCCAAGAGTGCGGGTAGGAGTGCTCGATGGTGACGTGGCGCACCACTCGCCCAGCGGCCTTGAGGTCCTTGATGATGGACTTATTCGCATCGAAGACCAGCTGACCCTCGTACGGCGGCACCTGGGAGGTGAACTTACCGTCCTCATCCACTGGGACCACCAACTCGATGTCGTACTCGTTGGTGGTATTCATATCGTCTTCACCAAAGGCGGGCGACTGGTGGACAACACCCGTACCGTCTTCGGTGGTGACGTAGTCCGCCAACAGTACCTGGTAGGCATTGCGCAGGTCTGGGAAAAATCCGAAGATCGGCTCGTACTTAAAGCCCTCAAGCTGCGCGCCGGTGAAGGTGCCCAGCACCTGCGCCTCACCCAGCTCCTTTTCCAGGGTACCCAGCAGGTTTTCAGCCATGATGAACGTGCGGCCAGCGAATTCGCCGTCGGTGGCCTTAAATAGTGCGTAAGAGACCTCCGGGTGAACCGCCAGCGCCTCGTTGGACGGCAGGGTCCAGGGGGTGGTGGTCCAGGCGAGGAAGGAGGCATCGGCAAGCGCGGGGTAATCCGCCAATGTCTTCTCCGCCGCGGTGCCCTCGCGAGCACCTGCGACCGGGAAAGTCACAGTCAAGGTGGGATCCTGGCGCATCTTATAGGAATCATCCAAGCGCGTTTCCTGGTTGGACAAGGAGGTATGCTCCGCCCAAGAGTAAGGCAGAACGCGGAAGCCCTTGTAGATTAGGCCCTTGTCATACAGCTCCTTGAAGGCCCACATGACCGATTCCATGAAGTTGATATCCATGGTCTTGTAGCCATTATCAAAGTCCACCCAGCGCGCCTGGCGGTTAACGTAATCTTCCCACTCATCGGTGTATTCCAGCACCGACTTAGCGCAGTACTCGTTGAACTTGTCCAGGCCCATGTCCTCGATCTGGGCTTTATCGGTGATCCCGAGCTGCTTTTCTGCCTCCAGCTCCGCGGGCAAGCCGTGGGTATCCCAGCCGAAGACGCGGGGGACGTAATTTCCGGCCATCGTGCGGTAACGCGGCACGATATCCTTCACGTATCCGGTCAACAGGTGGCCGTAGTGCGGCAGGCCATTGGCAAAGGGAGGGCCGTCATAAAAGATGTATTCGGGGCAGTCCTTGGTCTTTTCCAAAGAAGCCTGGAACGTATCGTCCTGCTTCCAGTACTTCTGGACTTCTTCTTCCATGTCCGGGAAGCGGCTCGAGCCGCCGGTCATATCGACCTTGGGGTAAATCTTTTTCACCATTGTCTTCCTTCACGCTATAACTTGATGCAGGGACGGGCCAGTGGCTCGCGGTACCACCCTGCTTGAGCTGAAAGCTCCGCTTCATTTCGGTGAAGGAGATAACGGTCCCACCCGTTCAGTTCTACTGAGCCTTATGACCGTTCTTCTGAATTGCTCCCCCGGTGATGGCCGGATCATCGCATGTGCCCGCCAGTATAGCGCCACACGAACGCTGTGCACAAAAGTTATCCACAGGTAGAAATTTTCCTGTTGTACGCGGTTGTGCGTGGCCATAGATTATGAAGCATGACCGCGCTCGAGAATTACTTAGCAGCTATGGCCCCGGGGATGGATATTGTCGCCGGGTGCACTGGCCTGTCTGAGGACGATCTGCGGGCGCATGGCGCGCCGGAGCACACGGCGCGGGAGCTTATCCTGCTCAAAGAGGCTTATTGCGGAAACACCAAATTCACCGGCCGGCGCCGGCGAGCCATGGACGGTGCCCGGCGCAATGGCCATTCCATCGTGGCGTTGTCCATCATCGAAAAGTATGCCCGCAAGATGCCCACGCTTTTCGATGCCTGGCTTCTCCGCGAGCAGCTCTGCACCACCAACGCCGGCACGGCGGATCTAGAAAAACTGGCAAAATCCAAGCTACCTGCGAAAAAGAAGAAGGTTAAGCCTGGGGTGCGCATCATTCGCCGCAAGAACGCGCCGTGGACCCTGGCCATCGATGCGCGTTCCTCGCTTATTGCGGATCTTCATGCCGCGCTAAAAGAGAGCGGCAAGGAGCCGCTCGAGGCAGTGGAACAGACCTTTTTCGGCGGCGGCTCCGCCGTAAAGACCACGGTGATGACCAATGTCCTGGTCAACCTGGATGACTACGTGCGCATCATCAACGGCGATGGCGAGGAAATCCAGCTCCAAATGACCAATGGCGCTACTCTTACCGGCGCCGAGTACCTCGAGCGCGCGCTGAAGGAACGCGGGCTGATTACCCTCATTAGTCCCTATGAGGGAGCGGTGAACCTGTACCGCACGGAGCGCTTCGCCAATGCGAAACAACGCCTGATGGCCGCGGCAGAAAACCCAATCTGCCCGTGGCCGCGGTGCAACAAGCCCGCAGACGAATGTCAGATTCATCATTTGGAGCCGTGGTTGCACGGTGGGTTGACCAACATAGGTAACTTATCCACAGCCTGCGCCTACCACAACGGGGTCAACGACGATGACCCCAATGCCCCGCCACTGCGCGGGCACCTCGTTCGCCGGAATGGGACGATCAGGTGGGAGCCCCCAGATTAGTTAGATCTTTTACGGGGGTTCGTGGCGGGTCCCCGGAGGGGACCGCCGCAGGAACGGGATTCAGGAACCGGACGCGGGTTCCGAGGGATCCGAGGAAACCGCGATCCGGTAAACCGCAGATGGTGCGGATGATTGCGGGCGGTGCGGGCAGTTGGGGTGGTGCGGTTAGTGCGGCTGGCACTGGCGTTGGACCCCACCGGCTAGACGAGGCGCCGCCGTGCGCCTAATTTGGCATGCCGCAATGGCGGGAGCTGATACTTCTGACGGAACATGGCCGAATCTACCCCAGCCTGACCCAGCCGGATCAAGGCTGAGCGATCCTGGACGGCTCTGGGCCTAGTTCTGTTTCCAGCCTTGGGACAGGTCTTCTTCAAGGGCGTTATTATCCGCACGGTACTTGCGCGCCCAGTCGATAATAAACAACACGATGCCGGAGCCCGCTGCGATGAAGACAAGGTACAACGCCCAATCGGCGGTGTTTAAGACATACATCACCAAAGCCACGAAGGCCACAAGGGCAAGGACGAGGGCAGCAACGAGCATGTCAGTTCCTCTCAGAGGGGGTAAAAGTAGCTATGGGAACAATCATAGCGAGGTGGATAAAACCACAATAGCGCCCACTCCCCTAGAGGCGTGGGCGCTACGGGTAACTATTTTGGCTTAGTTACTGCCAACCGGCTACTTAGTTCTTGCCGGCATCGCCGTTTGGTGCGGCGGTTCCGCGGGTCTCGAGCTCTTCCAGCTGGGACTCGAGGAGGGTCTTCAAGCGGGTACGGTACTCGCGCTCGAAGGTGCGCAGCTCGGAGATGCGCGCCTCCAAGGCGGTCTGCTGCTGCTTGACGGTGTTCATGACTTCGGTGTGCTTCTTCTCGGCATCGGCCTGCAGCGATGCGGCCTTCTCCTCCGCCTGGCGAATCTGCGCCTCGGCGCGGGAGGAAGCATCGGACTCGGTCTGCTGAGCCTTCTCCTCTGCCTCAGAAACCAGCTTCTTGGAGCGGGTTTCTGCATCCTGCACCTGAGCGTCGTACTTCTTCTGCGCCTCGGCAAGCTGTGCCTTAGAACGAGAGTCGGCATCAGAAAGCTGCTTTTCTGCGGCCGTGCGGGCCTCGGTCAGCATGGACTCAGACTCGGCGCGAGCCTCAGAGGTCAGGCGATCCGCCATCTCCTGGGCCAAGCCCAGCACACGCGCTGCCTGCATGTGGGTATCAGGGGTAGCCAGGCCGTCTGCACCCTGTGCTGCACCAGCACCTGCGGCGGCCGCTGCGGCGCTGGAGGCGGCCGAGTTGGAGGAACCAGCGGCAGAAGCGGACTTCTTCAGGTTCTCATTCTCGCGCTGGGAAGACTCCAGCTTCTCCTTGGCCTGCTTAGCCTCTGCGCGAGCCTCCTCGGCTTCCTTCTTGGCCTTTGCTGCCTCGTCGCGAGCAGCCTTAAGCTCGGCGGTATTAGCGGCGGCGGTAGCACCCGCTGCGGTGGCATCGGCACCGCTTTCCTTGACCTTTGCGGCCTCGGCCTGGGCGGCCTTTACCTGCTCCTGGGCCTTCTTGGTTTCTTCCTTAGCGCGAGAGACCTCGGACTTGGAATCTGCCAACTTGGTTTCATATTCAGCACGCAGCTTGGCCTCAATCTCCTTGCGCAGAGCTTCTTCATCTGCACCGGAGGTTGCGGCGGCTGCGGCACCAGCCCCTGCTCCGCCGGCCTTGGCGCCTGAGCTAAGATCGCTCACCTGCGCCTGCAGGTCTTCGTTCTCATCCTGCAGTTGGGCAAGGGCGTCCTCAACGAGGTCGAGGAACTGATCTACCTCATCCTCGTTGTAGCCACGCTTGCCAATCGGCGGCTTGCTGAACGCGACGTTGTGTACATCAGCTGGTGACAGTGGCATGACTTGTCTTCCCCTTCGAGTTGATAGAACCCCGGAGGTTCCAGGGCCTTAGGAGCTGCGGTTCCAGTTTATCTAAACCTTCCCCACAAAGTTATATGTGGTTCATGATACGGATTATCGCATTTTATTGTAACCGAAAGTCCACAATAATGGACGTAACGCTGACTCTCAATGTCTACCACAGGTTACGGGGTGATGCGGGGTCGTCCTACAAGAAAATTACCTGCAGGAAAAGCGTCAGGAACGACAGGATGAAAAACAGCACTAAGACGGAAACATCTAGCGCGATTCCACCCATCTGCAGCGGAGGAATGACCCGGCGCAGCGCCTTGACCGGCGGATCCGTGATGGCGAAAAGGGGCTCAGCGATGATCATGAACCAGCGCGGCGGGTTGAATTGCCGCGAGAAAGATTGAATCATCTCAATAATAATCCGGGCGATCAATACCCATGTATAAACCCTCACCAAGAAGATGAGAATAATTCCAATTTCAGTCACGATTACTCAGCCTATCGAATAGTCCCCCGCACGTGCGCATTGCGCACCGTACGGGGGTTAATGGGATGTGCGTCGTTTTACCTAGCCCGCGAACCTAGCGCAGACCGGCGGCGCGCTCTAGTTCAGGCTTGGCAATATCAGCGGACTTAGGCACGACGGCGAATACCTTGCGCTGGGTGTCCATGCCCTTCGACAGGTTGAGCATGCGGCCTTCCAGGCCGAAGCAGAGGCCTGCGGCGAAGTCGATGAAGCGCTTGGCGGTTCCGCGCTCGGCATCGGTAAGCTCAAAGACCACTGCATCGCCATCGCGGAAGGGTTCGCCCACCTTGGCGGCATCGTTGAACGAGGTCAAGGAGATTGCCACGATAGTCGGAACGAACTTCTCCTCGACGGGCGCAGGCGCTGGGGTTGGCTCATAGGCCTGCGGGGCGCGGCGTGGGGCGTAGGCCGCAGAAGTGGCAGCTCCGTTGCCCGCGTAACGCGGCTCGTCGTTGTAGTAGGCGTCGTCTTCTTCGAAATCCATCGGACCAAGCCCGAAGAAATTCTTCGTCCTATCAATGAATGACATTTTGGGTCTCCCTCTGACCTAAATTTGTTCAAGTTCAAGCGCGCAAATGTGAATGATGTGACTCATGTGATTTACGCTGTGAAATGCGCTTTTGCGATATTTTTAACCTACTGGGCGCTTTCCCATGATGCTGGTTCCGACACGCACAATATCGGTGCCCGCAGCAATCGCCGCATCCATATCTGCACTCATCCCGGCTGATAGTTTGAGCTGCCGGCCAAGGCGTTCGGACAGGCGATCCACGTCTGCGCGCACCGTGGAAAATACTTCCCGCGCATCGGCATCGAGAGGAGGAACCACCATGAGCCCGGCGAATTCTAGGTGCTCCGCCGCCTCGACGGACTCGATCACCTCATCCAATTCCTCGCGGATTACTCCCCCGCGCGACGTATCGCCATCGGCAGAAACCTGAATGAATATTGGGAGGTTGTTCTCTCGCTGGCCGCGTTCTTTTGCCAGGCTCACGCCGCGGTCCAGCGCGTTGGCCAGCTTCACCGAATCCACCGAATGCACACTAGTAGCCCACCGCGCGACGTGGTTGGCCTTCTTGGTTTGAATCTGGCCAATCATGTGAAAGCGCAGCTGCTCTAGCTCCTGTGCCTTTGCCCGGGCTTCTTGCTCGCGGTTTTCCGCGACGTCTTCCACCCCGAGCTCAGCCAAAAGGGCGATGTCCTCTGCGGGATGGAACTTGGTCACGACCAGCAATTGCGGTGCCGGGCGCTCATGCTCGGCGGCGATGGCGCTAATGTGTTCCTTTGTTGCGGCGAGGTTATCTGCCAGTTCTTGTTTCCGGTTACTCATGATTAGCCTCCAACCAAATCACACCGGCCTGGCGGCCAGTGGTTCCTTCGCGGCGATAAGAAAAGAAATCCGTGTCCTCAATGGTGCAGCGCGGATCAGAATCGATATTGGTAATGCCCAGGCCCATCAATTGGCGGATAAGCCCAGCGCGCACGTCGATGCCCCACGTCCCTTTCGAGGTCTTGCACTTCGAGCCGGGAAGGCGCCGTTCGACATCGTTGGCCATTTCTTCCGGAACCTCGTAGCTTTTCCCAGATGCGGCCGGGCCCATGACCACCTGGATTCGCTCCGGCTGAGCGCCTAGTTTCTGCATCTCGCGCACGGTATTGACCACGATGCCGTTGCGGGCGCCGAGCCGGCCGGCGTGCACGGCGGCGATGACGCCGGCGGGGACATCGACAAGCAGCACGGGCGTGCAATCGGCGACGAGGACGCCGAGGCCAAGCCGGCGCTGCGTGGTCACCACCGCATCCGTGGCTGGAACCGGGGTATCGCGCGGGCCGTCGATGACGGTGACCGTATTGGTGTGGAGCTGTTCCATCCACACGATATTCTCGAGCCCGGTCACGCGCAGGAGGCGCTCGCGGTTGGCCGCGACGTTGGCTGGTTCGTCGCCGACGTGCCCGCCAAGATTGAAAGACTCATATGGATATGCAGACGCCCCGCCTGCACGGCTGGTAAAAACCATGCGGACGGGGCGGCTGGTGCGATGTTCCTCGTTTACTGGCATGCACACCAGCGTAGCGGTTTGCGCTTAGCGCATGAAGGACGGCACATCGAGATCATCATCGCCATCATCATCGCGGCGCTGACTTGGCCGAGACAGGCGGTAGTCTTCGCGACGCTCCTCGCGGAAGCGATCGGAGTTGGTGAACAGGCCGCCAGACTCGCTGCGGCGCTCCTCGGGGCGGCGTTCTTCCACGCGGCGGTCGTCGTAGCGGCGATCGTCCACGCGGCGCTCATCAGCGCGGCGTTCTTCTACGCCACGGTCCTGGCCGGCGCGCGGCTCATAGGAGTGGCGCGGTGCGTAGTCATCGGCGGCGGGTTGGGTAGGTGCCGGGGTGGCGGAGTTGCCGGACTCGCGGTCGCGGTTATCAAAGAGCGAGCCGGGCTTGCGCTGCTCGGGAGCACGCTGTGAAGATGCTGCCTGGGCGGCATTGGCCTCGGCATCGAAACCGGTGGCGATGATGGTGATGCGGATTTCATCGCCCAAGGTGTCATCGATGATGGTGCCGAAGATGAGGTTGACGTCTTCGTCGGCACGCTCTTCGACCATGGAGGCCGCGGAGTTAACCTCGTGCAGGCCCAGGTCAGAGCCGCCGGCGATGGACAGCAGCACGCCCTTGGCGCCTTCCATCGTGGATTCCAATAGCGGCGAATTGATGGCCTGCTCGGCGGCAGTCATGGCGCGGTTATCGCCCCGTGCGGAGCCGATGCCCATCAGGGCGGAGCCGGCATCAGACATGACGGAGCGAACGTCAGCAAAGTCGACGTTGATCATGCCCGGGATGGTGATCAGGTTGGTAATACCCTGGACACCATTGTGCAGAACCTCATCGGCCGCGCGGAAGGCTTCCACGATGGAAAGCTCTTCCCCACCGAGCTGCATCAGGCGGTCATTTGGAATAACGATGAGGGTATCGCAAACCTCGCGCAGCTCCTCGATGCCGGCCATGGCCTGGCGGGTACGGCGCGCGCCCTCGAACTTGAAGGGGCGGGTGACAACGCCCACGGTCAGCGCGCCCATCTTCTTCGCGATGGAAGCGACTACGGGTGCAGCGCCCGTACCGGTGCCGCCGCCCTCGCCGGCGGTAACGAAGACCATATCGGAGCCCTGCAAGGCGTCCTCGATTTCGGACTTGTGGTCTTCCGCGGAGGTCTTGCCCACCTCAGGGTTAGCGCCTGCGCCCAATCCGCGGGTGGCCTCGCGGCCGATGTCGAGCTTGGTATCGGCATCGGAGAAAATCAGCGCCTGGGAGTCGGTGTTTATGGCGACGAATTGGACGCCCTTTAAGCCTTCTTCGATCATGCGGTTCACGGCGTTGACGCCGCCACCGCCGACGCCGACGACCTTGATATCCGCGAGATTGTTGTTGGAAGAGATCATGTGAGCAGGTCTCACCTTTCGCTACTTTAAGTCTGCACGTGCATTAAACGAGGATTGTATGCGCTTCACGAGCGTGAATCGCGTTCCCCTCCATCTTTAACGACACACCTGTAATTTTCATGCTCATTTTACGCGTGTCGGGACTCTCAAGTACCACTTTAGGGTTGTTGGCCTGCGGTTTTGTCCGCCACTTCCACACCATTGACACCACCTAAAAGAGAAAATAAAAGACCCTGCAGCGCATACGCTTCGGGCGCGGCGCGGCAGGGGATTTTTCGGGTCTATCGAGGCCTCCGCCTAGGTATCTACCCTATCCGCGGGTAGTGACCAGTTCGGGGTTAGAGATATTCCATTCTCGGCCCTCCATCTTCAGCACGGTGGCGAAGGCGCGGGCCTTATCGTCGTTATTTTTATCGCTCGCACCCCAGAAAATGCGGCGATCATCCTTCATGGTGAACTGCAGTGAGTAGGAATCGGTGACTTCGAGGGTGGCGACTTGGTGGCGCACGTCATCGGAAAGCGCGGCGATGGCAGCTACCGCGTCTTGGGCCTCGGTGGAGCCACTGTCGATGTCCCCGGTAAGTTCCACCGCACCTTCGGGCGGCTCGGCGGAGGTAAATTCCTCGCCCTTGTCATCGATGAGGTAGGTGGTGTCATCTCGCTTCACGAAGGCGACGGGTTTATGTTCCTGCACAGAGATGGTCAAGGTCGATGGCAGGTCGCGCGAAACCGTCACCGAATCCGCCCAGTCCAGGCTGGCAACGCCACTGGCGGCCTCGTGTGCATCCACCCGCAAGAGGTTTTCGCCCTCGGGCACGCCCGCGGCCTCCTGGACCTGGGCGGAATCGAGCTGGTGCACGCCCTCGACCTCAAAGTTTTTCACCTTGAAAATGGGCAACGCCCATACCGCGGCGCCCACCACCAGCACGAGGGCGAGCAGGCCGCCAACGATGCCGAAAATGAGCTTCTTCGACACCCGCACTAGTGGGCCCGCAATTCATCGAGGATTTCCGCGGCAACAAGGGTGATGGAACCGGCGCCGATGGTCAAGATGATATCGCCCGGCTGTGCGATGGAGACCACGTCCTTGGCCGCGGCGGAAAAGTCTGGTTCAAAGATAACCTCCATCTCCTCCGGCATCTTATTGGTGATAATGCGGGAGGTAATGCCTTCCACGGGTTGCTCGCGGGCACCGTAGATGTCGAGTACAACGGCGGCATCGGCAAGCGCAAGCGCCTGCGCGAACTCGGCGTCGAATTCCATGGTGCGCGAGTACAGGTGCGGCTGGAAACAGGCGATAACACGCCCGCCATTGCCTTCGGCAGCAACCTTGGCGCGCGCGGCCCGCAGCACCGCGGCGACCTCGGTGGGATGGTGGGCATAATCGTCGAAGACACGGACGCTGCCGCCCTGCCAGTCCACGCTGCCCCGGTACTCAAAGCGGCGGCGCACGCCGCTGAAATCCGCAAGGCCCTCCGCGATGGTGCTGGGATCGCCGCCCGATAGCACGCCGGCGATTAGCGCCGCCATGGAGTTGAGCACCATGTGGTGGCCGGGAATCTGCAGCTGGTAGCTCACGGATTCCTCCACGCCGGGCAGGGACAGCTGCACGGTACACGCCATGCCAGCGGCGGTGGTCTCCTCCGCGGTCAGCGTCGCGGCGAGCGGAACGGAGGTGGTGCGGGCCTTCTCTGCGCCGCCATAGCCGATGACGTTGATGCCGCGGCTGAGCGCCTGCTCACCGATCTCAGCCGCGTGCTCGTCCTCCGCGCACACAACGAGGTAGCCGGTATCCGGGGTGACCAGGTCCGCGAAGTCCGCAAAGACCTTGAAGTAGGCGTCCGCGGAGTGGAAATAGTCAAGGTGGTCCGGCTCCGCGTTGGTGATGACGGCGATATCGGGGCTATAGCGCAAGAGCGAGGCATCGGACTCATCGGCCTCGGCAACGAAGGCCTCACCGGTGCCGCCATGCGCGTTGGTGCCGGCGCGGTTGAGTTGGCCGCCGATGGCAAAGGAGGGATCCAGGCCTGCGTGCTGCATGGCGCTCACGGCCATCGAGGTTGTCGAGGTCTTGCCGTGCGTGCCCGCCAGCAGCACCTGGGTGTGGCCCTCCATCAGCGCGGCGAGCAGATCCGAGCGGCGAATGAGCGGAATATTATTCTCCCGCGCGGCGACGAGCTCCGGGTTATCTTGCGGAATCGCCGCGAAGGAGGTGACGACGGTGGTGGGCAGCTCGCCGGAAAGCTTGAGGTTGTCCGCAGCGTGGCCGATGGCCACCTTGGCACCCATCGAGCGCAAAACCTCCACCGAGGTGGAGTCCTTCACATCGGAGCCGGTAACGACGGCGCCGCGTGCGGCGAGGATGCGGGCAAGACCCGACATCCCGGAACCACCGATGCCAATGAGGTGGACGCGGCTGAGATCGTACTGTGCGGGATCGGTCATTTACTTATCCTTCTTTCCGGCCTGCAATTCTGCGTCCTGCACGCGGGTGGCGATGCGGTCAGCGATGATATTCGCCGCATCCCCCGCCTTAGACTGGGCGGCGGCCTGCGTCATGGATTTCAGGCGCTCTGGATCATCAAGAATGGCGCGGACCTCTTCGATGAGGCGATCGGAGCCCAATTCGGCATCGGGAATCTGCACCGCAGCACCGGCTTCTACCAATTCGCGCGAGTTCAGCGCTTGCTCGCCATTGCCGTGTGGCAACGGGACGTAGATGGCGGGAAGGCCCGCGGCGGAAACCTCTGCCACCGTCATCGCGCCCGAACGGCACACCACGAGGTCCGCCGCGGCGAGCGCACCGGCCATGTCGTCGATATACGGCAGAGCGGCGTAGTTGGGATACGGCTTGGGCGAATCGTTTTTCTTGCCATAGGCGTGCAAGAGCTGGAAGTCCTTAGTGAGGTCCTCCGCTGCGCCCGCTACGGCGCCGTTGATGCTGGCCGCTCCTTGGGAGCCGCCGGTAATGAGGATGGTGGGCAGCTGCGCTAAATCCCACTTCGTGCGGGCATCCGCAGCGGTATTCCCGTCCTTATCCCCGGCAGCCGCGGCCAGGCTGGGGCGCACTGGGATGCCGATGACCTCGCCCTCCATGCCGGAATTGGCGTGGGCATTAAGGCCGATGCCGCCGAGCTTCACGCCCAGCTTATTGGCCATACCTGCCAAGGCATTGGTCTCGAGGACGTAAAACGGAATACCTAAGGTCTTCGCCGCTATATAGGCGGGCCCAGAGACGTATCCGCCGGTGCCGAAGACGACATCGGCCTCCACGTCCTTTAAGACCTTCCGCGCCTGGCGGACGGACCGCGCAAGCTTGACGGGTAACTTGGCCAGGTTGGTGCTCACCTTGCGGGGAATCGGCACGGGCGTAATTAGGCGCAGGTCCACGCCGCGGGCGGGAATAATATCGCTTTCCAGCCCCTTTTCGGTCCCTAATGCGGTAATCCTGGCGCCGTAGCGCTCGCGTAAAGCTTCACCGACGGCAAGGGCGGGCTCAATATGTCCTGCAGTGCCGCCACCTGCAAGGACGACGGAAAATGGCGTGGAATTCATAGCCTAAAGGCTACCAGCGCCTACCGCCTCGGGCGGTGCTCGGCGCGCGGATACCTCCGCCCACTTCCGGTCACCGGCCGGCCGTAGCGCTCGTCGCGCACCCGCGGACGGGTCTCCTGCGGCTGGGCGTGCCGGCCCCGCTTTTTCTGCTTCCTCGCCGTCAGCGGTTGCGGCTCGCCAATGAAAAAGAGGCGATCAAATAGCGGGCGCCCAAAGTTCTGCATGGCAGAAATCTGCATCGGCTCGTGGCGCGCGACGTTGCACAAAATGCCCATCGAGCCAATCGTGATAATCGCAGCCGTACCACCCGCAGAAATCATCGGCAGCTGAATACCGGTCACCGGCAGCAAGCCGACGACGTAGGCGATATTGATAAACGCCTGGGTCACCACGCCAATGGTCAGCGTCGCGGCCAGCAGGGATTGGTACTGGTTCTGCGCGCGGGTTGCGGTGCGCAGCCCCACATAGCCCAAGGCTGCAAAGAGGAAAATCACCAGCGCGCCGCCCCACAGGCCGAGCTCCTCACCCACGATGGCGAAGATGAAGTCATTCTTGGCTTCTGGCAGGTAGAACCACTTGGCGCGCGATTGGCCGAGGCCAACGCCCCAGAAGCCGCCATCGGCAAGCGAGAGAAAGCCCTGGTAAGACTGGAAACCCGTGCCCTGGGTATCGGAGATATTGCCAAAGAGGGCGTCGAAATAGGTGTGGAAACGGTGGGAGCGGAAGCCGCCGATGAGGAAGACGGCGACCAGGCCCAGCGCACAAAGAATGCCGATGATGATGGGCACGCGCCTGTTAACGCCGGCGAAAAAGAGCGTGAAGACCACAACGAGGGCAAAGGACAGGGCCATGCCCAAGTCACCCTGCCCCACGATGAGCAGGAACATGAGGCCCGCGATGAGCGAGTACATCATGAACGGGTCCGAGAGCTTGAGGGAATGGTGTTCCTTATCCGCGAGGACAGAGGCACCGAACATGCCCACGGTGATGCGCGCAAGCTCGGAGGGCTGCAGGGAAATCGGGCCGATATAAATCCACGACTGGGAGCCCACCTCCTCGCGGCCGGTACCGATGCCGGGGATGAGCACCGCGATGAGCAGCAAAATAGAAAGGGCCAATAGCCACGGGATGAATTTGCGCAGCGTGTGCGGGGAAACTTTGAGGCCGAGCCAGAATGCACCCAAGCCGATAATAACCATCGCGGTTTGCCGCAGCGCCTGATTCCACACGCCACCATCTTCTGTCAGCGACGTAGCCATGGACGAGGAAAAGACCATGACCACGCCAATACCAATGAGCGAGAAGATAATCAGGCGCAGCAGCTGATAATCTAGCCCGGCTTGCTGGCGGGCTTGTTCGCGCACATCACGAATGCGCTCGCGCATGCTCTTTGCGCGGGGGCGCTGCGGGGAGGTGGCCGTCATGAAGTCTCCTAGATTGAAAAAGGTCTAATGCGCGCGGGCGATATCCCGCGCCGCCGCGGCAAAAAGGTCGCCGCGTTGGGCCATTCCGGTGTACATATCCAACGATGCCGCAGCCGGTGCCAAGAGGACGGTATCGCCCGCTTCGGCGTGTTGCACGGCGGCGCGCACTGCAGCGTCCATCGCCACCTGTGGGTCTGTAGCCTCGATGAGCTCAACCGGGGTTTGCGGGGCGCGGCGGACCAGCGCCTCGGCGATGATGCTCTTGTCGATGCCCACCAGTACCGCCGCCTTCAACCGCGCGGCGTGGGTGGCGATGAGCTCATCCACGTCCGCTCCCTTGAGCTGGCCGCCGGCGACCCAGACCACCGAATCAAAGCCTTCTAAGGCGGCATCGGCGGCATGCGGGTTGGTGGCCTTGGAATTATCGATATAGGAAATCCCGCCGTGCTCGTGCACCACTGCGCCGCGGTGACCAGCCACCGCGTAGGCGGCCAGGCCTTCCTGTATGGCGTCGGGGCTGGCGCCTGCCAAATGGGCCACGCTCGCGGCCGCCGCCGCGTCGAGGACTCCCGCAAGGCCTGCCGGCTCGATGCCCTCGGCGGAGGCGAGATCTATGGCGTCCTCGCCGTCCAGCCTGGATATCAAGCGCCCGGCGCTCACGCCGACCTCACCGGCTGCTGGCTCGCCGGCGGTAAAGCCATACACGCCGTCGATCCCCTCGGCGTAGCGGCCCGCCGCGGCATCGTCCTTGCCCACCACGGCGCGCGTGCCGTGCAATGCCTTGGCCTTGGCGCGGGCATAAGCGTCAAAGGAACCGTGCCAATCCAAGTGGTCTTCGGCCACGTTGAGCAGCACGCCGACATCTGGGCGAAGCTCGCTGGACCAGTGCAATTGGAAGGACGAAAGCTCGGCGCACAGGATGTCGACCCGCGGGGTGGCGCTCAAGGCATCAAAAAGCGAGACGCCTATATTGCCCACGGCTTGCGCGCGCTGCCCGCTGCGGGCGGTATCGGCCTGCATGATTTTGGTCAGCATTCCCGTGGTGGTGGTCTTGCCGTTCGTGCCGGTAACAACGAGCCAGGTGCGCTGTGGACCGAAGACCTCGGCGCGGTCGAGTCGGTAGGCCAGCTCGACATCGCCGATGACCTCCACGCCGGCGGCCTGGAAGGAATCTAAGAGGGCGGAATCGGGCCGCCATCCCGGCGAGGTCACCACTAGGTCATACTCACCCGGTGCTGGGGCGTCGGTTGATACCGTCGCTACGCCGAAATCTTCCGCCAGGCTCGCTAGGGCCGCGGCGTTGGAATCGGCGACGGTGGTATCCACGCCGAGGCGCGCGAGCATCGCCACGCACCCGCGGCCAGAGACGCCGGCTCCTGCGACGAGGACGCGCCCGCGCAGAAAAGGTGGTAGCTCAGCCATGATGAGTGCCTCAATCCTTAAGTATCTAGTGCCAAAACTTTATTGCAGGTTTCCAAAGCTGGCTGCAGAGAGCCAATCGCCGTAGAAGATGCAGATGCCCGCCATCGCGGCCATCGCGCTTAATAGCCAGAAACGCGTGACAACCGCGGTTTCGGCCCAGCCGCCGTTTTCAAAGTGGTGGTGGATGGGCGCCATGCGGAAAAAGCGCTTGCCCGTCGTGCGGAAGACCACGATCTGGATGACCACGGAGACCGTTTCAATGACGAAGATGGCGCCGATGACGATCATCAGCAGCTCGGTGCGGGTGGTCACAGAAAGGCCGGCGACGAGGCCGCCAAGCGCGAGCGATCCGGTATCGCCCATGAAGATCTTCGCCGGTGCGGCATTCCACCACAGGAAGCCGAGGCAGCCGCCCAGGCCCGCGGCTGCGAGCACTGCGAGATCCAAGGGATCGCGGACCTCGTAGCAGCCGGCGGCCGGGGAAATCGAGCACGAGTTGCGGAACTGCCAGAAGCTAATGAGCGTATAGGCACCCATCACCATGGCGGTGGTACCGGCGGCGAGGCCGTCCAGCCCATCGGTCAGGTTGACCGCATTCGACCACGCGGCGATGAGCAGGTATAAAAAGACCAAGAAAATGATCGTGCCAATCACGGCGCCGCCAACGGCGATATCGAACGTATCGAAATCGCGGACGAAGGACAGGTTGGTCGAGGCAGGGGTTAGCCCATTGGCATCCGGGAATTGTAGGGCGAGGATGCCGAAGATGAGCGCGATGGCCAGCTGGCCTACCAGCTTGGCTGTTTTATTAAGGCCGAGGTTGCGCTTTTTGAACAGCTTGATGAAGTCATCGGCAAAACCCAGGCCGCCGAGTCCCATGGTCAAGAAGTAGACCAATAACCCCGAGGGGCTAAATCCACCGTTGCCGGTTGCGCGGGCATAGATGCCCACGATGAGGTAGGCCACCGTGATGGCCAGCAAGATCGCCAGACCGCCCATCGTCGGGGTGCCCCGCTTGCGCAGGTGAAGCTGCGGGCCGTCTTCGCGGATTTCTTGGCCTTTTCCGACGCCAGAAAAATACCGAACCAAAACTGGGGTGGTAAAAATCGCGACGAGGAAACTAACGACGCCCGCGATAATGATCTGAGTCATTGCTAGAGATCTTTCTCCTTGAGATAGGGACTAACGGCGATTGAGCTGTTCTGCCACGCGCCACAAGCGCTGGGCATTCGAGGATTTCACGAGGACGACGTCCTTGGCCGCGCGCGTGGACCAGTCCTCCACCCCGGCAGGGGCTACCCGCAGGATATTTTCTACGGCCGTCGTCGCGGCCTCAATATCGGGGCAAAGTTCGGTCTGGATGCCGTGCGCGTGCGCGGCCTCCACCATGGCTACGGTATGCGCGCCTTCTCCTACCGCAACGAGGTGATCCACGTGGTATTTCGAGAGCACCGATCCTAGGATGCGGTGAGCTTCGACGGCTTCGCCGCCAAGCTCGCCCATCTCCCCCAGCACCGCGATGGAGCGGGCATCCGGGCGGGCCGCGGAGGTATAGGCCAAGGCGGCAATCGCCGCGTGCATCGAATCCGGGTTGGCATTATAGGAGTCATCGATGACGGTGACGCCATCGCGGCGGGTGCGCACGTCCATGCGGTGCGCCGAGCTCGTCTGGTGTCCGCTGAGCGCCCGCGCGGCAACGGCGGGTTCCACGCCCGATTCAATGGCCGCTGCGGCCGCGGCCAGGGCATTAGAGACCTGGTGCTTGCCAAAGACCTGTAGCTTAATGCTCATCGGCTCGACGCCGGGGGCGTGGAAGGTAAAGGACGGGCGGGCGACATCGTCAAGCTCAATATCGGTGGCATAGTACTGCGCATCCGCGGCCTGCGGGCGGTTGGCGGAATAATAGACCACCTTGGCCTGCGTGCGCGGTGCCATCGAGGCGACGAAGGGATCGTCCGCATTCAGGACCGCTACCCCGCCGTCTGCCGCGGCGGGCAGGGACTCGATAAGCTCGCCCTTGGCCTGGGCGATATTCTCCCGCGAGCCAAACTCGCCTAGGTGGGCGGTGCCCACGTTGAGCACCACGCCCACCGTCGGGGCCGTGATCTCGGTCAGGTGGCGAATATGGCCGATGCCGCGCGCGGACATTTCCGCCACGAGGAAGCGGGTGTGCTCATCGCAGCGCAGGGCGGTATAGGGAAGGCCTACCTCGTTATTGAAGGAGCCGGGCGGGGCGACGGTTTCGCCCTCGGCGCGGAAAATGGTAGCCAGCAAATCCTTGGTAGAAGTCTTGCCCGCAGAGCCAGTAACGCCGACGATATCCAAGCCCTGTTCCGCGGCGAGGCGGGAGGTCACCTCGCGCGCGAGATCGGATAATGCCCCGATCACAGCGGCGGCGGAGCCATCCTCATCGTTGGCATAAATATCGGCATTGGCGGCGTTACCGGTCACGCGGCCTTGGGGCTTGACGATGATCGCCGGTACCCCCACCGGCCGAGCGGCCAGCACGGCCACGGCGCCTTGCTCTATGGCTTTTTCTGCAAAATCATGGCCATCGACGCGGGCACCGGGCAGGGCTACGAACAAGCTGCCGGTGGTGACCTTGCGCGAATCAAACTCCACGAAGCCGGTCACGCGTTCATCGGGATCATCAACGCCATCCAGGCTACCGCCGGTTATCGCGGCGATATCTCCAATAGAAAGTGGAATCATTACTACTCCTTCGTATCCCTAAGAGTATCGCGATGCGCCGTTCCTGCCAGCTTTTCCTCAATGGCGCGCGCCATTTCCTCTCGGTCATCAAAGTGCAGCGTGCGCTCGCCGACGAGCTGGCCTACCTCATGGCCCTTGCCGACGACGATGATGGCATCGCCCGGCTCCGCCCAATCCACCACTTCATCGATGGCGTGTGCGCGCGAGCCCTGCTCCCGAATATCGGCGTCCGGTGCGGCCTGGCGAGCGCCCTCAATGACCGCTGCGCGAATCGCGGCTGGGTCCTCGGTGCGCGGATTATCATCGGTCACCACCGTGAGATCCGCCCGGGTGGCCGCAGCCTCTCCCATAATCGGGCGCTTGGTGCTATCGCGGTCACCGCCGGCGCCCACGACGACGCCGACGCGACCGGTAGTGCCCTCCAATTGCAGGCGCAGGGTATCGAGCACCGCCGCGATGGCCGCGGGCTTGTGGGCATAATCCACCACGGCCACGAAGTCCTGACCGCGGTCGATCCTTTCCATGCGCCCCGGAACGGCGACGTTTTCCACGCCGGTCAAAAAGACCTGCGGGTCTTCGCCCACCGCAGTAGCCATCCCTAGGGCGAGCGCAGCATTGGCGATATTGAATTCGCCGGGCAGCGGTAGCCGGAAGGAATAGTCGGTGCCGTCTAGGTTGAGGTCAACCTCCTGTGCACCGGTCGCCTCGGTAGCCGTCTGCCGGGCGGAGATCGTGGCATCGCCTGTACGCGTTGCCACCGTCGTAACCGGAGAACCGGCGTCTTCTATCTTTCCGCGGAGGCGCTCGCCCCACTCATCATCAACACAGATGACCGCGCGCTGGGCGGCCTGCTCCCCTAGGAATAGCCGGGACTTGGCCGAAAAGTACTCCTCCATCGTGGGATGGAAATCCAAGTGGTCTTGGCTGAGGTTGCTGAACCCGGCCACAGCAAAGTTGGTTCCGCGCACGCGGCCGAGCTCCAAAGCATGGGAGGAGACCTCCATGACCACGTGAGTCACGCCCTCGTCCTTCATGCGGGCGAAAAGTTCTTGCAGCCGTGGGGCTTCCGGCGTGGTCAAAGAGGTGGGCACCGGCGTGCGATTGATGCGGGTGCCGGTGGTTCCGATAAGGCCGACGGAGTGCCCGGCCTGCAAGAGGCCAGCCTCCAGCAAGTAACTAGTCGTGGTCTTGCCGGAGGTGCCGGTAATACCCAAGACCGTGAGATCGCGGGTGGGGTGTCCGTAGATTTCTGCTGCAATCGGACCTAGGACTGCGCGGATATCTTCTACCACGATGATCGGCCGGGTTTCGTTAGCCTGGCGAAGGTGATCGAGCCCGGGGGCATCGGTAAGCACCGCGCCCGCCTTGGTATCGCCGACGAACTGGGCGCCGTGCACGCGCGTGCCCGGAAGGGCGGCAAATAATGCGCCTTCGGGAAGGCTCGCGGAATCCAAGCCGCACGCGCTGACCTCAACGGTGCCATCACCGATGACGCGTCCGTGCGAAAGCTGCGCAAGTTTTTCTAAGGAAACAGACATTTCAAGCTCCTATTGTTCCCGCAGGGTCATCCGCGGCGCTGGTGTCGAGGTAGGAATATTATCGCGGTTAAGCAGCCAGGAAGAGATATCCCGGAAGATTGGGGCCGCAGACTGGCCGCCGCCGCCATTGTCTTCCACGCCGGATTTGGGCTCATCGAGCATGACTGCGACGACGAATCGTGGGTCATCGGCAGGCGCAATGCCCGCAAAGGTGATCCAGTAGGCAGAATTAGAATACGCCCCGGAATTCGGGTCCACCTTCTGCGCGGTACCGGTCTTACCGGAGAGCTGGTAGCCATCCAATTGGGCGTTGGCGGCCGTACCGTTTTGCACCCCGGCATCGTCATCTTGGAAGACGGCGCGGAACATATCCACCGCAGTCTTGGCGGTTTCCTTGTCCACTACCTGGGTCTTCTTAGGCTCGGGTAGCTTTTCCGTCTCGCCATCGGGGTCTTTGATCTCGTCGATGATGCGCGGTTCGATGCGCTCGCCGCCGTTGGCCAATGCTTGATACACGCTAGCCATCTGCAGCGTCGTCCACGCCTGGCCCTGGCCGATGGGCAAGTTGGCAAAGGTGCCGCCGGACCATTGCTCTTGGTCTGGCACCGTGCCGGCGGATTCATTCGGAAGCTCAACGCCCGTGTTAGCGCCCAAGCCAAACTTCTTCAGGTACTCGGCATATTTCTCGGGGCCAAGCTTATCCGCGATCATCAAGGTGCCCACGTTGGAGGACTTACCAAAGATGCCGGTGGTGGTATACGGCTCGGTGCCGTGATTCCAGGCATCGTTGACGGTCACGCCAGCCATGTCGATGGAGCCCGGAACCTGGTGCACCTCATCCGGAGTGGTAATACCCTCCTGCAATGCGGCTGCCGCCGTCACTATCTTGGCAACGGAACCCGGCTCATAGGGGTGGGAGATGCTACGGTTCTCGAAGTCCTTGCCCTCTTTAAGCTGGTCTTCGATATTCTTATTCGGATCCACCGTGTCGGTATTAGCCATGGCGAGCACCTGGCCCGTCGCGGCATCAAGCACAACGGCCTCGGCACCCTCCGCCTGGGAATTGGCCTTGGCCTTTTCCAGCTTTTGCTGGACGTAAGTCTGCAGGTCCAAATCCAGGGTGAGGGTGACATCGCGACCATCGACGGCATCCACAACATCGCGCAGCGTGCCGGGGATGACCTGCCCATCGGCGGAGACATCCTCCGTTGACTGCCCATCAATGCCGGTCAGCTCGGTATCGCGGGCCGCCTCAAAGCCGAATTGGCCGTGGCCATCCATAGAGACCTTGCCCACAGCGTTTTCTGCAATCGCCCCATTTGGGTACTGGCGGATATCTTGCCGGTCGGCCGCCACGCCGTGGTACTTATTGGAAATCTCTACGGCGACATCTGGGTCCACATTGCGGACCAAGACCTCGTACTGGGTATCGGCCTTGAGCTTGTTTTTAATATCGCTCGCATCAACCTTGGAGGCAGAGGCACCCGAATCCTCAATCATCTTCGGGATGCCCTCAGCCATCTCCTTGAGCTTGTCTTCCATTTGTTTGGTGAGGTACTCGTCCTTCTTGCCCTCATCCATGCCCTCGAGTTTTCCCTCGGAGGTGGCTTCCATCTTGGCCTGCTCTTTGAGCTCATCGCGCAGGCGCGTGGGAGAGACAGTCAAGGAACGAGACTTCATTGTATAGGCCAAACGCTGGCCATCCCGGTCCAGGATCTCTCCCCGGCGGGCCGGGTCGATATAGACGCGTTCGCGCTGGGTAACAGCCTTTGCCGCAAGATCTGGGCCCCAGACCAATTGGACCCACGCAAGGCGCCCGCCCAAGGCGACGGTGGCGACGACAACACAGGTCAAAATGATGCGCAGGCGCTGGCGCATGATCGCTTTTTGGGGCACAACAGAGCTAGCGGTGCGGCGCGGCCGCGGACGGTATCCACGGTTGCCACCATTATTCGGTGCAGTCACGGTGCTCAGTCACCTTCCCTTCGCCGCCACAGGTTCTTGCGTGTATCGATTGTGCCCTACAAGATGGGCAGTGCCCGCGCTACCACGCGCGAGCACAGAGAATTTCACCACTTATTCTGTCCGTTTAATCGGCCTGGCTGGTGTACGGCGCGCGGGCGGGAAGGTTGGGGCGATTATCGCTGGCGTCATCGCGATTATCGTCGTTATCGCTGCCGCGGTGCTCATCCCGATCCTCGTCCGCATCATTACCGCGCGCATGTTGCTGCTGCCCGCGCGGCACAGCGTTAAGGGAATCAGACATTCCCTCCGTATCCTTCGGGTCGCTCGAGGCTTGGCCCGGGCGGATGGGTTCACCGTTAACATCGATAAGCTTTTCCGTATCAGGAGTGCCTTCGCGCTTGGCGATGATCTCGCCATCCCCGCCGACCTCAGTCACGCCGGGTTGCTTGGGTACGGCCAAGCCCAGCTCATCCGCGCGGCGGGCAATATCCGCCGAGGAGCTTAAGTTCTCTGCATCACGGTTCAGCGACTCAATCTGATTATCCAACTGCGATTCCTGCACCGTTAGCTGCTGGATCTTAAACGTCTGCGAGGTGGACAAACCAGATAGCCACATGGCCAGCACTACCCCGCCAATCAGCAAGGTAACGGCTAAGACAGCAACGCGGGTAAAAGCATTATTCTGCTTCGTCTGCTGTTGCACCCGCCGGCCGCGGAAGCTGACGACCTGCTTCGAACCAAGCCGCTTCGCCCCGCGGTGCGGAACCCGGGTACGGCTAGGAGCCGTCCGGCGCGCCGTTTTCCCGGTAACCCTAGGGGCGGTGCGCTCGCGCACAGCGGTAGGCACTCCGGTGTCGATTCCGGTGGTGAAGTCTCGGCTGGCGCCCATGCTGCGAGTGGCCTCTCTGTCGCGGCTGTCCGTCAAGTGCTGGTTTCGGCGTGGGATGGTGCTCATTTCTTGCCTCCCGGGGGTAAAAATTCTGGCGTGCCTTCGAGCCGTTCTAGAGCCCGCACGCGCACCGACGCGGCGCGGGAATTTTCTTCTACTTCCGCCGCAGATGCTTTTTCGGCCCCACGGGTAACCGTGGCGAATTCCGGTGCGGTGCCCGGCAGGTCCATCGGTAGACCGACAGGCGTGGTGGACGTAGATAGCTCCTTGAATGCTGCCTTTACGAGGCGGTCCTCTAAGGACTGGTAGCTCATAAAGACCGCGCGCGCCCCAATGGAAAGCGCACTGGTGATTACGGGAAGCACATTTTCAATGGCCTCCAACTCGCGGTTGACCTCTACTCGCAGCGCCTGGAACGTGCGCTTTGCGGGATGCCCACCCGTGCGGCGCGTTGCCGCAGGGATGGTCGAGTATAGAAGCTCAACCAAGCGGCCCGAGGTGCTAAACGGTTCCTTCTCGCGCTCCTTGAGCACAGCGGAGGCAATCTTGCCCGCAAAGCGCTCGTCACCATAGGTCTTGAGAATCCGCGCCAGGTCCCCGTGCGAATACGTATTGAGCACGTCAGCGGCGGTAAGCCCGTGGCTCGGATCCATCCGCATATCCAGCGGTGCGTCCGTCTTATAGGCAAAGCCGCGCTCTGCCTGATCCAGCTGCATGGAAGAAACGCCCAAATCGAAGAGGGCTCCCGCGATTCCGTGGGCGCGGGCAGCATCAAAGATATCACCCTCGCCCTGGGCAATGGCGGTACCCAACTCATCGAAGCGAGCATTAACCGCGCAAAAACGCGGGCCGAAGGGCTCTAGCCTGGCCGAAGCATTGCGCAATGCCTGCTCATCGCGGTCCACACCGATAACGCGTGCCTGCGGGAAGGTCTGGAGGAAGTACTCGCTGTGGCCGCCGGCACCCAAGGTGGCATCGACAAGCACAGCCTGCGAGCCCGCAGCCTCCACTCCGGGGCGCAGGAGCTCTGCCATGCGCTCGCGCATGACCGGCACATGGCCGTGGTTATCCGCCACATTGTAATTAAGGTCAGTTGTAGCCATTACTCCCCGCGTCCCCCTTTCTTATTTCCGCTGTGCAGGACTTCCTATCGTGGAAAGCACGACGAGTGCATATAGGGCCCTGTCCGAGGCAGGTTTCTGATATCGGGGAAGTACACCAGAATCATCCGCCTCGGACAGAGTCCTTACACGCACTCGAGATGCGGGCTTTTACAGCAAGCCCGCAAGTACGTCATCGGCATCTGCTGCCGAATAAGCATCTTCAGTTTGCGATTGATACTCAGCCCACGCGGCTGCATCCCAAATTTCGAGGAAATCTACTGAGCCAACCACCACGCACTCTTTGGACAAGCCCGCGTACTCACGGTGGCCTGCGGACAAGGTGATGCGACCATGCCCGTCGGGCCGCTGTTCGTCCGCACTTGCCGCCAAGTTACGAATGAAAGCGCGCGCTTCCGGGTTGGTTCGAGAAACCGCCGCAGCCTTCCGTGCGCGTTCGGCGAACTCTTCGCGCGGGTACACGGCCAAAGAATGGTCCTGCCCCTTGGTAACCATCAGGCCACCGGCGAGCTCGTCGCGAAATTTTGCAGGAAGCGTTAAGCGCCCTTTGTCATCAAGCTTCGGAGTGTAGGTTCCGAGAAACATCCCGGCGTCCACCTTCCTCACTCGACAACTCCGGATTCCCTCACGTCAGAAGAGAGTTTTTCAACCCCATTCCTCCGCTGCGCCCCACTCTACCCCACGTTCCCCCACATACCCCACTTAAATCGCCATATTCTTAATAACTCAAAAAATATGTGCAGTTAAAAGGGTATTTTTACGGTGGGGAGAAATCCCGCGCCCCACCTTGACAACCCCGAAAATCCACCCCTTTAGCCCCATTTACAACATCGAGATCGCCCCACCTCATACACCACTTACAGCGCAATGCCTGCATATCCGACCTGCTACCACCCTCTGCCACCCACAAGCCCCCACCGCGCCGCGGTTTTGGTCAGAAGGTGGGGCAAAGTGGGAAATTTTGGTAAGGCGTAAAAAATCCCCAGCCACCCTTCTTGGTGACTGGGGAAATGAAGAGTTCGCAGCTAGCTTTCCTCAAAGCGCCGACGGAAGTTTTCTTCCAACTTGCTGCCTACCCCACTGTTACGAGACGAGGCTGCTTTCTTTGACCGCCCATTGGTGGACTTTTTCTTTCCTGCACTAGCGGGCTGGTCGCCGCGGAGCATCCACACGCCAGCGGCGAACATGACGAGGAATCCGGCGATGGAGAGCGCAATAAACCACAAGCTTTGCTGCGCCAAGGCCACGCCGCCAACAAGCATGCACAAACCAACCACGATGAGCGCGACCCCACGTAGGGTAACTGCGCCGCCGGATCCGCCGATCGAGGTAGATTCAGACACAGAAGCGCCAAATTTAGGATCGTCCGCTAATAACGATTCCTCTATTTCACGGAGCGTGCGTTGCTCCTGCTCAGAAAGAGACACTTTTCCTCCAACTAGGGACTGGGCTTCGGCCGATATATCTTCTACCAATACTAACGCCCAGAGTAACCAGTATGTTCCCCAAAAGGTAGTTATTCCCCTCAACAGTGATTATGGCGCCGCAATGCTGCTGCTATGCCGCAAAGGATCCCAGAATCGTCTCGGTTTCACTCTCATCTAAAAATTGCGCCGCCTGCTCCATTAGCCCGTAGACATACTCCTCATCCGGAGTTGCATCCAAGCCAGATCCCACCCGGGCGCGAGTACGAGAATAGGTCTTAAAAGCTTCCGCCCACTGCTTTTCTTCGGCCCCGACCAGAGCCAAGCGGTCCCACGCGCTCGTTGGCAGGCGCCGGCGGCGAGAGACCACCGACACGGCTACTCGCGCACCCGCCGTACGCAATGCGGACTGATAAGCCACCTCTAGCGCTTGGTCAAAGCGACCATCCGCCGCGTAGCTTCTGGCCTGATCTAGAAGCTCGCGGGCCTGGAAAAGAAAGTGGGCCCGCTTTGCGCCCTGCTTGCCAGCGAAGCGACCGGTAGAGCGGGACTGCGTTGCCGAAATAATCTGTGCCATTGTTTTTCTCCTGTACTGCGCTAATAACTAACCGTGTTCGATTGCCGTTGACTTTAAGTAGCCAACCGGACATCTACCCCCTATTATAGTTCACCTGTTCGAATTACTCAAGAGTTTTACCAGCCATAAATCGATGCATATCGAACAACGTTCGATAGTTTTCTTTGTTCGACTGAATAACCCCGCCCCCACCCTCGTCCGCCGGTAGCCACACGTATCTGGTGTGATAGATACCGTGAGTTTCGAAATCCGCCGCTTAACCCCGCAAGAGTTCTCTATGCTGGCTCCCCAACTCGTGGAGATCTACATCGAGGCCATGGGATATGACCCGGTCACGTTTTCGCGCAGCGTGGACAATTGGCAGTCGGATTCCATGCGGCCCGGGTTTACAGCGCTTATCGCTGCGCATGACAACGGCGTCGTGGGAGTGGCCTATGGATTTTTAGGCTCACCAGATACTTGGTGGGATTCCGAACTGCGCCGCGCCCTGCGCCGCAATGGCGGGATAACTGAGTCCGAATGGGGCATGCTGCGCAGCTACTTTGAGGTGGCCGAAGTACACGTGCTGCCTTCCTTTCAAGGACACGGTTTAGGCAGGCAGCTACTAAAAGGGCTGCTGTGGAATATCCCTGCCCAATATGCTTTATTATCAACGCCGGAATCGCCACGGGAAGCCAACGGGGCTTTTCGCCTCTACCGGTCTGTGGGCTTCTTTGATGTCGTGCGCCACCATCGCTACCCGGCGGATCCCCGGCCCTTTGCCATTTTAGGAGTGGGCCTGCCGCTATAAACCTGCGTTATTTCTTCTCGGCTCTAGGCGGTATCGTGTGAAAGTGTGACTATGACGAATATTCCTGAGCTTGCGGATATCCCCGGCGCGGTGCGCGAAAAACTGGCCATCTTCTTGGATCAGCGCCGGGAACACGTGGCAGAAATCGGTGCCCCGGTCAGTACCGCCATGAGCTTTTTGGAATCATTCGTCCTCGATGGCGGGAAAAGGGTGCGCCCCATGTACGCGTGGGCGGGTTACCTTGCCGCCGGGCGCGGTTCGGAATCCCCAGAGGCGATGCTGCGCGCGGCATCCTCGCTGGAGTTCATCCAAGCCTGCGCGCTTATCCACGATGACATCATTGACGCGTCGAATACGAGGCGCGGGAAACCGACGGTGCATCGGGAAGCAGAGCGCCTTCACCGGGAGTCCGATTTCTTAGGGGATCCGGAATTCTTTGGCACGTCCGTGGCCATCTTGGTGGGCGATTTTGCGCTGGTCTACGCCGAGGATATGTTTCAGGATTCTGGGCTCAGCCCAGAGGCTTTGCAGCGTGCGCGCGAGCCCTGGCGGGGAATGCGCACCGAGGTTTTGGGCGGCCAATTGCTCGATATTTCCCTCGAGGCAGCCGGTTCGGAATCGGTGGCGCTGAGCAATTCCGTCAATCGCTATAAAACCGCCGCCTATACCATCGAGCGGCCCCTGCATTTGGGCGCTGCCATCGCGGGAGCAAGCGAAGAATTAATCTCGGCTTTCCGCGGCTATGGGCACGATATCGGCATCGCGTATCAGCTCCGCGATGACCAACTGGGGGTCTTTGGGGACCCCGAAATTACGGGCAAGCCCGCCGGCGACGATCTGCGAGAGGGCAAGCGCACGGAGCTTCTTGCCTTAGCGCTACAGCGCGCCGATGAACGCGACCCCAGTGCCGCCGCTACCCTGCGGAAATTCATCGGCCGCACCTCCGATACGCAGGACTTGCTGCGCCTGTCCCAAATCATTGCGGATTCCGGCGCCCCGGATGAGATTGAGCGCCGCATTACCGCGTTGACGGAATCCGGGTTAGCCCATCTGCGTGCGGCGAACGTGGATCCGCAGATCACGGAAACGCTAGAGCACTTGGCCATTCAGGCGACGACGCGCCAAAAGTAGGTATCACCGTGGCCAAAACCTACTCCTTGCCAGTCCCCCGCGCGCTCCCGCTGGGCCTCGTGGCCTCGTGTGTGCTCCTTTTCTCGTCCTTTTCCGGCGGCTCGACCCGCAATCGCGGCGGCGTGCTCGAAGCGCTCAATATCGGCTTCTTCTCCTATGGTCACGGGCGCAACCTTGGGTTGGTGCTGTATTGGGTGGGCATTTTCCTCCTCGCCGCCGCCTGGGTGCTTGCCGGGCGCATGATTATCCGCCGGCAGCTTAAAAACCCGCGCCCAGAGGGAGGGGTGCGCGAGCTACGACGCATCCTTATCGCTTGGGTCACCCCACTGCTTTTCGCCGGCCCCATGGCTTCTAGGGACGTGTATTCCTACCTCATGCAGGGCGCCATGGTCCGCGATGGGTTCGACCCTTATACCGAGGGCGCCGCCATCAACCCCGGCCCCTTCCTGCTGGAGGTCTCCCAAGACTGGCGCAATACCACCACCCCGTACGGTCCGCTGCACCTGTGGATAGGCAAGATCGTGACCACCGTTGTGGGCGATAACGTCACCGCCGGGATCATCATCTATAAGCTGCTTTCGCTCTCGGGCTTTGTCCTCATTGCGTGGACGGTCCCGCGCATCGCCAGAAAGCTCGGCGCGGACCCGGCGGTCGCGCTGTGGATTGGCGTTGCCAACCCGGTCATCATCTTGCACCTCATTGGCGGCATGCATAATGAATCCCTCATGGTCGGCCTGGTGTCCTTGGGGCTTTTGGCCGCGCTGCACCAGCGCTTCCACGCCGCGCTACTGCTAGTCGGCACGGCGGTGGCGATGAAGGCTACCGCGATCTTTGCAGCCCCCTTCATCGTCTGGCTGATGCTGCACCGCTACGCGCCCAAGGGTTCTACCGCGGCGCGCACGGCGGTAGTTTTCGTCTGCTCAGGGCTCATCGCTGCCGTGGAAATCATCGCCTCCGTGGCGCTTATTACCTGGGCCTCCGGCACCTCATGGGGCTGGCTATCCCAGGTCAGCGGAAATTCTAAGGTGATTAACCCCTTGGCGGGCCCGACATTGGCCGCAGACATCATCGTCCCAGCGGTCCACATTTTTGACCCGGACGCATCCTATAACGCCATCCTGGGCGTCCTGCGCACCATCGCGATGGTGTGCATGCTCATCGGGCTGGTCATCGTGTGGTGGCTAAGCCGGCACACGGCCCGCGATGCGATTATGGGCACCGCGGCGGCCTACCAGGTTGCCTTCGTCTTCAACTCGGTGACCCTGCCGTGGTACTACGCCTCCATCTTTACGCTCATGGGCACCTTCCGCCCGCCGCTGTGGCTGCTGAAGTTTACCTCTGGCGTAGCGCTATTTATCAGCTTGAGCTTTTCCGGCGATGGCAACCACCAGCTCTATAACTGGTTCTGGGTCATTGGCGTCATCGTTTTGTCCTGGTCCGCAACGCAGTGGATGTTCGATGGCGTGAGCCAAAAAGGCCCTCAACTCCCCAAGCGCTGGGCTAAAAAGCAGACGCCTGAGCCCGCCGAATGACCTCGCGCGCCAGGTGCCCGTGCAGGGCGTCGATTGGCCGGCCAGGCAGGGAATCATCTGCGGTAAAAAGGTGGCGCAGGATTTCTTCGTCGTCATAGCCGCCATCGGTAAGCACGGTGATAACGCCCGTGACGTGCTTGGCGATGCTCCCCTTGTCGTTGAAGAATGCCAGCGGCACGCGCTTGCCTTCGGGCGAGTCCCAGACAATGAATTTGCGATCCTGGAGCAGGTCATAGGCGCGCGTGATGGGAAGACCTAGCTTGTCTGCCACCTGCTGCATGCTGAGCAGCTCTTCGCCGGCCAATAAGGAATTCAGGGAATTTTCTGCATTAGTCACGCCACCTATTTTAACGCGGCCTAGGGGATCGGCCATACTGGGAGGTATGACTAGGTTGGAAATTGGTGACGTGTTGGAAGACCGTTACCGCATCGATCGCCCCATCGCCCGCGGCGGTATGTCTACCGTCTATCGCTGCGTGGATATGCGCTTGGGCCGCCAAGTGGCCGCAAAGGTCATGGATGAGCGCTATGACGATGACCCGGTTTTTATCAAGCGCTTTTCCCGCGAGGCCCGCGCGATGGCGCGGTTGCAGCACCCCAACCTTGTGGCCATTCATGATTTTTCCGCCGATGGCGAGCCCATTTACCTCATCATGGAGCTTATCGATGGCGGCACTTTGCGAGAGCTGCTTGCCGAAGGTGGCCCGCTTACCGTTCCTGCCGCATTATCGACGCTGCGGAGCGTGCTCCAAGGCTTGACCGAGGTGCACTCCACGGGGCTTATCCACCGCGATATTAAGCCGGATAACGTGCTCATTACCTCGCATCACCGGGTGAAATTGGGCGATTTCGGCTTGGTGCGTGCGAGGAATGCGCAGGCGACCTCGAATATGATCGTCGGCACCGTCTCGTATTTGGCGCCGGAACAGGTCACCGGTGAAGATATAACCCCCGCCACCGACGTGTATTCGGCCGGCATTGTGCTTTTTGAGCTCTTGACCGGGACCGTGCCCTTCTCTGGGGATACCCCGATCGCGCACGCCACCGCGCGCCTATACGCGGATGTTCCCGCCCCATCCACGCGCGCTGAGGGCGTGCCTAAGCTTGTCGATGCCCTCGTGGCCACCGCCACTGCCCGCGATCCCCGCGAGCGCTTTGCCGATGCGGGGGAGTTTCTCGATGCCATCGAGGATATCTGCCGAGAGTTGGATCTACCCACGGTCACCATCCCGGTCCCCCGCAACGCCGCTGCCGCGCGCACCGCACAAACACCCACTGACTATTCCGGCATCGGCGCCACGGATGTATTTGAGCCCACGCGGACAATCCCACAGGGCGCCACCGAGCATTTAGACGGCGGGCCCACCGAGGTTATTCCTCCCGAGCCCGAGCCGGATCCGCCGCAGCCAGACTTTGAAACGCGCCTCGATGTACCCCAGGCGCCCGTCGACGATTCCCCCGAGCCGCCGCTGGCTCCTGCTCCAGCACCGACCCCAGCCCCAGCGCCTGTCCCCGGACCTGCGCCCGCTACGGGTGCGGGAGCAGCAGCACATTCTCCCGCGCATCCTCCGGCACAGGCGGCAGAAGAAGAACCCGCCGAACGGCCGCTAACCAATCGCCATCCTGCCTCACTGCTGGTCTTTCTCCTCGCAGTGGTGGTGGCAACCGGTGCGGTCGCTATCAGCGGGTGGTGGTTTGGTTCCTCCTATTACGAAGGAACCCCTTCCCTCTGGGTCTAGTCGGGGCTAGTTTCGCAGCATCTCCGCGATGAGGAACGAAAGCTCGAGGGACTGTTGCGTGTTCAGGCGCGGATCCACGGCGGATTCGTAGCGGCCCGGCAAATCCAGGTCGGTGATGTCCTCGGCACCGCCGAGGCATTCCGTAACATCTTCGCCGGTGAACTCGAGGTGCACGCCGCCCGGGTGGGTGCCCAAATCGCGGTGTACCTCGAAGAAGCCCTGCACCTCGTCGACGATCTTGTCGAAGTGACGGGTCTTGTACCCGTTGGACGAGGTAAAGGTATTGCCGTGCATGGGGTCGGACTGCCACACTACGGTGTGCCCGGAGTCTTCGACGGCCTTGATGATGGGCGGCAAGACGCTACGAACCTTGTCGTGGCCCATGCGGGAGATGATGGTCAGGCGGCCAGGCTCGCGGTTGGGATCTAGCTTTTCGGCGTATTCCACGGCCTGCTCAGGCGTGGCTCCAGGTCCGAGCTTGATGCCCACTGGGTTGCCGATCATGGCGGCGAAATTAACGTGGAAGTCATCCAGCCCACGGGTGCGCTCACCAATCCACACCTGGTGCGCGGAGAGGTCATAGAGCTTGGTATCGCCATTATCATCTTGGCCCAAGCGCAGCATGGAACGCTCATAATCCTTGAGCAGCGCCTCGTGCGAGCAGTAAATATCCGCCGAGTGCAGGGTGGAGTCCTGCACGCCGCACGCATTCATGAACTTCAAGCCATTTTCAATCTCGCGGGCCAAGTCTTGGTAGCGGGCACCGGCGCGCGATTTCCGGACGAACTCGCGGTTCCATTCGTGCAGGCGGTAGAGATCCGCGGTGCCGGAGGAGGTCAAAGAGCGCACCAAGTTCATGGCGGCAGAAGAGTTAGCGTAAGCACGGATCATGCGGGCAGGATCGTGGCGGCGATCCTCATCGGTGGGGTCCACGCCATTGACGATGTCCCCGCGGTAATTCAACAGGCCATTCGCGTCCGTATCCGAGGAACGCGGCTTGGCGTACTGCCCAGCAATGCGCCCCAGCTTCACCACTGGAACGGACGCGCCATAGGTCAATACGACGGCCATCTGCAGCAGGGTCTTAACGTTGCCGCGAATATGCGGTTCGGTATTCGATTCAAAGGTCTCGGCGCAATCGCCGCCTTGCAACAGGAAGGCGTTGCCTAGTGCGACATCGGCAAGCTGCAGCTTGAGCTTCTCAATCTCTGGGGCAACCACGATGGGTGGCACCGACTCGAGAATCTTGCGCACGTTATCGGCTTGGGTGGGATCCCAACTGGGCTGTTGCTTTGCATCGCGCTTGATGACGTCCTGGAAGACCTCCTCAATGCCCTCAGGCAAGGGCGGAAGATCAGGCAGAACACTTTGGGGAATATCTACTGTCCAACTCACTCTTCCATTTAACCATTTAATGCCTGTCGCTTGGTAGTTAACTGCTAGAAATTGATTCTATTACCCTTGGACAAGGGCAAGACCTCGGTGCAGGCGCGGAATTTGACGAGGTTATGGCGGGCATCGACAAGCGCATCGTGGTTGCCCTTAGGCACGGCCGGCAAGCTAGGACGCCCGGCGAACTCCCACAGCTGCTTTAGCTCGCGAGTATAGCGCGGCAGGCGCTTGGGAAAACTCGCCATGTCGCCCCACAGCTGCGCCAATACCACGTGGTCATACGCGCCGACCCACGCCCACAATTCAATGGGCGTAGAGCTGCGCGTTAGAAACTCCAGGATTTCCGTGCGGATGGTGCTCGCCGGCTTCCATGCGGAATCCTGGGGACTGGGCAGTTTGGCCAAGACGTTTTCCTTAACCCAAGAGTTGGCCTTGGACGGGTCAAAATCCGTGGATACGGCATAATATTCACTTCCGTTCTCACCGACGATGCCGATGGAGACCAATTCAATGGTCTTGCCATCCTCGATAAATTCGGTGTCATAGAAGTAACGCACGTTGTACAAGCCTAGCGCTGCGGCGATGGGCGCGGGAAATTGGCCCCACGATCGCGCCGCTGTAAAATTTTGCAGGTGAGCCGAACCGATAATAAATCCCTGTGGACCACCGCCCTCCCCCTAATCCTGTCAGCGCTTGCCGCCCTGTGGTGGATTATCGATATTCCTGCCTTATTCTCCGGTGATTTTCGCGCCTTTTACCACATTGACCTCGATGTTTACCGCGAAGGCGGGGCCGGATTCGGCAGCGACCTTTATAACCGCGACTATTTCGTAGGCACCGACCGCAACGTCTCTCTCCCATTTACCTACCCACCGTTTGCGGCCCTGCTCTTCGCCCCGCTCCAGTGGATCCCCCTCACCGCTGCCGCCGTGGTGATCACGGTCCTCTCCGTGCTCGCCTTGTGGGTCTGCATTGCGCTGGTATTGCGTACCCTCAACTGCCAACAATGGGCGGCGTGGTGGCTTTTTGCCGCCATGCTGGCCGAGCCAATTACGCAGACCTTTAGCTTTGGCCAAATCAATATCCTGCTCACCGCACTCGTGGTCATTGATTTGCTATGGGTGAAAAAGACCCGCGGCATCCTGACCGGCATCGCCATCGCCATCAAGCTCACCCCGGCGGTCTTTTTGGCTGTCTTCTTCGTCCGACGCGAATGGAAGGCCTTCTTTACCACCCTGGGTTCCTTCGTGGCCGCCGGCCTCATCGCCTTTGTTGCCAATCCGCATAGCTCGATTGAGTATTGGACCTCTACCCTGCGCGATTCCGAGCGCATCGGCGGCCTAGCCTATAGCGCCAACCAATCCTTGCGCGGCTTGTTTACCCGCCTCAGCCCCAATAACGCAGAAACCCTGTGGCTCGTTGGCGTCATCGTCGTCATCGCGATCGTGTGGTTTGCCATGGAGCGCCTGTCTCACGGTAACCAGGTTGTGCTCATGCTCCTGGCAGCCTCCGTATCGCTGCTGTGCTCCCCCGTATCGTGGTCGCACCACTTCACCTGGCTGGTTTTAGTGGGCATCTACCTAGTGGCCAGCCGCCGCTGGATTCTCGCCGCTCTCACCTGGCTGGCGCTTTTCGCCCGCGGCCACTGGCAGGTTCCGCATACCGAGGACCAAGAGCTGGATTGGACGTGGTGGCAGCACATCGTTGGCAATGACTACGTCATCATCACCGTGTTGTTGGTTGCTTGTTCGCTACCATTGGCTCTACGGCGGGGCGGCGCCTACCGATCCGCGGCGGAACCAGCGTCCAGCCAAGGATAGGGACCTTCCCCAGCGCCCACAGCGCCAGGGAAGAAATGGCCGTAAAGATAAAGCACATGGCGATCCAGAACCACGTATTTTCCAGCGGCCACGACCCGGCCAAAGACACAGCATAGTCATGATGCGCCATGTAGTACCCATAGCCCACGGTCAAGCCGATGGGGTGCGAGAGATAAATCGGCAGCGTGTGCCGGCCGACGAACTTCACGCCTTCTGCAATCCACGGAATGTGGCTAATGAGCACGGCCCCAATAATGCCCGCGGGCACCTCTAGCACCTGTTCCACAAAGCGCACTAATAGGTTTATATCTCCCCAACCCAAAAAGTCCGCGCCCAGCAGGGGCCAGTTAAAAGCAATGTCTGCTTCGTTGCCGTCCCACGCGTGGCGCAGGGCCAGGCCTGCACAATAAGCGCCGATGGCCGCGGCATACGCTCCAACACTGCGCACGGTCCACGAGCCGTGGAATACTTCTTCTGCCGCGGCCGCAAAACGGGTAATCGGTTCGCGAAGGTAGGCGGCGCCTACAAAGATGGGAAGGAACATAATGGCCTTGCCAATAAACTGAAACTGTTCCTGCCAGGCAATAAAAATAACGGGGGTAAAGCTCAGCCCGATGCCCGCCCACGCAGGCAATTTGCGCACGCACCACAGAAATAGGTTGAACAAAATGAGCGCGTGGATAAACCACGCCATCGTATGGCCAAGTAAAAGATTTTGCAGCATCTCGGTCATACCCATGGAGGAGTCACCGAAAACCCACTGGTATTCCAGCTGTTTGGTCATATGCTCCACGGACATCCACACCAAATAAGGAATGAGGAAAAACCAGAGCCGGCGGGTAAATAACTCCGCGAAACTGTAACGAAAGACTTTATAAGAGAAGTAGCCGGAGACCAGAAAGAACAGGGGAAGGCGCAGGGGGTCGAGATAGGTATTGAGACTTGCTAGCCACGTTTGTTCGGCTCCTGGCACCTTCAGCGTGATGTGTAGGAGCACCACGCCGATGATAGAAATTCCTTTTGCGGTATCCGGCCACGCTAAGCGGGCCTGAGGAATTGTAATTACCTCCCTTTAATCTCCGCACCGGCGGGGTACCCGTGGCCGGCCTTTAATGATTCCTTTACATCAGCCGCATAGACATCCACATAGGGGTTGCCGGAGAGCTCGGCTAATGTCCCCATGACCATGTCCGTGAACGCGCGTATGGTCTCGTGCTGCTGCGGATCCAGGCCGTGTTCGCGCGCCCAGTCATGCGGGTAAATGGGGTCTCCCACTCGCACTCCCACCTTGGCGGGGCGGACAATCCACGAACCGATCGGGTTAGCCTTGCGGGAATTGATCATAGCGATGGGATAGACCGGCTGATTGGTCTCCATGGCAATGCGCCCCATCCCGGTACGCCCCTTGTACACACGTCCATCTGGGGACCGAGTGCCCTCTGGGTAGATACCAAAGAGATCACCGCGCCCCAAAATCTTTCGCGCGGTCTCGAGCATGGCCTGGCTGGCTGATTCATGATCCCGTTCAATGGGAACTTGCCCGACGGAGCTAAAAAACCATTTCTGCATGCCGCCCACGAGGCCGGGGGTGGTGAAGTACTCTGACTTGGCCAAAAAAGTAATTTGGCGCGGGCACAGCAGGGGGAAGAAGAAGGAATCCATCACCGCTTGATGGTTGGATACCAAAATCGCGGGACCTTCAGCAGGGATTTTTTCCATTCCTTCTGACCAAGGGCGGTTCCATACACGCAGGGCGGGCCCGAAAAAGATGTGCTTAAACGCCCAGTACCATTTGTTTTTCATCTCCAGCTCGTCCTTCGCTCATTCTAGTGGCCGCGGCGGGCCAGGTCAGCTACGCCAATCATACCTGCTGCCGAACCCAATTCCGCGGTTGCAACGCGAGCAAGGGGGCGATGTCCAGCGCCGACTATATCCCGGCCCATGGCAGCGGTGGCTTCCTCTAAGTACATATCCGCATCTTGGGACACCCCGCCGCCAATGACAATGAGCTCCGGATCGAGCACATCAGACACGATGGATAAGCCTTGGCCCAACCACTGTCCAAAGTTCTCCATTACCGCAATACCGAGTGGGTCTCCCCCACGTGCCGCGCGTGCAACCTGCTCACCGGTGGGATACGGCGGCAAGGAGGTCTCATAGTCTGGCCGCAGTTCGCGCGCGGTATCCGGCAGGGCCGTGCCTGAGGCATAGCGCTCCAAGCAGCCTCGTTTGCCGCACGAGCACTGCCTGCCATTCGGCACCACGACGATATGACCAAATTCCGGAGCAGTGCCAAAGGCGCCTCGGTAGATGGTGTCGTGAGTCATCAAGGTAGCGCCAATGCCGGTGCCAACGGCAAAAAACACCCAATCCTTCGCGCCGCGCCCCGCGCCAAAGCGCCATTCTCCCCAAGCAGCGGAGTTGGCATCATGCTCCAGCCGGACATGCAGCCCCAAGCGTTCCGCGAGGTTTCTCCGGACCGGGGCATTCCGCCACGGCAGGTGCGGGGCGAAGCGGACTGTCTCACACTCTGGGTCTAAAAATCCCGCCACGGCAAGGCCCACCGCGCCCACGGGGTAGTCCGCGCGCAGCTCCTCGACGATCGCTACCAGGTCATCATTAAGCTGGCGCGGATCCCCCGAGGTTGGCATGGTGCGACTCGCAAGGATTTCCCCGTCTCGAGTGATTACTCCACCGCGCACATTGGTGCCACCGACATCGAAGCCGATAGTAAGATCGGCGGAGTTGTTTTCAAGCATGGATATCAGAATATACCGACAACCGGGCCAGGGTCACATCAAGCCATAAGCTTTCTCAGCCGCTGCCCCATGATCTCCCAGCTCCAGTGCTTTTCAACGTCCCTGCGCCCCGCCTGCCCCATACGATCACGCATTTCTGGCGAGCGCAAGAGCTGCTTCAAGGCCTCCACGAGCTCATCGACGGACGCGCCCTTGACGACGATCCCCGTCTCTTCCGTAATGGTCTCCGGCGCTCCCCCAGAATCACCGGCAACGACCGGCAGCCCGCAGGCTTGTGCTTCCAGATAGACGATGCCCAGGCCTTCCACATCCAAGCCGCCGCCCCGGGTGCGGGCCGGCATGGCAAAAATATCTGCGGCATGAAGCGCGGTCTCAATGCTGGGGGCAGGCTGAATCACTGCATCGGGACAGTACACCTCTGCCAATTCTTGCAGTACGTCGTGATAGCGCCCGCGACCAATCAACATTAGCTGCGCATCGGGGAATTCTTCTCTGACCTGCGGCATCGCCCGCAATAATTGGTCTTGCCCCTTGCGCGGGACCAACCTGGAAATACAGACGATGGTTGGCCCGCTCACCTCGAACTCCGCTTTCGCGGCCGCGCGCTGCGCAGGGGTTGCGGGGGAAAGTGAATCTAGGCTGACCCCAGAAGGCAGGTGAGCCCACTCCGGGTGCGGACCAAACGGCCCGCGCAGGCGCCGTAGAGTGTAATCCGAGATATACGTAATGACATCGGCGTTATTGCCAATCAGCCGCAGGCATTGCCGGGCCAGTGGAACCATAGACCACCCCACCTCGTGGCCATGCGTCGTTGCCACCACGCGGCGCGCCCCCGCCTGCCGCGCGGCTTTTCCCATCAGCGCCAGCGGTGCCGCTGCACCAAACCACACAACCTCAATGGCCTCTTGCCGGATGATTTCCTGCATGCGGCGCATGGTGGCCGGGGTGGGCAGCATCACGCGGTGTGGCCACCGAATGACTTTGTAGGCGACAGAGGCGTCATAGTCCTCAGGTGGCTCTTGGGTCGAAGCGAATACTACGACATCGTCTGGGTTGAGCGCTTCTAGGTAGTCCCGCAGGTAGGACTGGATTCCTCCGACTTTGGGAGGAAAGTCATTCGTTACCAGCAGTATGCGGGCCACTTAGAATCGCGCAGTCCCCGAAATAGGCATCGAGTTGAGTGGCACGACCTGAACTGGCACGCCATAGGTCGAGGCGTGTACTACCTGGCCGTTGCCAATGTACATTCCGACGTGGGTAACTCCTGGGTAGTAGCCCACGATATCGCCGGGCTGCAGCTGATCCACCGGCACGGACGTGCCACCTGCAATTTGTGCTTGCGAGGTACGCGGAATGGTCTTTCCAATCTGCTGGTATGCCCAGTACATCAGGCCAGAGCAGTCGAACTGGTTCGGACCGGCAGAACCCCAGCCGTAGGGCGAACCCAACTTGGACAGAGCCGCAGAGCTAGCGCCATCGGCGATCTCTCCCAAGTCGAAATCCAGCTTATCCGTGCCGCCGAATTGTCCTTCCCAAGCTTCGCGCTGCTCATCGCTCAGCGCATCCACCTGAGCTTCGATATCTGCCTGCTGCTCTTCCAGCGCATCCTTTTGCTTTACCAGTTCATCGCGCTGCTTTTCGAGGTCCTTCTTTTCCTCGCGCACCTTTTTCGCAGCGTCAGCGGCTTCTTGCTGAACCGCTTCAGCCATTGAGGCTGCATCTGCCTTGGCATCGAGGGTGCGTTGCGCCTTGCGCGAAAGCGCGCCCAAGTATCCCATGCGCTCTACGGCGTCTGCTGGGTCTTCCGCAGCCAGCGCACCCGAAACGGCGGAACGGGAGTCTCCCCGGTAGCGAGACTGTGCCAAGTCGTCCACGCGGCCTTGCTGCGTGGAGACATCGCCCTGCGCGTCATGTACGCGTTTTTGGGCCTCTGCGGAGTCTTGCTCCGCTTGAGCGACCTCTTCTTCCTTGGCCGCGAGCTTATCTTCTAGCTCTTTGACTTCCTCATTCTTCGCCGAGACCTTTCGAGCAACCTCTCCGACGCGATCGACCAGATCATCGACGTTTTCAGAAGCAGACTCTTGGTTCGGTTCCGCCTCCTGCGCAATAACTTGCGGGAGGCCAGAAAGTGAAGTGACAGCGAGGACTGCGGTTAATGCGGCAGCTGGGAGCACACGTTTAGACACGAAAAGACCTTCAACTCAAAATTTTCAAAAATCAAATTTACTATAGCGGGTTTTAGCCGCCGTTGCACAACAAAACCCTTCCCTTTTTCACAAAGGGAAGGGCATGTCATATCACTGCCAATTAGAAGCGCACGGCATTGTTAATCGGCATGTAGTTCAAGTCGCGCTCCTGCACAGGGGTGCCGGAGTTAAGCGCGTCAATGATGGTCCCGTTGCCGGTGTAGATACCGACGTGGGAAGCGCCACCGTAGTAGGAAATGATGTCACCAGGCTGGAGCTGGTCCAAGGAAACAGGGGTACCGCCAGCAGCCTGAGCCTGGGAGGTACGCGGAATCTGAACGCCAGCCTGGGAGTAAGCCCAGCTGGTCAAACCGGAGCAGTCGAAAGCGTTCGGGCCAGCAGCGCCATAAACGTACGGCGAGCCAAGGACGGAGCGTGCAGCTTCCAGAGCCTTCTGACCAACGGTGGACGGGGCCGGAGCAGCCTGCTGCTCTGCAGCAGCGACGAAGTCGTCGCCACCCTGGTTGGAAACCTGGCCCAAGGACGGGACGTACTTGTCAATGTTTGGGACCTGGTCAATGTTCGGGACGTTTTCCAGACCGGCAACCTCGAAACGGTAGTCGGTATTAGGAACAACGACCTCGGCAGCCTGAGCGACGCCCGGGGCGGCGACAGCTGCGGTTGCAGCGATAGCTGCAGTAGATGCGATACGACGGGTATTTACAGTGCCCTGACGACGGTGCTTTGCCACGAGAAAAACTCCAAATCTTCCTACGCGTCTACTTTCCTTGTAGAAAAGCTCTGACCCTAGGGCCTAGTGTTCATTAGAAGACCGTTCCTTTAGGCCTTCCTCCACTCGGCCCCTCACTAGGAGGAGCCAGATGCGACGCTTTAAATTTTCATTTCCTATTGAGCACCTTTCGGGCGGTAACTCAATGTCCCGAATAGGTTACGAAATCATCACAATCAATGTCCATTCACTACCCCGGATCTAGCTTTGTTACACGTTCGTTATCTTATTTTGACCAAGCCGAGACAAACCGGACCTGTCGAAGATTCAATAAAGCTATTACTGATTTTTAAGGCCCCTACACTGGGACAATAGCCTAGGCGTACCCCACCTCCGGCGGTTACTCGTTCCATAAACGAGGGCTTCAACAAGTTCAAAAATTATATTTGGTGACTTTCGACACATACTATGTGTGACAATCACTTTCGTACCATCAGCCCCGTCCTTTAACGCCCTCTGATCGCGTAAAACCGGCCGCCCTATGCAGCGGTACCCCCTCCGGGGTTTTACTGAACCCGCGAGCCTATTGCGCGTTAAACCTAGGGGCCCATCCCCCGGCTTGTTGCCAAGCACTGGGCCCTGTTAGGTAACGCCGCTTCCACTACCCACCGGGCAAAGGAGGATGAGTCTAGCCCGGTCCCTCGCTTTACGGCGTGCGCCCCTATAGAAAGGCCTTGGTCCGCCTAGTCATTGCAGCGGCCGGCAATACTTGTTTTAAAGGTCCGGCACGAACGAAAACCTCACTGCAGTATCTAAGGGCGGAGAATAACGCCTACTCTTCGCGCTCCGAGGAACGGTCGCCTGCCGGCTCCCGACGAGTCTCAAGCCAAGTGTCTGCACAGAGCACGGTGCTCTTAAATTACCCAGGCGAAATGGCGAAGAGGATACGAACGTGGATCCTGCGACTGCTCATGGAGACGATACGCTCGAAGAGTCCTGGCATCGGCAAAAAGCTGTAGCAAAGGACCTAGGTAAGTCTTGTGATGTCTAGTGACTTTTTGGACTCGGAGTCCATTGACTTTTTGGACTCGGAGTCCAGTTAGTTTTTTGACGCGGAGTCCAGGAAGTTTATGGACAGGATGTCTAACTACTTTTTGG
>NZ_JAKRMY010000019.1 GCF_022346005.1 Corynebacterium sp. ACRPS
ACGCGTACACACTGCGTGGGCCGTCCACTAAAGAGTGCCTAAAAACTACCCCCGGTACCCGATATCCGCACCGGTCGGTACTCGATACCGCCCTACCGGTACTAAATAGCGTCGCGCGTCACAGGTGGGCGCGCCAGCCGTGAATCACGTTGATGAGGCAGCATGCGGCGAGAAGGGAGCCGATGAGGAATAGCGCCGTGAAGCCAATGTAGGGGGCTAGGGCGCTGAAGGCCATGGGAATAAAGAAGCCGGTATAGGACACGGAATAGAACACGGCGGTAAGGCCGGCGAGGTCATCTTTTCCGGCGATGCGCTGGACCTCGGAAAGGCCGGCGACAAGTGCTAGGCCGTAGCCGGCGCCCATGACGGCGGCGCTGGTGATACCGAGCGGGAGGGAAAGCGTGCGCGCGGCGATGGCGCCGAAGATGGTGCCGGCGGTAATGACGGCCATGGCGACGGCGGAGGCCCGGGCGGAGCGGTGGGTATCGATGACCTTGCCAAACATTTGGATGCCGACGCCGCAGCCCAGCGTAATGACGGTCATGAGGCCGGAAAAGGCGATGGGGGCATCGCCGGCGGAATCGGAAAGCAGCTGGGGCAAGAGGGCATAGGCAGCACCCGCGCAGCCGAATACCCAGGGGGCTACGGGAAGGACGATGCGGGAAAAACGGCGGTGCGCGGCAGAAGGAATGTGCAGCATGTGCAACATATCGCGGATGCTTAAATCCAGGAACGTGTCCTTGACGGTTGCGCCGCGGGGCGGGCGGGTCTCAGGGGTCTTCAACAGCCACACCGCGGTAATAACGGTGAGCAGGATGTGCAAGACATAGGCCAAGTGGGTGGGCCACGGGCCCCATTGCGCCAACACCGAGGCCAGGGCGGCGCCGATAAGGAAGCCCACGGTAAGGCACATCGATGCCTTTCGGGGACCTGCGGCGGGGTCACCGCCGGAGCGGGTGATGAGCTCGGAAATCCAGGTGGAGCCGACCGCCATGACGATGCCCAGCGCCAGGCCACACAGCACGCGGCCGGCGGCGATGATGAGGGGTTCTTCGGGCGCGATGGACAGCAGGAACGACCCGGCCAGGGAGAGCGGTGCGGCGGGCAGCATCGTGGGGCGGCGGCCGATATAGTCCGACAGTGGCCCGGAGATAAGCAGTGCGGGCACGATGCCGATGACGTAGGCCGCCAGGAGGCCGTTGACGGTGACCTGCGAGAAGTGGGATTGCTCGCGGTACATCACGAGCAGGGGAGTAAATTCATTGCCACCCCAGGCAACGGCCACCATGCTGCCTGCAACGGGTAACCAGTCGCGATTGGCGGGGTCTTGACTCATAGTTGATCCTTCGAATTTTTCAGGTGCGAGCGGAGTGCAGAAAGGTAGGCGGGCAGGTTGGCGGTGCGGAGGGCATCGGCAAGCACGCGGTGCTGATCGACGAACGCGCGGGCCCGCGCCACATTGCGCCCGATGGCGGTGGCGGTAAAGCGCTGCTGGCGCTCGCGCAGCTGGTAGCCAACATTGGCCAGCAGGCTATTGCCGGCGCTATCCATGATGATTTGGTGGAATTGGGCATCCAGGCGCGTGTATTCGCGGAGATCCTCGGCATCCAAAGCGGCGTCTTGGGCCGCAATGTTTTCTTGCAGGCGCTTGGCGATGCCCCCACGTTCTGCCTCGCCTAGCTCGCAGATCTTTTCGGCACTGTGGGCATCGACAAGCAGGCGAGCCTCGTAGACCTCCCGGATTTCTTGGGGGCTAATTGGCACAACCAGCGCGCCGCGCTTGGGATAAAGCTGCAAAAAGCCCTCGAGCTCCAGGCGCAGGAAAGCCTCGTGAGCCGGGGTCCGGCTGACTCCTACCTCGGCCGCGAGCGCGGCTTCTGACAGCATTTGCGTGGAATCGATGGTGCCGTCGATGATCCTTTCTTTAACCAATTCATAAACCCGCTCCGCGGCAGGCTGCATGCTTGTATCGCTCATGCATACATCTTGCATACAAGTTAGTTTAAGCGTCAACCTATTCCCAATTCCGGGGTTGGCGTGGCTTAGACTGGAGGGCATGCAACGTTGGGTCTTACACATCGATATGGATGCGTTTTTCGCCTCCGTCGAGCAACTGACCCGACCGACTTTGCAGGGCCGGCCGGTGCTCGTCGGTGGGGTTGGCGGCCGCGGGGTCGTCGCCGGCGCGTCCTATGAGGCGCGCGAGTACGGCGCGCACTCGGCGATGCCGATGTATCGCGCCCAGCAATTGGTGGGCCTGCGCGCGGTGGTGGTCAGCCCGCGCCGGGCGGTGTATTCGGCGGCCTCGCGCCGGGTATTTGAGATCATTTCTCAGCACGTCGAGGTCATCGAGCAGCTATCCATCGATGAGGCCTTTATGGAGCCAGAGGCGCTGGTGGGTGCGACGGCGGACGAGGTACAACAGTGGGCGGACGGCCTGCGCGCGCTCATCCGCGAGGAAACGGGCCTGCCGTGTTCCATCGGTGCGGGCTCCGGCAAGCAATTTGCCAAGATCGGCTCCGGTGAAGCCAAACCCGATGGCACCTATGTCATCCCAGCGGAAAAGCAGCTGGAGATGCTCCATCCGCTCGCGGTGGGGAAGCTGTGGGGCGTCGGGCCGGTTACGGAGGCCAAGCTCAAGGGCATCGGGGTGGAGACCATCGGCGCGCTGGCCGCCATGACCCAAAAGGAGGTGGAAATCTCCATCGGCAGCGTCGTCGGATTGCAGCTGTGGCAGCTGGCGCAAGGCATCGACGATAGGGAAGTGGCACCGCGCGCGATTTCCAAGCAGATCTCCACGGAGCATACCTATTCCAAGGACCTGCTGACGGTACCGGATGTGGATGCGGCGATTACCCGCGCGGCCGAGGGCGCGCATCGCCGCCTGCTTAAAGATGGCCGCGGCGCGCGAACCGTGACGGTCAAGCTGCGAATGGCAGATTTCCACATCGAATCGCGCTCGACCACCCTGGCCTATGCCACCGATGACCTAGAGGTATTGACTGCCGCCGCCTTCAAGCTGGCCCGCTACCCGGATGAGCTGGGCCCCATCCGCCTGGTGGGGGTGAGCTATTCCGGGCTGGAAGCCGCGCGCCAAGACGTACTGTTTCCGGAGCTCGACCGCGAAATCGTGCGGCCCGTGCTGCCGGATAGCGACTATGAAACGGGCGTGAGCGATGACTCCCCGCCACCGGCGCCGACCACCGTCGTGGTCGAAGACGATGTGGAGGATCAGTGGCGCGCCACCCAAGACGTCTACCACCCGGATTTTGGCCACGGGTGGATCCAGGGCACCGGGCACGGGGTGGTCAGCGTGCGTTTTGAAACCCGTTCGACCGGGCCTGGCCGCACTAAATCCTTCGCCGCTAGCGACCCAGAGTTGGTGCCGGCCGACCCGCTCGATTCCTTAGACTGGCAGGACTGGCTGGAAACCCAAGACTAGATAGCAACATAGCGCTTGGGATCAGGGTTTTGCCGGAATACCTCGGCAGGATTCGTGCCTGTGGCCAGCGCTGCGGCCAAAAGAATACGCGCCTGGCTGGGCCTGAAGGCCCCCGCGTTGATCGCGCCCAGGCTGCGCAGGCTCGCGCCGCCGCCATCGCCGCCATAGGACATCGCGGTCGCGCCGTACGGGGTGCGGGTGGAAATGACGACGGGGAGGTCGTCGCTGAGGGCATCGGCAAGCGCGCGGCCCATATCCCCACTCATATTGCCCGCGCCCATGGCCTCGATGACGAGGCCGGCGGCGGAAGTGCGGGCGGCATCGACAAGCACGCGCCCCGCGCCGGGGTAGGCAGGGATGATTTCTACCGGGTGCGGCGCCAAGGGCTGCGGCTGCAGCCGCGGGGTGGCATCCGGGACCCGCAGGGACTCAAAAGCGCGCAGGTCGAAGGTGTGCTGCTTGCGGGCCCCGCGCGCCGGGATGGTCATGCCGCCAAAGCGGATGAAGACGCCGGGCTGCCCGCTGCGGGCGAGCTCGCGCGCATCGTGGAGATTGCGCGGGCCATCCGGGTGCGGGTGATCGTAGGAGCGCTGCGCGCCGGTGAGCACGATGGGCGTATCGTCGGCGCAAAAAATTTCCAGCGCCATCGCCGTCTCCTCCATGGAATCGGTGCCGTGGGTGATGATGACGCCGTCGATGTCCGCGCGGGCGGTCTGCTCGTTGACTACCGCGATGAGCTCGTCGAGGTCCGCGAGCGTAATAGAAGAGGAATCGAGCTGGCGAAATTCCACCACTTCGGCGTCGATATCGGCCGCGAGCTGCGCGCCGGTGACGGTGGGGACGAGGGAACCATCCCACACAGTGGTGCAGGCAATCGTGCCGCCGGTGGCGATGAGGGCGAGGTTAGTCATGCTTCCCAGAATAAAAGAAGACGCGCCGAGGCGGCAGGCGCGGACCAGAAAAGCTGGTGCAAATGTAAACTGATGGGAGTTTATACCCCAGACGTGAGGAGTGAGAAGTGAAATTCCGCAAATTTGGTGCCGCGTGCCTCGCATTGAGCGCGGCGGCCGCCCTGTCCGCCTGCTCTTCTGATGACGAGCAAGAAGACACCACCAAGAACAGTGAATCCAGCGAATCCGCGTCCGCTGACGGCGACTCCGCGGCCCCCGCACGGCCAACCGCCGCCGATTTGAACGCCATCCTGGCAAAGGCCACGGATCCGGAGGCATCGCAGGAAGAAAAGACCGCCACCGTGGAAGGCGGCGAATCCGCCCCGGAGATCTTTGACACCATGGCGCGCTCTAAGGAGGAATCCGGCGCGGAGTTCGCGGTCGTGGATCCGGTTTTGCCCGGCTATGACCCGCAGTCCGTGCTGACCACGGTGAATTTCTCCACGGCCGATGGCCAGGAGCAGACCGCGGACCAGGTGGAGTTCATTTATCAGGACGGCACCTGGAAGCTATCGAAGACCTGGGCCTGCACGCTGATCCAAAACACGGTGCCGCCTGAGCAGGTGCCGGAGATGTGCGCCGATACCGGTGCGGGCGCGCTGCCTGCCGATGAGGGCGACGGCGCACCAGCCCAGGGCGATGCCCCCGCGGCCGGCGCAGAACAGGCGCCTGCCGAAGCTCCCGTAGAGGCCCCCGCCGAGTAAGTCCTGTTACTCGGAAAACGCCAGCTCCGTCAGGCTTGATTGCACGACGCGCAGGTCTGAATCGGCGGTGCCGTAGGTTACCTTCGTATCGAAGGAGACGTCACCGCCCACGGGGAGCGGTTTCGTTAGATCTACCGTGATGCTGCCCGAGGAGTTGGTGGAAGAATCCAGCACGTCGAGTTCCTTATCTTCTAACTCCGTGCCCTCGGCCTGACCTTCGAAGGATAATGCGCCCAGGGTGGGGCGTTGTTCCACCTCGACGGATAGCGTGACGCGGTCACCATCGATGGACTTGACCGTATAGCGGGTCGTCTGCAAGAGCGTGGATTCCCCTGTCACGCGCGAATCTACCGTCCACGTCGCGCCGGTGCCCACCTCTTCTTCCGGAAAGACGATGGGCAGCGCGGTCAGCTTCATGATCGCCTGTTCGACGGTGCCGCGCGCCTCATCGCTCGCCTCCTGCGGGGCGGCCAAGCGCAGGGAATTCATCTGGCCGTTGTCTTGGCCGCGCCAGCCAAATTGGAACCCGTCAGCGGAAGAGACATCGGTATCGCCGGAGTATTCCGGATCCCCTGCGGTGACAAACGCGTTGCGCGAGGCCGGCAATTGGTCCTCGACGTCCTCGGTGGCTTTATCCACGGAAGCTGAAAGCGGCAGGGTAGTGGTCTCCTTATCCACGTCGGCGGCCTGGAAATCGGCCGCGGCGGATTTATTCAGCAAATCCTGCGAAAATCCCTCCGTGGCGCGGTAGGTTACCTCCTGCGAGGAATCGATGTCGTGATATTCCAGCAATTTCTTCTCACCGGTTCCGGCCTCTTCGACGGTCAGGCGCGGGGCATCGATAGTCAGGCCGACGGGCTGTTCCACGGCGGGGCCGGGGGTCTCATAAGAACAGGCGCTTAGCGCTACGGCGACGGCGGAAAGGGCTGTAAAAACTTTGACTCGAAACACGCTTACCAAAATACCGGACGCTCCTGATTAGAATGATGTGGGTGAGCCAAAAACGAAGGAGTCAGACAGGTCTTATCGCCGCGGTGGTCATCGCCGTGGCGGTTGTGGATCAAGCCGTAAAACAACTTATGCTGACCGTCCTGACGGAGGGTGTGCCGCACTATGTCATCGGGGACTGGTTCAGGTTTACCCTGCTCTTTAACCCGGGCGCGGCGTTTTCCATCGGCGGCGAGGGATCGACCTGGCTGTTTACCACCATTCAATTGGCGTTCGTCCTAGGTGTGGCCATCGCCGCCCCGCGCATCCACAATACGGGCCAGGCGCTGGGGCTGGCGCTCATTGCTGGCGGGGCATTGGGCAATTTTGCGGACCGCATCTTCCGCGACCCGGGCTTCTGGTTCGGGCACGTCGTGGACTATATCTCGGTCGGCTCGTTCGCGGTCTTTAATATCGCAGATGCGGCCATTACCTGCGGCGTCGTCATCTTCATCGGCGCCATGCTGCTCGCGGAACGGAGGGCGGAAAATGAATAGGCAATTGCGCAGTTTTCCCATTCCAGAGGGGTTGGAGGGCATGCGTGCCGATGCCGCGCTGGCCAAGCTCCTTGGCCTCTCGCGCTCGGCCACTGCCCAGCTCTGCGCCGAAGGCGGGGTCACCGTAGATTCGCAGGAGCTGGGTAAATCCGAGCGCCTAGCTTCCGGCCAGGTGGTTTCGGTGCTGCTCCCGGAGCCGGAAAAACCCCTGCTGCCGCGCGAGGAGTTGGTAGAGGGCATGGACGTTTTATATAGCGACGCCGATATCATCTGCGTGCACAAACCAGTGGGCGTCGCCGCGCACCCGAGCGTGGGCTGGGATGGTCCGACGGTCATCGGTGGGCTGCGTGCGGCAGGGTATAACGTGGCCTCGCTTGGCCCTACCGAGCGCCAGGGCATAGTCCACCGCCTGGATGTGGGCACCTCCGGGGTCATGGTCGTGGCTTCCTCCGGGCGCGCCTATTCGGCACTCAAGCATGCGTTTAAGCACCGGACCGTGAAAAAGACCTATCACGCGGTGGTCCAGGGCCTGCCCGATCCGATTGAAGGCACCATCGATGCGCCCATCGGCAGGCACCCGAAGTCGGGCTGGAAATTCGCCGTGCTTGACGATGGCAAGGCCGCGGTCACCCATTACCGCCTCATCGAGGCCTTTCGCGAGGCCAGCCTCATCGAGGTGCACCTGGAAACCGGCCGCACCCACCAAATCCGCGTCCACATGTCCGCCACCGGGCATCCCTGCGTTGGCGATCCCATGTACGGCTCGAACCCGCAACTTTCTGCCCGCCTAGGACTCGAGCGCCAGTGGCTGCATGCGGTGCAGCTGGGCTTTACCCACCCCGGCACCGGAAAGTGGTTCGAAGCCCGCGCGCCGTACCCCGATGACCTGCAACAGGCCCTGGAGCGCCTGCAGGGATGAGGAAGTTTTATCGGCGGCGCCGCCTAGCGGCCTTGGCGCTGGTGCTGGTGGCGATCGTGGTGGCCCTGGTGCTTTTTGGCACGCTGGGCACGCAGGCATCCACGCGGGTGCAAGGCGATCAGCTAGGCCCGGATGGGGAGTCCCGCGCGGAGTATATTGAGCGCGTCAATTCCATGGACATCGATCCGGATGCCACCACGTATGCGCTGGTCACCTTCGATACCGAGTTGCCCCCCGTCGCCGTGGCCGCCGCCTTGACTGATATTCCGCGCATGGACGCCATCCTCATGGGCTCGACCGCGCCCATCGCGGTGCCGGAGCCCGTTGCCGGCGAGGATCGCGCCGCGGTGATTAACCGCACCTTCGATCGCATCGGCGCCTCCTACGGCCAGCGCCCCAGCGCGGTGAGCGCCGCCGTGGTGTGGGGCACGGGCACTCAGCTTGCCGATGTCGCCTCCCTCCCCGCCGTCGCCGCTGTCGAGCCCGCGCCTGCCGATGCCGCCTGGGGCAGCTTCGCCGTGCGCCCACCCAGCTAAATTTGCCATCCTGAACGCTTCGCCGCGCGGGATGCAGGGGTGGCGGCTTAGCATCGGGGGCATGGAACACATTCGGGCATATATTGCGGCTTTAAACTCGGCGATGGATATCCTCGCCGAGGCCGCCGATATGCCCGCCTCCGAGCTGACGGCCGCCGGCATGCCGGATGCCGCCGCCGCGTCGATAGCCCACCTTTCCCAGATCTATTTCGGGCCGACCAGCTTTACGCGCCGCCAGCGCCGAGCGGTCGAGGGGGCGCGCCGCAATGGGCATTCGCTGCCGACGTTGGAGGTCATCGAAAAATACGCCCGTCGCGCGCCCACCCAAGCCCGGGCCTGGGCCCTGCGCGCGGAGCTTGCCCAGGTATCGGCCGATACTCAGGCGATGGACAAGCTCGCCCGCAAGAAGGTGCGCGCGCTGCGCCCGCCGCGCGAACCCAAACCAGGCGTTAGGCTGCGCCGCCGCGCCGCCGGCAAACCATGGACGCTGACGATTACGGGCAGTTCCAACCTCGTCGCGGAGCTGCATAACCAAGCAGGCACGCTTGCCGATGTCGCCGCCCTCTTCCACTCCGGCGCCTCCACCTCCACCGTGCGCACCAACGTGGTAATCCCGCTGGATAAGCTGAGCGCCGTTGTGCAGGGCGATAAAGACGTGACGGTCACCATGACCAACGGCGCGCAGATAAGCGGCGCCGAGCTGGCCCAGCGCGCGATGGCGGAGGAAGGCTTTATCACCCTAATCCACCCCGTGGAGGGGCCGGTGAACCTGTACCGCATGCGGCGCGGGGCAACGTGGAAGCAATTTATGATGGCTGCCGCTGAAAACCCCGTCTGCCCGGTGCGCGGGTGCCACCGCCCAGCCGATGAATGCCAGGTTCACCACATCTATAGCTGGGCCGGCGGCGGCTGGACCAATGCCAAGAACCTCACCGTAGCGTGCCCGCACCACAACGGCCGCAATGACGACGACCGCGCGGCCCGCCCCCGCAATGGCCGGTTCGAGCGCGTGCACGGCGGCGTGCGGTGGATTAAACCCTGGCAGCCGCCACCGCCGGACCTTGTTGATACTGGCCCCAGTTAACCCACGGCTTTGGGCCCAAGGCCCGCCCCTCGGCGGCGACCATTACGCGCCGTTTTCCTGCGCGCGCAACCATTTCGCATTCTCCCGCGCCGCGCACTCTTGCGCGGCGCGCTTTGGCGAACGCGAATGAGATCCGCAATGTAGATGCTGACCGCTACGCCGATGATGCCGAAACCAATCCACCGGTGCGTGGAGAAGTGCTCTTGGGTGACAAAGAGCGCCCACAGCATCTGCATGATGGGGGTGAGGTATTGGAGCATGCCGATCGTCGACAAGCGCAGCGTCCGCGCGCCTTGGGCAAAGCACAATAGTGGCAGCGCGGTGATCAGGCCGGCGCTGATTAAGAGCAGCATGTGTGGCGTGCCTTCCGAAGTGAACGTGCCGTGGCCCGCCTGCTCGATCCACACGATATAGGCGATGGCAACGGGGAGACCACCAAAGCCTCCGCCGCGACCGAGACCGCTGCCGATACCCGCACCTGCTTCTTGATAAGCCCGTAGATGCCAAACGATGCCGCCAACAGCAGCGAGATATACGGCGCCTGGCCGGTAAAGAAGGTCAGATACAGCACCGGGATTGCCGCCACGGCGACGGTGGTCGCCTGCCATGGGCGCAGCTGCTCCTTTAAGAAGATCATGCCGAGCGCCACCGATACCAGGGGATTGATGAAATAGCCTAAAGCGGCATCGGCCACGTGATCGGTATTAATCGCCAGCACATAGGTGCCCCAGTTGACCGTGATAAATACGCCCCCGGCGGCAAGCCAGCCCCACGTGCGCTTGTCCATGCGGACCAATTCGCGCCAGCCACCGCTGAATACTAAAAATGCCGTGACGATAACCGCGGTCCACAACACGCGGTGGGCGAGGATTTTTAGCGGCGTGGCCGGCAGCAGGAGCGGGAAGAACGCGGGGAAGAACCCCCACATGATGTATGCGGCAAGCGTGTAGATCATCACCGCATAATATCGTCATCTTGACCGCCCCGCTAAGATGACCGCATGGCCAAAAACTCCTCCTTCGTCCACCTGCATAACCATACCGAGTTCTCCATGCTGGACGGCATGGCCAAGGTCGATATGTTGGCTGATGAGGTGGTCAAGCAAAACATGCCCGCCGTGGGCATGACAGACCACGGCAATATGTATGGATCCGATGCCTTTTATAAGCGCATGACCAGCGCCGGGGTTAAACCCATCATCGGCATCGAGGCCTACATGGCCCCGGAATCGCGCTTTAATAAAAAGCGCGTGCTGTGGGGCACCCCCGACCAAAAGCGCGACGATGTCTCCGCCTCGGGCGCGTACTTGCACCAGACGATGATCGCGGAAAACGCCACCGGGCTGCGCAACCTGTTCACCTTGTCCTCGCTCGCCTCCTACGAAGGCCAGCTGGGAAAGTGGCCGCGCATGGATGCAGAGCTCATCGCCGAGCATGCCGATGGCATCATCGCCACCACCGGCTGCCCATCCGGCGATGTGCAGACCCGCCTGCGCCTCGGTCAATTCAACGAGGCCCTCGAGGCCGCGGCGATGTGGCAAGACATCTATGGCAAGGACAACTTCTTCTTGGAGTTGATGGACCATGGGCTGGACATCGAAAAACGCACGCGCGATGGGCTGCTCGAAATCGGCCGCAAGCTGGACCTGCCGCCGCTGGTGACCAATGACTGCCACTACGTGTTGGAGTCCCAGGCGCCGGCGCACGAGGCCATGCTGTGCGTGCAGACCGGTAAGACGTTCATGGACCCGGACCGCTTCAAGTTCGGCGGTACCGGCTACTACATCAAGTCCGCCGCGCAGATGCGCGATACCTGGGATGACCTGATTCCCGATGGCTGCGATAACACCCTGTGGATTGCCGAGCGCGTGCAAGACTACAGCGAGGTGTGGGAGGAACACACCCACGACCGCATGCCCATTGCCGATGTCCCCGAGGGCCACACCCCCACCTCCTGGCTGACCCACGAGGTGATGGAGGGGCTGCAGCGGCGGTTCCCCGGGCGCGATGTGCCGGAGGAGTATATCGAGCGCGCCAAGTACGAGATTTCCGTGATTGAGATGAAGGGCTACCCGTCCTACTTCCTCATCGTGGCGGAGCTTATTAAGTATGCGCGTTCGGTGGGCATTCGTGTTGGGCCCGGCCGTGGTTCTGCGGCGGGTGCGCTCGTGGCTTATGCACTGACCATTACCAATATCGATCCGCTGGAACATGACCTGCTCTTCGAGCGCTTTTTGAACCCCGAGCGCCCGTCCGCGCCCGATATCGATATCGACTTCGACGATCGCCGCCGCGGCGAGATGATTACCTATGCCGCCGAGCGCTGGGGCGAGGACAAGGTTGCCCAGGTCATTACCTTCGGCACGGTGAAAACCAAGCAGGCCATCAAGGACTCCGCCAAGGTGCACTTTGGCCAGCCCGGCTTCCAGATGGCTGACCGCATCAACGGCGCACTGCCGCCGGCGATTATGGCGAAGGATATTCCGTTGCGGGGCATTACTGACCCCGACCACGAGCGCTATTCCGAGGCCGCCGAGGTCCGCCAGATGGTGGAATCCGACCCGGATGTGAAAAAGATTTATGACACCGCGCGCGGCTTGGAGGGCGTTGTTCGCCAGGCTGGTGTGCACGCCTGTGCTGTGATTATGGCCTCGGTGCGGTTGATGGACCACATCCCGATGTGGAAGCGGCCTGCCGATGGCGCCTATATCACCGGCTGGGATTACCCCGCCTGCGAGGCCATTGGCCTGCTGAAGATGGACTTTCTGGGCCTGCGCAACCTCACCGTTATCGGCGATGCCATCGAAAACATCAAGCGCAACCGTGGCGAAGAAGTGCAGCTCGAGCAGCTGCATGCCGATGACCCCAAGGTCTCCAAGGTCTATGACCTGCTCTCGCGCGGGGATACCTTGGGCGTGTTCCAGCTGGACTCCGGCGGTATGCAGGAGTTGCTCAAGCGCATGAAGCCTACCGGCTTCAAAGACATCGTGGCCTCCTTGGCCCTGTACCGTCCTGGCCCGATGGGCGTCAACGCCCACTGGGATTATGCCGACCGCAAGAACGGGCGTAAGGAAATCACCCCGATCCACCCTGAACTCGAGGAACCGCTGAAGGAAATCCTGGATGAGACGTATGGTCTCATCGTCTACCAGGAGCAGATCATGCGTATCTCGCAGAAGGTGGCGAACTACACCGCCGGCGAGGCAGATGGCTTCCGTAAGGCGATGGGTAAGAAAAAGCCCGAGGTCCTGGCCCAGCAATACGATAAATTCTGGGGCGGCATGCAAGAAAATGGCTACTCTAAATCCGCCATGGATGCGCTGTGGGGGACCATCGAGCCCTTCGCGTCGTACGCGTTTAACAAGTCCCACGCCGCAGGCTACGGGTTGGTCTCGTTCTGGACGGCCTACCTCAAGGCCTACTACGCGCCGGAATATATGGCTGCGCTGTTGACCTCTGTGGGCGATAAGAAGGATAAGTCCGCCATCTACTTGTCGGACTGCCGCCACTTGGGCATTAACGTTTTGCCGCCCTCGGTCAATGAGTCCGAGGAGGACTTCCAAGCTGTGGGCGAGGATATTCGCTTCGGCATGGGCGCTATCCGCAACGTGGGCTCTGAAGTGGTCGAATCCATCATTGCCTCGCGCAAGGCAAAGGGGGCGTTTACGTCCTTTAGCGATTACCTCGACAAGATCGATTTGGCAGCGTGTTCCAAGCGCGTGACCGAGGCGCTGATCAAGGCCGGTGCCTTTGATGATTTCCAGCAGCCGCGCAAGGGGCTGATGCTTATTCACGAGGACGCCGTTGATGCCGTGCAGACCACCAAGAAGGCGGCGGATAAGGGGCAATTCGACCTCTTTGCCGGATTCGGCGGTGGCGACGATGCCTCCTCTGAAGGCGCCTTTGCCATTGATGTTCCGGACGACTCGTGGGATCGCAAGCACGAGTTGGCACTCGAGCGAGAGATGCTGGGTCTCTACGTTTCTGGCCACCCACTTGATGGTTTCGAAGAGGCCCTAGCTGCGCAGACCAATACTCCGCTGACCAAGATCCTCAACGACGAGGTACACAATGGCCAAGAACTCATCATCGGCGGCATCATCTCCGGTGTGGACCGCCGCTTTTCTAAGCGCGATGGTTCCCCGTGGGCGATTGTCACGGTAGAAGACCACAACGGCGCGCAGGTAGAGATCTTGGTGTTCAATAAGGTCTATTCGCTGGCGGCGCCGCATATTGTGGAAGACAACATTATCTTGGCGCGCGTCAACGTGAAGGTGCGCGATGAGCGCCGGTCGCTGTTTTGTTCCGATATTCGCGTTCCCGAGCTGGGTCCAGGCGGTGGCGCGAGCCTGCCGCTGCGCCTGACCATGCGCACGGACCAGTGCACGATGGAAAATATCGCCCGACTCAAGCAGGTCTTGGTTAAAAACCACGGTGAGTCCGATGTCTATCTTGAGCTTGTCGAGGGCGACCAATCCACCACCATGGTCCTCGGTGAGCACCTCCGCGTGGAACGATCGGGCAACCTCATGGGAGACCTGAAGGCCACGATGGGTGCAGGTATTTTGGGATAGAAACTCTCCTGCACCTTCTATGGACACTGTTACCGCCGCTCAGAGAAAGCAATTTCGCTGCACCTGCGGTAACGGTGGGCCAATTGTGAAGACCGCTCGCGTGCAGAGGAATAATTGCGTTTGTCTCAGAAGTTGGCGTGCCGTCCACGACTCGGATTTGTGAAATCGCACAAGCTCCCGCGCGATTACCGCTGGCAATGCAGTACAAGCGGAGCAAGTAGGCGGTGGCTGAAGAGCTGATCGCGCGCCCCAACCGCCACCGCTTTAATACCGAAATCTACGGAAGTAGCTGGCGGACCGGTTCTGGAAGCATCTTATAGAACTGATCGGCTACCTGCGGCATGAAGTGTAGAACACCACTCAACATGGCGCCGAGGGCAATGACGCCAGCGATGATTCCAACGCCCTTCGCGATGCTGCTGGAGCCGTCACCAGGCAGCCATGCCCCGGGGGCATCGTCAGGAGCGTCGCCGTCTTCATCTTGGGAGCCACCGACGAGATCGGCGACAGAAAAGATAGTAGTGGTCCCGGACACCTCGTTGCCGGCGATAAGGAGGGCATCGTCAGTAGGCGAGTCTTCCTTGCTAACGAACGCCAACCCCTCTGGGCCCAAGTCGCCGGCCAAGCTGGTGACGGCAACATTGTCCTCGTCATAGTCCACGGCGAAATCGCGATTGTTGGTATAGGTGACGAACTCGGCATGAGCGGGGTCGGTGACGTCGTAGACGAAAATGCCGCCCACGCGCTCCATGCCGATGAAGGCATAGGTGCGATCGCCAACTGTTCCAATCGTCAGGGCTTCCGGTTCGGGGCCTTTATTATTGGAGCGATCGTCAAAGTCGGGGTCTTCGTTATCGGCATTGAAGTTAAGTCCCTCGATGTCCTTGGTGATTTCCTCGAAGTCGGAACCGGAATCGAAGACGACGTTGCCCTCGGCATCGTAAATGCTAAAGGAGCGGGACCCGAAGGAATACAGGCCATCGAAGCAGCCCTGTTCCTCATTCCACCCAGAGGCATTGCTCAACTTGAGGTTGCCGGCGTATTTCTTGTCCTCGATGCCTTCTGGCAGGTCGACGGAATCACAGACCTGGCCCTCTTCAACAAGATCTTTTAGCTTGACCTCATCGGTGTAGCCGCCCCAATCGCGGGCATCGCCCTCATTGGCGGTGGCGAAGTAGGTCTGGCCGTTGGTTTGAAAGGCACCAATCGAATCCGGCATGGATAGCCCTTGCACAGGGATCGTGCGCAGCTTTGCCGCGCCGTCCTTATTGGAGGGATCGATGGGGACAACGGAGTGGTCCGCGATGTGGGCGGGCAGCACCTTTTCTACGGTGGCGGAGGCGATATCGACCACGCCGATGGCGTTGTTTTCTTGCAAGGTGACATAGGCCTTGCCATCGGCGGAGGAAATATACTCCGGCTCGAAGTCGAGCGAAGGCTTATTGTGGTGGTTTTCTGGGCCGAAGACGCGAATGGACGGGTCGAGTTCTGCATCTGAGCCGTCGAAGGCGCGGAAATCAGCGGTGCGGACATCCGCAGCGGAGGGGGCCTGGACGCCGTCTGGCAGGGAGATGACCGATACAGTACCTTCTGGATCTTTTGCGTATTCGGTGCCGTCGGCGGTGAGCTCATCGGAGGGCTCGCCCTCATTCGCGGTCAAGGCATAGGCGCCGTCATTAGTGATGTGCACGTTATCCGGCAGCGCGCCGAGCGGCACGCGACCGAGCTCGTCGCCGGAGGCGGCATCGAAAATCAGGGCCTCGCCGTTTTCGGTTTTGTCTCCCTGCTGCACGGCGGCGATGGCGAGGCCATCGGGGCGCACGGCCACGGAGTTGATTTCCTTATCGCCGCCGGCGGAAACCTCGGCCGCCTTGGTGGGGTTGGCGGGATCGGAAGCATCCAGGATATCCACCTTGCCCGATTGCGCGTTCACCGTGAGAATGCGCTGGGAGGCGGCGTGGTAGGCCACGATTTCCGCTGCTGATTTGCCCATGACCCCGGCTTCATACGAGCCGATGGGGCTTAGTTTTACCGCAGCATCGTCGGCGGAGCGTTCTAAAACATTATCGACGATATGCGCGTTGGCGGCCGGGGCGCAGCTGAGCGCAAGGCAGGCAGCCACGCCGATAGAGGTGCGCTTAAACATAGAGAGAGTCCTTTCGTGTGGAGCACTCCATTGTCTCCAAACCACGTAACAGTCACGCTAAACCGGAATGAAATCTAGGTGAATCGGTCGAGCACTAGGTAGGACGAGTAGACTCTGCAATCATGACTGAATCGACCATCCACGCATCCGATATCCAGCAGGCACAGGCACGTATCAGTTCCGAAATCGCGCCGACGCCGCTGCAGTATTGCCCCCGGCTTTCTGCGGAAACGGGCTGTGAGGTCTATTTAAAGCGCGAGGATCTCCAGGACGTGCGCTCGTATAAGATACGCGGCGCGCTCAATAGCATCTCCAGCTTGTCGCAGGAGGAGCGGGAGCGGGGCATCGTGACGGCATCGGCAGGCAACCATGCACAAGGCGTGGCCTATGCGTGCCGCACCATGGGGATTCCGGGCAAGATTTTCGTCCCGGAGCCCACGCCCATGCAAAAGCGCGACCGCATCCACGTGCACGGCGGAGACCAAGTGGAACTCGTAGTAGTGGGTGCCAACTTTGACGAGGCCGCGGCCGCCGCGCATGCCGATGCCGCCGAGCGCCACGCCACCTTCATCGAGCCCTTCGATGCCCGCGATACGATCATCGGCCAGGGCACCGTGGCCGCGGAGGTCTTGGCGCAGCTTTCGGCCAAGGGCGCCTCGGTCGATACCATCGTCGTGCCCGTCGGCGGCGGTGGGCTGATTTCTGGCATCACCTCCTATATGGCGGATATGGCACCGCACGCGAAGGTGGTGGGTGTGGAGCCGGAAGGGGCGGCATCGCTAAGAGCAGCCTTCCGCAATGGCGGGCCGGTGGCGCTAGAGAGCGTGGATCCGTTTGTCGACGGCGCGGCGGTCAAGCGCCTGGGCTCGCTGCCGTATGAGATTTTGGAGGCCAACCAATCGCGCCTGCACTGGGACACGGTCTCTGAGGGGGCGGTGTGCACGGACCTGCTCAACCTGTATCAAAATGAGGGTATTATCGCCGAGCCCGCCGGTGCGCTGTCCGTGGCCGGGCTGCAGCGGGTGCCGCTAGAACCGGGTTCGACGGTGGTCTGCGTGATTTCTGGGGGAAATAATGACGTGCTGCGCTACGCCGAAATCATGGAGCGCTCCCTGGTGCACCGCGGCCTGAAGCACTACTTCTTGGTCAATTTCCCGCAGGAACCGGGCCAGCTGCGCCACTTCCTATCTGAAATCCTGGGCCCCAGCGATGACATCACTCTTTTTGAGTACCTCAAGCGCAATAACCGCGAGACCGGTGCCGCGCTGGTGGGCATACAGCTAAGCCGCGCCGAGGACCTGGCGGGGCTGAAGGAGCGGATGGCCGAGTCCAAGATCTCGGTGCAGCACCTGCAGCCGAATACCCCCGAGTACGATTTCCTGGTGGCCTAATGCGCGATACGTATCGGCGCCCCACCGGCCAGGTGGAACACGAAAATGAGATCAAACGCTCGCGGTTTATTGCCCTGATCGGCCGGGTCACAAACGAGGAAGAAGCGCGGGCGTTTATCGATGCCGCCCGCCAGCGCTTTCCCGATGCCCGCCACCATTGCTCCGCCTATGTCTACCACGTCGACGACGCGAACCCAGTGGAACGTTCCTCCGATGATGGCGAGCCTTCCGGGACGGCCGGAAAACCCATGTTGGATGTGGTGAAAGGCTCTGGAATGCTTGATATTTGCGCGGTGGTCGTGCGCTACTTCGGCGGCATCAAGCTGGGCGCGGGCGGCCTCGTGCATGCCTATGGCGGGGCGGTCAGCGAGGCCATGGAGAAGGTCGAGGCGGTCACTCGGGCGCGCCGGGAGCTTTATACGGTGGAATGCCCGCACGCCACGGCCGGGCGCCTCGAAGCGGATTTGCGCGGGCGCGGCATCGATATCACCGATACCGAGTACGGTGCAGCCGTAACCTTTACCGTCGCCGTGCGCCCGGGTGGGCTCGATGCGCTCCAGGCGATGCTCGCCGCGCTTTCCCAAGGTGAAATCAGCGCGCGCGAAGCAGGTTCTGCTTGGGTTGAGGTAGGATCTGGGTCATGACTATGCAGCAGCGACCGAATAACCCCATTGCGCAGCGCAAGCAGCAGGTGCGCAAGCACTCCCGCAACGCCGTTATTTCCGTTGCCGGTGGCCTCGGCGCAGGAGTTGTTTTAGGTGTGCTATCTGCTAATTTGGCCGCTTGGATGGTTTTGGGCCTTATCATCGCCGTGGTGGGCGGCGGGTATAACTGGTTGAAGATCCGCAAAATCGTCAACGAGAACCACAATAATTATTAATGCCTACCCCGCAGCCAAGCGGCCGCCCCGTCCGCATTGATGCTTGGGTATGGGCGGTGCGCATGTTCAAAACCCGATCCGCCGCGGCCACCGCGGTGCGCGCCGGGCACGTGAAAATCAACGGTGAAGCGGTCAAACCCGCGCAACAAGTCGTGCCAGGCGATAGGGTGCGCGTGTGGCGCAACCACCACGAGCACGATTTGGAGGTGCTGGCTACCGTCGCCAAGCGCGTGGGCGCGCCGGTGGCGCGCACCTGCTATACCGATCACGCGCCTCCGCCACCGCCCAAGGAGTTCATGCCGTCCGTGCCGGTGCGCCCCCGCGGTGCGGGCCGGCCGACGAAGAAGGAACGCCGCGATATGGAAAAATTCCGCGGCGGGTTCCGCTAGGAATTAGCGCGCAGCGCCTTAAGGCGCGCGTTCAGGCGGCGCCGGCGGCCGGCGCGGTCGCCGGATTCAGCGGTGGCCTCGATATGCTGTTTGCCAAATTTATTGAGCAAGAGGTCATCGATAAGGCGCACTTGGCCGGGCCGAAAGCGATAGTGCATGGTGTCGTGGACGTGGGCAATGGCGTCATCGTCAAGCAGCTGCTCGAGCTGGTCCAAGGACCGGATATCGTTTTCCTCCAAGATTTCCGCGAGGAAGCGGTAGTGCTCCGAGCGCGAAAGTGGGAAGCGGTTGCCCAAAATGATGGCTAGGACGCCAGGCAGGGTTTCCGGAGTAAGCTCCACGTCCGTGTCCGTCTCCGTGCGCGGGGCCTTGAGCGCGGCGATTTCATCGAATTGCTGATCGGCTAGTTCGATGAGGCCGGCGGCCAGCGTAAAAAGGCGGTCGACCTCGGGCGAGGGCGGGGTAGGGCCCTGCTTATAGCGGATATCGTGCTCGAATTCCGCCCACGCGTGCTGCAGCACGGTGCGGATTTGCACCTCAAAGGTCCAACCCACGAAATCGGCGAGCTCTTCCATGGCCGCCGCGCTATCGTCCGTCACGGTGAGCACCAGGTGGTGGGAACCGTAGCCAAAACCGCCGGAAATGCGGGTCTCGGCCGCCTTATCTACAGAGCGCACGACCTTGAAGGACTCGCCCAGCACGTCTAGCGCATTGGGAATGGTGGTGGAGTGGTACAGCGTAACGCGCACGCCCATGACATCGTGGATATCGTCCCACGGGGTGGGGTAGATGAAATCGCCGCCCTCGCCCCGCTTCTTGGCCTTGCGTTTGAGCGAAGACCACGCCTTGACGCGCGTGGATACCCGGTCAAAGATGATGCCGGCGTCATTGAGTAGATCCTCGATGGCGGTGCGAAAATCCTCCGCCGCCGTGGGGTGGCTGCGGGTCCAGGCGTGGTACTGATTGCTCAGCCTCGACATCCTGCTTTCCGCCATGGTGCTCCTCTCATAATTCGCGGGGAAATCCGTTAGACCATACTAGCGGGCGCGAATGTAAAACGGTGCGATGGCGGGGAAGTTGTTCGGCGGCGGCGCGGGCGAGGTCGCGGGCATACTCATCGGGTAAGTGGGCGAAGACAAAAACCGTCGCGGAATCAGGCACCAGGTAGGTTAAAGAATGCGAGCGCATGAGGCGGCGCATGTGCTTATCCAGCACGGTGAAGGTTTCTGGGTGGGCCAACCACGAGGAAACCGGGGCGCCGTGGGAGCGAACTTGCAGGCCGCCATAGGGCGCTGCGGCCGGCAGGGCGCAGTGGGCCGGGCGCGTCCAAAAGCGCAGGCCCTGCGAGTCGAGCGCGGCGCGCTGCAGGTTATGCGAGGCGCAATTCCACGCCTGTCGGGCCGAAACATCGAGGTCCGCGAGGCCGCGGTGGCTAAGCCTGCGAAAAGTGCGCTGCCCGGGAAAGACCAGCGCCATCGACAAGTTGGGCGAAAGCTGGATGGTGGCAAGGGAGTCGCAAAAGCCGTCATCGGAAAGCCGCTGGTGCTTAATCCACGACCGAGCGAAGAGCGCCGGCAGCAAATTAGCGGTGGTGGGGCGGGGAGCGTCGAGCGTAAGGGTCATGGTGATTTCTCCAGGGTCGTGAGTATCCGCCCCTATTGGACTGGAGAAATGGCCGGGTGGTTCCCTGCGGGCTTAAAAAGGCGGCTCGGCGTCGAGCTCGAGTTCAGAAAAGAGCTGGGCACCGGACCACATGGTGATGTCCTGACCCTTTTTCTGCAGCTCTTCGGCGCGCTTTTCCTTGGAGGTCTTCTTCGCCCATTCGCCGACGACAAGCAGCGTGGTCTTCTTGGTGACGTTTTTGCCCACTTGCCCGCCGCGCTTGGCGATGCCCTGCCACAGCAGCCCCTTATCGTACGGCTCGAAATCGCCGGTCAGGGTGACGTGCTGGCCGTAGAGCGCGCCCTTTGGATCGGCATCGGGATTGGGATCTGGGATGGTATCCGGGGTGGCCACGGCCTGCCACGGCGCCCGGCCAGAAGACGAGGGCTTCTTGTTGGTTCCGGCGGAGCGAGTGGAATCGCGGAAATCGGTACCGGCGCCCAGATCGTCGCCGGAGGTGGGCGCGGTATGCGCGCGCAGGACCGGCAGGATGGCCGCGGACTCGAGCCGGCCGAGGCTAAACTCGCGGCTGGTGAAGAGATCGGTGATGCTTCCGGTATGCACGAAGCGCTGGGCCAACCCGGTGATGATGGTGCCGGCGGCACGGGCGTCCTCTGTGGCATCGTGGTGGGTAAAAGAGTCGCCGCCGAGGTGTTTCACCACGGTGGGAAGCTTGTGGTTGGCTACCGAGATAATACCTTGCTTGGACGCATCGCGGGACAAAGCGAGCGAGCAGGCCAACGGGACGGTGGGGACATCGGCGCCGGCGGCCAGCAATCCGGAGCGCAGCGCGGAAGAGTCGAACTGGACATTGTGCGCGACGATGACATCGCTGCCGATGAAATCAAAGAGCTCTGCGGCCGCTGTGGCAAAGGGCGTGGCCCCCTCGACATCGGCGGCGGTAATCCCATGGATGGAGATATTGATTTCTGCAAAGTGCTCCAAGCCTGGGGGAGGGGTGCACAGCCACGACTGGGACGCGGTTTCCTCGCCATCGCGGTAACGCACGGCACCGATCTGGCAGATGGAACCCCAATTATCATTGGCGGTTTCTACATCAACCGCGACGAAATCAAGCCCTGGGGTTTCCTCGTTAGTGGATGGGGTTGGGGCTTCCGCGGGTGTGTCGCCCTGTTGCGCCGCCTTAATGGCGCGCGCCACGCTGTGGGGATCTTGGTGCGGCGCGAAGGCAATGCTGCCGGCGCTGCCTAAGGACAAGGAACCAAAACCGGTGGCGGTGGGTCCGTGGACGCGCAGGTCATCGATGGTATCGAGCGCGATTTCTGCGGTGGCAGGAGCGCCTAAGCTGCGGGAGAGCAGGCTGCGGTGAAGCACGACTTTTTCCGCAGTGACATCGATGGATACGCCATGCGCGGGATACGACACGAAAATGGCCTTTCTTCTGAGGTGAGAATCTAAGGGGGAGGTGCTGCACAGAGATCGTACTCGCTTGTGCTTAGCAGAAATCCGCCGCGGGGGTGAAGCGTTTTAATCCGTCCCGCTGTGCTGCAATCCGGCATTGATAATACGCACGCCACGCACCAAATCGGCGCGGTAGTCCGCCGGGGTAGCTCCGCCGGTGGTTTCTAAAAGCTGGCGCTGGGATTGCTCGAGCAGCGTGGCGCCTAGGACGAGGTGCACGGCGGAAAGGGCGGCGGCCTTGCGGGCAGTATCATCGAAATCGGGGCAGGTGGCGGAGCTAAACTGTGCGACGAGGTGATCCCACGCCGTGGAATCCGGCTGGGAGAGGCCGGCGATGGCAACTTCCGCGCCATCGCGCCGGGCCAGGAGCAATTTGCGCAGGTGCAGGCTAATTTCTTCCAGCGTGGAACCGGCGACGGGGGCGATAATATCTTCGGCAAGAGCGGCGATGAGCGCCTGCTTATTGGCGATGTGCCAATACAGTGCGCCCGGGGCAACGCCGAGGGAGGAGGCGACGCGGCGCATGGTGACATCGGCAAGCCCATACGTATTCAATAGGGTCGTGGCGGCGTCGATGATGGCCTCGCGATGTAGTTGCACAGTGGAAATTGTACGTGTTTCGCCGCGCCAAGGAATAGCTCACAGGTACTTTTCAGACTGCAATAATGTCCCTTGCAAACTTGCATTGTTAAGATTGCGGGGACATAAGAACCCGTCGTGAGGCGGCTTCGCATTCGAAAGATTGATTCAGGAGCTCTCCCTTGTCCTTTTTGACCCCTGCTAAGAAGTCCCTTTTTGCGGTCGCTATGGTTGCCCCGCTTGCCTTAGCTGCATGCAGCTCAAATGACGAGGACGATTCGACGAAGACCACGTCGTCTTCGTCTGCTTCCTCGTCCTCTGAGACCTCCGCGAAGGAATCGGCGAAAAAGTCTGAGGACAAAGACGCAGATAAGGATAAAAAGAAGGAAAAGGAAGAAAAGGACAAGAAAAAGGCCGCCGAGGAGCCTAAGGAGAAGGGCGAAGAAGGCGGCAATGAGGGCACCAACGCGAACCCCATTGAGAATGAGGACGATCCCTTCGCCAACGCCCAGGACATCAAGCCCATTGAAGGTGGGCAAGAAGCAAGCGATGGCGATAAGCAGGCCATTGAGCAGTTGGTGCGCGGGCAGCATGAGATTGACAATGTTAAGGACTACTTTGGATACATGCCTGCCCACGCCTGCAAGGCCGTGCGCGAAGGCGAGTCCGGGGATTTCCAGCAGTACCTCAACTACGTCGATAGCCTGCCCAACCAGTCCTTTGCGGAATACGCAAACTCCATGCGCCAGCAAAGCCAGGGCAATGCCAAGATCAACGAGTTCGCCGACCAGCTAGAGGCCATCCCTACCTCCACCAAGCTGGAATCGATCAATGACGTTGTGGTCAATGGCGATGATGCCTCTGCTACCGTGAGCGTGTCGAACTCGGACGGTACCGATACCTCCACCGTTCGTTTCCGCCGCGAGGACGGTAACTGGACCTTCTGTAACTAAAATGTCTTCCCGCCAAGCTCGCTTGCCCCGCACACTCGGTTTCGGTGCGGGGCTCCTCGCGTGTTCCCTGTTCGTTTTCGGCATCTGTGGCGCGCTCTGGGGGTTTATGCGCCCTACGATGACCGGCCATGCTGTCGACGGTGGCGGCTACGCCATTGAAGCCGCGGGCAACGCGCAATTCGTCGCATTTATGACCTTTGCACTCGTCACGGGTTTCTTGGGGCTGTGCCTCGGACTGGCCGCATTCGCGCAGCGTCGCGGGCGTGGTCTCACGATGCTGCTGTGGGTAGGGCTGTGCGCGCTTACCGGTGCCGCTTCCTTCTACGTCTTTGGTGGCATCACCGCAACGCACCCGCCGGAGAACCCCGGGGACGTCGTGGAATTTGCGCCGAACTTTTCTCCCGCCGTGGCCTGGGTGGTAGCCCCATTTTTGGCCATGTTTTCCTATTGGTGCACCGCGTTTATTAGCTCCGACGCGGACTGGGAGACGGCTGGCAAAGAGGCCAGTGCGCAAAGGGAAGTAGTTACGCCCACTTGACCGGGGAGCTGCCACAGAATTCCCGCGCGATGTCATCGATTGCGTGCAGGATCGCATCGAGGCTCTGGCTTAAAACCCGCAGCAGCTGGCCTTGGTGAAGGCCCGCCCCGGTCAGGGTCGGCACATCGACGTGGACGTGGAGGCCGTCGTCGCTGGCGCGGCAGTAGGCCGTGGCGCTGTGGTTTGCCCGGTTCCAGTCATTGCAGATCAAAAACAAACGGGTGAATTCGTCCTCATCCGCATTCAGGTCCCACCGGCCTGTGATGATGAGGCTTGGCCCAGAGTCGAGGGTGAAGGTGCAGGCGATGGAGTTGACGAGGGCAAATAGGCAGATTTCACCATCGCTATGGAAGCGGTCGATCCCTATCTGCGGCAGAGCGGTCGCGAGGAAATCCAGGGTGACCGCGGGCGGGGAAGCGGCATCGTCTTGAGCTAGCAACAGCTCTGGTTCTTGGGCCAGGGCCGGAAATTCGCGCGTCGCCACGCTAATGAGCACCTCTGCGCCGCGGAGCGCGGCGGGCACAAAAGCGGCCAATTGATCGTGCGTTGGTGCAGTTCCAGTGCTGAAGTGGCTCTGCCCACACAGCACCAGCGACCCCTCCTCGTCATAGTCCAGCACGGCGGTGGGGTAGAGGCAATCGGCATTCCAACTGGTGATAAATCGGGACAGCGCGGCGGCCTCGCCCAAGTCAACCGCGCCGCGCAGAGTGGTGTGCAGGTGGACAACCACATCGTCGGTCTGCGACACAAAGACCAGCGTGGACCCCGCCTGCCCATGGGAAATGACGAGTTCTCCAGTTGATAGCGCCCAATAGGAAAAATCAAGCTTGCGGACGATGGCGCGCAGGTGCCGCTCAAGACTGGTGGATTCAAATTCGATCATCATGCACCGCACACTCGCCTTCGCTGGAAGTTGATTTTGAGTCTATCGCCCAAGAGGGTGTCCCCGCGGCGCTTTGGGCGATAGTATATTGGTTTGTCTACAGATATAGCCCACGGTGATCAACCAGAAAGTGAGCCAGGAATGCTTCGAACCATCGATCTCCGCGGTCAACAGCTTCGCCCCGCCACGCTGCGCCGCGTCCTTCCGCGCGGCGGCACCGATGTGAATTCCGTCATGGGGACCGTCGTGCCGATGGTCAATAAGGTGCGCGACGAAGGCGTCCAGGCGGCGTTGGATTATGGGGAGCAATTCGATGGGGTGCGCCCGCCGTCCCTGCGCGTCCACCAGGCCGAACTGCAGCGGGCCGCCGACGAGCTTGATCCCCAGGTGCGCGCGGCCATCGAGGCCTCCATTGAAAGGGTGCGCCGCGTGCATGCGGACCAAAAGCCGGAGTCGCACACCACGCAGCTGGCCGCCGGCGCCACCGTGACCGAGGTATTCCGCCCCATCGAGCGTGTTGGCCTCTACGTGCCCGGCGGCAAGGCGGTCTACCCGTCTTCTGTCATCATGAATACCGTGCCCGCGCAAGAGGCCGGCGCCTCCAGCCTGGTGGTTGCCTCCCCGCCGCAAAAGGAGCACGGCGGCCTGCCACACCCTACGGTCTTGGCAACGTGCCACATGCTGGGCGTGGAGGAAGTCTGGGCCGTCGGCGGGGGGCAGGCGGTAGCGCTTTTGGCCTACGGAGATGCGGAAGAAGGCGTAGAGCCCGTGGACATGATTACCGGGCCGGGCAATATCTTTGTCGCCGCGGCCAAAAGGGCGGTGCGCGGGGTGGTAGGCACCGATGCGGAGGCCGGCCCGACCGAAATCGCCATCTTGGCGGATGAGACCGCGAACCCCGTCTACGTGGCCTACGATCTCATCTCCCAGGCAGAGCATGATCCGATGGCGGCAAGTGTGTTAATTACGGCATCGGAAAGCGTGGCCCAGCAGGTGCAGCAGGAGGTCGAGCGCCGCTATACGGCAACGGAGAACTCCGCCCGCGCCGCCGAGGCACTTACCGGCGAGCAATCCGGCATCGTTCTGGTGGATTCCGTGGACGCTGGCATCGCCGTGGCGAATGCGTATGCCGCCGAGCACCTAGAAATCCACACCGCGGATGCGCGCGCCGTGGCAGAGCGCATCAACCACGCCGGAGCCATTTTCGTCGGCGCGTATTCCCCGGTGCCCTTGGGGGACTATTCGGCCGGTTCCAACCACGTGCTGCCCACCTCGGGCACGGCGCGGTTTTCCGCGGGGCTTTCCACCCACACCTTCCTCCGGCCGGTCAACCTCATCGATTATGACCGCGGCGCCCTGGAAGAAATCGCCCCCAACGTCATCGCCTTTGCCAATGCCGAGCGCCTTCCCGCCCACGGGGAGGCCATCCGCGCCCGATTCGAGGAGAAATAAATGGCCCAGCTACATGACCTACCGCTGCGCGAGGAATTGCGCGGCGAGACCGCTTATGGCGCCCCGCAGCTGCGGGTGGCCTACCAGCTCAATACCAACGAAAATCCTTTCCCGCCTTCGCCCGCGCTTGTCGATGCCCTCGTGGACGAGGTCCGCCGCTGCGCCAGCTCGCTCAACCGCTACCCAGAGCGCGATGCGGTCGAGCTGCGCACCGAACTAGCGCGCTACGTTTCGCAGCAAACCGGCGTGGATGTCACCTACGAGCAGGTCTGGGCAGCCAACGGCTCCAATGAGATCCTGCAGCAGCTGTTGCAGGCCTTCGGCGGGCCCGGGCGCAGCGTGCTGGGATTTACGCCGTCGTATTCCATGCACCCGATCCTGTCAGCCGGAACCCACACCCGGTTTATCGAGTGCCCGCGCGATGAGAACTTCGCCATCGATATGGACCGCGCCTTAGCGGCGGTGGCCGAGCACCAGCCCGACGTCATCTTTGTTACTACCCCGAATAACCCCACCGGCGGGGTAACCAGCTTGGAGGATATCGCCGCGCTTATCGATGCCGCCCCCGGCATCGTCATCGTCGACGAAGCCTACGCCGAGTTTTCTGACTCGCCGTCCGCGACGAGCCTTTTGGAAAAATACCCCACCAAGCTCGTGGTTTCGCGCACGATGTCGAAGGCCTTCGACTTTGCCGGCGGGCGGCTCGGCTACTTCGTGGCGGATCCGGCCTTCGTGGAGGCCATCATGCTGGTGCGCCTGCCATATCACCTATCCGTCTTATCCCAGGCCGCGGCCACTGTGGCCCTGCGCCACAGCGCAGATACCCTCGCCACCGTGGAAACCATCGCCGCCGAACGCGACATGGTGGCAGGTCGCCTGCGCGAGATGGGCTATACCGTCATGCCGAGCGAATCGAATTTCCTTTTCTTTGGCAATTTTGCGGATCAACACCGCGTGTGGGAGCAGTTCCTGGATGAAGAGGTGCTCATCCGCGATGTAGGGATCGACGGGTATTTGCGCGTGACCATCGGCCTGCCAGAAGAAAATGCGGCCTTTCTGGCTGCGGCGGAAAAGCTAGCGACTACAGTAGGAGCGGATACTTCAAAGGAGTGATTTATGACAAACCGTGTGGGGCGTGCCCAAAGAGCTACATCGGAATCGGACATCACCGTTTCCATCGACCTTGACGGCACTGGGAAAAGCGACATTTCCACTGGACTGCCGTTCTTTGACCATATGCTTACCGCATTTGCCACACACGGGCTCTTTGACCTGCAGGTTAAGGCCACCGGTGACGTGGAGGTAGACGCCCACCACACCGTGGAAGATACCGCCATCGTATTAGGCCAGGCCCTGCGGGAAGCAGTGGGGGATAAGGCCGGGATCCGCCGCTTCGGCTCCCAATTGCTGCCCATGGATGAAGCACTGGTAGAGGCGGTAGTGGACTTTTCGGGCCGCGCGTACTTTGTGATGAATGGCGAACCGGAACACCTGCAGTGGCAGGTCATCGGCGGGCACTATGCCACGGTGATTAACCGCCACTTCTTCGAATCCTTGGCCACGCACGCAGCCATTACCCTGCACGTCAACGTACGCTACGGCCGCGATCCGCACCATGTGACCGAGGCGGAATACAAGGCGGTAGCCCGCGCGCTGCGCGCTGCCGTGGACCACGATCCGCGCCAGACCGGCATCCCTTCAACGAAGGGAGCCCTGTAGCCCGTGCAGTTTATGATCCTCATCCTGTTTTTGGTGGCAGGCCTCTTGGTAGGAGGAGCCTGGTCCGCGTATCAGCAGGACTCGAAGTTTTTTACGGTCGTCGCCGCGCTTTTAGCCGTTATCACCGCGGCCGCGGCCATTGCCTGGATGGTTGGAGGCTTTAGTAAATGAGCGAATCTCAAGAGACCAATATTTGGAAGGTCCCCGGCTATACGCCGACGATGGTAGCCATCGCCGCCGCCTTTGGCGCCTGGTCCATCCTGCTTCCCGTGGTGCCGCTTGCCGTCATTGACTCCGGCGGTTCCGCGACCCTGGCTGGTGGATCCACTGGTATCTTCATGGCCTTTACGGTTGCCACGCAGATCGTATCGCCGTGGCTATTGCGCCGCTGGGGCTACAGGCGCGTGATGGCGCTGTCCGCGTTTACCTTGGGTGTGCCGGCCTTCGGCCACCTGCTGGGCACCGACGCCTGGATCGTCTTGCTATTTTCCGCCCTGCGCGGGGTGGGCTTTGGTGCCCTCACCGTGTCCGAATCCGCGCTCATTGCAGAGCTCTCCCCGGTGCGCCTGCTGGGCAAGGCCACCGGTATGATTGGTGTATTTACAGGCTTGGGGCAGATGATCTTCTTGCCGCTCGGCCTGTTCATGGCCGATTCGCTAGGATACGCCTCTACTTATATCACCGCCGGTCTGATCGGCTTCTTGGGTTTTGCTATGTGTCTGCGCATTCCCAAGATCAAGGTCACCTTGGCCGAGGATAACGATGAAGAAGTCAATATCATCCGTGTTCCTACCTGGAAGTTGGTGCTGGTCCCGGCCTTGGCCTTGACCACGTTTTCTATGAGCTACGGTGCCATTTCCTCGTTCTTGTCCCCTGCGATGCAGGAGCTCGATGCCGCAAGGGGTGCCAGCCTCGCCGGCATCATGCTGTCCATCGTGGGCGGCGCGGCGATGATCTTCCGGTACTTCGCCGGCGTGGCGGCAGACCGCACTGGGACCCCAGGCAGCTTGTACATTCCGAGCCAGATCATGGCGATCATCGGCGTCGGGACGATTTCGCTCACCCTATTTATGGAAAGCTCCATCTGGTGGCTGGTGCTCGGCGCGGTTCTATTCGGCGGTGCCTTCGGTATCGCGCAAAACGAGGCCTTGCTATCCATGTTTGACCGGTTGCCCCGCGAGCGGGTCTCGGAGGCCTCGGCCATTTGGAATATTTTCTACGATAGCGGCACCGGTCTGGGCTCGACCCTGCTCGGCGCCATGGTGGCGGGCTACGGCTACGACGGCGCCTTCGGAGCTGGGGTTGCGATCCTCATCGCCGGTTTGCTGCTCACCACGGCGGACTTCATCTTGGGCCGGACCCGCGTGAGCGAGACCAACGATATCCGCACCCGTTTGCGTCGAATGCGTAAGGTATAGCCCATGACAAAATCTGTGGTGTTATTGGACTACGGCGCGGGCAATATTCGCTCCGCCCAGCGTGCCCTCGAGCGCGTCGGGGCGGAGGTCACCGTCACGGCGGATCCTTATCAGGCCCTCGAGGCAGACGGGCTGCTGGTTCCCGGCGTGGGCGCGTTCGATGCCTGCATGGCAGGGCTGAAGGCCGTGAATGGGCCGAGGGTCATCGGCCAGCGCCTGGCAGGAGAGCGGCCGGTCATGGGTATTTGTGTGGGAATGCAGGTGCTTTTCGATGCCGGCGTTGAGCACGGCATCCACTCCACAGGCTGCGGCGAATGGCCGGGTACGGTCGAACGCCTGCAGTCCGACGTGTTGCCGCATATGGGCTGGAATACCGTTGAGATGCCGGATGGCAGCGCCATGTTTGCCGGGCTTAACGCCGATGAGCGGTTTTATTTCGTGCATTCCTACGGCGTTCGCCGCTGGGAATTGGAAACCGTCATTACCCGCCCGCCGCTGGTGAGCTGGTCCACGCACGCTGGTGATTCTTTCGTGGCGGCGGTGGAAAATGGCGCGCTGTGGGCCACGCAATTCCACCCCGAAAAATCCGGGGATGCGGGCGCGCAGCTATTGGAAAACTGGATGCACACGCTCTAGGTAGGATGAGACCATGACTTTTACGCTTTTGCCCGCAGTCGATGTCGCCGGCGGCAAGGCCGTGCGCTTGGATCAGGGAGAGGCCGGCACCGAAAAGGTCTACGGCGCCCCGCGGGATGCAGCCCTTGAATGGCAGCGCCAGGGCGCCCAGTGGCTGCACTTTGTTGACCTCGATGCCGCCTTTAATCGCGGTTCCAACCACGAGCAGATGGCGGGGATTACCCAAGAACTTGGCATTAATGTCGAGCTGACCGGTGGCATTCGCGATGATGCCGGGGTAGAGCGCGCGCTGGCTACCGGCGCGAATCGCATCAATATTGGCACCGCCGCCTTAGAAAACCCAGAGTGGATAGAAAAAATCCTTGGGCACTACGGCGAAAAGGTCGCCGTGGATTTGGCGGTGCGCTTAGAAGATGGTGAATGGCGCACGAAGGGCAACGGCTGGGTCTCCGACGGCGGGGATCTCTGGGAGGAGCTCGAGCGCCTCGATGCCGCAGGGTGCCAGCGCTTCGTGGTTACGGACGTGTCCAAGGACGGGACGCTGACCGGGCCCAATGTGGAATTATTGCGCGAGGTAGCAATGGCAACCGATGCCAAGGTGACCGCCTCCGGTGGCATTTCCTCCCTGGCGGATCTCACCGAGCTGGCCCGGTATCAAAATGAGGGCATCGATTCGGCGATCATCGGCAAGGCGCTGTATGAGGGAAATTTCAGCCTGGAGGAGGCGCTAGCTGCGGTGGCAGAGGTAGATCCGCTGCCCGCAGAGGTGCCCATCGATCCTTATGACCCCGAGGAAGAGTAAGCGATGATGGATCCGCGCGAGTTGGTGGCCTTCGCGGAGGCGGCCGTTGACCAGGTCGAGCCCATCTTTCGGTCCGGCATCGGGGCGCCGCCGGCCCACTTTAAAAGCCGGGGCGATTTCGCCACAGAGGTGGACTTGGCCATCGAAAAGCAGCTGCGCGATATCTTGCAGCAGATGACCGGCATCCCGGTGTACGGGGAAGAATCCGGCGGTAGTATCCACGACACCGTGTGGGTTGTCGATCCGATCGATGGGACCGCAAATTATTCCGCGGGCAATCCCATGGCCGGCATCTTGGTGGCCTTGGTCCACGAGGGCCAGACTGTTGCGGCCATCTCAGATTTTCCCCTCTTGGGCAGGCGCTTGGTGGCCAGCGACGGCTCGCCGCTGCGCTCTGTGGGTGGGCCGTCCGGCGGTTTCGGTGGCGGGGAAGAGTCCCCAGAATTCGATGATGCCCGTGGGCACGTGGGGTGTTTTTCCAACCTTCCCACTGCGGCATTCCACGAACTGCGAGAATCCGGCTTGCGCCCGCGCATCACAGGCTCGGTGGGACTAGATAATGCCTTCGTGGCCCAGGGCGTCTTTGACGGTGCCGTGAATTTCTCGCCGCACCCGTGGGATAACGCGGCGGGAGCGCTCCTTATCAAGGCGGCCGGGGGCATCGTCACGGATCCGGAGGGTAATCCGTGGACCGTGCAGTCGCGGGGTATGGTCTCTGGTACCCCGCAGGTGCACGAGACAATCCTGGAAATCCTATCTCACCACTCAAATTAACCCTGACCGACTTGTGAAGGAGTAAGCCCCGCATGGCTGTAGCCGTACGCATAATCCCGTGCCTTGATGTGGATCAAGGCCGCGTAGTCAAGGGCGTGAATTTTGCGCACCTGCGCGATGCAGGAGACCCAGTGGAATTGGCCGCGCGCTATGAGGAATTGGGCGCAGACGAACTGACTTTCCTCGATGTCTCCGCGTCCAAGCATGGCCGGTCCACCATGCTCGATGTGGTACGCCGCACCGCCGATCAAGTCTTTATTCCGCTGACCGTGGGCGGGGGAGTGCGCAGCGTTGACGATGTCCGCGAGCTCCTGCGCACCGGCGCGGATAAGGTATCGGTCAATACCGCCGCGATAGGCAATCCCGGCCTGCTGCGCGAATTGGCGGAAGTCTTTGGCTCGCAGTGTATCGTCTTATCCGTGGACGCGCGGCGCACCGACGCGGCGCACGCACCGTCGGGGTTCGAAGTTACGACACACGGCGGGACGACATCGGCTGGCATCGATGCAGTGGAATGGGCCCGGACTGGCGCCGAGCTGGGTGTGGGGGAGATCCTTTTAAACTCCATGGATGCAGATGGCACGAAGGCCGGATTCGACCTCGAACTTCTGCGCGCGGTGCGGGAAACGGTGAATATTCCCGTCATTGCCTCCGGCGGAGCGGGCGCAGCAGCGGACTTTCCACCCGCCGTTGAAGCAGGTGCCGATGCTGTCCTAGCAGCCAGCATTTTCCACTTTGGGGAGGTAGAAATTGGCGAGGTTAAAAAGGTCTTGGCAGATGCCGGAAACGAGGTGCGCCGATGAGCAATCCCGCAGACTATGAGCTAGACCCACAGATTGCTGCGCTACTCAAGCGCAATGAGCAAGGGCTCGTGCCAGCTATTGCCCAGGCCGATTCCGGCGAAGTGCTGATGCTTGCCTGGATGGATGACCATGCGCTTGCCCACACGCTGGCCACGCGCAAGGGAACCTACTTTTCGCGCTCGCGCGGCGAGTATTGGATTAAGGGCGAGACCTCAGGACATACGCAGGAGGTACTCGGTGTGCGCCTTGATTGCGATGGCGATACCATCTTGCTGACCGTGCGGCAGCGCGGCGCCGCGTGCCACACCGGTGACCGGACATGCTTCGATGCGAAAGTTCTTTTAGGGGATGATTCCTAATGACGAGGCGACTTGGCCCGCTTTTTATTGCGGTGGGCACGGCGGTGCTGTGGTTTTCTTCCCGTAGCACTTGGGTAAAAGCGGTAAGCGAGGACGATAAATCGGGCTCGGCAACCAATGAGATCGTGGGTTCCGCGTGGTCCCTAGAACTGATGGCATTGACGCTGGTCCTCCTCGCCGGGGTGCTCGCGGGCCTAGCGCTGCGCCGAACAGGGCGGCGCATCGTGGCCATTGTGTGCGCCCTCGCCGCGGCAGGCGCCGCGTGGAGCCCTATTAGTTTGCTGACCAGCGGCGCTGATGCCGAGCGCGCGCAAAAAATATTGCAGGGCGCGTCCGCAAATGAAAACGCGGTGGATTCTGCCGCAATTTCTGATTGGGCTACCGTCATTTCCACGGAGGCCACCAAGCTGGGCCCCATTGTCGCCATTATCGGGGCCGCGCTGGCATTTTTCGGCGCCGTACTCTTGGCCCAGAACCCGGGCAAGGACAAGGTCAAGGCGTCGAGCAAATACGAAACCCCTGCCGCCCGCCAAGAAAAGCTGGCGGAAGATTTGGAGACCTCATCCGATTCCGGCCGCGTGATGTGGGATGCGCTCGATAGCGATATCGACCCGACCGATGTGGGCCGTAAATAGCCCCGTTCGCGCAGCACAATTTCCGGAAACGCCCCGAATAGCGTTAATCTAAGTGTGATTTTAATCGCGCTTGGAGGGAGGTGCTCATGCCCACACCCATAGCCGTCGATCACCTGGTCGCTGGGGTGCTAGAGGATGTCGCCGCGCGCGAAGCACGCGTTTCCTTCCAAGATATCAAGGCGCGCTCCCGGGACATGGAGCCTCCCCGCGATGCCCGCGCGGCGCTTTTAAAACCAGGTTGTTCGGTCATTACGGAGCTGAAGCGCGCCGTTCCTTATACCGGGGAAATCGCCCACGTGGGCTCGGCCGAGCAGATGGCCGAATGGGCGCGCACCTTTGAGGACTGCGGCGTGCATTTGATGGCCTGCCAGACGGATACGCGGCGCTTTAACGGATCGCTTGAGGATATGGCGGCCGCGCGCGCTGCCATCGATATCCCGATGATGGCGCGCGACCTTATCGTGGACCCGTACCAGATTCATGAGGCTCGCTGTTTTGGCGCCGATGCGATCCCACTGCAGGTCGAGCTTTTAGAGCAAGCCCGATTGGAAGCCCTCTTGGACCGGGCGGAATCATTAGGGATGACCGCCATCGTGGAGGTGCGAACCTGCGGGGAGGTCAACCGCGCCATCAAAGCCGGCAGCAGCGTCATTGCGATCAATGCGTGGTCCCTTGCCTCCGATGAGATCAACCGGGAGGCCTTCAATGATATTGCCCCGGGCCTGCCGGAATCCCTCCTGCGCATCGCCGTGGGTGGGGTGAATAATGCCCGCAATCTCTTCCACTATGCCTCCCGCGGGGCGGATGCGGTATTGGTCGGTGAATCCGTCATGGCGGCTCAGGATCCAACCGCCTTGGCACGCTCCCTGGTGGCCGCGGGCCAGCACCCGGCGTGCCCGTCGCGTAAAAGTTCCTAGGAAAGTGACCCCAAACTAGCTCAAGGGTACGCCGATAAGGCACACTATCAACGTGCATACTCAGAATCTTGCAAATATCCCCTCCCCGCCGCAGGGCGTGGTGTGGCATCTTGGCTCCATTCCAATCCATGCGTATGCGCTGTGCATCATCGCCGGCATCCTCGTGGGCATGTGGATGACGCTGCGGCGGTACACGGCCCGGGGCGGCAATCCCGATACGGTGTGGGATGCGACCATCGTCGTCATCCCCGCCGGTATCGTGGGCGGCCGACTCTATCACGTCATCACGGATCATCAGAAGTACTTCTGTGATACCTGCAACCCAGCCGACGCCCTCAAGGTCACCAATGGCGGCCTTGGCATCTGGGGTGCGGTTGCCTTAAGCGCCGTAGCGCTGTGGGTGATGTTTCGAATCAAGAAGATTCCGCTTGCACCGTTCGCGGACGCGGTGGCGCCTGGCCTCATCCTTGCCCAGGGCATCGGCCGGTTGGGAAACTGGTTTAATCAGGAGCTCTACGGCCGGCCGACCGACGTTCCGTGGGCGCTGGATATTTACTACCGCGTCGATGAGGCCGGGGAGTACGCGCCGGTTTCCGGGCATTCTACTGGCGAGGTCATCGCTTCGGTGCACCCGACGTATTTATATGAGCTCATCTGGAACGTGCTGGTGTGCCTGTTCCTTCTGTGGGCGCACAAGGCATGGAAGCTGGGGCGCGGCCGGGTATTTGCCCTCTACGTCGTGGGCTACACCCTGGGCCGCTTCTTCATCGAAGGCATGCGTTCAGACGAAGCCACCCATATCTTCGGCGTCCGCGTAAACCTCATCGTCTCCGCCGTTGTCTTTATCGCAGGTCTCATCGTCTTTTTCTTGCTGGACAGGCAGCGCAAGGGCCCCGAAACGCCAGAGGAAGTTGACCCGCGTTACTACCGCGAGCAGGCGGAAAACGGCGGCGAGGGTGACGAGAAACGCGTGGCAGCCACGCATGCTAACGGCACCTCGGGCACTGCTACCGGCCGGAAATGACCGGTTATGTGTGTTCGTGTCCGATTGCCGTAGTTAAGGCGCCAAAAAATTGTGGCCTGTCGGCGCGCGAGGGAGTAGGTTGGGGGTTGTTCAATTTCCCCGATGGAATAGGCCAATAATGCTGGATAGAAGAACCAAAATTGTCTGTACTCTCGGCCCTGCGGTAGCTAGTGGGGACGGAATTTTGCGCCTTGTAGAAGACGGCATGAACGTCGCGCGCCTCAACATGTCGCACGGCGAGCATGCGGACCACGAGGCCAATTACAAGTGGGTCCGCGAAGCCACCGAAAAGACCGGCCGGAACGTCGGTATCCTGGCCGATCTTCAGGGCCCCAAGATCCGTCTCGGCCGGTTTAAGAACGGCGAAGAGCAGTGGGATAACGGCGAGATCGTCCGCATCACCGTGGACGATGTCGAAGGCACCCACGACCGCGTATCCACCACCTACAAGGGCTTGGCACAAGATGCGAAGCCCGGCGATCGCTTGCTTATCGATGACGGCAAGGTCGCCGTCGTCTGCAAGGAAGTAGACGGCAATGACGTGGTGTGCGAGGTTACCGAGGGCGGCCCCGTATCCAATAACAAGGGCGTCTCCCTGCCCGGCATGAGCATTTCTGTGCCGGCCCTGTCTGAGAAGGACATCGAAGACCTGCGCTTTGCCCTGCAGCTCGGCGTGGACTACATCGCACTGTCCTTCGTGCGTTCGCCTGCCGATGTCGACAAGGTCCACGAGATCATGGACGAGGAAGGTCGCCGCGTGCCGGTCATCGCTAAGCTGGAAAAGCCCGAGGCCGTCGATGCCCTCGAGTCCATCATCTTGGCCTTCGACGCCGTGATGATTGCCCGCGGTGACTTGGGCGTTGAGGTTCCGCTGGAAGAGGTGCCACTCTTCCAGAAGCGTGCTATCCAGATTTCCCGCGAGAACGCCAAGCCGGTCATCGTGGCCACCCAGATGCTGGATTCCATGATCGAAAACTCCCGCCCGACCCGCGCGGAGGCGTCCGACGTGGCCAACGCCGTGCTCGACGGTGCCGATGCGGTGATGCTGTCTGGCGAGACCTCCGTGGGTGCGGATCCGCACAACGTGGTGCGGACCATGTCGCGCATCGTCAAGCGCTCCGAGACCGATGGCCAGGTCCCGCCGCTGGCGCACGTCCCGCGCACCAAGCGCGGCGTGATGTCCTATTCCGCCCGCGATATTGCAGAGCGCCTGAACGCGAAGGCTATCGTTGCCTTCACCTCCTCCGGTGATACCGCAAAGCGCGTCGCCCGCCTGCACTCTGACCTGCCGCTTCTGGTATTTACCCCGGACCAGGACGTGCGCGCCCAGCTGGCGCTTACCTGGGGTGCAGAGACCTTCTTGAGCCCCGACGTCAAGTCCACGGATGAGATGATGGAGGCCATCGATAAGTACCTGCTGGACTTGGACGAGTACGACGAGAATGACTTGGTCGTCGTCGTTGCAGGCACCCCTCCGGGAATCTCCGGCAATACCAACATGATTCAGTGCCACATTTTGGGAGAGACCATCAAGGACTAGCGCACTGAAAAATCCGCCGCGCCTCCACACTCCATTGAGCAAAGGGGGACGCGGCGGATTTTTATGCCAAGATGAGCCGGGGTTAAGCGCCCAGGTACGCCAGCACCGCCGCTTGGGCGGCCTGGGTGGAGGCCTTGACCGTCGGCTCATACTCCGGCAGGAAGTTGGCCTGGTGATTGACCGGGGGATCGGCCAACTCGGCATCTGGGGTGCACCCTACGTGCCAAAAGACGTACGGCACGCCCCATGCCTGCGGCAGGTAACAAAAATCTTCGGAAGCGGTCGAGGGCGAGGCCGTAACGGATGCTTCCCCGAAGGTGGCCGCAAAGACCTCGTCGATGGGCGAATACGCGGCGGCGTCATTATCGGTGACCTCGCCGTGCGCGTAGTACTCGAAGGTGGGCTCCTTCTCGCAGCCGGAGGCCATGCATTCTGCCTTCACCATGCGCTCTAGGGAGGCGTAGACCTTTTCCGCCAGGGCTGGATCATAAAAGCGCGTATTGAGCACGAGCTCGGCGGAATCCGGGATGATGTTGTTTTTATCGCCGGAATGCAGCTCGCCCACGGAGATGACGAAAAATTCGTGCGGGGCTACCTCGCGGCCCACGATGGCCTGGAGCCGGGTAACGATCATCGCCGCGGTATAAGTCGGGTCGATGGAATTATGCGGCATGGAGGCGTGGGCGGACTTGCCAAAGATGCGTATGCGCAGGGAATCGCAGCCGGCCATGATGGGGCCTGCGGTATGGCGAACGGTGCCGGCGCGGCCAGGCATGATGTGTTGGCCTAAGCAAATATCGGGGCGCGGCACGCGCTCGGTAAGGTTATCGGCGATCATGTATTTCGCGCCCATGGATGATTCCTCCGCTGGCTGGAACAGGGCGAGGAAGGTGCCGGACCAGGTATCGCGGGAGGCATCGAGAAGCGCACAGGCACCGAGTAGGGCCGTGGTGTGCATATCGTGCCCGCAGGCGTGCATGTAGTCATTGGTCGAGGAATACGCCACGCCGGTGGCCTCCTTGACCGGCAGGGCATCGAAATCGGCGCGCATGAGCGCGGTGGGGCCATCGCCATTGCGGAAAATGGCGACCATGCCATGCCCGCCAATGTTTTCTTCTACCTCGCAATCAAACTCCGCTAACTTGGCGCGGATGCGCGCCGCGGTGCGTTCCTCCTCGTGGGAAAGCTCGGGGTGGCGGTGCAGATCTTCGTAAAAATCCCGCTGCCACGCCAGGTCAGTATCCGCAGAGTGGACCATGGAAGCGATGTTTGTGGAATAAGACATAGTTTTCATCCCTTTGGTTAGGGTAGGGTCAGCTATATGCCGACTATTCAATTCGATGTATTGGTTCCAGATGAGCAAGCGGACCGCGTGGAGGAAATTTTCACCACTGCCACCGATAAGCTGGTAGCGGGCGGATCGCTTACCTCCGCCGAGGTTACTCGCCCGGCAGATCCCCAGTTCCCTGAGGGCTTGGAGGAGCAGCTGCAGCAAAATTACCGTGATGAACATGAAGAGCGCGATTTAGAAGGCGCCCACGCCCATCGCTATAACATCGCGGTGGAGGGGGCAACCGGCTCCGTGAACCAGCTGGCTATGGTGCTGTCGCGTTTGCTCACGCCGCACGCCGTATTGCCCAAGGATCACGTGCTGCTGGAGGATGAGTTGGCGCATGAACGCCCCGCCATCTTTCCGTGGACGGTCGAGATTCGCCCTTAGCCCAGCTGCTTGACGATGTCCCGGGCAGCCCTAGCCAGCTGCTCCGGCATCCCACCTTCTTGATCTAGCTCCGCGGTGACGTGCTCGGTGTCCTGGTTGATGGCCCCGGCAACGATGCCGACGGGGGTAGAAGACTCCGCCGCCAGGTCCGCGACGGTGCCGACGACCTTGCCGGTTAAGGATTGCTCGTCAAATGCGCCTTCGCCGGTGATGACGAGGTCAGCCTGAGAAATGGCCTCGGCGAGTCCGAGGGCCTTGGCCACATGTGCCCCGCCAGAGACGACGCGGGCGTGCTCATCGGTGCCCCATAGGGTGCGCGAAAGCCAGGTAAGGCCGATGGGGATGCCGCCTGCCGCACCGGTAAATTCCGCCTCCGGATCCGTGCCGGTGACCTTGCACAATTGGAGGAGGGCGCCTGCAAGCAAGGCAATCTGTTCGCCCTCTGCGCCTTTTTGAGGTCCGTACATGGTGGCTGCCTGCATAGCCTTAGCCCGGGTATCGGCCAAGAGCGTGAAATCAACCATGCCCGCTTTGATATTTAATTGCGCGGTATCGATGGAATCGAGCTGCACCAATGGGGCGCCGCCCTTGGGCAGGGCATAGCCGCGTGCATCGTGGGCGGCGGCGCCGAGGGCCGCAAGGATGCCCATGCCACCGTCGATGCTGGCCGTGCCACCAAGGCCGAGCACGATGGAGGTGGCGCCGCGGGATTGGGCATCGGCAAGCAGCACGCCCGTGCCATAAGAATCCGCGTGGAGGGGATCGAGCGCGTCGCGGACCGCGGGCAGCCCGGTGGCGGCGGCGACGTCGATGAAGGCCGTGTGCCCAGCGAGGAAATACTGCGCCTCGGTCAAACGCCCCACCGCATCCGTGGTGGGAAGGGTAATGGTCTGGGTTTCTTGCCCGCCCGCCGCGGCGGCCTGGGCCAACACCTGGGCGGTGCCTTCGCCGCCATCGGCCATGGGCAAGGTGGTGACGGTGGCGGTGGGGTAGTGCTGGCGAATTCCGTTGGCGATTCCGGCTGCGGCTTCCGTGGCAGAAGCGGTACCTTTAAAAGAGTCAGGCGCGACGACAATATGCATGCCCGCGATTATAAAGCCCGCGACCCGCACTGCGGCTTTCTGCTAGGAATCCGAACGCTCTACAGAAAATATTTATCTTTATTGTCGCAGGTGAACGTGGGTAATTGGGGGACTGAGAAATAATTGTACTTGCATTATCGGTAGATTGATAGGAAACTAGTTCCTGCTAGTCAAACTCCACGAGAATGGGATTTATACACTATGTCTGTTGATAGCCAGATTTCTGAGTACTACAACAAGCTACTCAAGCGTAACGCCGGTGAACCGGAATTCCACCAGGCGGTGTCCGAGGTGCTGGATTCGCTCAAGATCGTCCTGGATAAGGACCCACACTACGCAGACTACGGTCTGGTTGAGCGCCTGTGCGAACCGGAGCGCCAGCTCATCTTCCGCGTCCCATGGGTTGATGACAACGGCGAGGTGCAGGTCAACCGCGGCTTCCGTGTGCAGTTCAACTCCGCGCTCGGACCGTACAAGGGTGGCCTGCGTTTCCACCCCTCGGTAAACCTGGGCATTATTAAGTTCTTGGGCTTTGAGCAGATCTTTAAAAACTCCCTGACCGGCCTGCCCATCGGTGGCGGCAAGGGTGGCTCCGACTTTGACCCGAAGGGCAAGTCCGAGCAGGAAGTTATGCGCTTCTGCCAGTCCTTCATGACCGAGCTGCACCGCCACATCGGCGAGTACCGCGACGTTCCTGCCGGCGATATCGGCGTCGGCGGCCGCGAAATCGGCTTCCTCTTCGGCCAGTTCCGCCGCCTGACCACCCAGCACGAGTCCGGCGTCCTGACCGGCAAGGGCCTGACCTGGGGCGGTTCCTTGGTACGTACCGAGGCCACCGGTTTCGGTGCCGTTTACATCACCGAAGAAATGATGAAGACCCACGGCGAGTCCTTCGACGGCGCCAAGGTCATCGTGTCCGGCTCCGGTAACGTTGCCATCTACGCCGCCGCAAAGGCACAGGAACTCGGCGCTACCGTGGTTGCCATGTCTGACTCCTCCGGCTACATCACCACCCCGAACGGCGTGGACGTTGACCTGCTTCGCGATGTCAAGGAAGTGCGCCGCGAGCGCATCTCCACCTACGCCAAGGAAGCTGGCAACGGCGTGGAGTTCCACGAGGGCGGCAATATCTGGGATGTCCAGGCTGATGTTGCACTGCCGTGTGCAACCCAGAACGAGCTCGACGGCGAATCCGCCAAGAAGCTCGTCGAGGGCGGCGTGCGCTACGTTGCAGAGGGCGCTAACATGCCGTCTACCCCGGATGCGGTGCACGTATTCCAGGACTCCAAGATCAACTTCGCACCCGGCAAGGCTGCCAACGCCGGTGGTGTGGCAACCTCCGCACTGGAGATGCAGCAGAACGCATCCCGCGACTCCTGGTCCTTCGAGTACACCGATGACCGCCTGCGCGGCATCATGAGCAACATCTTCAAGAACATCGACAACACGGCCAAGGAATACGACCGTGAAGGCGACTACGTGGCTGGCTCCAATATCGCCGGCTTCAAGAAGGTGGCTGACGCCATGCTGGCACAGGGCGTTATCTAAACTCCCCTTCATTCACGGCTCCCC
>NZ_JAKRMY010000001.1 GCF_022346005.1 Corynebacterium sp. ACRPS
AACGAGACTGCGTCGCGCTTGAACTGCTCGGTGTAGGTCTTGCGTGGCATGGTGGAAAGGTACCTCACTTCCCCAGCGAGATGCTGGTTTCAAGGTGTCCACCATCTGGGGGTCAGGTCCGTCTCGCTAAATAGAGCCGACAACAAAAACTAAAGAACGCCCTATGACAATCATCTTTTGCATCCATCAGATTCCACGAGCGTTCACGCCAATTCTATGAACGAAAGCGCAATGAAGGCAAAAGACACAACGCCGCAGTAGTAGCACTCGCCCGCAGACGACTCAACGTCCTTTACGCCATGATGCGCAACTACGAGTATTACCACGACCCCGCCCCCGCAAAAGAAGCCGCAGCAGCTTAACCCCTAACAGTGAAACAAGCCGCCTGGAAAAATCCCAGTCGGCTACCAGTCGCGCGCAAAACAACACACCTAAAAATCCCGAGTTAGGGATCCGCCCCCGTCCACCCCACCCGCGAGATTGACAAACTACATAGGAACACCCCCGGAAAGTAGACACGTCGGAGGGTAGCTATGCTACTAGGCTCAATGTAGCTGAATTAAGTGCTTCGAAGTCATCGGGGGCTTGAAAGTTGCACCAGGAGTGTCGTCTGCGCGTGTTGTAGCGTATGCACCACCGGAAGACTTCCTGGCGGCAGCTGATTGGACTTTCGAAGACTTTCCAATCACGCAGGACTTCACGCTTGAAAGCGGCGTTAAACGATTCTGCTAGGGCGTTATCGGTACTTGTACCCACCGCTCCCATGGATTGGCGCACACCAAGCTGGGCGCAGTGGTCCCTAAATGCCTGCGATGTGTAAACACTGCCGTAATCGGAATGGAAAATTGCCCCTGTAAGGCTTCCGCGGACCTTTCTAGCATGAGACAAAGCTTCGATAACCAGCGATACCCGCATGCGATCCGCGAGTGCATGGCCAACGAGCTTGCGCGAGTAGGCGTCGATGACTGTGGCCAGGTACATATTCTTGCCGCCCTTACACGGCAGGTACGTAATGTCGCCTACGTACACGTGGTTGGGCCTGTCCGCAGTGAATTTGCGGCCTACTAAATCTGGCATGGCTCGGTCGCCAGGCTTACGCCGAGTGGTGATGCATCGACGCTGTTTCGAAAAGCCTTTAAGCCCCATGGATTTCATGATGCGTGCGACCTTCTTGTGATTGATTGGGCGAATGCCCGAATCGTTGTTGAGGCTTGCAGCGATGCGTTTAGCACCATAAAGCCCGTGCTCATCATCGAAGATGGTCTTGATTCTTGCGCCAATAAGAGCATCGGAACACGTCTTTAACCTGCGATTTTCGCGGGTGTTGAGCCATTTGTAGAATGAGGATCGATTGAGCTTTAACACGTGGCACATCCGTGTGAGCCGAGTACTCGGTTCGGTGGTCATAGACAAACTGGAAGCGGATTACCAGCGTGTCTCTTTGGCAAAATACTTCGCGGCCTTGCGCAGGATGTCGCGTTCTTCGCGCAGCTTCGCGTTCTCTCTTTCTAACTGACAGATCCGCTCTGAATCAGTCATCACTTGAGCTTCATCGCGCAGGGTCTTCGTGCGGGCACGTTTGCCGGTGCCGTACTGCTTGATCCAAGAATAAAGTGAGGAACGATTGACTCCTAGCTCTGCTGAAGCCACGTGAAGTGAGAGGTCCTCATTATTTTCGCAGAGGGCCACAGCATCACGTTTGAAGTGTTAGGAATACCTAGGCATGGTGGTAGATTACCTTTCTTCCCAACCCAACCGGGCTGGATATCAGGTGTCTACCTAACAGGGGTCAGGTCCTTTTGCTACTTTTTGCCGCAATGGGGTTCCTTTCTAACTTTGGATGTTTTTATCAGTATTGGTTTTGTGAGATTTTTGGGTATTGGCGTTGTCAAATCGTTGTCGCAAAACGTGGCAACATAAATTACTCCCTGGTCAGACCCTTACATTACGTTAGTTGGTGTGAGTTCGAGTCTCACCAGAGGCACATTTCAACCCCGCTTCCTTCCGGATAAATATCCACGGAGGAAGCGGGGTTTCGTCATGCCACCTTGTTTATCTTGCTGCTGCCTCGATTGTGCGTATATCCTTCCACGAATTGCATATTTACACAACGCTCGAGAAGCATAGCCGTTGCAAAATAACACGTTCTTCCCTCGAGACTTTAAGCACAAGCCCATCTCATATAAGGTAGATAACCGTTAAAGTAATGAAAGATATGCAGACTTAAACCACCGCGGGCGATGGTGCACCACGCCGTTCGGTCTTGAGCCACGAGTTTTTGGCACCCCGAGTGGCCCGTCAACCGCAGTCATGTCTTATACCCAGGTAGATTTTTAATTTATGCACTATATTTTGAACGCCATTCGTGGCGCCCTCATCGGTATGGCCGAGCTGGTTCCCGGCATCTCCGGCGGAACCGTCGCCCTCATCGTGGGGATTTATGAGCGCGCCGTCCGCAATGCCAATGACCTCATTTCCGGCAACTTTAAAAAGGTCGAGTGGTCCTTTCTGGGCTCTGTCGCCGTCGGCATGCTGATCGCCGTCTTTGGCTTTTCCACGCTCCTATCCAACTTCGTCGACAACAACGTCTCTGCCTCCAGCGCACTCTTTTTAGGCATGGTGGTCATCTCCATCATCGTTCCGCTATCCATGTTGTCCAAGGCTGAGCGCACCGCCCCCTCCTCCATCATCGCGTTTATCGCTGCTGCGGTCGTAATTTTCATCGTCACGGGCTTTACCTCCGAGCCGCAGAATGACCCGAGCCTCATCGTGGTCTTCTTTGCGGCAGCGATTGCTGTATGCGCGCTAATCCTGCCGGGCATTTCCGGTTCGCTCATTTTGCTAACTATGGGGCTGTACCAGCCGATCATCGGCGCGGTATCAGACCGCGAGTTGGGCACCATGGGTGTTTTTGCATTAGGCGCCCTGTGCGGACTCGCCGCCTTCATCAAGTTGCTCAACTATTTGCTCAGCAGCCACCGCGCCCCCACCTTGGCCGCGATGGCGGGCTTCATGCTGGGCTCCCTGCGCGCCTTGTGGCCGTGGGGTGCAGACCAGGATGCCTCTTCGGGCGCCATCATCGGATACTTCATCCTCGGTGCCATTATCGTGTCCGTCTTCATCTACGTAGACCGCAGGAACGCGCGTGCCATTGGGGAAAGGACGGCGGAATATTAATGCCCTGGGCGATTAATCATCGACCACTCACGGCTGTCGTTATGGCGTGCGTACTCCCCTTGAGCGCGTGCGTGGTCAACGAGGAGGATTCGACTCCAGAGGGCTGGGAGGAACCACAGACCAGCGAGGTTCCCGAGATCGCCGCGATGTACCACGACGATGACGGCGTGCTGACGGCGGGAACGAACCCGCCCTATGCCCCGTTTCAGCTCAAGGACTCCCACGGAGATCTGCAGGGCGTAGAGCTCGACCTTGCCCGCGCCGTAGCCGGGGTGCTGGGTCTGAAATTCCAGGCCCTGGAGCAAGACTTCTCCATGATCCTGCCGGCGGTACAGTCCGGCCAGATAGACATGGGAGCCTCCGGGTTTACGGATACGGCCGATCGCCGCGATGAGTTCGACTTCGTGGATCACCTCTATGCGGGCATCCAGTGGGCAGAGCTTGTCGATGGCCCCAATATGGTCGATCCCCAAAACCCTTGCGGTTTGACCGTCGCCGTGCAGCGCACCACCGTGTCCGAGACCGACGATGTACGCCCCAAGCAAGAGGCCTGCGACGGCGATCTCACCGTCTTGTCCTATGACACTGGGGATAACGCCGCGCTCGCCGTCCTGATGGGCCGCGCCGATGCCCTATCCGCAGACTCGCCGGTAACGGCTTGGGCGGTCAATCGCTCCGAGGGAAAGATGCGCGCAGTGGGCGATATGTTCCAGGCCTCTCCTTATGGCTTCGCGGTTCCGAAGGACTCGGACTTGGGCAAGGCCTCGGCTGCAGCCCTCCAGCATCTTATCGATACCGGTGAGTACGCGGAGATCTTGGCCCGCTGGGGAATTGAGGATGGATTAGTAGACCAGGCGATGATTAATGAAAGGCCCATCAATGGTTAACGAGCACAAAGACACAGCCGGCCCTACGGCACAGCAGGAGGCACCCGCCAAGGTTGAAGCCCGGCCTCTGCGCCACCCCTGGCGGTGGATTTTTGCCGCTGTACTGTTGATCCTCGGCCTGTGGTTTGTCATAGCCTCCGCGCGCAACGAGGCCTTTGGGTGGGATACGTACTTCCAGTATCTCTTTGACCGGCGCATCGCCATCGCCTCCCTGCATACGATTGCGATCACCATCTTGTCCATGATCATTGGCGTGGTAGGCGGCGCCATCCTCGCCGTGATGCGCATGTCGCCCAATCCCATCCTGCGTGCCATTTCCTGGATCTTCTTGTGGATTTTTCGCGGCACCCCGATTTATGTCCAGCTGGTTTTCTGGGGCTTGCTCTCCGCGATTTACCAGTCCATCAACTTGGGCTTTGCAGAGGTTTCCCTGCAAAGCGTGTTGACCAATGCCTTCTTCTTGGCGGTCATGGGCTTGGGACTCAATGAGGCCGCCTATATGGCCGAAATCGTGCGCTCGGGCATTTCCTCAGTGCCGGAAGGACAAAAGGAAGCCTCCAAGGCCCTCGGCATGTCTTGGTGGATGACCATGCGGCGCACCGTATTGCCGCAGGCGATGCGCATCATCATCCCGCCGACAGGCAATGAGTTCATTTCCCTGCTCAAGACCTCGTCACTGGTGGTGGCCATCCCCTATACCCACGAGATCTTCGGCCGCGCCACGGACATTTCCGCAGCCCTCTTCCAGCCCATTCCGCTCTTGATGGTCGCCGCCTCGTGGTACTTGGTCATTACTTCCCTGCTCATGGTGGGCCAGTATTTCCTCGAGCGCCACTTTGAGCGCGGCGCCACCCGCGAGCTCACCGGGCGCCAACTTGCCGCGCTTGCCGATGCCGAAGGTACTATCCCCCGCAACGTCTCCGTAATCCAGGAGGGTAAAAACTAATGACTACTCCCATGATTTCCGCCCAGAATGTGCACAAATCCTTCGGGCAATTCGAGGTGCTCAAGGGTATTGACTTAGAGGTCCAACCCGGCGAGGTTGCCTGCCTTTTAGGTCCTTCCGGTTCCGGTAAGTCGACCTTCCTGCGCTGCGTTAACCACCTGGATAAGGCCACGGCGGGCCGCCTTTATGTCGATGGTGAGCTCATTGGTTACCGCGAAAAGAATGGAATCCTCTACGAAATCAGTGAGAAGCAGGCTGCGCAGCAGCGCTCCGATATCGGCATGGTATTCCAGTCTTTTAACCTCTTCCCCCACCGCACGGTGATTGAAAACATCATTGAAGCACCGATGCAGGTTAAGAAGATGCCAGAGGATAAGGCCCGGAAGCGTGCCATGGAGCTATTAGATGAGGTGGGACTTGCGGCGAAGGCCGATAATTACCCGGTCCAGCTGTCCGGTGGCCAGCAGCAGCGCGTGGCCATTGCTCGCGCCGTGGCGATGGACCCCAAGCTCATGCTTTTCGATGAACCTACTTCCGCCCTCGATCCCGAGCTCGTCGGCGAGGTCCTTCGCGTGATGAAGGATCTCGCGGCCCAGGGCATGACCATGCTCGTGGTGACCCATGAGATGGGCTTTGCGCGCGAGGTCGCCGATAAAATTTTCTTCATGGACAGCGGCGTAGTCCTAGAGTCCGGTACCCCGGCTGAAGTGCTCGAAACCCCACAGCAGCCGCGCACCAAGGAGTTCTTATCCTCCCTGCTTTAGGTGGGCTTCGCGCGGTGCCGGCCGCGCCCTAGGAACCGTAGGTGACGATGCCGCGAATCAGTGCACTGAGTGCACCGAGGCTTGCTACCGATAGCGACAGTGCGCGCGCGATATTCCTGGAGACTACATGCGCGATGCGCGTGCCCAGCCAGATGCCGATAAACATGCCGGCAATGCCTGCGGGCCAAATGATCCAGGGCAAGCCATCAAATGTCGCTGCACCGAGCGCCGTCTTGGTGATAACGGAAAAGAGCCCGCCCACCACAAAAATCGGCTGCAAGGTCGCTGTATACATGGCTTGCGGCCATTTGGCTGCCTGGGCGTAGACGGTAATGACCGGGCCTGCCACTCCCGCCAAAGTATTGGTAAATCCGCCAAGAATGCCCGCAGAAATGGCCGGGCCCTTGCCCTCCATCGGCGGGACGAACCTAGCGCCGTAGGTCACCACCGCCAAGGCGATAAGAAGCGCTGCACCCACCACTATCAATAGGCCTGCGGTATCGATCTTGCTAATCAACGCCGCGGCCGCCAGAGAACCGATAATCATCACGGGCGCGATGAGCCCGAACATTCTCCAGCTCACATTGCGGCGGACAGTCACCGTGGTCAGCAGCGCATTGACCGCCGCCAAGACGTTGATCACGAGGATGCCTTCTACTGGGCCCATCACCAACATAAGAATGGGCCCGCCGATGAGGCCAAGCCCCATGCCGGAGACGCGTTGCAGCGTGGATCCCGCAACAACGACGGCAAAAATAGTCAGCGCCAATATCATCGGCGGTATTTTTCTTTCACCGCTTGAACTACCGGATCCGGAAGCATCCCGGTGACCTCACCGCCGAATTGCGCGACCTGTTTGCACAGCGATGAGCTGATGTAGCCGTACTTTTCATCGGTAAGCAAAAAGACCGTATCGATGCCAGATAAACGCCGGTTCATCTGGGCCATCGGCAGTTCATATTCATAGTCCAGGGAAGAACGCAGCCCCTTGACCAAAACGTCGACGCCGTGCTGCGAGGTATAGTCCACGAGCAGGCCGGACCAGTAGTCCACGTTAATGCGCGCATCCACGCTTTGGCGGATGAGATCCATGCGCTCGTGCACGCTAAATAACCCGGAAGGCTTTTCTGGGTTGCCGGTAACGAGCACCGTAACCTCATCAAACATCTCGCTGGCACGCTCAAAAATATTCACGTGGCCAAGAGTGATGGGATCAAAAGAACCGGGACACACGGCTGTGGTCATACAATATCTCTTTCTCTAGTTATCTAAGGTGTCATCGGCATCGTCAGTACCGGGACGGGTATAGACTGCCATATCCATGCGCGCGATGCCGAAGGTACGCTTCTTTAATTTCTGCCCCGTCGGCGCAAACCCTTCTGGCCAGTCGGTCTCGGGCGATTCAACGTGGCGTTCAATGACCACCATCGCGTTATCCGTCAGCACAGGCTCTACTGCGGCGATGAGCCCGGGGACATCATCAAACGCATAAGGCGGATCGGCTAAAACCAGATCAAAGTAGCCGCGCGGGGCGCTGGCCAAGTACGTTGATACCTTCCGTTCCTCCACGCGGGCACCAGGATGCTTCACCACGCCAATGTTGTGCTTGATGATGGAGACCGCCGCAGGGTTGGACTCCACCAGCACTGCCTCGTCTGCCCCACGGCTTAATGCCTCCAAGCCCAAGGCGCCGGAACCAGCGAATAGGTCAAGCACCTTGGAGCCTGGGAACCCCCAGCGGGCATTCAACGAGGAAAAGAGGCCTTCCCTCGCGCGATCGGCGGTCGGGCGGGTTCCCTCTGCCGGAACTTTAATCGTGCGCCCCCGTGCTTCGCCTGCAATAATCCGCGTCATTTACGCTTCTCCAATCTCCATAATTAAGTCTCCGCCAATAACATCGCTAAAATCCGCCACCGCAATGCGCGAAATCGTCCCTGGACCAGGGGACACGACCGGCGATTCCAGCTTCGTTGCCTCAACGGTAGCGAGCTCCTGACCAGTGCTAATTTTCTCGCCTACATCGACATGGCAGCGAGCGATGCCCGCGAAGGGGGCGTAGATTTTCATACCTATAGCCTATCCCCTCTTAGTTTTTCTCCAAGTATTCCTGCTCGCTTTGGCTCAGATTCCGCGTTAGCTCTTCGGCCAACTGGGGATTGCGCTGGACCATGGCATACGCATCCGCGTGGGTGCGCTCGACAATATCTTGGTCATCTGCAAGGTTGAGCAGCCGCAGCGTCCGGTGCGTACCAGACTGCACCGCACCCAGGATATCGCCCTCGTGGCGTTGCCGAAGGTCTAATTCCGCAAGGTCAAACCCGGACGAGGTCTGGGCGATCTGGGTAATGCGCCGATACGAGGGCGAGTTATCCTCCGCTTTCGTATGCATCAGGCAAATCGATGCATTCCCACCGCGCCCTACGCGCCCGCGCAATTGGTGCAGCTGCGAGACGCCAAAATTCTCCGCTTCTCGGATGAGCATGACCGTGGCGTTGGGAACATCGACGCCCACTTCGATGACCGTGGTGGATACCAAGATATCGATCTCACCCCGGGCAAAAGAGGTCATGACCTCATCCTTATTTGGCATCTTGCCGTGCAAGATATCTACCCGCAGCCCTTTAAACGGGCCGGCGGCAAGCTGTTCTGCCAACTCAAGCACGCCGCCCTCGCCTTCGATGCGCGGACAGACGATATACGCTTGGTGCCCATGCGCCACTTCCTCACGGATGCGCTCGAGCGCCCGCGCCACCCATATGGGCCGCCATTCCGCCACCACGGCAGACTGGATCGGTTTTCTCCCACCGGGTAGCTCGGCGAGCGTCGATACCGCAAGGTCGCCGAAAATCGTCATGGCGATGGTTCGCGGGATAGGAGTTGCCGTCATGACCAAGACGTGGGGGCTAATCCCCTCGCGCGTTTTAGAACGCAGGCTATCGCGTTGTTCCACGCCAAAACGGTGCTGCTCATCCACGATCACCAAACCCAAATCGAAGAACTCGACGGATTCTTGAATGATGGCATGCGTGCCGATGACGATATTCGCCTCACCCGAGACGATATCCAGGAGCGCTTGGCGCTTCTCGGCGGTCCGCATGGAACCGGTTAAGAGCACAACCTTGACGCCTTCTGGCACGGACGTACCAATGGAGGCCGCGTGCTGGGAAGCCAAGACTTCGGTGGGGGCCAGTAGTGCCGCCTGGCTCCCAGCATCGATGGCCTGCAGCATGGCGCAGGTAGCAACCATGGTTTTTCCCGAGCCCACCTCGCCTTGCAACAGGCGCATCATGGGTAAGGAACCGGACAGATCATCGTCGATTTCAGTAATAACCCTGCGCTGGCCTTGCGTGAGCTCAAAGGGAAGATGGGTCAATAACTCTTCGCGGAAACCGCCCAAAATTGCAGGCATCGTCGGCGCCGTGTGCGCATGAGCATCGCGCTGGCGTAGCGCCATGACCAGGCCAATGGAAAGCGCCTCGTTGTACTTGAGGCGCTGAATCGCGCGTTGCGGGCCAGCCGCGCCGGGCTCATGGATTTCGCGCACCGCTTGATCCAGGCTGATAATCATCTGCTGGTCTAAAGGTTCCCTAATGGTTGGGGTGTGGGCGAGCACGTAGTGGATGGCCCCCATGAGGTACCACGAGGTGATCTTCGCCGTGGCGGGATACACCGGGATCCATTCCCGCTCGAGCAATAATTTATCGAGCCGCCCGAATTGGGACAGGTTGCGCAGGGACCCGGTTGCCTTCTGGGACTTTTTCTTCCCCGCCGTTGGCGCCTGTTCACGGTAGGCTGCGAGTTCCCCGTCTGGGCGCCCAAAAGCGTCGATTTCTACGAAATCCGGTTGCTGCAGCTGGGGCTGCTGGCGGAAATATTTCAATTTTCCGCTCATCATCACCCGCTGCCCACGGTGGAGCATCCGCAAGACGTACATGGCATTAAAAAACGTCGCGACGATATGACCATCGAGCTGGACATTGATGATGGTGATCTTGCCCGTATCGCGGGTCGTTATTCCCGTTACGGTTCCGGTTACGGTGACGATATCGCCCTCGGCGGCATCGCCAAGCCCCACGTCTTGATTATGGCGAATGTAATCGCGCGGATAGTGCGCTAAGAGCTCCCCGCAGGTCTTATACCCCAGCGCCTTAGTGATCTTGGTGGCGTCTTTTTTCTCCAAGACATCGGTCAACGGGCGATCATCTTGCCAGCCGAGCATCGCTATTCCACCCCGATCTCGGTAGGAATATCGGGCACCTGCAAGGCCACTACATCGACGCCTAGCTCTGCTGCCAGCTCTTCTTGCGAGATGGCAAGCGGGCTTATAACCGTCACCTGTTCCCCACCGGCGGTAAGCAGCTGGCGGCACGTCTTAGCGATGGCTGCCGCAGATTCTTCTGCCGGGTGCGCCACCCGCATCGAGTGCGCTGCATCGCGCATGGATTCTACGACCGCGGCGGTATCCGCATTATCCGGCTCATAGACGGAGATGGCGGCCAGCCCCGCCGCAAGGGAAGAGATTTCTACTGTATGCGCTGCGGTTGCGTGTTCTTCTAGCCCGCTAGATAACACGATGTCCTGGCCTGCCGCATGGATTGTTTCTCCTGGTTGAACCACCGTCACCCCGGCGGACTGCACCAGCTCGGCCACGGGGCCGGCGGGCACTGCAGCATAGACGGTGCGCGCATGACTAGCATCGGTCTCTTTGCTCCTTGCCGGGGCTTCCGGAAGGGACTCTAGGCGCAAGTTGCTCACCGATCCTGTGGCAAAGGCGGTCTCAATGACCTCACCGGCCTGGGTGGAATGAATGTGGATGGAGGCGCTATCCTCGCCTGCCTGCGCGATGACCAGGCTCGTACCCAAGGAGGCAATCTTTTCTTTCAGCGCCGCGCTATCACCTTCGAAAAAGAAGACCACCTCGAGTTCGGTGACGGTCTCTTGCATGGATTCGGGTGCGTGGCTGGTGGTTCCTTCAATTTCTGCAAGGAGGGCTTCTAAAAGGATGACTAAACCGGCACCGCCTGCATCCACGACCCCGGCTGCACGCAGTTCTGGCAGCTGCGAGGGTGTTTCCGCAAGAGCTTTCTGGGCAGCCGAAATCGTCTCTGCTACGACGCCGTGAAAACTAGATTCGGGTTGCCGCGCGGTGTGCTCCGCCTTTTCTGCTGCACACCGCAATACGGTGATGACCGTGCCTTCCACCGGCTCTGCAATGGCTCGGTCCACGAGCTCTACCGCATGCATGAGGGAGGCGGCAAAGATGGCGCCATCGATGGTGGAATCCACGGTGGCCTCCGCGATCCCGCGCAGGACCTGCGAGAGGACCATTCCGGAATTTCCCCGCGCCCCGCGCACGGCGCCCATCGCAAGCGCGGCCGCAACGTCGCCGCCACCCTTTTCCACCTCGGCGACGGCGGCTTCCATGGTGTGCGCCATATTCGAGCCGGTATCAGAATCCGGCACCGGAAAAACGTTGAGCGCATTGATTTCGGCGCGACGATGGGAAAGCTCGCCTACAGCGCGGTGCGCCCAATTGCGCAATCCGTGAGCGTCCAGCGTACTGGGGTATGACATGCGCAATAGTTTACAAGTCCCACGCGATCTCTCGCGCGCCTTGGTCCCGCAAAAGGGCGTTTGCCCGGGAAAATGGGCGGGAACCAAAGAACCCGCGGCTGGCCGAGAGCGGCGAAGGGTGCGGGGAGGTAATGCAAGGCACATCGGGGAGGAAGCGCTCGCAGGATTGGGCATCGCGGCCCCATAATATGGCGACCATCGGGGTGCGGTTAAGAGCGCGGATGGCGGCTTCGGTCACCTCTTCCCAGCCAATGTGCCGGTGCGAGCCCGCCTGTCCCGGTGCCACGGTTAGCACCCTGTTAAGGAGCAAGACTCCCTGGTCGGCCCAGGCGCTTAGATCGCCGTCCTCGCGCCCGCGAACGCCCACATCGTCATACAGCTCGCGGTAAATATTGACCAGGGACCGCGGGGGTTTAACCCCCTGCTTGGTGGAAAAGGCCATCCCCATCGCGTGGCCCGGGGTGGGATAGGGGTCTTGGCCAACGATGAGCACGCGGACATCGTCAAGCGGCATCTGCAATGCCCTGCACACGTCTTCTGCCGGCGGCAGGTAATCCTGATTGTCCAGCGCCTGAGATATCCGTGGCCACTGCTGCTCCAGCACCGGCGCGAGGACCGGTTCCCACGAGGGATGGTAAGTCGGGTGCATATCTAAAATCCTGCCCACCCTTCTGCATAACGGGGTTGTTTACCATCCACTGTAACGCCGCTGCCGCGCGAGACGGTGCCAATTTCCCGGAACCCCGAAGGCGCCTGCTTTGCGGTGGTTCCAATTAAGGTATGGTCCTCGCCGCCGGCCAGGACCCACTGCCAAGGATCGCAATCGAGGACGGTGGCCGCGGCGTGCAGGAGTGGATCGGGCTGGATGGCATCGGCCTCCAAATCGATGTGGACCCCAGAGCGCTCCGCCATGGTTCCGCAGTCTTGAATCAGTCCATCGGAATTATCGGTCATGGCGGTGACCTCGGCGGCGCGGGCGATAACGCCGCGGCCGGGGCTGAGCCAGGGGGCGCAGTGGGCATCAATAAGTGGGTACAAATCCGCATGCTCTGCCGGCAGGTCGCGGCCAAAGCGCTGCAGCAAAGATAAGCCTGCCGCCGCGTGGCCAATCGCGCCATGGGCTACGACCTTCTGGCCCGCGCGCGCCGCATCAAGGGTCAACGCTGCCCGGCTACCGCCCAAAAAGCCGACGGCGGTGATGTTGATAACCAGCAGGTCCGATTTCGTAATATCTCCGCCCACCAGCTCGGCGTTGTAAAAAGAGCAATGCTCGGCGATGCCCTTAGCCACGCCCCTGACAAAACTCACCGGCGTATCACCCGGTGCGGCGATGGCTAAAAGGGCCGCCACTGGGCGCGCTCCCATGGCCTCGATATCGGCGAAGTTGCGCAGGATGGCCTTTTTGCCTATTTCGCGCGGGGTGGACCATTCCCGCAGGAAGTGCCGGCCATCTACCATCAGATCGGTAGACGCTACCGTGCGCGAATTGGGCGGTGCCGCGAAAAGTACCGCGGCATCATCCCCATTCAAGCTGCTGGGAGCGGCCGCTGTGATTTCTTGAATCACCGCCTGCTCCCCCACGTCCGCGAGAGTCTGACTTAAGTTCACCGGCATCCTTTCGATAAAATGAACCCCTATGACATCCCAATTTAACCGCACCGCGATCCTCATTTCACTTGGGTTGTCCATAGTGATGGTTCTAGCGGTCCTTTTCGGCGCGAAATACGTATTCACAAACACAGCCAAGGCCCCCGTGGCGGTTTCCCCGGTGGATTCCCAGGAGGCCGATTCGCAGGCGTGCACGGACTTTGTGCAGGCGCTTCCCGATGAAGCCATGGGTCAACCGCGCGCCGATATTGCAGAACCCGTCCCCGCCGGCGTTGCCGCTTGGGCCGCTAATTCCCAGGAAAAGGTGACGGCGCGCTGCGGTGTTGCCATGCCCGTCCAGTACACCGATTACTCCACGACGCAAGACGTCGACGGTGAGCAGTGGTTCAAGGTCAAGGATGCGACATCTGGTTCTAGCCTCTCTACCTGGTATTCGACCCAGCGCTTTCCCGTCGTGGCGGTAACGACCTTTAATGATGAAAAGCCGCAGGACCTCAATGAGGCCGTTGCCACCCTGGAGAAAAAGCCAGCCGAGACCCATCCAGCCCCGTTGCGCGATCTTAAGGCGGCAAAAAATGACCGCTGCGCCGCGGTAGAAAAGGCGCTACCGGATGAGATTGCGGATGGCTACCACCGCCGTGAGGTTGACGATAAAGACACCTACGTGTGGAGCTCTGAAGGGCACGAGGACATCGTCGCGCGCTGTGGCGTCGCCCAGCCGGAAAATTACGAGGCTGGCGTGCAGCTCCAGCAGGTCAACGATATTGCCTGGTTTGAGGATACGACCTTGGCCCAAGGCACGACCGCAGGAACCTGGTTTGCGCTCGGCCGCGAGAACTACTTGGCGCTGCACGCCCCGCAGGATTCCGCACAGGCAGCACTGGTAGCCCTAAGCGATATCACCGCGAAGCACGTCCCAGAAAGGTAAAGGAAGCCGCAGACCTACGCGGTCCGGGCCTCTGCGCGTGCGATGAGTACCTCAAGCAGCGTGGGGTACTCCACGCCAGAGGCCGCCAGCACCTGGGGGTACATGGAAATCGGGGTAAATCCCGGCAGGGTATTGACCTCATTGATGTACAGGCCTTCTTCAGTGACGAAGAAATCCACGCGGGAAAGGCCTGCGCAGTTGAGCGCTTTGAAGGCCCGAATCGCCATATCGCGCAATTGCGCCGTGAGTTCTTCTGGGAAAGGCGCGGGAATCTGGGCCGTGACCACGTTATCTAGGTATTTGGTCTCAAAGCCATAGAAGCCCTCATCGGAGTCATCGATGCCCTTGAGCAGCGCCGGCACCGAGGCAATAAGCTCGCCATCCGGGTATTGCAGGACGCCGACCTCTACCTCGCGGCCGACGATTTCTGGCTCGACCAAAATCTTGTCATCGTCTTCCAAGGCAATGCGCACTGCTTCTGGGAAATCCGCCCAGTCGCTTACCTTGGAGACTCCAATCGAGGAGCCCCCGCGGGCAGGCTTGACGAAGACCGGCAGGCCAAGGCGGTCTTTTTCTTCCGCGGTTAATTCCGTGCGGCCCTGCACAATGACCTCTGGTGCCACCGGCAGGCCCGCGGCGGATAAAATCTTTTTGGTAAATTCCTTGTCCATTCCCACCGAGGACGCTAATACGCCTGGGCCCACATAAGGGATTCCGGAGAGCTCGAAAAGCCCCTGCATGGTGCCGTCTTCACCATAAGGCCCATGGAGAATGGGAAAGATAACGTCAACGTGGGCATACAGCGAACCGTCACTAATCGTGCGGATTTCACCCTTACGCGATGGATCCGCAGAAAGCGCCAATTCCGTGCCGCGCTTGACCTCAGGCATGACGCCATCGACAATTTCTAAGCCCTCGGTATCGCCCGGCGTCCACGTACCCTCGCGCGTAATGCCGATGGGCACCACCTCGAATTTTTCCGGATCAAGGTGCTTCATGATTGCGCCTGCGGATACGCAGGACACGGAGTGCTCGGTACTGCGGCCACCGTAAAGGACGGCCACGCGGGTCTTTTCAGTCATGGGCGATGATTTTACCTTTCTGCTACTCCGACTTCTTGGAGCGACCCATAAGGGCGATAATCATATCGTCTACAGCCATGCCCTGATGGCACACTCCGTAGACGGCTTCCGTTATTGGCATCTCTACCCCAGCCTGCTGGGCTAGGCGGAAGATGGAATCAGAGGAAAACACGCCCTCTGCTACCTGGCCATTGGTGGCCGCCTTCGCTTCTTCTAGGCTGCCGCCTTGACCGAGGCGGTAACCGAAGGTCCTATTACGCGAGAGCGTGGAGTTACACGTAGCCACCAAATCGCCCAACCCCGCCAAGCCGGAAAAGGTAAACGGCTCCGCGCCCAAGGCCGTGCCCAGGCGGGTAATCTCCGCTAAGCCGCGGGTAATCATCGTGGCCATAGTGTTATTGCCCAAGCCCTTGCCCGAGGCCATGCCGCAGGCCAAGGCGATGACGTTTTTGCAAGCACCACCGATCTCCGCGCCGATAACATCGGTATTTGTATAGGGCCGCAAGTAGGGCGCGGCGATGGCCGCCTGCACCGCCTTGGCACGCTCTTTGTCAATGCAGGCGATGACCGTGGCCGTAACCTGCCCCTGCGCCACTTCTTTGGCTAGGTTGGGTCCAGATAGCACCGCCACGCGCTGCGGATCTACGTCGGCGGCATCCACGATGACTTCGCTCATGCGCTTGAGCGTGCTGGTTTCTACGCCCTTGGAAATGGAGACCAGCGTGGAATCCTCGGGCAATACGGGCGCCCAGCGCTCCACGTTGGCGCGCAAGGACTGGGATGGCACGCCGAAGACCACGATATCCGCGCCGGAAAGCACCTCTTCCTCATCGTGCGTGGCGCGCAGTGTCTCCGGAAGGTGGATATCCGGCAGGTAATCAGGGTTTGTATGCGTTTCGTTGATCGCTTCCGCCAATTCGGCCCGTCGCGCCCACAGGGTGACATCGTTTCCTGCGTCCGCAAATACCTTGGCCAAGGTGGTGCCCCAGGAACCGGCACCCATTACCGCTACTTTTACCATGGCTTCCTCCAAACGTTTTCCTATTAGTTCCACCTTAAGGCATTTATCGCTCTGGGCGTGGCAAGGATGCGGCAGGGATCTCCCCCGTGGAACAATGATTATGAGGTTAACGCCAATTTTTCAGTCACCGAAGAAAGGCACGAAAAGCTATGCCGAGCGCGAAGAAGATGCACGAGACCGATAAAGATAAAAAGTCCGAAAAATTCATTTCCGGCCGGCATCAAGAAATTCCGGTGGATCCTGCCAAAGAATTTCCCCGCACTACCCTTGCCGCCGGCGCTGTAGTCTGGCGCGGCGACCCCGCGAACCCTGAAATCGCGCTCATTCACCGCCCGCATTACGACGATTGGTCCCTGCCCAAGGGAAAGGTGGATCCAGGCGAATCCCTGCCCACCACCGCGGCGCGCGAAATTGAGGAAGAAACCGGCTTCCAAGTGCGCTTGGGCAAGTTGATTGGCAAGGTCACCTACCCCGTACAGGGGCGCACCAAGGTGGTCTATTACTGGGCGGCGTTCTACCTCAGCGGCACCTATACCCCTAATGATGAGACCGATGAGCTGCGTTGGGTGCCCATTGACCAAGCACAGCAGCTCTTGTCCTATGACGTGGACAACGACGTCGTCGCCAAGGCACAAAAGCGTCTGCAGCTCGCCCCCACAACGCGCGTCTTGTACGTCCGCCACGCCCACGCCCACGACCGCAAGAAGTGGGAGGGCGATGACAACCTGCGGCCTCTGGATAAGAAGGGGCGCCGCCAAGCAGAAATGCTCGTGCCCATGCTGGCGGCCTACCACCCCACCGCGATCTATTCCGCTCGCCCGCATCGGTGCCAGCAAACTGCTGCGCCGCTTGCCGATGAGCTGGGTAAAGACATTGCCATTAATAAGGACTTTGGCGACGAGGTGTGGGAAAAGAATCCGGCGGCTGCCAAGAAGGCTTTCCGTCGCGTCGTAAACGACGGCGGGGTGCCGGTCATTATTAGCCAGGGACAGACCATCCCCGGCATCATCGAGGACTTAGCCCCGCAATTCCTCAAGAAGCCACAGGAGGAATTGAAGTTTAAAAAGGCCTCGGTGTGGGTTTTGTCCTTCAACAATGGTGAATTAACCGGTGCTGATTGCCTTCCCAGCCCCCTGCCTGTGCGCTAAATAGCTCGGGCCGCGCGAGCCCCTAGCCCTTAGCCGCGCATGCCAAGGTTGCGGCGCACGAAGAGGGTGGGGGCTAAGGCCATGAGCCCCGGCAGCACGACAACACCCACCACGGTTGAGCCCAGCGCCATGTAGAGGATGATGAGCGCGATACCGACCAGCAAGGTGGTACCGATGTTCCTCTTTGCGATATCCGCGGAAAGCTTAAAGCAGTCACCCAAGCCTAGGTCTGGGCGCGCTGCCTTGACGGCTGGGACCCACCACCAGAAGAACAGGGCGAAAAGTCCGGGGATTATGAGCAAGACAAAGCCGATGCCGATGACCACGCTAGTGACGAGGTAGGCCAACATGATGCCGCCCATGCCTTTGAACGTGAAGAAATCCCCGAACATCAAATCCTGGCCATTGACCTGCTTATTAGCGGCTTGGTACCAGATTGCATTTGCCCACAGATAGACAATTAACAGGGCTATTACCGCGATGGCGAGTAATAGCACGCCCAGTACGCCGAGGGAACCGTCCAAGGCGGTTCCCTCGGTCGACGCCTCGATGGAAAGGGAGCCGCCGCCGGCGGCAAAGACTACGGCGATGATGAGGTATGCGACGAAAAGGACGACCATTTGCACTAGTGGGGCAAAAAGCCACTGCACCCAATTGCGACCGAAATAGCGGAAACTATCGCCAATAATGTTGACGGCATCGATGTCGCCTGGAGCGGTCGACTCACGAAAATATCCCGGCTGCCCACCTGAGTAGGGCTGTTGGGAGCGGTGATTGTATCCATCATGGTCGCGTGATCCGGAATAAGGCGAAGTCATACCACAGAGAATAATAGATAAACCCAGCTGCACGCTTGCGAAGTCAGTTTTGTTACTCGACCGTTACCCCACCACTGCCCCGGATCATGACGACGGTGGTGTGCGCCCCGGCAAAGCGTGGGGCGCACCTGCTGGATTAGTCCGCGTGAACCGCGGGCTTGAAGCTGGTGCGAGAGTTCTCGAAGCTCGTGATCGCCTCTTCATCGCGCAGCGTGATGCCAATGTCATCGAGGCCTTCCATCAGGCGCCAGCGCGTGTAGTCATCGATGTCGAATGAGTAGGTGTTTTCGCCAATCCGAACGGTGCGCGCCTCCAGATAGACCGTGACTTGGGTTTCCCCGGCCTCCAACTGCTTCCAAATAAGCTCGATGTCTTCTTGTTCCATCAGCCCAGTAAGCAGACCAGACTTTCCCGAGTTACCTCGGAAGATATCCGCAAATCGGGAGGAGAATACTGCTTTGAAACCGTATTCGCGCAAGGCCCATACTGCGTGCTCTCGGGAGGAACCGGTGCCGAAGTCGCGGCCGGCAAAGAGTACGGAGCCGTCCTTAAACTGCTCTTGGTTAAGTACGAAGGTGGAATCAGAGCGCCAGTTGGAAAATAGCCCCTCCGCAAAGCCCGTGCGCTTGACCGATTTGAGGTAGCGCGCGGGGATGATTTGATCCGTATCCACGTTGGACGCCCGCAGCGGGACTCCCGTGCCGGTATGGGTGATAAATTTCTCCATTATTTCAACCTTTCTCGCGTGCTTATTTCAGGTCAGCCGGGCTGGACAGGTATCCGGTGACGGCGGTAGCGGCAGCAACCTGTGGGGAAACGAGGTGGGTTCGCCCGCCAGGGCCCTGCCGGCCTTCAAAGTTGCGGTTGGACGTGGATGCTGAGCGCTCCCCTGGTTTCAGCTGGTCGGGGTTCATGCCCAAACACATGGAGCATCCCGCCGTGCGCCACTCTGCGCCGAAGTCTTGGAAAATCCGGTCAAGGCCTTCCTTTTCCGCATCGGCCTTGACCACCGCGGAGGAAGGAACCACGATCATGCGCGTAGTGGAATCGATGGTGCGGCCCTTGACCACCTCAGCGGCGGCGCGCAGGTCCTCGATGCGCGCATTGGTGCACGATCCCACGAAGACGGTGTCGATCTTGATGTCGCGCAGTGGGGTGCCTGGTTGCAGGTCCATGTACTCCAAGGCCTTTTTCACGGTGGCCTTGGAATTGTCATCGCCGAAGTCTTCTGGGTCCGGTACGGTTTCGCCCAGCGGCAGGCCTTGGCCCGGGTTCGTTCCCCAGGTGACAAATGGGGTCAGGGATGATCCATCGATTTCTACGACGCGATCGAACTCGGCGCCATCGTCAGTAGGCAGCGTCTTCCAGTAATCCACCGCTTTATCCCAGTCGGCGCCCTTTGGGGCGAACTCACGGCCCTTGACGTACTCAAACGTCGTTTCATCGGGTGCGACCATACCGGCACGCGCACCGGCCTCAATGGACATATTGCAGATGGTCATGCGGGCTTCCATGGACATCTTGCGGATGGCTTCACCGCGGTATTCGATGATGAATCCTTGGCCACCGCCGGTGCCAATCTTGGCGATGATGGCCAGAATAAGGTCCTTTGCGGAGACGCCTTCCTGCAATTCGCCGGTGACTTCGATGGCCATCGTCTTAAAGGGCTTCAAAGAAAGCGTCTGGGTGGCCATGACGTGCTCTACCTCTGAGGTACCAATGCCCATGGCGATGGAGCCGAATGCACCGTGGGTCGAGGTATGCGAATCGCCGCATACAATAGTCATGCCGGGCTGGGTAATGCCCAACTGTGGGCCAACGGTGTGCACGATGCCTTGTTGCTCATCACCCATTGAGTGCAACCGCACGCCAAATTCTTCGCAGTTCTTGCGCAGGGTAGAAACCTGGGTGCGCGATACCTCGTCTTTAATCTCTAAGAGGTTGCCGGATTTAATACCCTCCGTCGGCACGTTGTGGTCCTCGGTGGCCAGGTGCAGTTCCGGGTGCCGCATTGTGCGACCTTGCAGGCGCAGCCCATCGAAGGCCTGCGGGCTGGTAACTTCGTGCAAAAGTTGAAAGTCAATATAGATAAGGTCTGGTGCGCCCGCGTCGCCCTGCTGGACAACGTGGTCACGCCATACTTTTTCTGCCAAGGTCAGCTTCTGGTTCATAAACATCACTCCACACTTGAAATCTCATAATTTGGGACGTAGATTTCATTATATGGGAGAGTATAGCGCAGTTTCCGGCATTAAGGTACTAGATCGTGCAATGGCCATCATGATGGCCGCCGCAAACAACCCATCGACCCTTAATGAGTTATGTGAAACCACGGGACTACCTCGGGCAACGACACACAGGCTAGCCACTGCGTTAGAAGCGCACCGCATCCTCGTACGCACCCCTGAAGGAAAGTGGAAAGCCGGTCCTGCGCTCCCCGGCAACCGCGACCACATTTTAGAAGTCGCAGGCCCCATCATGGACCAACTCCTCGACCGCACCGGTGAGTCCATTCAGCTCTATGAATTCACGGGAACCACCCGCACCTGCATCGCCACCCGCGAGCCCACGTCAGGGCTACACAACGTGGTCCCAGTAGGCCGCCAGCTGCCGCTGACCTCCGGTTCTGCAGCCCGCATCATCGCAGGCTACGTAGACTTCCCCCTTGACGCCGCACAATTCAGTGCCGCCGATGTAGAAACCGCCCGCCGCCAGGGCTATGCAGAATCCATCGAAGAGCGCGAGGCCGGCTTGGCTTCCATTTCCGCTCCCGTCTTTGATTCTTCCGGCGTTTTCCGCGCAGCACTGTCTATCTCCGGTTCCGCTGAGCGCTTCCGCCCCTCGCCCGCCAAGAAGTACGCCCGCCTGCTAACCTCCGCCGCCCAAGAGCTTTCAGAGCTTCTCTAGCCTCACCAACGCCCTGGACCTCCCACCGGCCCAGGGCGTTGCTGCGTTTTACCTCCACATACCCCACCCCGCCGTAGCCTATTGAAAAAATATCGAAAATCTCCCGCACGCTATTGAAACCGAACTGAAAACATGATTTAATGAAAACAGAGTGAAAACGAGAAGGACACTCCTTGACCCCAAAGGCAAAGAAAGGATTCATGATTATGACTCACGCTACCCACACTGAACACGAGCACACCCACGGCGAAGGCTGCGGCCACGTTGCTTTCCCGCACGAGGATCACACCGACTTCGTGCACGATGGTCACATCCACCGCGAGCACGAGGGCCACTGGGACGAGTGCGAGACCAACGAGCACATTGAGGCTGAACCTCACAGCGACCACACCCATGGTGAGGGCTGCGGCCACGTTGCTGTCCCTCACGGCGACCACGTTGACTACATCCACGACGGTCACCGCCACGCCGCTCACGGCGATCACTACGACGAGCACTAAGCTGCGCCGGCACGCGCCCTGCAGCACCCTAGCGCCGCGATGTTCCACCGCTTTGATGCATGGAGTATCGCGGCGTTTTTCTGCGCATTAGCCCAGCGTGAATTAACCTTTTATTAACCCTAGCCACAATTGCGTACGTCGCACGGTGGCCAAGAGGCAATCAAGCTGTCAATTTCGCCGAATCTGCCTGCTTGACTATTAGTTAACACCGTTTCGGTGCTACGGTCTTTCGAGTGATTACTAGTTGGAAGCTTTTTCTCCAAGACTTCGTCCGCCTGTGGCGGACGCCGCAAGTCTGGGTGATTCTCATCGGTTTGATGATTACCCCTGCCTTATATTCTTGGGTCAATGTCTCCGGTTTCTGGGACCCCTATGGCAATACCGAACACCTCAAGGTAGCCGTGGTGAACGAGGACAAGGGTGCCTCGTCAGATCTCACCGGCGATATTGACGTCGGCGGGCAGATGATGGAAAAGCTGCACAACAATGACAGGCTCGGCTGGCAGTTTATGGACCGCGGCGAAGCTGAACACGCCGTAAAATCCGGCGACGTTTTTGCATCCATCATCGTGCCGGAGGATTTTTCTTCCGACTTTGTCAGCCTGTTCCAAGGCACCTATTCTCAGCCCACCTTGGAGTATCAGGTCAATGAAAAAATCAATGCCATTGCCCCCAAGGTCACTGACTCTGGTTCTTCTACCCTAGAAACCACGATTAGCGCGACCTTTAATGAAAACGTCGCGAAATCGGTTTCCACCGAGTTGAGAAACTCCGGCGGCGACCTCAGCGATAGGATCAATAGAACCGCGGGTGATACCGCGAATTCTTTCTCAGAGACCGCCGATACCGTGGCCAATTCGCGCAATTCCTTGGCGGATGTCAACACCACTATCGACGATGCTCGACCCACCATCGCACAGGCTCGTCAGTCCCTCGGCTCTGTGCAGGCCACGATTGATGACGCGCAGCAGGCCTTAAACCAGGTCACCTCCTTGACCGACGAGGTGCAAAAGGAAGTTACTTCCTTCGCCGACGATGCCACTGCCGCTTATATCCAAGGCACGACTGCGCTTGCCGATGGCACCGCAAACGCCAATGCCAATATCGGTTCTGTCACCGGGCGGTTAAACGGCGCTCTCAACCGCGTCGATGCCGCGACAGACGGCGCCCAAGGCATCCTCGGTCAGGCTGATAAAGCCATCGACCAATTAGCCGGAGTCGCTTCCCTGCCAGCCCTTCACCCAGAGGTATCGCAGCAGATCAACCAGTCGGTTTCTGATCTGCGTGACCGCAACGATCAAAACCGCGCGGTGCTAGGAGAGCTGGATTCCCTTAATAGCGATACTAATGCCACCCTTGATTCGCTGAATAAGACCTCGGAATTGCTCAATTCCATGGCATCCCAGGCCCGCGATGATTCCCACGGACTGCGCGATGACGTGGCCAACGGCTTACCTAAGCTCAATTCTGCGCTGTCTAATGTCTCCGCTACCGCTGGGCGGCTATCTGCCTCGCTCAACAGCCAAAAGGCTCTGGTTGGGCAAACGGACGGGCTTCTCGGGGGCGTCGACGAGCAGTTGACCCACGCCCAAGAAGTGGTAAAGCGCTTCTCGGTTGATCTGGATCGCGTTGAAGAAGGGCTTCGTTCCGCGCGCACCGATGTTATTGCCTTGAGCAACACGGCCAATAACAATACCGTGCTGAAGTCCGTCAACGGTCTTGATACGGACCACGTGTCTTCATTCCTTTCCTCGCCCGCAGAGATGGAAAGCCATGCAGTCTTCCCCGTCGCGCACTACGGCTCCGGCATGTCCTCGCTGTTTATCAACCTCACGCTGTGGATCGGTGCCTTTATGCTCCTAATCATTTTCCGTGCCGAGGTTGACCCACAGGGCCGCCGGGATCTGACCATCAATAAGGCGTACTTCTCGCGCTTCTTGCTCCTCGGCTTTTTCGCCATTGCCCAAGCGCTTATTGTTTCCATCGGTAACTTAGTCATCGGCGTTGAGCACGTCAGCGCCACCGCTTATATCCTTACCTCTGTATTTATCAGCCTGTGCTACCTCAGCATTACCTATGGCCTCGTCTCGACATTCGGTCACGTGGGCCGCGGCATAGCGGTGGTCTTGGCCTTTATTCAGATTCCCGGCGCATCAGGCCTGTACCCCATCGAAATGACGCCGGACTTCTTCCGCGCCGTCCACCCCTTCTTGCCCTTTACCTACGGCATCGATGCCATGCGCGAGACGGTAGGCGGGTTCTACGGCACCCATTACATCCGCGATATCGCCGCGCTGACCGGCATGGCAGTTGTCGCCTACCTCATGGGCACCTTCTTAAGGCGCGGGCTGTCCAACGTCACCATGCTGGTCAATGACGAGCTGGCCAAGGGCGGGCTCGTTATCAACGAGCAGGTCCACCTGATCGGCAGCCGCTACCGTTTTACCGACCTCCTGTATGCTTCCGCGGACCGCGAGGGATACCAAAAGAGCTTGGATACCAAGTGGATGACCGCCCGGAAGAATTATTCTCAGCTAATGAAGCTCACGATCGCCATCGGGATAGCCTTGGTGCTCGCACTCGTGATTTGCTCCCGGTTCATGCCGGAACAGAAAGCGATTCTTTTCGGCATTGCGTGCCTTGTGGCGCTGATTGCGGTCGCGGTCATTTGCTCGCTGGAATACGTGAAACAAAGCATCGCGCACGATAACCGCTTGGCGGATCTCAGCGATGAAGAAATTCAGCAGCACCTAGAACATCAACGCCAAAACCCCAATCAGTATCGGCTAGAAGATGTCCAGTCGGATAAACACCCCGAAATATCTTCTACCCCACAATCGCAGGGCGATACCACAGATAAGCCCGCCGACGACGGCGAAGAAACCGGAAAGGGAGATAAGTCATGAGCAATATTCTGACCATTCTCCGCGATGACCTCAAGGCCATCCGTGGCAACGTAATGACCGCCGTCATCATTTTCGGCCTCGCCATTATCCCGCTGCTTTTTACCACTTTTAACGTGCTGGCCAGCTGGGACCCTTTTGCCAATACCAAACAGCTCAAAATCGCCGTCGCCAGTGAGGACGAGGGCCACCAAAGCGACCTAGCTTCGCTCAAGCTTAACTTGGGAGATGAGGTTTTATCCCAGCTCAGCCGCAACGACGAAATCAATTGGGTTCTTACCAATAGCGATGATGCCGTAGAGGGCACCAAGTCCGGTGAGTACTACGCAGGCATCGTCTTGCCCAAGGATTTCAGCTCAAACCTCCTCACTTTCTACGTGGAAGGCACCGAGCCAAGCAAACTTAATCTCTATACCAATGAGAAGAAGAACGCGCTGTCGACCACGATTACCCAACGCAGCGCTACCGGTGTGATCGAGAAGATCGACGAGTCCTTTACCCGCGTTGTGTCCAATGTGGGTCTTGGCGTCATTTCCTCGTTGGACCAGTACCTTGATGAGGGCGATACCCAGGCCGCGCTCAACAACGTGCACAACCGAGTCAATACCGTACAGTCGCGCCTCGATGCAGCCTCTGGCACGGTCATGGCGCTGAGTAACCTGGTAGATTCCACCATTCCGCTCACCCAGGCGGCCAATAACATCCTGAATGAAGCGGGAAACCAGGCCTCCAGTACCACCAATGACAACGGCGAATCACCCATCGATATCTTAAAGTCCACGCTGGATGAGTCCACTGGTTCCTTGGATGCGTCCCTTGCCGCGACGACGCAGAGCTACGAGGTCCTATCCTCACAAATCGAGGAATTGCTGAACAATGCCAGCGCCACCTCCGCGCAGACCGCCCAAACCTTCCGCACTGCCGCGGACCGCGTGGGACAGCAGACCGCAGCCTTCCAAGGCGTGAAGGACAGCATCCAGAAAGAAGCCGATAAGGTCGATCTCCCAGGCCCGGTAGCGGCAGGCTATGCGGCCATGATGGGGCAGCTGGATGCCAGCATCGCCCAGAGCAATGCGCTGCACGATTCCTTGACCTCTACGGCCGATAACATCGAAAACGGCAGGAATTCCCAAGAGTCCAAGCAGCAAACGCAAGCTGCGATTGCCAGCGCCAAGCAGGCCGTCGAAAACGCCCGCAACTCCTATAACTCTAATCTGAAGCCACAGCTAGCGGCTCTGGGAGATAGTGTGGGTACGGTTGCCAACGATGTTGATGCGGTCAAACGCGATATCGCAGGCATCCGAAATACCATCTCTAATGACAACGATGCCCTCGTGCGGGTGCGCGATCTAACCGCAAGCCTATCCGGTACATTGCAGCAGCAGGCGAGCCGCTTTGGCGAGCTCAGCCAAAAGATCGATGAGATCCGCGACGGCGGTGACCTCAGCCAGCTCGCCGGTCTCATTGGCGATGATCCCGAGCTACTGGCCTCCCGAATCGCTTCGCCGGTCAACGTGGACCGCCAGCCCATCTACGATGTTGCTGCATTCGGTGTTGGTATGACGCCGTTCTACCTCACGCTTTCACTGTGGGTAGGTGCCCTGCTTGCCTGCGTGCTGGTGCACACCAACGCCGAACGCAAGTACTTGAAGAAGAACGAAGGCCTCGACAAGAAGGATCACTTCACCAGGAACCAAGTCTTCCTGGGCCGCTTCCTTACCTTTGGGCTCATCGGCATCGCTCAAGCCACCCTCGTCGTCCTCAGCCTGATTTTCTTCGTGGAGATCGAGCCCGAGCACCCATTCATGATGCTCTTTGCCTCGTGGATAATCTCACTGGTGTTTATGTTGATAATATATTCACTGGTTATCACATTCGATAGCGCGGGCAAGGCCCTCGCGGTTCTGCTTTTGGTCATCCAAGTCTCCGGTTCCGGCGGCGCCTATCCCCTGCCGCTTCTTCCAGAGTGGTTCCAAAATGTCAGCCCGTGGCTGCCGGCCACCTACGGCATCGACGCGTTCCGCAGCGCCATCGCCGGCATTTACGAGGCCGACATCCTCCGTGAGCTCGGCATGCTCCTTCTCTTCGCCATCCCGGCACTCATCCTCGGTCTGTTCTTGCGTCCCGCCATGGATAACTACCACAAGCGCCTCCAGAAGGCGATTAAGAAGACGAAGGTCATGGCATAGCCTTCCACCTACATTCAACGCCCAGTGCAGCCTGAGAGGCTCGCTGGGCGTTCTTTTTGCAGTGGCGGACCCATCCCCTCCCTTGGCGCTCACGGGCGCTGACCCGGCCCCAATTCCCGCTGACCCGGTGAGTGCGAAGGGATGGCTGCGGCTACAGCAGGCGCTTTCCGATGCCTTCTCGCCCACCGCACTCTCTCCAACGCAATGCTCCATGTGGCGCAGCGAGAGCCGTTTAAGCGCCGCTTAATCTACTTCTCAAGCCCTGGGAAACGCAGAAAGAAAATGGCAAAACAAAAGGCTGCGAGCGGTGGCGCTCGCAGCCTTTAAATTGTACCCCGTACGGGATTTGAACCCGTGTTACCGGCGTGAGAGGCCGGCGTCCTAGGCCGCTAGACGAACGGGGCTCGGTCGCGCGTAGCACGCAAATCAAAAGCGATGCTGCTTAAAGCTTGCTTGCTGCGGACTCGTTAAACAGTAAACGATGGGTAAACACATTACAAATCAGCAGATAGTAAGGGAATTCGTGCCAATAGATCCCCCGGGTTAAGACCCACTTAACCCCCGTTTAGACCGCAAGCGCACATACGAAAAATTGGCTTAAGGGACATTTTGTGTGGGATTTGAGGTGTCGATTCATTCCTTGAGCTGGGGCAAGGTGCGGATATTGAATTGGAATCAGTTCCAACCTGAGGTTTAGCCCTCAAATACGCCGGTCATTGCCCACCTGTGGTATTTGAACCTGCTACGGCAATTCTTATGACAGGTCGTAGGAATCGCCCAGCATGCGCGATCTGCGGAACAAGCATGCACAAGAACGGCACAACAACAGCAGGAACCCCACGCTGGCGTTGCCCCAACTGCAACGCTTCACAAACCGGCACCAGGGCCAACACCGCCAATATCCAGCACTTCAAAGTATTTTTAGACTGGGTCCTTACCGGCGAACCAGCAGAACGCATAGCACACCGCCTTCACGTCACCCGACGCACACTCACCCGGTGGTTTACCTTCTTCTGGTTCATCGTGGTGCCCTCACATACCGACAAGTTCCGCGTCTACGACCAGTTGTTTATCGACGGCACCTACTTTCACAACAAATGCCTGCTTGTTGCGTGCACCGCCGAACACCCCGTGGCCTGGCTATGGTGCACCGGGGAATCAAAATACAACTACGCCAGACTCCTGGACATGCTCGCACCACCGCTGATCGTCACGATCGATGGCTCTGGCGGTGCCCGCGCAGTCATTAAAAAGCACTGGCCAGATACTAAAATCCAGCGATGTCTCGTTCATGTTCAGCGCAATATCCTCACCGACATCTCACGTCATCCCCGCTATCCAGCGCATAAAGCACTGCGCACGTTCGCGTATCAGCTCACACATATCGAAACTCAGGATGAAGCACGCGAGTTCATCACCAGAGTCCACAAGGCCAGCGTGACATTCGGCCCCTGGTTGAAAGAGAAAACATACCGCAGCCAGGTAAAAGCCGCAGATATACCGCGGTGGGTCAAGCCGAGTCAAAAATTCTGGTTCACGCACCGTGGCGCTAGGCGAAGCTTCAACAGGCTCAATGAACTTATCAACGACGGAACGCTATTTACCTACCTGAATCCGCCTGAAGGCGTGACCTGCGACGTGAAGTCCACAACGAACCTGCTTGAAGGCGGAATCAACAAGCAGCTCAAAGACCTTGCCAGAGCCCATCGTGGAACCTTCGATGAGCATCAACGCATCATCATGGATTGGTGGCTCTATGTCCGCACGGAAAACCCAGTGCCGCCGCTACAGCTAGCTCTTGAGCAAGATTTCGGACGCAAAGGCGAAGAGAAGGCACAGGCGGCCTGGGCCGAAGAAGAAATCAAGCGCCGAGGCCATGCTGATGGTCGACCAGCCGCCTATGACACGGGAATCGATTCCGAATGGAATCCCAGCCTTGGAGTGCGCAAAGGCTGGGCTGGACGCGGATAAATCCCACACAAAATGTCTCTTACCACGACACGCCACAGATCCCACACATTTTGTCCCTTAAGCCAAAATTCCTCCAACCACTGTGGCTGGAGGAATCTTTTTATTTGTACCCCGTACGGGATTCGAACCCGTGTTACCGGCGTGAGAGGCCGGCGTCCTAGGCCTCTAGACGAACGGGGCATAGAACTAGTGAGCCTGCTTCAAAAAAGCGTTTTCACTGCTGGCCTACCAGGACTCGAACCTAGAATGGCGGTACCAGAAACCGCTGTGTTGCCAATTACACCATAGGCCATTTGCTCACTCGCTTGGAATCGCATCCTTATCGGCTGCGCTCCCTTGCTCGCTGCAACGTGTTATAACTATAATCATCGTTTCCCAATGCGCCAAATCGCCAGCGCAACTGGAATTTTTAGGCGTTTTTCTTGAGCTAAAATAAAGCGGCGGATGACATCTGTGTAGTTCGATATTCATCCGCCGCTTTAACGGGCTGCGCCCTCCACACTTCTGGTGGTGCCGATTTACTCCGCAGCTGGAACGTACGGAGTTACCTCGCGGGCAGCACGCAGGCGCGCCAAGGTGGACTCCTTACCCAGAAGCTCCATGGACTCAAAGAGCGGCGGCGACACCTGGGCGCCGGAAATGGCTACGCGCAGCGCGCCGTAGGCCTTGCGCGGCTTTAACTCTAGATCTTCAATGAGCGCCTTGGAGAGCGCGGCTTCAATAGCGTCGGTCTTCCACTCCTCTACCGCTTCAAGGGTGTCAATGCCCACCTCGAGCGGCTGGACGGCGTCGTCTTTCAGGTTCTTCTTGGCCGCCTTTTCATCCAAGGTGAGCTCAGCATCGGGGGTGATAAGGAAGCTGAGTAGCCCATAGGCATCGGCAAGCGTCTTAATGCGCGTTTGCACTAAGTCTGCGGCGAAGGCGAATTTCTCGCCATCATAATCGGCCGGGAAATCCGTGTACTCCGTCAGGTAATTGCGCAGGCGGAAGGCAAACTCTTGGGGCTCGAGCAGGCGAATGTGATCGGCATTGATGGCCTCGAGCTTCTTCTGGTCAAAGCGCGCGGGGTTGCCCAGAACATCGTTGACATCGAAGTTCTCAATCAGCTCGTCCATGCTGAAGATGTCCTGATCTGCAGACAGGGACCAACCCAACAGCGACAGGTAGTTGAGCATACCCTCCGGGATGATGCCGTTATCGCGGTGGTTGAAGAGGTTGGACTGCGGGTCGCGCTTGGACAGCTTCTTCTTCCCCTCACCCATCACGAAGGGAAGGTGGCCAAACTCCGGGGTAAATTCCGCGATGCCGATTTCCTTCAGCACGTCATACATGGCCAGCTGGCGCGGGGTGGACGAGAGCAGATCCTCACCGCGCAGCACGTGGGTAATGCGCATCAACGCGTCATCGACCGGGTTGACCAGGGTGTACAGCGGGGCGCCGTTGGAGCGCGCCACCACATAGTCAGGCTGCGTTTCGGATTTGAAGGACATCTCGCCGCGCACGAGGTCAGTCCAGGCCCAATCCTTGTCCGGCATGCGCAGGCGCCATACGGGCTTGCGACCTTCAGCCTCAAAAGCATCAATCTGTTCCTGCGTCAGGTCGCGGTCGTAGTTGTCATAGCCCAACTTGGGGTCGCGCCCTGCGGCCTTGTGCCGCTCTTCTACCTCCTCAGCGGTGGAGTAGGCGGGGTAGACATGTCCGGCATCGATAAGCTTATTGAGCACATCCTTATAAATGTCCATGCGCTGGGACTGCCGGTACGGTTCATGCGGGCCACCCACGTTGACACCTTCATCCCAGCCCAATCCGAGCCAGGTCAAGGAGTCAATGATGGCCTGATAGGACTCTTCCGAGTCACGGGCAGCATCGGTATCTTCGATACGGAATATCAACTTTCCGCCTGTGTGGCGGGCATAGGCCCAGTTAAACAGGGCCGTGCGCACCATGCCAACGTGCGGGGTACCGGTGGGAGAAGGGCAAAATCTAACGCGAACTTCAGTCATGGCCACCATCGTAGTGGAGTCACAGGACACAGTCCGCACCAGCCCAAACCAGCGCCTCACCCTACCACCCAAAAGTGCGCCCCCATGTACTTTATTACACGCAAAAAGGGGTAGATGATAACGGGTTTCATTATAAACACACAGGTAAACGGGAACAGTTTCCAAAAGATTATCCAGTATTGGGAATCATTTTCTATAGTTTCGAGGTGAACTACTGACAACTGCAGAAAGGTAACGCGCTGGTGGCTTCTCCTCGTATTCGCTTCATGGCCGCATTCAGCACGATCGCGCTGATTGCCCCGGCTACCGCCTACGCCGGCCCCGACGATGGCAAACACATCGCAACCCAAACCCACGTCGATTCCCCCAAGAGCTTTTGGGAAGGAGACAACTTCCTACTGCGATCCGAATTTTCCGGCCAAACTCCGCTTATCGATGACACCGTTGCCTGGATAGGCAAAGGCTATAACCGCGAAGACGAGGACGGTAAGCGCCGCCAGAACTTTATGTATTCCCTGCCAGAAAACGGCACGCAGGACTACATCGGTCCTACAGGCACCACCTACTACACGGCCCCGTACCAAGCCTCCGCCAATCAAGAACCCATCTGGATCGGTTTCGGCGCAGACACTGGGCTTCCCGTGAAAGATTTCCGCGATAACATCGCCTTCCTCGACCTCTTAAGCGTGGATGGCCCAGGCGACGTGGAGCTTTTTACCAACAAGGACGATAAAGACGGCGCCGAGCTCCATCGCATGCTGGGCTCCTTCCAAGACTCACCGCACTCTACATACCTCAATGCCGGTACCCATACCCATAACGCCACTCTCTTTACCAAGCCCGGCCGTTATCGATTGACCTATCGCACCACCGCTCGCACGGCGGATGGGCAGCTCGTGGCTAGTGAGCCGCAAACCACCAGCTACCAAGTGGGCGGGCAAAAGCCAAAGGATGACAAGACCCCAAGCCTCAAGGAACGCTTCGATAGCTCCTCCTCCGGCGATGCCGCCGCTGCTGGTTACAGCCTGAGCATGGACAAAAAGCAGAACCCGGAAAAGGACGGTGACGATAAGCTCACCACCATTTCCTTCGATGCGGAAAATAAGGCATCCGGCACGCTTACGCTGCTTATCGATGGCTACTTCCTCACCGATCTGCCTGTCGCCGACGGCCACGCCGAGTGGGATGAGTACATGGGCCCAGACTCGTCTAATATCCAGGCGGTATTTACCCCAGAAGGCGATGCGCCGCGCTGGATCTCGCAGCAGGTGGAATTTACCCCAGGCTCTTCTGTCCACACCGACTCTTCTGATGCCGCAGAGGCATGGGAAGAAGCCGAAAATCCGCGCCAGCTGGCCCCCACCGAAGAGGTAACGCTGCAAGAAACCGGCTATACGGTGCGGATGCGCAAACAGGGCGAAGAAGGAACCAAAATCATCATCGACATGGAGGACAATAACTTCAGCGGCGTGATGACTGGTGGTCTCTATGACGACAAGAACGACGCGGAACCCACGGCACCAGTGGAAGCCCCAATTACCAACGGGCACGGAGAGGCAACTTTTACCAATGGCGAACTCTTTAAGAACACGATTGCCAAAGTAAACGTCTTCCCTCACTCCACTGTCAAGGCAGGACATGGCAGCACGGTGCTAGCTGAGCCCTTTGAATTCGGCGAAAACTACGAAGCGACAGGCGAGCTTTCTACCAGCGCGGATGACAACGCCGCTACCCCAGGCGAAAAACCTGGGTCCGGCGATTCACCCGCACCCGGCGATACGCCTGCACCATCTCAACCGTCACAGGACGAGGAAGCTCAGCGCTGCAGCGAAAAGCAGGTACTTGACCGCGGGCACGTCGATATCAAGGCACTGCCTACTGACGATGGTTTCCGCACCGTCCTACGCGATGACACAGGACAAATTGATAAGAACTCGGTAGACCGCTCGTTGGATGACGTCGTACTTGGCGTGCACAAAAACGCGCTTACTCCCCGCTCCCGACAGCTGGGTGATAAGGAGTTCGATTTCCTTGGCAACATCGGTGACCGTTTCTACCACCTGCCGCAGACGCAGAACCAAGCCATCATCTGGCCGGGGTATAACACCGAAAAATTGGATTACTCCAAGATGAAAGATGGCCAAGTCAATTTGAACCTCAAGCCCAAGCACACGCCAGAGGGCGCTGAGTGGGGCGTATATATCGATAAAACCAGGGGCGTTGGATATGACATCCTTGCCAATTCCGCCGAAGACGATCACACGATCGAGACCACCTTCGCATCGCATAGGCATACCCACTGGGCTTTTACTAAGCCGGGCATCTACACGTTTGAGGCAACCTATACGGCAACTACTACCGACGGCAAAGAACTTGCATCCAAGCCACAGACGTTGACCTTTGCCATTGGTGATGACGCGGTGAAGTCCTGTTCTACGGCTGCGCCATCCGATGCCCCATCGGAAAAGCCTTCCGAGACGCCGTCCGAAAAGCCTTCGGACTCGGCAAAGCCATCTAAGCCCTCGAAACCGTCTAAGCCTTCGAAGCCGTCCGAGCCATCTAAGCCGTCTACTCCTGCGGGGCCATCGTTTAATCCTTGGGCTCTGGTCTTGCCTGCGGTTCTTGGCATCACCTTCAAGGCCTTCTACAACTTCTTCCGCGACAACCAAGATCTCATTCGTGAGCGCTTTGGCTGGCGCATCTAACTACTAATCCACAGCTAATGGGAACCCCAGCCCAAACGCTCTAAAGGAATAACAACCATGGATACCAACACCATTTCACGCACCAGAGCTCACCGGCCTGGCAGCCGCATCATCGCGGCGGTAATTACCGCCCTCATCGCGTTTTTCGTTCCGGTCACACCGGCCTTGGCCTTCGATGAGGTCTTTGATTCCGGACATATCGACGCGTTCTACGTCACGGCACCTGATGGCCAGCTACACCTATCCATGCAGGAAGATGTCACCGGCTCGCACGTCCAGCGCCCTGGCGATGACGTGCTGCTCCAGGTCGTGGAATCGGCATGGTCCGATGCCACCGAGGCCGTTCCCGAGATTGGAGAATCGACCTACTTCCTGCCCCAAACCCAAGACCCAAATATCATCTGGCCGGGCTGGGATACTCAGCCGGCACGCGATGGCGGATTCACCAGCGTTGACTTCGAATTCACCAATATCTCTGGGCCGGGCTCAGTCTATGTTTTTGAAACCTCTGGGTTCGGCAACGTCGGTGCCGTGACCAATTCCGGTTCGATGGAGCTGACCAGCGGCGAGGTTATTAACCAGCCGAGTCCTGCACACCGGCACGTCAACTGGGCCTTTAGTGAGGCAGGTACCTATGAGATGACTGTTCAGGCCTCCTCTAATGGCCAAACCAGTAACGCAGTGACCTATACCTGGCAGGTAGGCGAAGGCGGAGAGACAGTCTCCGGTCACCGTTCTGCGGGCGGTTCTGGCGAGGCAGATAACTCCGGCAATGACGCTGGACACAGCAATTCCGAGGGTGGCCAAGGCGGCAACGCTGCAAGCGGCGGACAGTCCACGGATCCAGAGTGCCGTCCGGGTATTATCCCGCAGATTAAAGACGATACGGTCTCGCCGCCGCAGTGGCGCGATGCCGATGGCGCAACTTTTTACCTCTCCGATAATTCCAGCGTCGAGCTGCCAGAAGATGTTGGACCTGTTTCGGCCGGCCAAGCCTGGATGATTGGTTCTACGCAGGTCGATGGCGTGCCGTGGCTCGGTGCGAATACCCAGAGCCCCTCCATGCGCGAACACATTCCAGGTGATGTTACTTGGGAGCTCGTCGATATGAAGGGCCCTGGTGCCATGATGGTCTACAGCCAGGGTGGCCTGGGCAAAATCGTCGGCGATGAATGGTTCCGCGGCGCGAACGGCGCTGTGGAAGGCAGCTACAATATCGCCCCCAATACCCACGTGCACCCTAACTGGGTCTTCGAAAAGCAGGGCACCTATGACGTGACGATCCGCCAGGTGGCCCAGACCTCTGCCGGCAAGCAAGTAGCAGGCCAAGCAACGCTGCACTTTGTCGTCGGCGGTGGCAGGCCAGATGGCTCCTTCGATAATGGCCACTTCGACCTGGGCGCGGAAGTGAACCCGGATGGCGGCGACTGTGGTGTTGGCGCCGCAGCCGGCGCGGGCTCTAATGGTTCCGGTGCTGGCCAGGATGGCGCTGGCGGTTCCGGTGCGAATACGTCCGGTAAGGGCAGCAACGCGGCTCTTGCCAATACTGGGACCCCCACCATGCCTCTCGGAATCGGTGTGCTCGGCCTGGGCATGCTGTTCCTTGGCCTGGGTATTGCACGACTCGCTGTCGCGAGGGCAAAGAATTAATGCCAGTGCCCCACTACCGTTTCGTACCGCGCGGGCTGCAGGCCGTAGGGGCGCTCTGTAGCGTCTCCCTCCTCGCGGCAGGCTGCACGACCTCGGCAGCGGTGGATACCTCTGATCGCTTCAGCGTGGTTGCGACGACGCCGATTCTGGCGGATATGGCCCGCCACGTCGCAGGCGAGGATGCCTCGGTCACCGGCCTTATCCCAAGCGGAAAGGACCCGCACACCTTTGAGCCGACGCTGCGCACGGTGCGCAACGTGGCCAATGCGGATCTTGCCTTGAGCAATGGATACCTCTTGGAACCGCAGTCCCTGATAGATACCTTGCACGAGTCCACGGATGCGCCCGTGGTAGAGGTCGCTGACTCCGCCTCCACCCGCGGCGCTACCCTCGTGCCGCTGGTAGAAGATGTCTCCCTGGATGCCATCTGGTTGGGCCTGCGCATTAGCGGTGCCGAGCAGCGCAACTCCGGCGTGGATTTCCGCATGGTCTCTGCCGAGGGGCCAGGCGATGTCGCAGCCTACGTGGTCTCCACCTTCGGCACGCCGGAAGTGCTGTTTAATAGCGCCGATGGCATCGACTCAGGCGAAGATGCGGTCACCCTCCCGGCCAACGCGCACACGCACGTCTCGTGGGGTTTTTCGGAGCCGGGCATCTATAAGCTGGGCTTTCAGGCAGATGGCACTGAGGTAGAGCATCTAACCGTCGCGGTAGGCGTGAACCCGCCGGAAGATGTGGATGTCATTGATTCCGGCCACGTGGATATTGCCGCTGATGTGGCTAAGGGATCTATTGATCTGCGCGATCAAGACCAGCATTTTGATCCCGCTGATACCGCGGTGGCGGTCCCCTCCTCGGTATTGCAGCCCATTCCGCCGGATCCCGCCTACCGCTTCTTGGGAACCCCCGGTGCGGATACCTACCTGCTCCCCCAAGCGGTCTTAGGTAAACACATCCACGGCGAAGTGGACCCGCACCTATGGCACAACGTGGACAATGCCATTGCCTATGTCGATGTCATCGCTGAAGAAATGGCGAATGCGGATCCGTCGCACGGCGCCGATTACCGCGCCCGTGCCGAGTCCTATATCGCAGAACTGCGCGAGCTTGACGGGTATGTGGACCGCGCGATCTCTTCCATCCCGCAGAGCAACCGGCACTTGGTCACCACCCACCACGGCTATGCCTACTTAGAGCAAGGCTATGGCCTGTCGGTGGCTGGGTTCGTGACGCCCAATCCCGCCATTGAGCCTTCGCCACGGGAGGTCATTGCCCTGCGCCGGACGCTGGAGAACCTGCACCTTCCCGCGGTCTTTGTGGAGCCCGTGGAACAGGCTAGTGCCAGCACGCTGAAGGAGGCCGCCGCGCAGCAAAACGTGGAGCTGTGCCCCATTTACGGCGACACGCTTGATGATGCCGTGCCTACTTATATCGATCTCATGAAATTCAATGCTGACTCGCTGCAGCGTTGCCTACATCCTTCGAATGGAGATAACCATGCTTAACCTTGCCTCTCGAACCGTTACCCGCGCGGCCACTCGCACGGCAGCCTGCATCGTCACCGCCGGCTTAGCCGTATCCGCAACGCCTGCTTGGGCCGACGACCTCGCGCAGGTGGTCGGCGCGGATGAAACCGTGGCGCCCGAGGGCGAAGAAAAGGTCATCGATGCGGGCCACGTTGACATCGGCACGCTGCTGGATGGCTCCGATGCCGAGCTATTGGCCCGCGATGATGCAGGCGATTCCCCGGTGTGGCGCCACCTTGATGACCTGGTGTTCTCAGTAGGCGACGCGGCCCAGCAAACGCTGCCGGATACCGATGAGTTCAGCTTCGTCGGTGCACAATCTGGCGAGGATGTCTGGGTTGTCCCGCAGACTGAGCAGGCCGGCGTCCCGTGGCTGGGGTGGAATACCCAGGCGCCTTCGCTTGTCGATAACGCTGATCGCGGCGTCACCATGGAATTCCTCGGCCACTCCGGCCCAGGGGATTTTTCCCTCTTCTTGCAAAACGGCGGCTTTGAGGCACCCCAGCTGCTGTGGTCTACGGCAGAAAAAGGCGAGTCTGAGTTCTGGGTAGACCTCAATACGCACACCCACGCCAACTGGACTTTTACGGAGCCGGGCACCCACCAGGTGGGTATCCGGATCAAGGGTGAAACCACAAACGGCGAGGAGTTTAGTACCGATGGCGTGCTGACCTTCGCCGTGGGCGATGGCGCAGCCATCCAGGCCGCCCAGGATGCGGAGTGGAGCCCAGCAGACGCCACGACCGAGGATTCTTCCCTACCGGTATGGGTGTATGTCTTGGTCGGCGGCGGAATTATCGTGCTGATCGCCGGTGTTGCCGTGCTCGTGAAATCTCGTAAGCGAGGCGATGGCCATGTCTAAGCCGTGCATTCAGGTGCGCGGATTGCAGGTAGCGCTATCTGGCCGCACCGTGATTGAGGACGCCAACCTCGAGGTAGGTACCGGTGAATTCATTGGGCTTCTAGGCCCCAACGGCGCGGGCAAGACCACGCTGATGCGCGCCATTTTGGGCCTAATCCCCTCCTCCGGCACGTGCACCGTCACCGGCTCTGTGGGCTATGTTCCCCAGCGCCACGAGGTGGAATGGGGCTTTCCCATCAACGTGTACCGCACCGTGCTCAGCGGGCGGACCGGACTCATCGGGTGGTTCAAGCGCCCTAAGAAAAAGGATCATGCCGCCGCTGCAGAAGCGCTGCGCTTGGTGCATATGGAGGAATTTGCCTCCCGGCCCATCGAGGAGCTTTCCGGCGGCCAGCGCCAGCGCGTACTGATCGCCCGCGCCCTCGCCATTCAGCCGGAGGTCTTGCTACTCGATGAACCTTTTACCGGGCTCGACGCCCCGAATACCGAGGCCCTTTTGGAGCTTTTCGCCGAGCTTGCGGCGCAAGGAAAATCCATCGTGATGTCTACCCATAACCTGTCTGAGGCGGCGCACACGTGCAAGCGCCTCGTGCTATTTAATCGCACGGTCATTGCAGACGGCCCCGCCGAGGAGCTTTTGGCCGAGAAAGATCCGTGGACCCACGCGTTTGGCGTCAGTGCCTCGTCCCCGTTGCTCGCTGCGATTGGAGTGGCTGCATGATTGATATCTCATTTATCGATTTCCTGCGGGATTTAACCAATCCCCACCTCGATTTCCTAGCCCGGGCAGTGGGCATTTCGCTCATCGCCGCCATCGTGTGCGGAATCATCGGCTGCTATGTGGTGCTGCGTGGCATGGCCTTTATTGGTGATGCCGTCTCACACGCCGTGTTCCCAGGCCTGGCCATCGCCTTTGCGCTGCAGACCTCAGTCCTCTTGGGCGGGGCGGTTGCCGGCGCGGTCGTCGCGGTGCTTATCGCCGCGTTTTCGCAACGCAACCACGTGCGCGCGGATTCCATTATCGGCATCTTTTTTGCCGCCGCCTTCGCCTTAGGCATGGTGATCATCTCGCGCACGGATGGCTATAGCGCATCGCTCACCAGCTTCCTCTTCGGTTCGCTCACCGGCGTTTCGCGCACAGATATCACCGTCGCCGCGAGCGTCTGCCTCGTGGTCCTAGCCGTGGTCGTGGCCTTTGGCCCGCAGCTCAATGCCACCTGCTTGGACCGGGAGACCGCCCGCGCCATGGGCCTGCCGGTCTTTGCCCTGGATATCATCCTCTACCTGTGTGTGACCGCCGCGGTGGTCATTTCCGTAAGCACGATCGGCAATATCTTGGTCCTCGCCCTGCTGATTACCCCAGCCGCCACGGCGCGCCTGCTGACGGCCAACCTCACCACGATGATGTTCCTCTCGGCCATCATCGGTGCCGTCTGCAGCTTCTTCGGCATCTATTTGGCGTGGGCCATCGATCTTCCCGCGGGCGCGACCATCGTGCTCACGCTCACGGTCCTCTTCCTCATTGTCTGGGCCCTGCATCCCTTCCTGCGCTCTCGCCGCAAACCGGGCCACTCTTCTCCTCGCGTGCCAGCTAACGCCTCCGAGAACACCCCACGAAAGGAAACCATCGAATCATGAAACCCTTGTGCCGTACCGCTCTTGCCCTAGGCACCGCCGGATTCCTCAGCGTGGGAACCCTCACCGGTGTGGGTCTACCCTCTTCCGTTATGGCCACCGCGCATGCCGCAGAGACCTGCAGCGCAGAGGACTTTATCCGCATCACCGAAGGCCACCAAGACATGGCGCTCAAGGATGAAGGCGGGGATATCAGCTTTGTGGTCAAAGACGACCAAAAAGAAAAGGAATACCAGTCCGAAGAATTCGCGGTAGAGGTAGCGGAGAAGAACAAGCAGCGTATTTCTGATCTCAACATCCCTTCCCTGCCTGACGAGGGATGGGTGCTCCCGCAAACCCAGATTGAGGATGTTCCGTGGCTGGGCTTTAATACCCAGGAACTCTCGGAGGAATACCTCGGCTCGAAGCAGACCGCGACCTTGAGCATGGCCATCGCGTCTGGCCCAGAGGATGGGCGCATCGTGGCCTTCCAAAACGAGGGCATCGGCGATCTCAAGGTCCGTATGGATACCGAGGACGGCACCGCTTGGGACTATCCGGGCAGGTCCCACTCCCACCCTGCCTTCGCTTTTACCAAGCCGGGCACCTACGCCGTGAGCTTTACCTTTGAGCTTCCCGATGGCTCCCGCCACCACCTGCACGCCGGATTCCTCGTGGGAGATGACGCGGATCCAGCAGAGCTGTGTGGTGTGGACTACGACGAGTCCGATGATGCCGAGGGAAGCGTCCCTTCCGATGGAACCTCCCGCCCGAAACAGCTGGCCAAGGACATCAGGGGAGTAGATAAAGCCATCGCGGGCCTGGATAAGGAGCTGGAAAATACTTTGAAGGAAGGCCAAAAATTCCTCGAGGGCGATAAAAAGAAGGAGAAAGATTCCAAGGATAAATCCGGCGATAAGCCGTCTAAGCAGGGCCAGTCCGGTGGATCCGGCGGCTCCGGTGGGAAGGCCGCAGAGAAAAATTCTGGTTCGAAGCAGGGATCCAACCAAGGCTCCAAGTCTGGGTCGAAGTCCGGTTCCACCAAGGGCTCTGCTCGCGGTTCTGGCCAGAGCAAGACTAACCAAGCCCACGGTTCTGGGGCAGGCTCTGGTGCTGCGTCGCGCAATTCGGGTGGGGGCTCATCGAAGGGATCATCGGCAAGCAGCGGCTCTCGCTCCGGTTCTAAGGCTGCGCACTCCAAGTCCGGCGGAAGTTCTGGCCAGAAATCCGCGGGCAAGTCCTCCCCGCAATCCAAGAGCAACAAGTCTAAGGACAGCAAATCAAAAGGAACGAAGTCTGGAAAGCACAGTTCAGCTCCTGCGCCCAACGCGTCTGCAGGTGGCAAGAACCAGAACAATGAAGCGCTTGCCGGTGCCGCCTACACCGCCTCACTGACCAAGAGCAGCTTTTGGGCGGGCATCTTGGCGGGGCTCGGCGCATTCGCCCTCGTGCTAGGAATTGGCCTGTTGGTCTATGTCCAATTCTTCCGCAAGAAGAAGCAAGCTGGAGAACAGTCTGAGCAGCCAGAACAGCCTGGGCCGCCGCAAGCAGATGATGCCACGACGCAGATCCCGCGCGTCGACTAGAAGCTCTAAAAGTACTGCCTAGGGCTACACACGTGTCTTGGTGGAAAGGAAGTCCCACACAACATTCGGGGTATCCGGTTGCCAAAACCACGTGTGTTCAGCAGGCACCTTGATCAATTCCACGTCCTTGTGGCAACCGTTGAAGTTCAGGCGCTCGGCTCCTCCAACCTCCGCCTGGGTTTGGAAGGTCATTTCGCAGCGATTGCGGTTAAGATAGCCTCCCAAGACTGTGCGCACGGGAAGATAGCCAGCTTCGTGCCGGTCGCCGCCTTCATAGGTCATCATCTGATCGTGGGTGCCATGCATGATGAGTGTATGCATTGGCGCGTCGCCGCAATTGGTTTCAACGGGGTTATAAAAAGCTCCGGAGACCATGGCAACCGCAGCAAACGTATCTTGCGCGTGACAGCCCAAGACGGAGGTGAAACCGCCTCCATTGGACATTCCCGTGGCGTAGACGCGATTGCGATCCACATGATAGTCCGCATCCACCGCATCCAAGATGTGCTTGATGAAGCGGATATCTTCGCCATCATGGGTTTTGGCATATGGAGCTGCTTCCCAAGCGCGTTCGTAGCCCTCCGGGTAAATGATGATGGCCTCATCGGTGGCTGACGTATTTCCCATTCGTGCGTAACTAGAGAAATTTTCCGGGGAATCTCCCCAACCGCCAAATCCAAAAAGCACCGGGGATGGCTTCTCGGGAGAGTAGTGATCCGGGATACGCACGAGGTAGCGACGCTGTTTTCCCTCGTGTTCCATTTCAAGCGACTCCATAGTTCCCGGTGCAATGGCCGGATCAGGATTAATGCCGGGATCAGCAGAAGGCATGGGTGGAGTCGGCTCCGAATTGCCCGGATGTGGTGACTCACCGGGAGCGGACGTATGCTCCTCAGGATTGCGGGGAGTCGATTCAGTGACACCTTCTGGGAGCAAATGCGAGCCATCTGGTTTTGGAATCACGGGCTCGCCGGAGTGGTGGTCTTGTTCTGGCACAGGTTCCGGGTGCGTCGGTTGTACCGGCGATCCGGCGCCTTCTTGTTCCTGCGCCGTCGCCGGCACACTTATGGCGGCGCCTATCACTAGGAGCGAGGTCAAGAGATAGGTAAATCGAAGAAAAACTTTAGTCACAGTAGCCACTTTGGTAACAATAGTTACATCGGTTGTGTCACAGGGTGCCCACACGCTTGGCGAGGGCAATTTCTACCAACTTTTAACGAGGCACTAAGCTAGATCCCCATGCACGAAGACAGACCAAGCACCGCCCCCGATTTCTTGCTCTCCCGGGCAACGGGGTCTGTCCGTACCCAAGGTGCGCGGAAAACCTTTACCAGTGCCGAAACCGCGGTTGACGCCTTGCACCGAGGCGAGGCCGAGATGGTCGTTGGCGCCATCCCCTTTGACTCCGATACCCCCGCCGCCCTGACTGTTCCAGAATCGATCATCCGCGAAGACGGCCCGCTAGAACCACATGCGTTCTACCGCAATCAAACCCTCAATTCCCGCGTCGTGGGCTTTGACCCTGAGCCCGAAGAACACCTGCGCCGCGTGGAGGCGGCCATCGGCACCATCGAAACCTCGAAGCTAGAAAAGGTGGTTCTCGCCCGCGCGGTCGATATCGAATTTGCCTCCCCCATCGATCCCAGGCTGGTGGCCGCGCGCCTTATCGATCTCTCCGTCAACCGCGATGGCTTCATTGCGGATCTCTCGCCCGCAGGCCGCCCAGGGGCCATGCTGGTCGGTTCCTCTCCGGAGGTGCTCATCAAACGGCAAGGCTCGACCGTGTCTGCATTCCCGCTCGCCGGCTCCACCCCGCGCCGGGCCAATAAGGCGGCAGACCACATTGCCAGCCAAGACCTCTTGCACTCCGCCAAGGATTTGCTGGAGCATTCCTTTGTAGTAGAACACCTGCGCACTGTATTAGAACCGCTGTGCAGCAGCCTCGATATCCCCGAGACCCCGCAGCTCATACACACCAATGAGATGTGGCACTTGGGCACGCCGGTCACCGGCACGTTGCGGGATAAAGACCTCACCGCCCTGGAACTGGCAGAAGTAGTCCACCCCACCCCCGCAATCTGCGGCACGCCGACGGAAGCGGCGCAGGCGCTTATCGAGACCGCTGAGACCGACCGCGGCTTCTATGCCGGCACCGTCGGCTGGTGCGATAGCTCCGGCGATGGCGAATACATGGTAGCCATCCGTTGCGCGGAAGTTGCCGGCGATGGCCTCTCCGCCCGCGCGTGGGCCGGCGGCGGCGTGGTCGGTGCTTCCAATGCCCAAGCCGAGCTGGAAGAAACAACCGCCAAGCTCCAAACAATCCTCCGCGCGCTCAGCCTTTAAACGGTGCGGCTTAGAGCCGTTTCGCCACGAGGACCACGTCGCTTGTGTGGTGGGATCCGGCACCGCTAGTAACATGGCGCGACGATCGCCGCAGGGTCTGCACCGTCAATTCGGTAAGATTATCCGCCAGCCATTCCGGCATGGCAATCTCTTCTGACTCCATATCATGGTGAACATAGAGCAAGGTTCCACCCGGGGCGACGAGTCTTTCTAACAGCGCCACTTCCCCTGCGGTGGCACGGACGCTGCCGTAGTGAACGGTAACCAGGTCAAAAGAATCGTGGCTAAATTCATCAAAGGTAGCAACCTCGGCGGCAACTCCACGTGCCCTAGTCCGCGCTACGGCAGTAGGAGCAAAATCGATGCCGAGCACCTGCCAGCCACGATCCTGTAGCCACTGCGCATCAGCGCCTTCCCCACAGCCGATATCGAGTGCGGTACCTGCCGGAAGGTCGCTGACATAGTCCACCAGCGTGGCATTCGGGCTCCCTGACCACACCTGCGCGGTGGCACGGTAGCGCTCCTCCATCTCCTGCGCGCTCGGCGCGGACCCGCGGTGGCCTTGATGTGAATGATCCGGCACGCCGTTCTCCTTCTACCAATACCTCACCAGCGGCAGCTGACGCGAGATGAAACTATTGCGCCCTAGAGATGGTATTGCGCAAAGTACCAACCCCTGGGATCTCAATTTCAATGGTATCGCCCGGCACCATCGGTGCGGTTCCTGCTGGCGAACCGGTAGTGATGACATCGCCAGGCAGCAAGGTATAGGCGGCAGAGATTTCTTCCAAGATGCCGCCCATCTTGACGATCATCTGATCCGTATTGGAATCCTGCTTCTGCTCACGGGAACCATCGTGGGTCAGGTAAGCATTGATCTTCTGATCATCAAGATCCAAGCTATCCAGGTCCGTTTCAATCCACGGGCCCAGCGGGCAGAAGGTATCAATACCCTTGGCGCGCGCCCACTGGCCGTCCTTGAACTGCAGGTCGCGGGAGGAAACGTCGTTGCAGATGGTATAGCCCAGCACGTGGTCTTTCCAGTTTTCAGCCTGGATATTCTTCGATGGCTTGGAAATAACCACGGCCAGCTCACCCTCAAATTCCACGTTGGTGGCATAATCGGGAATCTTGATGGCCTCATTCGGGCCGATAACCGCAGTCGATGGCTTCAAGAAGATGGTTGGTGGCAGCTTATCGGAGGACTTCTTGAATACCTCCGCGACGTGGTCGGCATAGTTGCGGCCGAGCGCCACTACCTTGGTGGGCAAGGTCGGCGCCAACAGTCGCACCTCGCCCAGCTTCCATTCCCGGCCGGTGGGCTCCGGCGGGGTAAATGGAGTGCCGGAGATTTCTTTAGCTACGAGCTCCTCCATCGGGGCATCTTGTGGCCCTTCAATGATGGCAAAGCAAATTCCTTCTGGGTGTGCAATTCGTCCTAAACGCATAACGGCCATCCTACTAAAAGGTAGCCTTTACATGTGTGCAAAGTTTGCGGTGTTAATTTGCAAAGATTATTCAGTTCCCTGACAACACCGCATTCATGCGAAGGACTTCTTACGCTTAAGCCTGCAGGCTCTCCGCGATGCGGTCCCCCACCTCAACGGTCTTGATTGGGGCATCGCCGCGCTTGGCGATGTCCTCCGCCACCGCCTTTTCAATCCTCTGCGCATTGCCTTCATCGCCCAGCTGCCGCAAGAGCATCGCTGCCGACAAGATGGCCGCGGTCGGATCCGCGATGCCTTGTCCGGCGATATCGGGCGCCGAACCGTGCACCGGTTCAAACATGGAGGGGTTTACACCCGAAGCATCGATATTGCCCGAAGCAGCCAGCCCAATCCCGCCGGTAATAGCGCCTGCTAAGTCCGTTAAGATATCGCCGAAGAGGTTATCGGTAACGATGACATCGTAGCGGGACGGCTCCGTCACCATGTAGATCGTCGCGGCATCGATGTGGTTATAGTCCACTTCCACCTGCGGATACTCTGCCGAGACTTCTTCTACCGTGCGGTGCCACAGATCGCCGGCGTTGACGAGGACATTCGTCTTGTGCACCAGGGTGAGGTGATTGCGGCGCTGCGATGCCCGCTCAAAGGCGTCCCGCACCACGCGCTCCACCCCGAAGCGGGTATTTTGCGAAACCTCGCTGGCTACCTCGTGCGGCGTTCCTTCCCGCAGCGTTCCGCCATTGCCGCAGTACAGACCCTCGGTGCCTTCTCGCACCACGACGAAGTCAATCTCGCCCGGGTTATCCAGGGGCGAGTGGGCCGTGGGATACAAGATGGAGGGGCGCAGGTTCACGTGCTGATCGAGCGCAAAGCGCATCTTCAATAACAGGCCACGCTCCAGGACGCCCGGGGGGACCTCGCCGGGTGCGCCGATGGCGCCCAGCAAAATGGCATCGTGTTCGCGCAGGCTAGCCAGGTCCGCGTCTGTTAAAAGCTCGCCATTGCGCAGGTAGCGCCGCGCGCCCAGGTCATAATCGGTGGTTTCAATATCGCTGCGCACCGCCCGCAGCACCTTCAGGGCTTCCGCCGTTACTTCTGGCCCAATGCCGTCGCCGCCAATAACCGCTAATTTCATTAGATAGGATTCCTTTCTCACATAGTGGATTAGGCTTTAGCTTACCAAAGGAAACCCGCCCATCGCAGCAGAAATCTACGCGATGGGCGGGCACGAGTACGCGGTTAGGCCACTCTCCTAACCTGCGCTGAGGTTATTCATCCATGTCGAATTGCTGGCACGTAGCGCCAAGGGCCGAGTTGATCTCCTCGATGAGAGAATCTGGTACCTCGGACTCCACGCGCAAGATGAGCACGGCATCCGTTTCCTGCTTGCCCTGCGTCAAGGCTGCAGCGATGATGTTGATGCCCGCCGCGCCCAGCTTGGTACCCACGGTACCAAGCGCACCTGGGGCATCGGCATAGCGGAAGAACAAGTTGCGGCCCTCGGCCCGCATATCCACGCCGCGGCCATTGATGCGCACAAACTTTTCGGTGCCATCGATGCCAATGAGAGCACCGGTGAGCGAAGAGGTCACGCCTTCCGCGCTAATGACCTTGACCTGCAAGGAAGAACGGTGCCCCCTGGATTCTGGGTTGGTGGATACCGAAACTTCGACCCACGGCTCTCAGCAATCTGCATCGCGTTGACGAAGGTAACCGGCTCCGAGGTCACACCGCTAAACAGGCCGCGGACGGCGGAAAGGCCCAGCACATCCACATCCTCAGTGGACAGCTCGCCGCAGGCTTCGATCTCCACGGCGACGGGAGCCTGATCAAGCAGGCGCCCGGCGGTAAGGCCCAGCTTGCGGGCGAGGTCGAGCCAACCGGCAACCTCTTCGCCCACCGTGCCGCCGGAGACGTTGACCGCATCGGGAACAAACTCGCCGGCCAGAGCCTTGAGCACAGATGCGGCGACATCGGTACCCGCGCGATCCTGTGCCTCCACGGTGGACGCGCCCAGGTGCGGCGACACCGTGACCTGCGGCAGCTTAAACAACGGGGAATCCGTGCACGGCTCCGTGGAGTAGACGTCAAAGCCCGCACCGCGGTGGTGGCCGGAAGTAATAGAATCCGCCAAGGCCTGCTCATCTACGAGGCCGCCGCGGGCGGCGTTGATCAGAATCTGGCCTTCCTTTGCCTTGGCCAAAAGCTCCGCATCGAACATTCCGGCAGTCTCGGGCGTCTTGGGCAGGTGAATGGTGACAAAGTCTGCCTGCGCCATCAGCTCTTCAAGCTCGACCAATTCCACGCCAAGCGCTGCCGCACGCGCCGGATTGGCATAAGGATCGTAGGCAATAATCTTCGTTTCAAAGGCGCTCAACCGCTGTGCAAAAAGCTGACCGATGTGGCCGAAGCCGACGATACCAATAGTCTTGCCGTAGACCTCCACGCCCTTGAAGGAAGAGCGCTTCCACTCGCCCTCGCGCAAGGACTGATCCGCCGCTGGAATCTGGCGGGCAGTGGCCAAAAGCAAGGCAATCGCCTGCTCGCACGCAGAGTGGATATTGGAGGTAGGAGCGTTGACCACCATGACGCCTTTGTTGGTGGCGGTGTCAATATCCACGTTATCGAGTCCCACGCCCGCGCGACCCACAATCTTAAGCTTGGGCGCGGCTTCTAGAACTTCAGCGTCGACCGTGGTGGCAGAGCGCACGAGCAGCGCATCTGCTTCTGGAACCGCAGCAAGCAATTCCTCGCGGTTCGGGCCATCTACCCAGCGCACCTCGACAGAATCCCCCAAAGCCGTCACTGTGGATTGGGCCAATTTATCGGCGATAAGAACTACCGGCTTCGACATATCATCCTTCGTTTCAATTCGTTGTGCATTACGCGAAAATCACCGCGTGTGAAGGAAGTGTAGTTCAGTTTGGGGTGCCCTGCCTTATTTTTTCCTTAAATTCTTTCACTTGACCGAATTCCGGGCCCAAAGCAATCAGTGAACCCTCGTCCAGCCCCGCCACCATGGCCATACTCCGCTTATCTTCCAGCGGATCTGCCGTCGGCATCACCAATACCGAGCCACCATAGGCCGCGGCCGTAATGACATTGGCTACCGGGCTATCCGCCGTGGCCACAATATTGGGCGCCATCTGGCCATCGCGCCGCGACTGTGCCGGAACGGGCGATAACTTTTTACCATCGTCGTCGGGCTCACCCTCATAAGGAATCCAGGCAGGGCGCAACTCAACGTAAGGTGTTTTATCCAGCCGCGCGATGTCCTTGACCATTTGTTTCGGCGAGGCGACCACCTTGGACTCATATTGGAATGCCGTGAAATCTCCCAACGCTTCGTGCGTTCCCGGGTCCTTGATGACAGTGAAATCACCGCTGGATTGTGTCCATGGAATATCGCCAATGATGACGAGTCGTTTTACTTCCAAGTCACCTACCAGGTTGAGGATGTCACCGCGGCGCGAGCGATCGTATTCCACGGCCGGCAGGTGCTGGTTAATAGCCAACGTCGCCGCGCGCAGTTCGGATTTAGCATCGGGTGCAAAGAGCACCATCGAGTCAGAATCCTCGAAAAAAGTCCGCGCAGCGTCAATGCCGCTAGGATCATCGATGATTTCAAACTTGCCAGCGAATTTGGGATCGATAAGGCGGTTTTGATTCTCTGACTTGGCGCGCTCAAGCTCAACGTCGGACTCGGAGAGATCCGACAGCCCACGCTTTACCAGTTTGGGCTCCTGCAAGGCATCGCCGCAGCCGACAAGTACAAGGGAGGCTGCGATAACCGCTGCAGCCGCCCGGAACCTCTTAGCGGCCAAATGCATGTGGCCCCTCTTCACCGCCGGCCAGGTTTGCTTCATCGACATCTCGAATGACGGGAATGCCCAAGGTTTCTTCCACCAGGTTCACAAAACGATGGCGCCGATCCGCCAAGAATTCCTGAATCTTCGATTCCCTTAAGTTAGCGACATCGAGGTCGTGCGACGCCAAGACGGCATCAAATTCCTCGTCTTCCATGATGGACTTGGATTGCACGCGTGGCAGGTAGCGATTCGGTGCGAATCCATCGAGGACGACCTCTGTGCGTTTGCCCATCGGGGTAAAGTTCATAACCGACTGCGCCAAGACCGAATCCACCCCGTGGCGCTGGCACCAATTCAGTGGGAATACTGGGAAAAATCCAGGCTTGAGCTCTTCAAAGGTATGGCGAGTAAACTCGCTGCCCGTCCGCCAGTCCTTCGCGCCACGAGCCATGAGTAAGGCGTAGATTCCGTGCCAAACGCCATCGTTTTCATCGACCGAGAGCAGGCGGGATTCCCGGAATCCTGCATCTGCGACCGTTTTGGGAACGTCATCGGTGGCCCCGGCCACCCACTCGGTCACTTCATCCACGTCGCGGGCGGCGCGCAGCGGCACCGCGGAAGAGCCATAGAGCTCACCAAAGACGCCACACCAGAACCACTGGTCGATGCGATCCCATGCCTGCTGGCTAGAAAGCGCCCCAGGCCGCTTGGCCAAGCGCGCGATGATAACCGCCAGCGGCACGATCTGTTCCGTATAAGGAACCTGATCCAGGCTTAAAATACGGCGCTGCGCCAAGAATTCGGCGACCTCGTGGAAGGTGATGCGCAGGTCGTGCGCGGCCGCCTTGTACTCGCATAGGGACAGCTTCAAAATATCTTCGCGCTGGCCGCCGGCATTGCCCTTCTCCCCTGTGACCAAGAGGGATACTGCGGAGAGGAATTCATTGCGTCCGATGCCATCGAGCGCGGGAGAATCCCGCAGGTCCTTTTCCACCTGCTGCCAATCGTTGGCAAGGTGGAAGGTGGGATCTTCAGAAGCAAAGACGGCGGTTAAGAGATCGAAGACATCCATCTGCAGGCCGGCGGAATTCGCCTGGGCAAAGATGGAACCGATTCCGGCCCGCTCCGTTTCGCGGGATAGCCGGATCATCGGGATGTCATAGCCCGCCAAGGGACGCACGATGCGGTTATTGAACGCAGCGAGCTCGGCGCTGTACCGCTCGTGTGTGGCGGCGAGCTCGAAAAGCATGCTGGTGCCTTCCTCGCTGAGTAGCGAGGCCACAGGGATGCACATATTATCCAGGCCATCCTGGCGGCAGGTGATAGCCCCATCAATATCGGGGCCGAAGTGCGAACAGATCTCGCCGTTCTGGTCGACGGCGAAAATGGCGTCATCGGCAAGCAAGTCCCCGCTTACCGCGGCCCGGACGTCAATGAAAAAGCGGCGGCGAACCTTCTTTTTCCGGAAGTCGGTGGTCTTGACAAAACCCTCGCCGTTAAAGCAGTGATAAAGGGAGGTAAGGCGCTGTTGGCCGTCCAAAAGGAGCAGCCCAGGCTCGACGCCAGCCTCGGGCGCACCCGCCAACACTCGGGGGCGGAAACGCATCTTTTCATTGCGGATATCCAGGGCCATCAGTGCGCCGATGGGATAACCACGCAGGACCGTAACGATAAGTGAGCGGATGCGGTCTTCATCCCAGGCATAGCTGCGCTGGAAATCTGGAAGCTGGATATCGCCCCGGTCAATCCGCGAAAAAAGATCCTTGAGATCATAGCTTGGCGTCGTAAAACCCATAGGGCCAATACTACCCGCAACACCTCTGCGATACCTCACGGACTTAAGTGCTGGGATAGCACGTAGCCAAACCGCAAAAGCGGCCCGCCGGGAACCTCCCGCGGGCCGCACTGGCTTCAGCTATTGCCTAGGCAGTAGCGTCCAAAGGATTCTTTACCCAGCTCATGAGATCGCGCAGCTTGGTGCCGGTCTTTTCGATCTCGTGCTGTGCAAATTCCTCGCGCAGGTCTTCCAGTTCCTTGTTGCCGCCTTCAACGTTGGCGAGCAGCCGCTTGGTGAAGGTGCCGTCCTGGATATCGGACAGGACATCCTTCATGCGCTGCTTGGTATCAGCGTTGATGATGCGCGGGCCGGAGATGTAGCCACCGAACTCGGCGGTATCAGAAACCGAGTAGTTCATGTTGGCAATGCCGCCCTCGAACATCAGGTCCACGATGAGCTTCATCTCGTGCAGGACCTCGAAATAAGCCATCTCTGGCTCGTAGCCGGCCTCGGTGAGGACCTCAAAGCCATTGCGGATGAGGAACTCGACGCCACCACACAGGACGGCCTGCTCACCAAAGAGGTCGGTGACCGTCTCTGCCTCGAAGGTGGTGGGGATAACGCCGGCGCGGGCGCCACCGATCGCAGCGGCATAGGACAAGGTCAGGTCATGGCCCTCGTTCTTCGGGTCCTGCTCGGTGGCAATCAAGCAAGGAACGCCCTTGCCGTCAACGAACTGGCGGCGGACCAAGTGGCCCGGACCCTTTGGCGCAACCATACCGACGGTGACGGACGCAGCCGGCTCAATCAGCTTGAAGTGGATATTCAGTCCGTGACCGAATAGCAGTGCATTGCCGTCTTCCAGGTTCGGGGCAATGTGCTCTTCGAAGATCTCCTTCTGGGAGGTATCCGGCGCCAAGAGCATAACGACGTCGGCCCACTTGGATGCCTCCGCGACGGACTTGACTTCGAAGCCAGCCTCTTCCGCCTTGGCTGCGGACTTAGAGCCCTCGCGCAGACCGATAACAACCTCAACGCCGGAATCGCGCAGGTTCTGGGAGTGGGCGTGACCCTGGGAGCCGTAGCCGATAACAGCTACCTTGCGGCCCTGGATGATCGACAGGTCAGCATCGTCGTCGTAGTAGGTATCAATAGCCATTTCAAATCCTCAATTCTTTGGTAGGAGAAGCTGTAATGAAGCGTCCTAACGCAGAGTATATACCACTGCGCGAGACATTGTGTTCACATCGTGAGATTTTATTTACTTTTTGGGAGCTGTCGCCTTCGGGCCGCGCCCCAAGGCTACGTGGCCCGATTGCACGAGTTCACGAATCCCGAAGGGCTCGAGAACTTCAAGCAGCGCCGCGAGCTTGCCCGGCGTACCGGTAGCCTCCACGACAACCGATTCCTTTGCCACGTCCACCACGCGGGCGCGGAAGATATTTACCGCATCCACCACCTGCGCGCGGTTGGAATTATCGGCCGATACCTTCACCAGCATGATGGCGCGAGCAACGGTGGAATCTTCTTTAAGTTCCACGACCTTGATGACCGGAATGAGCTTATTGAGCTGCTTCGTTACCTGCTCAATGATCACCTCAGAGGCATCCACAACGATGGTCAGCCGGTTAATTCCGGGGGTTTCCGTGTGCGCGGAGACCAAGGACACCAGGCTGTAGCCACGGCGGCTAAACATTCCCACCACGCGGGCGATGATGCTTTCTACATCCTCAACTAATACCGATAAGGTATGCCGAGTTACCTCGTTTTGCGTCATGGTTTATGCCTCCTGGATGGTTTCGTCAATCTCAGCCGGGGTTTCCGCGGCGGATTCAGCTTCATCAAAAAGCGGGCGCAGGCCGCGGGCGTATTGGATTTCCTCATTGGAGGCACCTCCACCGATCATCGGCCACACCTGCGCATCTTGGCCGACGATGAAGTCAATGACAACTGGCTTATCGTTAATTTCCTGCGCGCGCTTAATGGCCGGAACGACTTCTTCTTCGCTCGTGACCCGGATGGCTTCACAACCGAGTGCCTCGGCCAAACGGACGAAGTCCGGGGTGAAGGCGTTTTCTTCGCGCAGCTTGGTGTGCGAATAGTGCTGGTCATAAAACAGCGTCTGCCATTGCCGGACCATTCCAAGGTTTCCGTTATTAATGACGGCAACCTTAAACGGGAAGCCTTCCACGGCGGCGGTGGTAAGTTCCTGGTTGGTCATTTGGAAGCAGCCATCACCATCGATGGCCCAGACTTCCTTATCTGGGCGCGCTGCCTTTGCACCCAAGGCAGCGGGAACGGCATAGCCCATGGTTCCAGCACCACCGGAGTTGATCCACGAACGCGGGTGTTCAAAGTCCAAGAACTGCGCGGACCACATCTGGTGCTGGCCCACGCCCGCACAGTAGATAGCTTCCGGCCCCACGGTCTCACTGAGCTTTTCCAAGACGAATTGCGGGTTCAGCAGGCCATCATCGGTGGGCTCATAACCGCGCGGGAAACGCTGCTGCATGCCGCGCAGGTAATCATGCCACTGTTTCACCTCGGCGGCCGGCTGTACATCCTTCTTGCGGTACTCCTTACTCAACGCGGTCAAGCACTTTTTGGCATCGCCGACGATGGGGACCGTAACTTCCCGGATCTTGCCAATCTCAGCTGGGTCAATATCGGCGTGGACGACCTTCGCATTGGGTGCGAATGTTGAGGTATCGCCGGTCACGCGATCATCGAAGCGGGCACCGATGGCAATGATGAGATCGGCGCGCTGCATCGCCGCGACGGCTGGGACCGTGCCGTGCATGCCCGGCATTCCCAGGTGCAGCGGGTGGGAGTCCGGAAAGGTCCCCAGCGCCATCAAGGTGGTAACCACAGGGATATTCGTGAGTTCCGCAAACTCCAGCAACTCTTGGGAGGCATTAGCTTTAACGACTCCGCCGCCGACGTAGAGCACGGGCTTTTCCGCTTGCGACATCAATTCCACGGCCTGGGCCACCTGCCGGTGGTGTGGCTTGGTGACTGGCTTGTATCCCTGCAGGTCAAGCGTTTCCGGGAAGCGATAATCTACAAAGCCGTTTTGCACGTCCTTCGGGATATCCACGAGCACCGGACCGGGGCGGCCGGTGGAAGCCAAGTGGAAGGCAGCCGAAATTGCAGAAGGGATCTCGGCGGGATCCGTCACGATGTAGTTGTGCTTGGTAATGGGCATGGTGACACCGCGGATATCGGCCTCTTGGAAGGCATCGGTGCCCAAAAGGTTGCTGCCCACCTGGCCGGTGATGGCGACGATGGGAACGGAGTCCAGGTTGGCATCGGCAAGCGCGGTAACCAGGTTGGTCGCACCAGGACCGGAGGTAGCGATGCACACGCCCACCTTTCCGGAAGCCTGCGCATAGCCCTCGGCGGCGTGGCCGGCGCCTTGTTCATGGCGGGTTAGCACATGGCGAAGCTTCGTTGAACCATGCAGTGCATCGTAGAGCGGAAGCACGGCACCGCCGGGAATACCGAATACGAGATCGGTGCCCAGATCTTCCAGCGTGCGGACAATAGCATGAGCCCCACTCATTCGCTCCGCAGACGCAGCAGAAGTTGCAGCGGCCGCGGAAGCAGGCGTGGGCGAGGATGTCGTTACCACGGTGTATGTGCTCCTTGGTTTGGTCTGTCATGGAAACTGATCATCGAAAACGCCCTAGTTACAACTAAAGCCCCCGCGGGCCGGTGGTCTGCGGGGGCGAAAGCGTCGACGTTCAGGAAACGTCGCGGTCACCGCCGCGCTCGTACCACCTGAAGTCGAATAATGATCATATTTCCAACTATATACCGATAGAATTATATCTGGAAGCGATTACCCCCTTTTGGGAAAACTTTCCCATATGTTGAAACGCGGTGGAAAAATGGTTCGCTTCCCCACCACATGGTCAATTAGGCTGGCTGACTATGACCCCACCAGCACAGGACAAACAACCTCGTCAGTCCACCACCCAGGCAGAGGTCTTCACCCCTTCCCGCGACCACATCTTGGGCATTTTAATTCTGTCCACGATCGCCTTATTAAGCATTGGCTGGGCGCCCAAATACCTGGGGTGGCTGCTGATTATCCCCGTTATCGGCCTCTGGTGGGTCCTCAAGGCCCGCACACGGGTCTCTGAGAAAGGCATTTCCATTTCGTATGCGTTCCGGAAGAACGTTTCTATCGCATGGGATGATTTCGCCGGGATTGGCTTCCAGCGCGCCCGGGCCTTCGCGCAGACTAAAAATGGTGCGAAACACAACCTGCCTGGCGTAACCTTCAACTCACTGCCCCGCCTGGCGCAGGCATCCCGCGGGCGCATTCCCGATGCCCTCACTCAAGGCCGCGAGGCAGCCGATGACAAGGTCGTCATCGTGCACCGCGACGGTCAGCAGATCCTCCTAAGCAAAGAGGAATATGCTGCATACCTAGAAAAACACCCCGAGCTTAAAGATTCGGCAGAAAACTAAATCTACTTTCTCCTCCCCCCCCCATTGACCAATCTAAAAGGAATGGTGACTTAAACCATGTTCCCACTGCGCTCTAAAGTAACCACCGTCGGACGTCAAGCCTCCGGTGCGCGTGCCTTGTGGCGCGCTACCGGTACCAAAGAAAATGACTTTGGCAAGCCGATTGTCGCCATCGCCAACTCTTATACGCAGTTCGTCCCCGGCCACGTGCACCTGAAAAATGTCGGTGATATCGTCGCCGATGCCGTCCGCGAAGCCGGTGGCGTGCCCAAGGAGTTCAATACCATTGCCGTGGACGACGGCATTGCCATGGGGCATAGCGGCATGCTGTACTCTTTGCCCTCGCGCGAAATCATCTCCGATTCCATCGAGTACATGGCCAATGCGCATACTGCCGATGCCCTCGTCTGCATCTCCAACTGCGATAAGATCACCCCGGGCATGCTCAATGCCGCAATGCGGTTGAATATCCCCACGATCTTCGTCTCCGGCGGACCTATGGAGGCCGGCAAGGCCGTCGTGGTCGATGGCGTTGCTCATGCTCCGACCGACCTGATTACCGCAATCACCGCATCCGCAAACGATAGCGTGAGCGATTCCGGCTTGGCCCAGGTCGAAGAATCCGCCTGCCCCACCTGCGGTTCCTGCTCCGGCATGTTTACGGCCAACTCCATGAACTGCTTGACCGAGGCTCTCGGTTTGGCGCTTCCTGGCAATGGCACCACCCTAGCCACCCACAGCGCGCGCCGTGAGCTCTTTGAAAAGGCCGGCTCCACCATCGTGGATATGTGCCGCCGCTACTACGGCGAGGAAGACAAGTCCGTCCTGCCGCGCAATATCGCCACCAAGGAAGCCTTTACTAATGCCATGGCCCTCGATATGGCCATGGGCGGATCCACCAACACCATCCTGCACACCCTCGCCGCAGCGCAGGAGGGCGAAGTGGACTTCACGCTGGATGATATTAATGACATCTCCTACCGCGTGCCTTGCCTGTCCAAGGTTGCGCCCAACGGCACCTATCACATCGAGGATGTGCACCGCGCCGGCGGCATTCCGGCCATTTTGGGCGAGCTGCGCCGCGCGGGCCACCTCAACCTCAAGGTGCACACCGCCCTCTATGACAATGCGGAGCAGTGGCTCGATGATTGGGATATCCGCAATCCCCGCGTAACCGATCAGGCCCGCGAGCTGTACTACGCCGCTCCCGGTGGCGTGCGCACGACGGAGCCATTCTCCCAGTCCAACCGGTGGGATGAACTAGATACTGACGCGGTCAATGGCTGCATTCATGATGCCGACCACGCCTTTTCTTCCGACGGCGGCCTGGTGGTCCTGCGCGGCAACCTGGCGCCAGACGGGGCCATCGTCAAGGCAGCCGGCGTGGAAGAAGAGCTGTGGACCTTCTCTGGCCCAGCCCGCGTGGTGGAGTCCCAAGAGCAGGCCGTGTCCATCATCTTGAATAAAGAAGTCCAGCCAGGCGATGTCGTCGTCATTCGCTACGAGGGCCCCTCCGGTGGCCCCGGCATGCAGGAGATGCTCCACCCGACGTCCTTCCTCAAGGGCGCAGGTTTAGGCAAGGCCTGCGCCTTGATTACCGACGGCCGCTTCTCCGGCGGCACCTCCGGGCTCTCCATCGGCCACATTTCTCCTGAGGCCGCCCACCAGGGGCTTATCGGGCTCATTGAGAACGGCGATACCATTTCCATCAATATCCACGAGCGCGAGCTCACGCTCGACGTGGACGATGATGTTCTGGAGCGCCGCCGCGCCGCGCAAGAACAACGCGAAAAGCCATGGACGCCGGTGGACCGCAACCGCCCGATTACCAAGGCGCTGCGCGCCTATGCCGCGATGGCGACCTCCGCGGACCGCGGCGCGGTGCGCGTGGTAGACGGCTTTGTGAACTAGCACAATTGGCTGCTAAATCACTGTGACCTCGGTGGGGTGCGAGCTCTGTAGTTAAAAATCGCGTAACTTGTACCGCGATGAAATTCGCTCGTACCCCGTTATTCCGATATACCGTGGCCCTGCTGGGGTTCCTTTTCGGCGCTCGGAAGGTCGTTGAAGACACCCGCATCACAGACTTCCCCATCGATATGGTGGTCTACCGCGAGGGAGTCAAGGCCTTCCTCGAGCACCGCTCCGTCTATAGCGCGCCGATGCCCGCCGGCGATATTCAGCTGCCCTTCATTTATCCGCCCTTTGGCGCCTTAGCGATGGTGCCGTTGACGGCCTTTGACGCCATCGACCACACCCTGGCCGGCAATATCATGGTGATCCTTTCGGATCTCCTAGTGCTCGTGTGCCTCTACTTCGTTTTCAGGGCGGTGCTCAAAAAGCCAGAATTCCTCTTGCCCGTAACCGCCATTACCTGGGCCATTGTCTTACACTTTGAGCCGGTCGACCTCAATAACAACTATGCCCAAATCAATATAGTGGTCATGGCGCTTGTTATCTTCGACCTCGTTCCGCGCAAGCGATTCCTGCCGCAGGGAATCCTCGTCGGCGTGGCGGCCGCCATCAAGATAACCCCTCTGGCGATGCTGCTCTACTTCCTTGTGCGCAAGGAATGGAAGCAGATTGCGACCGCACTTTTCTCCGCCGTAGCGGCCACCCTTCTTGCCGCCGCCTTCCGCTGGGAGGCTTTCGTGGAGTTCTTCAGCTCCACACTGCTCGACATGGGCTCCGGCCGCGACTTCGGCGTGGGAACCGAGTACCAGTCCAATAGCTCCATCAAGGGCGCCATTCAGCGCATGTATCCATCCATCGAACCCATGGAGGCGAATGGCCTGACGATAGGCTTCGCGTGGATCGCGGCCTCCCTTATTGTCATCGTCGTTGCAGCGTGGCTCATCAAGCGCCTGTGTGAGGAGCATTTGCTTGTCGATGCCCAATTGGTCACCGCCCTCACCGTCCTGCTCATCTCCCCTGTTTCTTGGTCCCATCACTGGGTCTGGCTCACGCTTATCATCCCGGTCTTCGCCTACCGCGCGTGGAGCTGGCTTTCTACCGGATGGGCTGCCCGCAACCTCCTGGCCGTCCTCATCGCCTGGGCAGCCCTGTTGCTCACCGTTCCACCGAAGTGGTGGTGGGGAGATCAAGTCGATGTCCATGCCATGAACCACTTCCAGAAATTCTGGGTGGATGACTTCGTCTGGCTCACCGTGCTTACCGTAGCGCTGTATGCGGCCGCATTCTGTGCCGCCCAGCGCAAGCAGACCACACGTAGCGCTACTCCTGCTCCGCTAGCGACTTAAGCGCGGCGAGGTGGGCATCGAATGCGGACTTGCCGGTAGCAGTGAGCATAACCCACACGGTGTCCTTATCGCGGGAAGACCCGTACTCGCGGAATCGGCTGATATAGCCTTCGTTTTCCAAGGCGGTTAATTGTTTAGATAAAGTAGCGGCCGATTGCCCCACTTCTTCCCGCAGCGCCGCGAAGCGCATTTCGCGGCGCACCTGTCCCTCCACCGCACCCCGCGCGTTTAATACCGCGCAGATCTTGAAGCGATTGAGAGGATAGATAACCGGGTCAATATCACTGAGCACTACGGCCTTCTCCTTGCCGCGCTGCAAGGTCCAAGGCACGAGATTGCAGCACCCAGACCATTGCCACTGCCCACACCGCGATGAAGATCACCAAGGCCCACATGTGCTCACGCAGCATGTTGGTGATAAAGATCGGGATAAGTATTACTGCCATCCCCGCGTAGTATTTCTTATCGGCCTTGGGCTGTGAATGTGGGTCCTGGCGATAGCTGGTCCGCACCTTGCTCTGATGATGAAGCAGCGCCCACACGATGAGGCCTATAAGGACAAAGTAGAAAATGAGAAACGCGACGGGGTGTATTATCTCCGCGAATACTGTTATTCCCACATAGAACACAGCGAATGCGATCACTAGGAGGATATTTTGCATAAGCCGCTTTCGCTCAGCGCCTTGATCCTGCAGGCTGTCATTAAACTCGAGCGACTTCTTTAGCTCATCTTCCATTTTCTACCACCATCCCCAAAATCCAGATTCCATACTTTCCGTTATGGCAATTCTTTCACTTTCCATGATGGAAAGCAAGGGTGAAAAGAAAATCCCCACCGCATTAACTGCGGCGGGGTTCCACTTACGCGGTAGCGAGTAACAGGCTAAGCGATGGGGTTTACGGCTGCGCCAAAGAACCACACGGCAACCAAGATGGCGATACCGACCACCACAAAGACCCACGACGTACCCAGCGGGCGCCGCGCCCAAGAGCGACCAAAGTCCAAGGAAATGAAACCAGGACCGGTAAATTGCAGGCCAATCGCGATAACGAAAAGGACCAGCGATAGCCATACCGAGTCCGGCCAGTCAAAGACCTGCAGACCAGCGCCCGATTCCGCCAGTTCGTGCAAGGCGGTGAAACCGGTAACGACCAAACCGAGCATGGCCGCAAGAGGGCTAATCAGGCCCAAAAGGAGGAATGCTCCGGCGATCAGCTGCACGGTTGGTACCGCCAAGGCAAAGGAATTAGCCCAAGCGTACTGCGAGTAATCGCTTTCCAGTCCGGAGACTCCGGCGCCATCGCCCAGCGAGAAGAACGTGGACACGCCAGCGATGATGAGGTAGGCGCTCATAGCCAAGCGGACAAAGAAGAGGCCAAAGTCAATGGTGCCGCGGCGCCCATAACGCTTGTAGCCTTCCTTATCCTCCTGTTCCTGCTGAAGCTTGCGCTCTTGTTCCGCCAGCTCTTCTGGACTCAAGCCGGCATCGTCTGCCGCAAAACCTTCGGCCTGCGACGCCGCTGCGGGATCCAATACCGCGGTATCCTCACCTGCGGATTGCTGGTTTCCCTGCTGCGTGGCCCCATTAGCGGCATTGGGCAAAACCTCCGTCTCCGCCGCCTCTTGCTTCTGCGGCCGAATTTCTTGCGGTTCGGCGCGCCCTGCGCGGGCAAAGACATCGGGGTTATCCTGCCGCATGGAATCATAGGCTGGAACGTTAAGATCCTCGTCTAAGGGATTGGCTTTATCCGGTTGCTGCTTATCGCTCATATGACCAACTTAAGACAGTTGCCTGCAGTTTTGCGGTACCGTTATCGGCGCGCCGCAATTGTCCCCGCACTCCTCTTCCCCCAGCCCCCATCTTGTTGTAATATCAACAATGTCACATAGTTGACATATAAACATTAATTACCGGCGGGGACACTTTCCCCGCCTTATGAATCCACCAGAATTGGGAACGAATCGATGACTTCACACGACTCCGACTGGGCCGGAGATGCCCGCAATGCTTCACCAGATGGCGAGTTTATTCGCGATACCACCTATATCGAAGACCGCATTTCACCAAAGGTATCCGAGATAACCGCGCAGGATGATGGCACCTTTTACTGGCCCATGGAGGCTGGCCGTTACCGCCTGGTGGCGGCCCGTGCCTGCCCGTGGGCGCACCGCGCGGTCATCGCTCGCCGCCTGTTGGGCTTAGAGGACTCCATTTCCTTGGCCCTCGCCGGGCCCGTACACGATGCGCGGTCCTGGACATTCGACCTCGACGAGGGCGAAGTAGACCCGGTTTTGGGCTACAAGCGCCTGCAGGAAGCCTACTTCGAGCGCTTTCCAGATTACCCCCGCGGAATTACTGTGCCAGCCTTGGTAGAAGAATCCACCGGCCGGGTAGTCACCAATGATTACCCCTCGATGGTGCGCGATTTTATTGAAAAGTGGACGGACTTCCAGGCAGAAGGCGCTCCCGATCTCTTCCCTGAACAGCACCGCGAGGAGATGAACGAGCTCAACGAGTACATCTTCCACGGCATCAATAATGGCGTGTACCGCTGCGGTTTTGCCGGCTCGCAAGAAGCCTACGAAGAGGCTTATGACCAACTGTGGGAGGCGCTCGATTGGGCCGAGGAGCGCCTGGGCACCCAGCGCTATATGGTTGGCGATCACATTACCGAAACCGATATCCGCCTATTTGCCACCCTCGTGCGCTTCGATCCCGTGTATTACTCGCACTTCAAGTGCTCGCGCCACAAGATCCAGGAACTGCCCAACCTGCGCGGCTACCTGCAAGAACTATTCCAGCTACCGGGCTTTGGTGATACCACCGATTTCACCGAGATCAAACAGCACTACTTTGCCACGCACACCGAAATCAACCCCACCCGCATCGTTCCGGTGGGACCGGATATGTCCTGGCTAGCAGAGCCGCACGACCGCGATCGCTTTGGCGGGCAGCCCTTTGCCCCTGGCGTGCGACTCCCGGGCCCCATTCCCTCCGGCGAGGAAGTAAAGAATCCGGAAGACTTTCAGCTTAAGCTCTTCCCAGCCCCGCAGCCGCGTTAATCACAGACCGCGTCAGATCGCTTAAGACCTCGGATTCTAGGCGCCAACGCTGCCAGTAGAGGTCGATGTCGAGCTGGTGGTCATCGAGAAGCAGCAGCTCTTTCGATTCCACCAGCGGCTGGGCCTGGACCTGCGGCAAAAGCCCCCACCCCAGGCCCACGCGCACGGCCTCCAGGTAGCCTTCCGAAGAGGGAATTTGCGAGACCCGTGCGCGCACGACGTGGGAGTCAATAAAGCGCTCGCGCATGGCATCATCGAGCACTTGGTCATTGGGGCCATAGCCCACCAGCGGCATCGTCTCCCAGGTAAACCGCCCTGAATGAAAGCCTTCCGCGATATGCGGGGCGGCAACGGCGAAATAGCGCATGGTCCCCAAAAACGTGGAATCGCACCCGGATACCGGCGAATGCTCCCTCGTTACCGCACCCAAAACATCGCCGCGCCGCAGCATCGCGAGCGTGCGGGCCTCATCCTCAATGCGTATGCGCAGGGCAACGTCTCCCTGCTGCGCGGTATCGCTTAATACCTGCGTAAACCAGGTGGCGAGCGAGTCGGAGTTGATGGCCACCGACAGGGGCACGCGCGCTAGGCGCTGGCCCAACCGGGCATCGGTTTCCGCCTGCACCAACGCCATGCGCCGGGCCGCCTGTACGAGGACTTCGCCGGCTTCCGTCGCCCCCACCGGATTCGCCCGCCGCACCAGCACACGGCCGGTGCTCGCCTCCAACGCCTTAATGCGCTGGCTTACCGCAGATGGGGAAATCCCCAGGACCGAGGCGGCGACCTCAAAGCTTCCTTCCTCCACGATGGCCAGCAAGGTTTCCAAATGTACCGGGTTCATGAAGCTATTCTAAACCATATGAAGATAGATTAACTGGACTTATTTACCGCTTGGATCCACACTAGGGGCATGTCCATCGTGCTTGCTGGTTTTGTGCTTGGTTTATCCCTCATCGTGGCCGTCGGCCCCCAAAATGCGATGCTGTTGAAATACGGCATCCGCCGCGATCACATCGGGCTCATCATCGTGGTGTGCGCGCTTTCCGATGTCATCCTCATTACCTCCGGCACCGCCGGTGTCGGCTACCTGGTTGAGCGCTTTCCCAATGCGCTTGAGGCGCTCAAGTACATCGGCGCGGCATACCTCGCCTTTTTCACCTTCACCTGCTTCCGCGATGCCTTCAAAACCAAGGGCGAGGCCATCGACGTGGAATCCACTTCCCCTAATTCCACCGAGGAAGTCGCGACCTTCGACGGCGACACCACGGGTGGGGCCGGCACCGGGCACGGTTCTGTCGCCACAGCTACCGCCACCCAGCGCCAGGAAATTAAGCGCTCTCCCTCCTGGGTTAAGCCACTACTTACCGCGCTGGCGCTAACCTGGCTCAATCCAGGCGCCTATGTTGATGTGCTGGTCATGCTCGGCGGCATCGCCAACCAGTATGGCGACCCCGGCCGGTGGCTTTTCGCCGGCGGTGCCATTGCCGCCAGCTTTACGTGGTTTCCCGTCATTGGCTTTGGCGCTGCCCGCTTCTCCCACGTCCTCTCCCGCCCCGAGGTATGGCGCTGGATCAACGTTGGCATCGGCGTCATCATGGTTGGCCTGACCCTCAAGCTCCTCCTGCTGTAATCCCTTGGCCAGCTCCAGCCCTAAGCGTTAAAAGGGGCATCGGCAAGCACAAGGCATAGAAAATCCCTCCCCGGGAAATCCTGGGGAGGGAAATTTATTGCTCTAAGGCGAGATTACTTCTGGGAGCTTTCCGCTTCGGAAGACTCATCGTCTTCCTCTGGGTCACCGATAGCACCGGTTTCTTCGATCCACTTTTCAATCTCTTCCGGCGAGCGGTCGTGCTCTACGCCCTCGCGCTCGATGTAGTAGGTGTGATCGTCCTGGTTTTGCTTCTCAAATTCTTCCTTATCAAAGTCCACATCGTCATCACCGTCAAGCTTTTCCGTCACCTCGGTCACGAGCTCTTCATAGAGGGATTCGCTATCCATATTGGAATCCTCGAGGTGCTGGCCAATCTCGTCGTCGTAGCGATCTGCGTCGTATTCCTTGTTCGGGTTCAGCTTCAGGTGCATCAGCGAACGCACGCGCTCGCGGCGCAGCGCCTCGTCCTGAATCTTGGACTGGCTGCGGAACCATGCGAAGACCAAGACGGCCACCATCGCGATGCCCATGTAGCCGATGACCGGGTAGACGTACTGCATCAAGGTCTTGAAGCCGAAGAAGGAGACGCCGAAACCTGCGAAACAGCCGGCGATGAAGATAACGCGGAACTTTGCCTCATTGCCCGCGGAAAGGCGCTTACCCAATGCGTAGAACATACCAATGGCGGTATTGAAAATCATCAGGTAAATAATGATGGCCATGATTGCGCCCAAGACTGGGTTGACGCTATCGACCAAGGACAGCATCGGGATATCGGAGCCCTCAATCTCCTCGGCGTTCATCAGCAGGGAGAAGCCTGCCAGGCCCATCATGACGGAGTAGACGATGCCGCCTACGATGCCGCCCCAACCGGCCTCACGGGGGCTAATGTTATCGCCGCCGATAACCAGCGACATCGAAACCGCCAGCATCAAAGCTAGGCCGTTGTAGTTCAGCGCGGAGACCAACCAGTTGCCGATCGGGGTATCGATTTGGCTGGAGGCTTCCATTGCCGCACCGATATCGTCCGGCATATTGAACATGGTGTAGATGGCCACACCAATGACGGCAATAATGATGGACGGCGTGAGCATACCGATGACCTTGGACACCTTATCGACGTCCATCATACCGACGGCAATCACGAGCCCCAACATCAGCGTCGAGCCGATCCAAGCCTGCCAGCCAAATTGCTGCTCCATATTGGAACCGGCACCGGCCAGCATCACGAAGCCGATGGCGAAGAGCGTGATGATAACGGCGACGTCCAATAGCTTAGACACGATAGGGTGGGTGACCTTGCGGAATACCGTGTTGTGCTCAGTGGCGTGGAAATAGCTGCCCAATTGCAAGAACACGGTGCCCGCCAGCGTCATAATGGCCGCTGCGACCACAATGCCGGCAATACCCCAGGTGCCGAAGGCGGTGAAATATTGCACGACCTCTTGGCCCGTAGCAAAGCCCGCGCCTACCAGCAGGCCCACGAAGGACATAGCCATGGCGAGAATATTTTTATAAGACACAGTTGCCTAACTTTTGTAGCGGATAATTTTCACACACCAGTGCGCGCGTCCTAGGCCCCCTCCTTATCCCCCGACGCGTGCGGGGAGGCGCGGCGCAGGAGTGTGCTCCTGTGCACATGGTACGTAACCCAATAACGAAATCCTACTTGCACGTGCGTGAAATACAATACATCATCTTTTGTCGATGAAGTAGCTTACATACTTAATCCGCGAAAGTTTCCGTATCGATGACAAAACGGAACTTCACATCACCGGCAACAACCCGCTCATAGGCTGCGTCAACGTCATCAACGCCCACCTTTTCGATGACCGCGCCGATGCCGTGTTCTGCACAAAAGTCCAGCATCTCTTGGGTTTCGGCAATGCCGCCAATATTGTTTCCGGTCAATACTTTACCGCCACCAACGAGGTTGCCCATCGTGATTCCCAGTTCCTCCGGCGGCAGGCCGACCACAGACATGATCCCCCGCGGCTTCAACAGCTGCAGGTAGTCATTGAGGGAATAGGAGGCGGAAATAGTAGACAAAATCAGGTCAAACTCGCCCTTGTGGTTGGCAAAGAAGTCGGGGGCCTCACCCGTTGCCAACACCCGCTGCGCGCCGAGCTTGTAGGCTTCTTGTTCCTTGCGCAAGGAGCGGGAAATGACGGTGACCTCAGCGCCCTTGGCGGCGGCGATCTGCACGCCCATGTGGCCCAGACCGCCAAGGCCAACGACGGCTACCTTATCGCCTTCCTTGACCTGCCACCGGGCCAAGGGCGAGTAGGTGGTAATTCCGGCGCACAAGAGCGGGGCGGCAACATCAAAGTCGAGGCCTTCCGGAATCGTCAACACAAAATTCTCATTGACCACGACCTTTTGCGCATAGCCGCCCTGGGTAATGGTCCCATCGACGTCTTCAGAGTTATAGGTTCCCACCGAGCCGTTCAGGCAGCTTTGCTCCTGCCCATTGCGGCACTGCTCGCACACCCCGCAAGAGTTGACCAAGCAGCCCACACCCACGCGGTCGCCTACCTTAAACTTGGTGACCTTGTCCCCTACCGCTTCGACCACGCCAGCGATCTCGTGGCCCACCGTCAGCGGGAAGTGGGCCTCGCCCCACTCATTGCGAATGGTGTGAATATCCGAGTGGCAAATGCCTGCCGCCTTGATATCGATGACGACGTCATCTTCGCGCGGATCGCGCCGTTCGATTTCTACGGTGCGAAAAGGTGCATCTGGGCTCGTTTTTTGCAGAACTTTAGATTTAATTGGCATGTCACATAGTCTACGCTTTGCCGTCCTGACCTGCCCAAATGAAAACTATGGTCAATTTAAAAACCACGAAAGCCAGCCTCCGCCCCTTGTGGAAGCAGGGACGAAGACTGGCTAGATTAGTGGCGTATTAGCTCAGCTTTTCCGCGATCAGCTTATTAACCTGACCCGGATCCGCCTTGCCTTGCGTCGCCTTCATCACGGCACCGACGATCGCGCCGGTGACCTTCTTATTGCCGGCGCGGTACTTCTCCACGATGTCCGGGTTTGCGGCCAAGGCATCATCCACGGCCTTTTCGATGGCCCCATCATCGCGCACGACCTCGAGACCGCGCTTGGCGACGACCTCATCAACATCGCCCTCGCCCGCCAGTACGCCATCGACGGCTTGGCGCGCCAGCTTGGTGGTCAGCTTGCCTTCCTTGACCAAGGCGATGACGCGGGCGATGTGGGCCGGGGTGATATCCAGCTCAGCCAGGGTCTTGTCCTGCTCATTGGCCTTACCTGCAAGATAAGACACCCACCAGGAACGAGCCTCGTCCGGCTTCGCGCCGACTTCGACCGTCTCCACGATGAGATCCAGCGCGCCCGCGTTGACTAGGTCGCGCATCTCCTCGTCCTTAATGCCCCACTCCTTTTGGATGCGGGCGCGGCGGACCCACGGCAGCTCCGGAAGGGTTGCGCGCAGCTCTTCTACCCACTCGCGCGGGGCGATGACCGGCGGCAAATCCGGGTCATTGAAGTAGCGGTAATCTTCCGCGGTCTCCTTCGGGCGGCCCTTAGAGGTAGAGCCATCGGTTTCTTGGTAGTGGCGGGTCTCCTGCTCGATGCTGCCGCCATCTTCTAATACCTGTGCCTGGCGCTGCATCTCAAAGCGTACGGCCTGTTCGACCGAGCGCATGGAGTTGATGTTCTTCGTCTCGGTACGGGTACCGAATTCTTCTTGGCCGATAGGGCGCAAGGAAAGGTTGGAGTCTACGCGCATGGAGCCTTGATCCATGCGGGCATCGGACACGCCCAACGCAGCGACGAGCTCGCGCAGCGCCGAGACATAGGCCTTTGCCACCTCGGGGGCGCGCTCGCCGGCGCCGATGATGGGCTTGGTGACGATCTCAATGAGCGGAATGCCCGCGCGGTTGCAGTCCACCAGGGATGCGGTAGCGCCGTGGATGCGGCCATCGGCGCCGCCCAGGTGGGTCAGCTTACCGGTGTCTTCTTCCATGTGGGCGCGCTCGATTTCCACGCGCCATTCCGTGCCGCCTTCCAGTACGACGTCGAGGTAGCCGTCATAGGCAATCGGCTCATCGTACTGGGAAATCTGGTAGTTCTTTGGCTGGTCCGGGTAGAAATAATTCTTGCGGGCAAAGCGCGAGGACTCCGCGATGGAGCAATTAAGCGCCAGGCCAATCTTGATTGCACCCTCCACGCCCTTGGAGTTAACCACGGGAAGAGCCCCGGGAAGGCCCAGCGATACCGGATCGGTATTGGAGTTAGGGGCTGCGCTGAAGTTCGTGGCGGATGTGGAAAACATCTTGGTTTCCGTATCCAGCTCCACGTGGACTTCCATGCCCATTACCGGTTCATACTTGTCGAGGACCTCGTCGAAGTCCATCAGGTCATACATCGCAGCAGTCATGCGTGCCATCTTAATACGTCCGTGCACTCTCGCGCGCTAGCCCCTAGGGTGACTGTCATGACGACTCCACATACAGTAGACACTTCGCTTGTCGATGCCCCACTCATCAACATCGCGGTCTTTTCCACCGCCCCTACTACCGATGAGATCAAAGACGCCGTCAGCGGCATCTTTTCTGCGCGCGTCGGCGAAATCACTCCCGGCAAGAACCCAGGCAGCCTTGTAGTTCCTATCGATGGCGCGTTTCTCTTGCATTACCAGACCATTGATTCTGCACCCACCCCAGATAGTTACGGCCTCCACCCCATTTTGAGCGCCGATGCCTGCGACCTCAACACTGCGGGATCCCAGGTGCTCGTCTCGGTCCTTCCTGATAACAAGGAACACGACCTTTCCCATCAATTTCGCGAGCCGCGCCGCGAGCACCTCGATCTGCTGTCCCAGGCGACGTCCGCCGTAGCCCAGCACCCCAATTGCCTCATCATCCACAACCCGCGCGGGAACGTCTCCATCTCCCCGGCGATGTTTAATGACGCCGTGCGCAATAACCTCGCACCCATGCACATTGCACCGGTGTGGATTACCCAATCGGGCGGCGAGCTCCGCGGCTACTCCATGGGCCTAGTCCAAGCGGGTCACCCGGAAATCCAGGCACGCACCAGCTCGATGGATCCCACGGACCTCTATTACAAGCTGGCAAATATCGCCGACCACATCCTGCAAGGCGCCACCGTCAAAGGCGGCGATACCTTAGCCTTCGAGGAAGGCCAACCCCCGCTCACCATTACGGAAGAGCCCTGGTTCGTAGACCAGGACTTCCCCGCTGTCACCATTAATTTTTAGCTGACTGCACCCTTGCGGGCATCGCTAAAGCGGCACAGCGCTGCCAAAATCGCGCCGGACAGGTTGTGCCACACGGAAAAGACGGCGCCGGGCAAGGCGGCCAGTGGGCTCATGTAGGAAGAGGCAAGGCTGGTAGCTAGCCCGGAATTTTGCATTCCCACCTCCACGGCCATGGTGCGGCGCACCGGAACCGGCTGGCGGGTAAAAAGGCCCGCGAGATAGCCCAGCCCATAGCCGCACGCATTGTGAATAACCACGGCGGCAAAGACCAGCGCACCGGCGGTGGCTATATTGTCCTGCGCGCCGCCGACCACGATGCACACGATCAAGGCAATCGCGGTAACGGAAATCCACGGCAAAGCCGCCTGAATCTTTGCCACGAGCCGGGGAAGCAGCATGCCGATGACGATGCCCGCGATGACCGGAACGAGGACCACCTTCACGATGGACCACGCCATCGATGCCGCGGAGACCGGCATGTATTCGCCCGCCAACCACAAGGTCAATAGCGGGGTGAGGATGGGCGCCAAAAGCGTAGAGATAGAGGTCATGGTCACTGAAAGCGCGACATCGCCGCGCGCTAAGTAGGACACCACGTTAGAGCTCGTGCCGCCCGGGGCGCAGCCGACCAAAATCACGCCAGCCGCAACCGCCTCTGGCAGATCCATTACTGCCACCACGGCGAGCGCGATAAGCGGCATAATGACGAACTGCGCCACCACGCCGAGCACCACCGGGAGCGGCCGGCGCGCCACGAGTGCAAAATCTACGGGCTTGAGGGTAAGCCCCATGCCGAACATGACGATGCCCAGCAACGGCGTTACCTGTGGGGCAAAGGATGCCGCGGTGCCAGGGGCGATATAGCCAATAATGCCGCCGATGATTACGAGTATGGGAAAACCCAGCGCCGCGATGAGCGCTTGCCGTTCTTCCTGTTTTTCTGTAGCGCTATCGGTACTCATATACAAAAGAGTACCCTCCCACCATGTGAGAGGACGATCTTAATATTCGAGACGACGGGGAGCTAAAAAGGCTTTAGCCGAAGAGCGCTTGCGCATTGCGGTAGCGGGCATCGGGCACCGTCTTCAGTGTGCCCACGGCCTCTTCTAGTCGCACGAGGTCGATGTCTTCGCCGTGCAGGGCAACACACATTCCCGAATCCCCGTTGTGCGCCGCGCGGGCGGCGTGCACACCGTAGCGGGTTGCTAGGACGCGGTCATACGCAGTGGGCGTGCCGCCGCGCTGGATGTGCCCCAAGACGGTAGTGCGCACGTCATAGCCGGTGCGCTTATTGATTTCATCCCCAATGACCTGGCCAATCCCGTTGAAGGTTTGGTGGCCAAATTGGTCGACGCCGCCGGGTTCGAACTCCATGGTGCCCTCCTTCGGCAGGGCGCCTTCGGCCACGCAAATGATGCCGTACTTCTCGCCCATCTGGAAGCGGCGTTCCATCGCCTTGGTGATTTCCGCGATATCGAAGGGCTCTTCTGGGATCACCGTGTAGTGTGCGCCGCCGGCCATGCCGGCATGCAGAGCAATCCAGCCTACGTGGCGGCCCATGACCTCCACGATGAGGATGCGGTTGTGCGACTCCGCCGTCGTGTGCAGGCGGTCGATCGCATCAGTTGCCACCGATACCGCAGTATCAAAGCCGAAGGTATAGTCCGTGGCATTGACGTCATTATCAATGGTCTTCGGCACGCCCACGACGGGGATGCCATTATCGTTAAGCCACTTAGCGCCCTTGAGCGTGCCTTCGCCACCGATGGCAACGAGGGCATCGACCTCGGCCTCGCGCATATTCGTCTTGATCTGCTCCAAGCCGGCCTTGAATTTATCGGGGTGCAACCGGCCGGTGCCCAAAATGGTGCCGCCACGCAAGAGAATCCGGTCGATGCTGGCATCGTCGTAGAGATCGCGCCGGCGATCTTCTAAAAGGCCAACCCACCCGTCTTCGTAGCCCACGACGGTATCGCCAAATTCGTTGGATGCGGTTCGCACAACCGCACGGATTACAGCATTCAGGCCGGGGCAATCGCCACCGGAAGTCAGTACAGCTAGACGCATGATCCCCAATTTAGCGCAGGATTTTTATCCATGCAGCGTGTCCACGTAGCGCAGTGAGGAGATAAGTCCCACCACCAGCGCGATAACAATCACGAGAATCGAATTGATGATCGCCGTAGTCGGATTACCCGTTTGCATTACGGCGGAGACTAGAGCCACGCCTACCACGGATCCCACCTGGCGGGAGGTGTTATACGCCCCCGACGCCGCGCCCATGTGGTGAGGTGAAATATCGCGCAGCGTCGTTGCCGCGTTGGAGCCCCAGATAAAGGACTGGCCGATTCCTAGAACGGCGATGGGCAGGGACAACCACCACGGGTTGGCGTCGGCATGCATGACCCACCAGGCCAAACACAGCGAGGCGATCATAAGGCTAAATCCCACCAGCCCCATCAGGCGCGGATTCACCACGTCCGTGAGGATGCCGGCGATGGGTGACATCAGCATGGAGACCAGCGCCATGGGAGCCACGATGATGCCGGCCTCACCGGCGGATAGCCCCTTGACCGATTGCAGCCACAACATCACCGGCAGCATGACCGAAGCCGCCATAAAGCCCATGGTTAATATGCCCACGTCGCCGGCCGCATAGTTGCGGTTGTGGAAGAGCTCCACCGGAAAGAGAGGCGTGGAACCGCGGTCCTGCGCGCTAACCTGCAAGCGCACGAACGCGATGCTTGCGACTATGCCGATGGCAAGCACCACCAGCACCCGCCAGTCCCAATCCAGCTCTGGGCCTTGTTGAATGCCAAAGACGATGGACCCTAGCGCAATGAGCGAGACTATGGCCGAGGGCTTATCGATGTCCTGGGCCGTGGTCGGCAGCTTCGGTATCCACAGCAGGGCCAGCACGATGGCGGCGATAACAAATGGAATATGCACCCAGAAGGCCGCCTGCCAGCCAAAAGAAGCCACGAGGAACCCGCCGAGCAGCGGCCCAGCCAAGGATGCCACCGAACCGATAATCCCCCATACCCCCAGCGCGCGCCCACGGCGCTCGCGGGCGAATACCCGGTTAATAACGGACATCGTCTGTGGCATCTCCAGCGATGCTCCGAGACCCTGCACGATGCGCGCGACGATGAGCACTTCTATCGACGGCGCCAGCGCACACGCTACTGCGCCGATCCCAAACAGCGCCACGCCGATGCAAAACAGGGCGCGCTGACCGAGGACATCGCCAAGCCGCCCCGTAAAAAGCAGCGGCACTACGACGGCAAGCAAAAAGGCGGCCGAAACCCACATGATTTCATTGACCGTGGCGCCCAAATCCGCCTGAATCTCCGGCAAGGCGATGGCTACCATCGATTGGTCCAACAGGGATACAAAGAAACCGAGGGATAGGGCAAACATGGCGAGCCATGCTTGGCGCTCCGATGGCAGGTTAGTCTCCGCAATCATGGCAGGAATTCTAGCGGGGCACACAAATCAGGCCTAGACTGGCCACCATGTCCATGATTGATATCAAGAAACCGCAAGACGTATCCACCGCCACCACCGTTACCCTCGGCCTTATCGGTGGTTGGGTCACCGCCCGCGAGACCGGCATTCGCCCGCTCGGCGGCGTCATCCTCGGCGCAGCGGGCCTATGGGCCGGCCGTTCTTGGGCCAAGAAGACCAACCCCGCCACGACCGCAGGCCTGTCCGCCCTGTATGTCGGCGCGTTCGGCGCCTCCCACCCATTGGCAAAGAAGATTGGTTCCTGGCCAGCAGTCCTCGCCGTGACGGCCGCCTCCGCAGGCGCTGCCTACGCGCTTTCCGATGCCAAGTAGTCCACCCCGCCACATACACAACAGCACCATGGTCCCCCGCCAAGGAGGATCATGGTGCTGAATGGTTTTGTGAGTATTTACTCCACAACGTTGAAGACAACGGCGTTGTCCTCAGTGCCCAGTGCGGCCTGGCCGTCAGGCAGAGCATAGAAGGAAGGCTCGGACTCGAGGACGTCACGCAGGGAATCAGAAAGTGCCTGGGTGTGGTCATCACACGCCACCTTGGTGGAGACGAAGTCACCTACGTGAATGGTGCCATCCTTATCCACATCGTAGGAGGTGGTGTAGGTATTGCAGCCATCATCGAGAACCAGGGACTGATCCTTGTCGAACTGCACGGTGAACTGACCGTCTTCCTTAACGGAGTGCAGCTCACCGGTGATGGTCTGGCCCTCGATGTTGGGCACCAGCTTGTCAGCGTCTGCCGGCAGGGATTCCACCAGGTCGCTCTTGGCGGTGGTGTCTGCCACCTCGGTGCCGGGCTCAGCCGGTGCCGGGTTTGCTGCGGGTTCCTCAGCGTTTGCTACGCCCATGGTCATGAGCGCAGCTGCGGAGACGGACATCGTCGCGGTTGCAATCTTTTTCAAAGTCATACCCATTAATCTACCCCTGCCGGATGGGCATCCAACAGGGGTGTAAACGAATCGTTATCTAATCCGCAGCTATTTCACAGTGACAACGATTTTAGATAGCGCGGCTAGCTTTGGCGCTTAGCTTCATAGGCTGCACCCACCTTGTACAGGCGGTCATCCTGGAAAGCCGGTGCCATGATCTGCAAACCGGTAGGCAAGTTGGTATCGGCGGCCAGGCCGGAAGGCACGGACATGCCGCACAGGCCGGCCAGGTTTAGCGGCAAGGTGCACAGGTCGAAGTTGTACATCGCCATGGGGTCTTCGGCCTTCTCCCCCAGCTTGAACGCGGTGGTTGGGGTGGTCGGCGAGACTAGTACGTCAGCCTGCTCAAAGGCGCGGGCAAAGTCCTGGGCCACGAGGGTGCGCACGCGCTGCGCCTGCAGGTAGTAGGCATCGTAGTAGCCCACGGACAGCGCATACGTGCCCAGCATGATGCGGCGCTTGACCTCGGGGCCGAAGCCCTCTGCGCGCGACTGGGACATGACCTGCTCCGCGGAGTGGGATCCGTCATCGCCAGCGCGCAGGCCGTAGCGCATGCCATCGAAGCGGGCCAGGTTGGACGAGACCTCACACGGCATGATCAGGTAGTAGGCAGCCAAGGCCTCGTCGAAGTGCGGGCAGTCCACCTCGACGATTTCCGCGCCCTGCTCGCGCAGCTGTTCCACGGCGGCGTGGTAGTTCTCCATCACGCCGTCCTGCCAGCCATCGCGCTCGAATTGCTTAATGAGGCCTACCTTGACGCCGCTCAGATCACCCTTCGCGCCTTCGCGGGCGGCCTCCACCACGGGGGCAACAGGCCTGTCCACAGACGTGGCGTCGAAGGCATCGTGGCCGGCAATAACCTCGTGCAAGAGCGCGGTATCCAGGACGGTACGGCCACAGGGACCCGCCTGGTCCAGCGAGGACGCGGCTGCAATCAGGCCGTAGCGAGATACCGTGCCGTAGGTGGGCTTTACGCCCACGGTATTGGTCAGCGCCGACGGCTGGCGAATGGATCCGCCGGTATCGGTACCAATACCTAATGGAGCTTGCCCCGAAGCCAGCGCCGCTGCAGTGCCGCCACCGGAACCGCCCGGGGTGCGCTCGGTGTCATACGGGTTGTGAACCGGGCCAAATGCGGAGTTCTCATTGGACGAACCCATCGCAAACTCATCCAGGTTCGTCTTGCCAAGGATCGGGATGCCGGCCTCGCGCAGGCGCTTGGTCACCGTCGCATCATACGGAGACATGTAGCCTTCGAGCATCTTGGATGCGGCGGTAGTGGGGGCATCGGTAGTAACCAGCAGGTCTTTTAGAGCCAGCGGCACACCGGCCAGTGCCGATGCGGGCTTTTCGCCGGCGTCGAGGGCCTTATCCACGACATCGGCAGCCGCCAATGCTTCCTCCTGCCCCACGTGCAGGAAGGAGTTGAGTTCCGGGTTGGTTTCCGCAATGCGATCCAAAAAGGCCTGGGTGACCTCGCGGGAGGTCACCTCGCGCGCGTGAATCTTGTCCGCCAGCTCGGCGGCGGTCAAAGAGGTCAGCCCCTCCGCAGGTACGACAACGTTGGTCATTTACTCTCCTCCCAAAATCTGCGGCACGACGAATCGCTCATCTTCCACGGCCGGCGCTTGGTCCAAGGCCTGCTCGGCGGTAAGGGTGCGCACGATGACGTCTTCGCGCATCGGTGCATCCACGGAGTGCGGGTGGCTCATCGGTTCCACGCCTTCAGTGTCCACGTTCCTTACTGCGGAAACGGAATCAACAATTTCATCAATCTGGCTTGCGAATTGGGCTAGCTCTTCATCGCTTAATGCCAGGCGGGAAAGCTTGGCAAGGTGGGCTACCTCATCACGCGAAATCTCAGACACGCGAACTCCATCCTTTTTCCATAATCGACGCGCAGGTGAAAATTATTTTCCCGCGCGTACTATGTAAATTGCTAAGGCTCCATGATACTGCACCAACCCGCGCGGTTGCCGAGTCACCCCGAATTATTGCCCCTTGAACGTCGCACTGTGACCCAGGTATCGTTATTGGAACTATAAGCTTATAAGCTACTGAAAGCGTGCGACTTAATGTCTTACCTAATCCGTGTCCTGCTTCCCGATACCCCTGGTAGTTTGGGCCAGCTTTCGGAGGCCTTCGGACTGGTTGACGGCAATATCCAATCCGTTGACATCGTAGAATCCTTCCCGGATGGCACCGTCATGGATGACATCGTCATTGAACTTCCCGCAGACGCTATGGCCGATGCCTTAATTACCGCCGCCGCCTCTGTTCATGGCGTGGAAGTAGATTCCATTCGGCCCTTCAGCGGCCGCGTGGACCGGCGCGGGCAGATCGAGTTATTAGCGCGCGTTGCCGCCAATGCCTCCAATGTCACGGCAGCGATGGAGGAAGTCGTCGCGGCTATTCCGAAGGCGGCGACCTCCACGTGGGCCATCGTCATTGACAATAATGAGCCCATTCACCGCGTCGCTTCCTCAAACGCGGCCCCTGCCGATGACGATACGATTCCGGTCGATCTCAACATCGACAGCGCGCGCACCTTGCACCCCGATAAGGACGAATGGGTGCCAGAAAGCTGGGCGCTGCTCGATTCCGCCCTGGCCGCGGCTCCCCTGGGAGATACCGGGATGGTCATCGCCATGGGTCGCACCGGCGGGCCGGAATACCTGGCCTCTGAAGTCGAGCACCTCGGCCACATCGGCACGATTTTGGGCGCCTTCCTCAAATAAGCCCCAGCCCGGCGCGCCTATACCTCCCCGGTGTCCAAGAGCGTGTGGAATTGCTCCTCGTTCAAGATAGGCACGCCAAGGTCGCGAGCCTTATCCTCCTTGGAGCCGGCTTTGGCTCCGGCGACGAGGTAGGAGGTTTTCTTTGATACGGAGCCGGTTGCCTTTCCGCCGCGGCTGATGATGGCTTCCTTGGCGGAATCGCGCGTGAAGTCTTCGAGGCTGCCGGTAACAACGATGGTCAGGCCCTCTAGGGTTTGTTCCTTCCTGTCCTCGGCGGCTACCTCCATGGCTAGACCAGCCTCCGCCCATTTCTCAACGATGGTGCGGTGCCAGTCCACCTCGAACCAGGCGTGGAAGGATTCCGCGATGACCGCGCCTACGCCATCTACCTCTGCAAGATCTTCGGTTTTGGCCGCGCGCAGCTTTTCCATGGAGCCATAACGCGCTGCCAAGGCGCGGGCGGCAATGGGGCCCACGTGGCGAATGGATAGCGAGACTAGCACGCGCCAGAAGTCGCGGTCTTTGACCTCTTCTAAGTTCTGCAGGAGGTTCTTGCCCGCGGTATTGACCTTGGCATTGCCCTCTTTTTTGCTGCGCTTATCCTTCGTATCGCGCTTGGCCGTATAGACATCGGAAGCAAGCAGCTTTTCTTCCGTTAGTTCGAAGAGCTCGGATTCATCGGTGAGGATTCCGTTTTCGATGAGGTCCATAGCTCCCTTCTCCCCCAGTGCCTCAATGTCGAGGCCCTTGCGGGAGGCGAGGTATTCCAGGCGCGCGGAAAGTTGGGCTGGGCAGGATTGGGTATTGGGGCATCGCCAGTCAGCATCGCCATCTTTTTGCGGGGCGAGCGTCGTGCCGCAGGCTGGGCACTGCGTGGGGAAGGACCATTCGTATTCGCTGCCATCGCGCTGTTCGCGCACGGGGCCTAGTACCTCAGGAATGATTTCCCCGGCCTTGCGGATAATAATGGTATCCCCGATAAGCACGCCCTTGCGCTTGACCTCAGACTGATTGTGCAGGGTCGCCATGGATACCGTGGAGCCGGAGACAAAGACCGGTTCCATGATGGCAAAGGGGGTAACGCGCCCCGTACGCCCGACACCGACCTCGATGTTTTTTAGCTTCGTCGTGACCTCTTCCGGCGGGTACTTATAGGCAATGGCCCAGCGGGGTGCGCGGGAGGTCGCCCCGAGCTGGCGCTGTGAGCCCAAATCGTCCACCTTGACCACGAGCCCATCCATTTCAAAAATCGCATCGTGGCGGTGTTCGGCCCAGTAAGATACTTCCTCTTGTACTTCTGCGGCGGAGTGGACCTGCTTGGTATAGGGCGAGACGGGCAAGCCCCATGCGGCGATGGCCTTATAGGCGTCGTGCTGGGAGGAGGGGGAAAATCCCTCGCGCGCGCCTAGGCCGTGACACACCATGCGCAGGCGGCGTTTTTTCACCTCGGCGGGATCCTTCATGCGCAGTCCGCCGGCCGCAGCGTTGCGGGGATTGGCAAACCGCGCCTTGCCGTCCGCCGCGCGCTCCTCATTGATCTCTTCGAAATCTTCGGGGCGCATATAGACCTCGCCGCGGATTTCAATAAGTTCCGGGACTGGGTACTCATCAGTGCCCGTAAGTTCGTGCGGGATATCAGAAATAACCCGCGCATTGGCGGTAATCTCCTCGCCCACGGTGCCATCGCCACGGGTAGCGGCCGTGTCCAAACGCCCGTTGCGGTAGACCAAGTCGATGGAGAGGCCATCGATCTTCAGCTCCGTCAGGTAGGTTTTGGCGGGCGTCCTATCCAGCCAGTCCTGCATCTCACCGGCGCTAAAGACGTTATCGAGGCTCATCATGCGCTCGAGGTGCTCAATATCCTCGCCGGCGTTCGGGGTTGCACCTACCTGTTGGGTAGGCGAATCCGGAACCGCCAGCTCCGGGTGCTGCTTTTCTAGGTCCATCAGGCGCTGGAAAAGCGCGTCAAAGTCGGCATCGGGAATTGCCGGTTCACCGTTGTAATACAGGTTGCGGTGGCGGCGCACTTCCTGCGCCAGGTCGTTCCATTCACGTTGCACATCAGCTGGATTAGTCACGGTATCCAAGTCTAGCGATCCCCCATGTCCGGGCTAGCTACTAAGGTATGGACCATGAACTTCGACGCCTCCCGCATGCTCGCCTTCGACCTTGAGACCACCTCCGCCAACCCCAAAGACGCCCGCATCGTTACCTCTGCCCTAGTCCGCATTGACGGCCACGATGTCCAGAAGGTGGAGCACCTTGCGGATCCTGGCATCGAGATCCCCCAAGCCGCCACCGACGTGCATGGGATCACAACGGAAAAGGCCCAGGCAGAAGGCCGCCCGCACGAGGAGGTCCTCAAGGACACGGTTGATGCCATCAAGGCTGCGTGGGACGACGGCCTGACACTCATCGTGTATAACGCGCCTTTTGATCTTACTGTGCTGCGCAGCCTCACTGGCGATTTCACGGTCACCGGCCCTGTCTTCGATCCGTACGTCATTGACCGCGTGAGCGATAAGTGGCGCAAGGGAAAGCGCACCCTCGGAGCGGTGTGCGAGCACTACGGCGTGGAATTGGGCAATGCGCACGAGGCTACTGCCGATGCCCTCGCTGCCGCTCGCGTGGCCTGGAAGCAGGTGCGCCAGCACTACCCCAACCTCGCGCAGATGGACGAAAACGAGCTCATGGAATTCCAAGCAGTCAAGTGGTACGAGGACCGCGTCGCCTTCAAGAAGTACCTAGAAGGCAAGGGCCGCGATGCCTCCGATGTCTCGACGGCGTGGCCGCTCATTTCCTAATCCCCTTGCCATATTTCTAGTGTTTTGGAATTCTAGAAATATGGATTCCTTAGAATCGCGCATTGCCCGTCTCGAGGCTCGCGTCACACAACTCGAAAACCCCGACCCTGACCCCGTCGAATCATCCGCGGGAGAGTCCACCATGTGGCTCGCGGATGCGCTTGAACCTTCTGACCAGCTTCCTGAAGGGTCCGTCATTTTTGGCGGCAACATCACCACCGGCCTAGGTTCCTATGTCTACCAATGGCAGCGCCCAACAAACACGGTGACCGCTGGAGATTGGTCCGACAATCTCGACCGCCTCGCCGCATTGGCGCACCCCGTGCGCGGTGAAATTCTGCGCCGCCTCCTTAGCGCACCAGCCACCGCCACAGAACTGGTGGAAGAGGAAATCGTCACCTCCACCGGCACCGCCTATCACCACCTCAGTGCGCTTACTAACGGTGGCTGGACCACCAAGACACACGGGCAATACTCAATCCGTGCGGCCCGCGTCATCCCCCTGCTCACGATCATTACCGCAAGCGAGGATCACTAATGCGAAAGCGAAAAATGGCGCTAGCCATCACCGTCACCATCATGTCAGCAGCCCTCCTGCTCGTGATTGGGCCGCGGCGGATCGCTGTGGCCACCACGGAAACCGGCAATGCCGAACTTTCCGCCACACTGCGCAAACACACCGAACCGGGTTTCAATAATCTCACCGCCTTCACGCTGCACGAAGGGAAAGCCACCTTCGCAGGGCTCGGCGCGGATGAACACACAGAGGTAGAAATCGGTTCGGTGACCAAGATGTTCACCGGAGAAATAGCTCACCAGCTTGTAGAAGAAGGAAAAATAGGCCTTGATACCACCGTGGGCGATGTCCTAGACGTTGGCCAAGCACCCATTTCCGAGGTCACAGTACAAGAGTTGCTCAACCACACCTCAGGATTACCCCGGCTAGCACAAGGGAATTTTTTCGCTGATGCAATATCGGCCGTTACTGGTGTTAATCCCTACGCAGGTGAGACCACCCAAGATATCCTCGATGCCGCCACCGAAGCGGATCTTAAAGATCGTGGAACGGAGACTTATTCCAATATGGGGTATGGACTGCTTGGCCACCTCCTGGAAACGGCAGCCGATTCAGACTATGAAGACCTGCTCCAGGAGAGAATCTTCCAACCCGCCGGAATGACGGAGTCCTACCTCATGACCCCAGGATCTGTCCCCGATGATGCCCCACGGGGCCTTACTGCCACCGGCCGGGAGGCCGATCCATGGGAGATGGGAGGCGGCAATGCCGCAGCGGGCGCACTACGATCAACCGCACATGACATGGCAGCTTTCGCCGAGTGGATTATGGATAACGGCGATATGGCCTATGGCTGGCAAAAAAGTGAAGACAACCAAAGCTTCTGGCACGACGGCGGAACGGGTGGCTACTCGACGATGCTCATCATAGATCCCGAAAATAAGCGCGCAGCCTTCGCCAATAATGACACCCCGGCGTGGACTAGTGACCTCGCCCAAGCGCTATTCGATGAGATTTAAGGAATTAAAATGATTACCACCCTAATCTTTGCCGCCATCACAGCATCCGAAATCTGGGGAACGTGGAAAGCGCTCAAGAAACCACCTTCCTCGGGGATGCTTATCACGTCGGCGATTGTCAGCATCGCCATGATCGCCTTCGTTGGTAACGCCGCTCCGTGGTACAGCCTAGTCAATTATGGCTGGTGGTATGTCCTCGTAACCGCTTGCTCCCTACACATGGGCGCCGTCGCCTGGTGTATATACACAGACCGCAGTGAAAAGTCTCCGAAGACAGATAGCCTTGGGCGAGCTGCTTAAAGGTCGCCCGCATCGCGGGTGAGGATCGCGGCGGTCTCGGTTACAGAGTGCAATGAGCTTGCCGATGCCCGAGCCGGAAACACATCAAAGTGGTCCACGAGCAGCTCACGCGGCATGCCAATGCGGTCCAGGTGGCGGGCAAGCGAAATCGCCTCGTCCTGCGCGTTGGTGCCGGAAAGTGGAACGCCGACTCGGCGGCCTTCGGACAGGTGCTCGCCCATCCCATCGAAATGCTCCGGGGTAGATAGACGGTCGCGGTAGCGCGCATCAACGAGGAATGTCTTCACGGCCCCAGCCACCGACCACAGCGGCGGAGCATGGAGATAATCCGCCTCAAACCGCAGGAGGGTCTCGAGTGCCGCCTCATCAGGGACGGCGGGGATCGAATCAAAGTCGGTGGTTCCTGGAATGCGGCCGGCGATGACATCGGCAAGCAGCGGCTCATCCAGTTGCACCACGACCTCGCCGTGGAAGCGGCGTGCGACGTCGGCGGCGTGGGTGCGGATGCCGTGCAGCAGGGCATCGGAAAGCTCTGCAAAGGCACCGGGATCGGTGAGGACGCGGTGGCCATCGGCAAGCTCGATGCTGGCCGCCAGCGACCATGGGCCAAGCGCCTGCACCTTGATGCGAGGGACGGTCTCACCCCAGACCTGCTGCACCTCATCGAGGTCGCGCTCGAGGCGATCCCACGCGCGTCGGGTAAGCAGCTGGGGCCGAGCCGTCATGCGCCAGGAACGGGGCCCGCGGTCAATGGTGATGGCCTCGAGCATGCTGGCGGTGCGCCCTACCGAATCGGAGCCCAGCCCGCGTTCCGGCAGCTGCGGGATGGCGGGGAGCTCGGTCTCGCCAATGATGATGTCCGCTGCCTCCGCCATGGACGTGCCGGGCATGGGGCCGAGTGCGAATCCGGTCATTTACACGGTCTCGCAGATGGTGCCAGAACCGATGACGATATCGCCGAGGTCATCGGGGGAAGGCAGGTACAGCACCGCGGCCTGTCCACGGGCAACGCCGGACAGCGGCTCCTCGAGCTCCAGGCGCATCGAATCCGCGGCGCGGTCCACGTGGGCGATGCACGGCACGACAGAACCGTGCGCGCGAACCTGCACCTCGCACTCAAAGTCGCCGTCCATGCCAGGGTGCAGGTACTTCAGGCGATCGGCACGGATGGCGGTGACCGCTAGGTCCTCGCGCGCGCCGACGGTCACCGTGCCCGATGCAGCATCGATATCGGTGACGTAGCGCGGGCGGCCATCAGCAGCTGGAGCTTTAATGTCCAAGCCCTTGCGCTGGCCGATGGTGTAGTTCCACGCGCCATCATGTTCCTTAAGCTCCGTGCCCTCTTGGTCCACGATCATGCCGGGGCGAAGCCCGATGCGCGATCCCAAGAACTGCTGGGTATTGCCGTCTGGAATGAAGCAGATGTCGTAAGAATCCGGCTTCTTCGCCGTGGAGAAACCGTGCGCCGCAGCCTCTTCGCGGATCTGCGGCTTGGGGGTGTCACCGATGGGGAAAAAGCAGTGCTCCAGCTCCTCGGCAGAAATGACGCCGAGCACATAAGACTGGTCCTTATTCTCATCCTTTGAGCGGCGCATATAACCGTCATCATCAAGCGTGGCGTAGTGTCCGGTCGCAACGGCATCAAAGCCTAGGGCCATGCCCTTTTGCAGCAATGCGCGGAATTTAATCTTCTCATTGCAGCGCAGGCAGGGATTCGGGGTTTCACCGCGAGCATAAGAATCCACGAAGTCCGTGATGACCTCTTCCTTGAATTCCTCCGAAAAGTCCCAGACATAAAACGGAATGCCCAACTTATCGCAAATGCGGCGGGCATCGGCGGAATCCTCCAGCGAGCAGCAGCCGCGGGCCTTTTCACGCGTTTGCTGCGCGTCCTTGTGCAGCGCCAGGTGCACGCCGACGACATCGTGGCCAGCCTCCACCGCGCGGGCGGCGGCGACAGATGAGTCCACGCCGCCAGACATTGCTACCAATACTCGCATTGCATTCCCCTTTTAAATACCTCGACTACAGGCCCGAAAGTGTACTCCCTTGCCCCAACGCAGCTTAAATCGATTCCATTCCCTAAGCTTGAACCCCATGGGTAGAAAGCGAGCCGCGAACAGCTCAAGCATTACCGGCACCTACGAGATCTCCACCGGTACCGCCGAGGTTGTGCCGGATGAATTCCGCGACGGAGCCTATATCCTTAACGTCAATGGCGTTCCTAGCAGCCATATCGTGCTGGGCGAGCCGCAGGAACTCGACTTTGAATACATGCGTTGGATCGCAGCTGCGGTAGAGCAGCTTAATACGGTCTCGCCTAATAAGTTGCGTGTTACCCACCTCGGTGGGGCCGGCTGCTCACTCCCGCGCTACTTCGCCGACCTGTGGCCGGACAGCCGCCATACAGTAGTCGAGCTCGATGCCAAACTGGGCGAATTAGTCCGCGAGCTTTTCGATGTCCCCCGTTCCCCCACCGTCAAAATCCGCCCCGGCGATGCCCGAAAAGAGACCGAAGGTTTTCTGCCCGCTAGCCGCGATATCATTATCCGCGATGTATTCGCTGGGGATAAAACCCCGAAAAGCCTGACTACGGTGGAGTTTTTCCGCGCGGTGAAGTCATCTCTTTCAGCCGGCGGCCTCTACGTGGCCAACTGCGGCGATCACTCGGACCTCCAGCTGGCGAAGCAAGAATTAGCCGGGCTCTCTGAGGTCTTCGACCACCTCGCCGTCATCGCCGACCCACCCATGCTCAAAGGGCGCCGGTATGGAAATATCATCTTGCTGGCCTCAGATACAGAACTGCCAGCTGAGGGCTCGGTCCAAGCCGCTCAGCTGGCAAAGGCACTCTTAGGTGGGGCCGTTCCCGCACACTTTAAGGATGAAAACTGGACCCGTAAATTCTTTGCAGGAGCTACTTCAGCACGCGATTGAGCAAGTCAGCTACTTGATCAGCATCGAAGTCCGGCACATCAGCACCCGCCTTCTTCGCCGCATCCTTAGCTTCTTCGACTTGAGAGCCGGAGACCTCGCCCTTGTCGACGCCATTGACATGGCCAGCGTTTTCTAGCAGCATCGCCAAGTCGCCCACGGTGAAGTCACCAACCGCCATCTTGCCAAGTTGCTTGAGAGGTAGAGCGTCCTCGTCTTCCAAGGTCTTCACAAAATCTGCCAGGCCCTCAGCAGCCTGGGCATCGAGCCCGGCGTCTTTGGCGGCATCGGCAAACTGGGGCATTGCGATGAGACCAGCCGCAAGGGCGAAGATTGCACCAATCAGCGGCGTGCTATCGGAGCTCAGGTCCACACCATCGTCGAGGACGAGGCTATCGAGCGCGCCGCCAATATCGATGTAATTGCCGCCGCTAAAAGACTCTAGCTGCTGCTTCGAGCCATTAAAGAGGTTCATGTCCACGTCGGTAGGAATACCAGCGACCTTGCCCGATCCGGATCGCTGCCAGAAGGACAGGTTCTGCCACCCACCCACTGGATCCGGGGCTTCATCCTGGTATGCCGCCAACCACAGTGGCATATTGGAGAACTTCTGGGAGTTATTCATCTCGCCCATCCAGAAGTACTTGTAGGTATAAATCATTGGGGTGCGGTTGGTCAGGCGTTTGAGCTCGGAGGTAAATTCCTCGATCCAGCTCTCCAGCTGGGAGGCCGACTTGCCTTCGGAGACCTCGATATCAAGCACCGGCGGCAACGTCTGGTTCGGCGCCAACGCAATCTGCGTGGCAAAGTTTGCGGCCTGCGTCTTCGCATCGCCAGCTGGGCGCGCATAGTGGTATGCGCCGGTCTTCAGGCCGTGCACATTGGCGGCTTGAATATCCTTGACGTAGTGCGGGTTAATCCAGTCTCCACCCTCAGTTGCCTTAACAAAGGCGAAGGACTGGCCGTCAGATTTCACCTTATTCCAGTCAATAGGCATGCCACCTGGGTGCTGGTGGGCAGCAATATCGATACCTTTTGGTGCGCTGGTTCCCAATGCTGCCTGTGCGGCAGCGGTCCCGCTTACCGTGACTGCAACTGCAGCGATAACCGCGATGATGCTCTTGCGGAGTGCCCTCATAGTTGTCATGCGCGAGAGTCTAACAATCATTCACACTAACCACATTTGCAACACACGCACCTTGGAGACAAATTTTTCACTCGCGTAGACAATTTCGTTGAAAATGTACCATCTAGAACAGATATTCGCTTTTCGGCTTGCGGGGGTTGAGTGGGTGGCTTATGGTGAAGCTATGGAAATTAGAAACTTAGTGCGAAATTCGGGGGATAATCGCCGTGGAACCCTACTACCTCATCACTGACCCACACGATGACATCGCGGTTAGTGCCACCTGCAATAGAAAGTCCGACTACCGACTCTGGAAGGAAATTAAACCAAGCCTAGAAGACGATTTCGATATCTCGTGCCATATCTTAGCGGGTCGCACCGGCTTAAGCGAGCGGCGCACGAGGGATATCACCATGGCCCTGTACCGCTTAGAAGAGTTGCCGCGCACCCAACTGCTGCAGGAAACCCACTACTTCCTCGACTTCTCTCGGCTTATCACCATCGATGCGGTCTTGAGCAAACTTGGCGAGGTAGACAGCCGCATCCTTCAGCGCATAGACGCAGAATTAGAAAAGTACCTCACTCCCACAAAGCCGGGCCAAAGTTTTCCATCGAACGCTGCCCTGCGTCGAAAGCTCAATGGGCTCATCACGATGGAATCCCCGGACTCTACGGGAGACAAGGAGCCCGAGGAAGAGGACGCGCGAAATGAATCCTATTTCATCTACCCCACCGCGGGCGGACGAGCAGGGTTAAACGTAGAGTTCGACGAAGACGCGCTCATCCTCATTGACGAGGTTGTTCAGCGCACGGCGGAAGAACACGGAATCAGCAAGGCCGATGCCCTAGCCCAGCTGATCCTCGGAACCGTCGAAGATAAATCTCAGGTGCATCTATATATGTACCGCGCCAGCGATATAAAAGCGGCTCCCGGTTTTATCCAGTGCTATGGATGGGTACACCCTGATACCGCAGACCGGCTAACCCCGACTACGACACGGGATATGGACCAGGCGGAAACAAGGGTAAGCCCGGCCTACTCCACGCCGCCGCTCATCGGTGCCTATGTGGAAGGTCGCGATGGTGTGTGCCGCTGGCCTGGATGCAACCGCCCGGCCTACAGGTGCCAGAAGGACCACCGGATCGATTTCTCAGAGGGAGGAAAAACAACGGCGGGAAATTTGGCCTCGTTGTGCCAGCACCATCACAATGTAAAAACGGATAAAAGCGCCTTTTACATCATGGATCCGCACAGCGGAGACATTATCTGGCTCTTCCAAGACGGGCGGTGGGAATACGACGAACCGCAGGGGCCGCTAGCGGCGAAGAATAAGAACTGGGCGCTCACCGTTGCCCAGGCAATCGCCGCGCGGCGCAATGCTGCCAAAGAAAGGGCTGATACCTAAACCGTGCGGGCCCGAGCAACAACATCTGGCAAGTGCGCGAGCATGTAATCCACATCGTCTTCGGAGGTAAGGCGCCCCAAGGTAAACCGGAGGGATCCAATTCCTTCATCCTCGCTGACACCCATTGCAGAAAGCACGTGGGACATGCGGTTGACGCCTGCGCTGCAGGCACTGCCAGTCGATGCCTCAATCTGCAGCGAATCCAGCAGCATGATGAGGCTGTCGCCATCAGTGCCGGGGAAAGAAACGTGTAGGTGCGACGGCAAGCATGGCTCGGTGGAATTCACCACGACGTTGTCAATGGAAGAAAGGATCCGATCCCGCAGCTTGTTCCGGAGTCCAGCGATGCGCTCGCCCTCGGCAGCGCTTTCGGCAATCGACTCTTCCAAGGCAGCGGCGAGCGCCGAGGCGCTGGCGACGTCCACGGTGCCTGGGCGTAGTCCACGCTCTTGGCCGCCGCCATAGGAAATCGGCTGCGGCGCTGGGGTGCGCTTGGCTAATAGCACGCCGATGCCGCGCGGGCCGCCAAACTTGTGGGCGCTGGCGGCGAGCGTTGTGATGCCCAACTCCGCGAAATTGATGGGCAGCTTGCCCGCTACCTGCACAGCATCCACGTGCATGGGAATACCGGATTGTTGCGCGAGGGAGGCAAGCTCCTCGATTGGCTGAATCGCCCCGGTTTCGTTATTGGCCCACATGCAGGTGGCAAGATCGGCAGGCTCCGCGAAGGCGCCCCCATCGCTAATATGCCCGCTGCGGTCCACGGGGAGTAGGTCCACGGTGGCGCCGGCTTGGGCAAGCTTGCCAACGGTATCGCGCACGGCTGGGTGCTCAATATCCGTCGAGATGATGCGGTTGGTGTTTCCCGCCGCATAAAGGCCCTGGATAGCGATGTTATCCGCCTCGGTGCCAGAGGAGGTAAAGACGACCTCGATGGGTTCGCACCCAAGGAGGGAGGCGACTTTCTCGCGGGCATCGTCAAGCACGGAGCGTGCCCTGCGGCCAGAGGCGTACTGGGCGCTGGAGTTAAGCGAGCCGGAGGCGGCAACCCATGCGTCGATGGCGGATTGGCGCATCGGCTGGGTTGCTGCGTAGTCGAAATAGTGCGGCATTACTGGCGTGCCTTCAATTCCTCGGTCAGGGCTGGGGCAATTTCGTGCAGGTCGCCGACAACGCCGAGATCTGCGATCTGGAAGAACGGCTCATCCTGGTCCTGGTTGACCACCACGATGGTGCCGGAGGTCTGCATGCCCGAGGTGTGCTGAATGGCACCGGAAATGCCCAGGCCAATGTAGAGATCTGGCGACACGGTCACGCCAGTCTGGCCCACCTGGTGGGTGGCATCGTAGAAGCCTTCATCGACGGCGTCGCGGGTGGCACCGACGGCGCCACCGAGGGCATCGGCAAGCGGCTCGACGATCTCGGCGAAGTTATCGCCCACGCCGCGGCCGCCGGAGACCACGACCTTGGCTGCGGTGAGCTCGGGACGAGCGGACTTCTCAGCGGGAGTAAAGGAATTAACCTTGACATCCTTCTCGGTTGTCGCAGGCAGCGGCATGGAGGCTGGCTGGGCTTCCACCTGCTGAGGATCCGCCGCAACCGAGCCAGGCTGCAGGGTATAGATCGGGCAGCTGCCGGAAGCCTGCGAGGTGGTCTCGTAGGTGCCACCGAAAATGGTCATGGTTGCAGAGCCATCCGCCTTGATGGAATCCACATTCGCGAGCGCGCCGGAAGCCAGGCGAGCGGACAGGCGGCCCGCAATCTCGTTATTCGTCGGGCTGGCGGCCAGGACGATTGGCGCCGGATTGGCTGCGCCCAGGGCGTGCAAGGCATCTACCTCAGGGGTCACCAGGCGCTGGTCATAATCCTCCGCCGTTGCCTGCACCACCTGGGCGGCGCCGAGGGCGGCTAGCTCGGCATCGAAGGCATCTGCCTGCTTGCCGACGACCACCGCAGACACCGTCCCCAATTCGCGTGCGGCGGTAATGAGCTCACCGGTAACGGGGAGAATGCTGTCTGCATCGTGTTCAACAAGTACGTAAACGTGAGACATTTCTACTCCTAAATCAAGTTCTTTGCGGCTAGGAAGTCAGCAATCTTCTTCGCAGCACCCTGCGGCTGCGGCTCAGAGATAACCTCGCCGGCCGTTCGCGGCGGGCGCTTGGAGGATTCGGTAACGGTCGTGGTGGGCGCAATGGCATCAATGCCCAGGTCCGCCACGCTCAGAGTGGTGATCTCCGCCTTCTTTGCAGCCATGAGCCCCTTGAAGTTGGGGAAGCGCGGCTTATCCGCCTTATCGGTGACGGAAATAATCGCAGGAAGGGCGGCCTCGAGCACCCAGGTTCCGCGGGCGTCCTCGCGGCTACCTTTTACCGCGCCGCCCGAAAGTTCCACCTGTTGCAGCTCGGTCAAGGCGGGCAGCTGGCGGTATTCAGCGAGCAGTCCCGCGAGCGTTCCGGTCGAGGCATCGGAAGCCTCATTGCCCAAGGTGATCAATTGGACATCCTCTAGCGTGTTAATCGCTGCGTTCAGGGTCCACGCGGTAGACAGTGCATCGGCGCCGGCTAGGGCGTCATCGGAAACGAGGACCGCGTCATCTGCACCCATCGCAAGCGCCTTGCGGAGGGCCTCATCTGCTTGTGCGGGGCCCATCGTTAAAGCCACAACACGGTAGTTTTCATCCGGATTTTCATCGCGCAGGCGCAACGCCTGTTCCACGGAGTATTCATTAATCTCATCAATGATGTTGTCCACGGAGGTGCGATCCAGGGTATGGTCATCCTCCAAAGATTTGGTGGACCACGTATCCGGTACATGCTTGACCAGAGCCACAATCGTTGGCATTGGGGGCACTCACCTTTCCGATAGATTTATATTGCGTAATTATCTTCGGACGATAATACTCGGGGTTGGCAAAGCAACGCGATACCCTGTGAGCCAATTCGCGTAATGATGACCGCGAAAGACCGCGATCCTTTCAGCTTCATCTGTTTCCTTAGCTGGTCAGGGTCAACATCGACGCCGCGCACAAGGATTTCTAGGATTCCTGCATCATAGGCCTTTAGTACAGATTTTAGGCGCTTTAGGGGGACCTTTTCTATGAATGGAAATCCCGACGTCCCCTGCGGAATGCGCTCGCCCGTCAGGTACGCAATTCGCGGATCGATCTGCCACAACCCCTCGCGCGCCGCATAGTGCTGCACGAGTCCAGCACGCACCACTGCCCCATCTGGATCAATGAGGTAGGTGCCGATTGCGCCAGCGTCTGGCAGGTTCTGCTCTTCATCCGTGAGGACGTCAACTGACTCCCCCTGAATCATCACTGCCTGCTTGCCCGTTCCGAGGCCTGGTGTGTAGAGGCACGCTTCCTTAACTGCCCCATTGACGCTGCTGACGGTGACCAATCCGTCCCAGTCACTAAAATCAAGGCCGGGTGCGCACTTAATGGCCACGTGTGCGTCCCTGTGCGCGGCGATCAGGTCCGGTAGCGGTGGCAGCAAATCCTCCGGGCGAGAAATCCGCCGCCCCGCCTTCCTACGGGCGGGATCGGCGATAATGACGTCCGCGGTAGAGGTGGTGGTGAGTGCATCTGCTTGAAAGAACGCGTTAGAAGCCAAATTATGCCGGGCCATGGCAAGGCGGGAGGCATCGATATCGGAACCGAAGTAGTCAAGGCTCGATCCATAGCCTTCGGTACCGATGGAACACGTGACATCGTGGACGGTGCGCATTCCCTGGTGCTGCAGGAATTCTGAGCGATAGCGCGCAACCGACAGCGGGGTGGCTTGCTGCGCGGAATCGGCATCCATAAGCCAGGTCTCGGGCAGCTTTCCGCCCCGCCGGGCTGTGAGTAGCTCCATGGCGCAGCGCGCATAATCGCCGTAGGCTGCTTTCAGCTTTTCTAGATCCTTCAGCTGCGAAGCCTTGCTCAGATCCAAGTCCAAGCTAGCCAGTTCGGCGTTGTGCTCGCTTAAGAAACGGACTTCATCGAGGTTAAAACTCATATGCGCTCTGTAGGGGTGGTGGCGAAATATTCCGCATACTGCGGGTCATCGCGGGGATCGCCGATGACGGGGCGAAGGTCGGACGAGGAGGCATCATCAAGCACCTCTTGGACGGTGGAGTACTTGCATAACCGTTGCATTTGCGCCCATGTAGGAACTACGAGGCGGACGAGTCCGGCCCGCCAGCCCTCTAGGATGAGCTGCGGCGAAAACCATCCGGCATCATCTGCTTCGTGAGTGTCCCCGTCCGGCTCCTGCCCGCTCGGAAGCAGGCCAACGAAGAAAAATGTATCGAACCAATGGTTTTTGCTTTGCCCTACCCACCGGGCCCATGGGAGGAGCATATCGGCATCGACGCGCATCCCGTTATTACTAAGGAACTCGGTAAAGGAGATGGTGTGGCTTTCTAGGAGCCTGCGCTCGCGGTGATACCGGCGCGCATTAGAAATCGTGCCGTCATCCCGGATCGCAAACAAGGTACCGGATTCCTCGAAGAGCTCGCGGGCCGCGGCGAAGACGAGGGCGTGGGCTTTGTACTTGGTCACGCCCATCCGCCGAGCCATAGCCACAACGGACTTTCCAGCCCACAAATCACCGGAATCCCACGAACGCGGTGGGAAATCGCGCGGGTCTACCCCACCGCCAGGGAATACGGCATGGCCCGGGTAGTTACGCATGGTGCTCACGCGTTCTTGGACCCAGACCTCGAGCCCGTCGTGGCCATCGCGAAGCAAGAGCACGGTCGCCGCCATGCGCCCACCGTTAAACCCGGTGGTATCGCTGGCGTCGATCGCATCGAGCCGGTCATGAATCTGGTTGTTCATTAAGATATCCGGCGGGCAAAGTATCGCTGCCCAATACGATCTACCTGAATGGGTTGGTGGAAGGCCTGGGATAGGTTCTCCGAGGTCAGCACGGAGTTAATGAGACCTTTTGCTACCACTTTTCCTTCATCCAGAAGCATCGCGTGGGTAAAGCCGTACGGGATTTCTTCCACGTGGTGGGTAATCATGACGATGGCCGGGGCATCCGGATCCATCGCGAGATCGCCCAAGTATCCCACGAGATCTTCGCGCCCGCCAAGGTCCATGCCAGCAGAAGGCTCATCCAAGATGAGCAGCTCCGGGTTGGACATCAAGGCGCGGGCGAGGATGACGCGCTTCTTCTCACCTTCCGAAAGCGTCGTCCACGTACGGTCCTTTAAGTGGCTAGCGCCAACCTGGGCCAAGATGTCATCGGCGCGGGAAAAGTCCATGTCTTGGTATTCTTCGCGCCACCGGCCCAAGACCGCGTAACCGGCAGAAATGACGAGGTCATAGACCCGCTCATCCGCGGGAATGCGCGATTGCACGGCGGCGGAGGACAGACCAATCAGCGCGCGCAGGTCACGCATATCGGTCTTGCCAATTTGCTCGCCCATCAAAAAGGCCGTGCCCTTGGAGGGAAATTCCTCCGCGGCCGCCATGCGCACCAAGGAGGTCTTTCCGGCGCCATTCGGCCCGATGATGACCCAGCGTTCATCGAGCTCGACCTGCCAGTCCACGGGCCCTACCAAGTGCTTGCCACCGCGGCGAAGCTCCACGCCACGGAAGTCGATGAGCCAGTCTTGATCAGTTGGGGTTACGTCGTTCACGCCTTCCATTGTGACTGATCTATTCACCACCCGCAGTAATTGACACAGCTCCGCCGACTTTAATACAGCGCGCTTGCCAGCTTCGTGCGCGCTTCAAGAACGCGCGGGTCATTACCTGCAAAAAGGCCAAAGAGCTCAAGTAAGCGTTCCCTGAGCTGGGCCTTCTCATCGCCGGCGGTAACCTTCATGGCCTCGATGAGGCGGTCGAAGGCCTTTTCTGGGGCACCTGCGACGACTTCGGCATCGGCGGCACGCATCTGCTTGTCGATGTCCCCCTTATCCCCATCCGCAGCAGCAATCGGGTCCTCGGTTTGGTTTGCCGGATCCAACCGCTTGAGAAGCTTCGTTGTGTCCCGCGCCTGCTTAATCTGCGTATTATCCGGTTCCGCTTCCAAGATGGATTCGTAGACCTTAATCGCGCCGTCGAAATCGCCGGAGTTCAGGAAGGATTCTGCCTCTTGCAGGCGAGGGTCGTCCTCTTCTTCCTCCTCCGCTGCGGCCGGTGCGGGCTCAAGCCCCTTAAGCTGCGGTCCGACGTTTTCTACCAAGCTATCCAGCCACTGCTTAAGGGCCTCCTTCGGTTGGGCTCCCTCGAAATTGGTCAGCGGTTGGCCTGCGCCAATGGCTACCACGGTAGGCAGGTTCTTCACGCCGAAGGCCTGCGCGACCTGTGGAGTGGCGTCCGCATCCACGTAGCCTACGAGGAAGCTAAGGTTTCCCGCCGCGGCTAATTCCTGCAGGTCCTGCTTCAGCTGGTCGGACTGGGTAGAGCGCGAGGTGCCAATGAGGACAACTACTGGAACCTCGGTGGAGCGGCGCACCACCTCGGTCTCGAAATTCGCCTCGGTGACGGTAAAAAATGGCTGGACTCCGTTAGACTGTGGCTGCTCTTGCGCCTGCTGGCGGGCTTCCGCACGCGCCTTGACCTGGCTGAGATCGAGGGCACCGCCTACATAAGCATTATTCGCAGAAGTCATTAATCCTCCTTAGCTAAACGACGATTCACGGCGTCTACTTTATCTGTCAATTGATTCGTCACGCCTTCGCGGATATCGGCCTTAATAACCAATGAGGTGCGCGGTGATACCGCACGCACGGCTTCGGTGGCTTTCTTAATAGTGCCGAAAACCTCGTCCCACTCGCCTTCTACAAGGGTAAACATGGCGTTGGTTTCATTGGGCAGGCCGGATTCCCGCACCACGCGGACCGCCTCCGCCACGGCATCAGCCATCTCGCCGGAGTCATTATCCACCACTGCGGGTGCTACTGAAAATGCAACAATCATGCCCGCAAGTCTACCTTCGCTCCCAGCAATGCCGGTGCCAATGGCGGCGGTCATCGCCCTGCCTGCCGGTATCGCGCGGCCAGGCGACGATGTGGGCAACCCCAGGCGGAATATTTTGGTTACACCCCGGGCAAAGATAGAACTTCTGCGCCCGCGCGGACCCGATGTGCCGCATGATATACGGCTCCCCGTGCGTCCAGCTGGGGCCCTCGACCGTCTGCGAGCCAAAGAAGGTGGAGCCGTCCTTGGGCAGTGGCCGGAATTCCTGTGGTTTTCGCCTATTTCGCCGTGGCATTAAAACAACCGCAATTCTTTCGACTCGAGTCCGCGCAGCTCCTGGTAATCCAAAACCACGCAGCGGATGCCGCGGTCTTCGGCAAGCGTTCGGGCCTGTGGTTTGATCTCTTGCGCCGCAAAGATGCCGGATACAGGCGCGATTAATTCATCGCGGTTCAATAGCTCAAGGTAGCGGGTTAATTGTTCTACTCCGTCGATGCCACCGCGGCGCTTGACCTCCACGGCAACGTTCCGGTTATCGGCATCTTTAGCCATAATGTCTACTGGGCCAATAGCCGTGGGATACTCGCGGCGCACGAGGGTGAAATTGGAGCCCAGGGTGTCGATCTTTTCGGCCAAAAGCTCCTGTAGGTGCGCCTCCACGCCGTCCTTGACCAGGCCTGGGTCTTCGCCCATCTCGTAGGAGATATCCTCGTGGATTTCCGCAATTGTAATGCGCAATTGCTCGCCCTTCGGATTTTCAACTAGCCACAACACCTCGCCGGTGTCATTGCCATCCACGTCCTCGATGACGGATTCACTCACCGTACACGGCGGCGTCATCCAATTGAGGGGCTTATACGCGCGGTCATCGGCATGCACCGATACCGAGCCATCTGCTTTGACGATGAGCAGGCGGTCCGCCAAGGGCAGGTGGGCGTCGAGCCGTCCCACGTAATCAACTGAACAACGGGCGATTACTAAGCGCATGGGTACTACCCTAGCCTGTTGCTATTGGCGCTTGGACTGCCGGGTGGCGCGTTCCCGCAACTGCTTGTAATCAAAGCGCTGTTGCCGCTTAGACGGCGCCGCCTCTACCCAGGCCTCGAAGGCCATGATTCCGCGGGCATCGGAAGCCAGCTCATATTCCGCGTCCCCGGTGCTAAAGTGCACCACCTCGGTGGCATCAGACATAAAAGAAGCCTCGTCATCATCCAAAGAACGAGAGTTCAAAATGGTGATGTCGAGGCGGTTAAACCACAGGTTATAGCGCGGGAATACGGAGCGCAGTTTGAAGTATTCAACAACTTCTCCGGTATAGCGCAGCACGCCATGGCGCCAAGAAAAGCTATCCTTTGCCGGCATTGAGCGCAACAACACCGCGGTTCCGCGCGAGCGCAGAGTAAAAAATCGCAGGGCTGCCAGCAAGACCACCAGCAGTACCACCAACGCTAAGGCCCACAGGACCACCGAGATAACCGTTGAATTCATGGGCTCCACACGCCATCCTTGGTTAGTGAAAGAACAATTATTTGGATTGTAGCGCCTGATTCCGCCTCCGCGCCAATAAGAAAAGGCAAAGAAAACGTGAAAAAGCGCACCGGATAAATTCCAGTGCGCTTTTCTGAGAGCAGGAAGGGCGGCTATTGCTGCCCTCTCCTACCAATCCAAGGTTTATTCAGCCTTTGCTGCGCGGCGAAGTGCACGCAATGCAGCCTCACCGCGGGACTTGGTGAGCTCATGAGCCGAAGAGGAATCCTCTTCCGCCTGGGCCTCATCCACCTCATCGGACCAGATGGCCCAATCAGCGAGGACGGTAATCTTGTCCTGGGTAACGGAGAGGAAGCCACCCTGGACGGCGGCAACGCGCCGCGCGCCATCAACTGGGTGGATGGTCACTACGCCATTGTCGATCAACTGACCGATCACAGGCTCGTGACCGGGAAGCACGCCGATCTCACCCTCGGTGGTCTCAGCCGTCACTATGGAGGCCTGACCAGACCACAATGAGCGCTCGACGGAAACCAATTCGGCGGTGATGTCAGCCATGTGCCTCTCCCTACTTCTCGTTCAACTTCTTGTATGCAGCTTCGACGTCGTCCAAGCCACCCAAGCCGTTGAAGGCCTGCTCTGGGTAGTGGTCAAACTCACCGTTGCAGATGCGCTCGAAGGCATCGATGGTATCCTGCAGCGGCACGTAGGAACCCTCCAGGCCGGTGAACTTCTGCGCGACGAAGAAGTTCTGGCCCAAGAAGCGCTCGATGCGGCGGGCACGCTGCACGGTCACCTTGTCTTCTTCAGACAGCTCGTCCATACCAAGGATGGCGATGATGTCCTGCAGTTCCTTGTTCTTCTGCAGAATACCGATGACGCGCTGTGCTACCTCGTAGTGCTTCTCGCCCACAATGCCTGGCTCGAGGATACGAGAGGTAGAGGTCAGCGGGTTCACTGCTGGGTAAATACCCTTGGAAGCAATGGCACGGTCCAGCTCGGTCGTCGCATCCAAGTGGGCGAAGGTCGTGGCTGGGGCCGGGTCAGTGTAGTCATCGGCAGGCACGTAAACGGCCTGCAGAGAGGTAATGGAACGACCCTTGGTGGAGGTAATGCGCTCCTGCAACACACCCATCTCATCAGCCAAGGTTGGCTGGTAACCCACGGCGGAAGGCATACGCCCCAGCAGGGTGGATACCTCGGAGCCGGCCTGGGTGAAACGGAAGATGTTGTCAATGAACAGCAGCACGTCCTGGTTTTGCACATCGCGGAAGTACTCCGCCATGGTCAGGCCGGACAGGGCCACGCGCATACGAACTCCTGGTGGCTCGTCCATCTGGCCGAAGACAAGTGCGGTATCTTGCAGAACGCCCATCTCTTCCATTTCCAGGAAGAGGTCGGTGCCCTCACGGGTGCGCTCGCCGACGCCGGCGAAGACCGACGTACCGGAGAACTCGCGGGCAATACGGGTAATCATTTCCTGAATCAGGACGGTCTTACCCACACCTGCACCACCGAAGAGGCCAATCTTGCCGCCCTTAACGTAAGGGGTCAGCAGGTCGATGACCTTAATGCCGGTCTCGAGGATCTCGGTCTTGCCCTCGAGCTGGTCGAACGCTGGTGGCTCGCGGTGGATGCCCCACTGCTCGCCATCGCGGCCGAGGCCCGGCTCGTCGAGGCAGTCACCGAGGGCGTTAAAGACGTGGCCCTTGACGACGTCGCCGACGGGAACGGAGATAGGCTCTCCGGAGTCGACTACCTCGGCGCCACGGACAAGGCCATCGGTAGGTGCCATGGACACGGTACGAACGAGGTTGTCACCGAGGTGCTGCGCGACCTCGAGGGTGACGGTCTTTGCCACAGCTTCGAGCTTAATCTCGACGTGGAGTGCGTTGTACAGGGCCGGAAGTGCCTCGCGTGGGAATTCCACGTCCACCACCGGACCGATGACGCGCACGACACGACCGGCGACTGCCGAAGACTGTGCATTCTGCTCTTGCAGAGCTGTAGTCATAATCTAGTCACTTTCTGCGCTGTCAGATAGCGCGCCAGCGCCACCGACGATCTCTGAAATTTCCTGGGTAATCTGCGCCTGACGGGCCTGGTTGGCCACGCGAGACAGGTCATTGACCATCTCGGTTGCATTGTCAGTAGCAGATTTCATAGCTGTACGGCGTGCAGCGGACTCGGAAGCCGAAGCCTCCAAGAACATAGCAAACAGGATACGCGAGACGTACTGCGGAAGCAGCGCTTCCATCAGGGTATCCGCGTCCGGTTCGAACTCGAAGTCCGCGGAAATGTTTTCCGTCGGCTCCGGATCCTCCAGTGCGGAGTCACCCATCTCGTACTCCTCGCCCTGCACTACCGGCTCAACAGGCAAAAGCTGCTGCGCACGCGCGGTTTGAGTCAACATGGACTCAAACTCGGTGTAGACCACGTGCACCTGGTCGAAGCCGGTAACACCTGCGCCTTCACCTTCCGCGTGCAAGCCCTCGCGGCCCTTGGTAGTGCCCTTCGAACCAGCAACGAAGCCATCGATCATGTGGCGACGCACATCGTGGGTGCCCTCCCAGGTTGGATCCTGAGAGAAACCATCCCAGCTGCCCGCTACCTCTTCCTCGCGGAAGTTGTAGTGGCTGATGCCCTTGCTGCCGGTGACGTAGCGAACTACCTCGTAGCCTTTGCTTTCGAGGAGGGCCTTGAGCTGGGCTGCCTTCTTGAAGACGTTGTTGTTGTAGCCACCGCACATGCCTCGATCAGAGGTGATTACGAGAATCGCGGCGACGTTGCCGTCTTCACGCTCGCGCAGCATAGGGTGCTCTAACGTCGACGCTGCAGCCAACCTGTTCATAACATTGGTCAGCTCAGTCGCGTACGGCTGAGAGGCTTCCACCCGAGCCTGCGCTTTGGTAATGCGCGAGGTAGCAATGAGCTCCTGGGCTTTAGTGATCTTCTTAGTCGAGTTCACGGACCGGATGCGGTCGCGCAATTCGCGAAGATTAGCCATCGTTTCTCCTCCCTTCTTTCATATAGACGGTTAATTGCGAGAGCTGAACTCTACTTAGCCGTCTTCCGGGAGACGTTGAGCTCGGTGCTTTTCACGTCATTTTCGTCCAAAGGATCTACAGGCTCTTCGGTGCCCAAGTTGTGGCCCTCGGAGGTGCGGAACGTAGGAGCGAACTCCTTGGCTGCAGCCTCGAGTGCTTCCTTGGACTCATCGCTCAGCGCCTTGCCGCCGGCGATCTGCTCAAAGACCTCTGGAGTATTGGCGTTGAGGTACTCGTGCACCTCGGCCTCGAAGCGGCGAACGTCTTCGACGGGAACGACGTCGAAGATGCCTGCCTCGGCGAGGTAGATGGATACCATCTGGTATTCCACCGGCTGCGGCGAGGACTCGGACTGCTTCAGCAGCTCGACCAAGCGGGAGCCGCGCTCCAGCTGTGCCTTGGAGGCAGCGTCCAGGTCGGATGCGAAGGCAGCGAATGCCTGCAGGTCGCGGTATGCAGCAAGGTCAAGACGGAGGTTACCGGCAACCTTCTTCATACCCTTGGTCTGTGCCGCACCACCAACACGGGAGACGGACACACCGACGTTAATAGCCGGGCGCACACCCTGGTTGAACAGGTCGGACTCCAAGAAGACCTGACCGTCAGTAATGGAAATGACGTTGGTCGGAATGAAGGCACTGACGTCGTTCGCCTTCGTTTCGATGATGGGCAGTGCGGTCATAGAGCCGGCACCCATGTCATCGGAAAGCTTGGCAGCGCGCTCCAGCAAACGGGAGTGCAGGTAGAAGACGTCACCTGGGTAGGCCTCACGTCCCGGCGGGCGGCGCAGCAACAGCGAAATTGCGCGATAAGCCTCAGCCTGCTTGGTCAAGTCATCGTAGATGACCAGGACGTGGTTGCCCTGGTACATCCACTGCTGACCCAATGCAGCGCCGGAGAATGGTGCCAGCCACTTGTAGCCGGCGGAATCAGAAGCCGGGGCCGCCACGATGGTGGTGTAATCCAGCGCGCCATGCTCCTCAAGAGTGCGGCGCACGCTGGCGATGGTCGAGCCCTTCTGGCCGATGGCGACGTAAATACAACGGACCTGCTTGTCCTTGTCGCCGGACTCCCAGTTGGCCTTCTGGTTCAAAATGGTATCGATGGTAACCGCAGTCTTACCGGTCTTACGGTCACCAATGATCAGCTGACGCTGACCACGGCCGATCGGGGTCATCGCATCGATAGCCTTGATGCCGGTCTGCATTGGCTCTTCAACCGGCTGGCGCTGCAGCACCGAAGGTGCCTGCAACTCGAGGACGCGCTCCTCTTCGCTTTCGATTGGGCCCAAGCCGTCAATGGGCTGGCCCAGTGGGTTAATAACGCGGCCGAGGAAGTCCTCGCCCACGGGGATGGAAAGGACCTCTCCGGTCCTCTTAACCTCGTCGCCCTCCTTGAGGGACTCGTAGTTACCCAGGACCACGACACCGATGGAGTTGGTGTCAAGGTTCTGTGCGACGCCAATTACGCCGCCGGGGAACTCGAGCAGCTCATTCGCCATAACGGATGGCAGGCCAGAAACCTGCGCAATACCGTCAGCTGCCGAAATGACCACGCCGACCTCCTCACGGGAGGCCTCCGCGGAGTAGCTCGAGGTGTAGTTCGCAATCGCACTACGGATCTCGTCGGAGGAGATCGTCAGCTCCGCCATGTTCTTCCTGCTCTCGGTAGTATCTTCCAGCACTTACTTAAATCGTTTCTGTCGTTTCGGCTACACCATCTGGGCACGGAAGCGGGCAATCTTGCCTGCCGTCGAGCCGTCAATGATTTCATCGCCGACGCGGATGCGCATGCCACCGAGGAGGCTGGTGTCAACCTCAGAGTGAATGGACATCGCACGACCATAAATTTTGCCCAGCTTCTCAGCGAGTACTGCCTGCTGGCCTTCATTCAATTCACCCGCAGCGACAACGCGCGCGATGGTGCGATCCTGCAGGGCTGCTGCAGTATCGGCCAATCCGGCTACGTCATCAATCGGGTTCTGCTCTGGGCGGCTGATGGCCTGCAGCGCGAGCGCCTCAGTAAACATCGTCACCTTGCCGTAGAGCACGTTTGCCAGCAATCCGCGCTTGCGTGCGGATTCAGCAGTTCGATCGGAAAGCAGCTGGGTAAGCTCGCCCTCGCGGTCCAGAATCTGGGCCAAGCGGAAAAGCTCGTCTTCGACCTGGCCCAATTGGCCCTGCGCCTCGGCTGCGCGCAGCAATGCGCGGCGGCCCAAGGATACAAGCCCGTTGACGAAGTCCTTCGGCGAAGACCATTGGTTCGCCGCAGCTTCCTGCAGGATGCTCAGTGCACCGGCAGAAATCTTGGAGCCAAAGAGATTCTCGGCCAAGGACTTGCGTGCTTCAGCCGGGGCTGCAACGTCGATGAAGGACACGCGCAATTCGCGGTCCCCATCCAAAACGTCGGCGACCTCAAAGATATCCAGGCCCGCTTGGACTGCACTAGCGACGTTCTTATCGCCAGCGAGGATTTCATCCACACGGGATTGTGAGTTCGCGAGTGCTTCGCGGCTAGCTGCCTTCATAGTTGCCTACTTTCCGGCCGGTGCCACAGAGTCGAGCTCGGACAAAAAGCCATCGATGGTAGAGGACTTCTTGGAGGCGTCAGAAAGCTCGCCGCCCAGAATCTTTTCTGCCAAGTTGATGGAGTTCTGTCCCATTTCGGAACGCAGCTCAGTAACAACCTGCGCACGAGAAGCTTCCAACTGCTTTTCGCCATTGGCGACGATGCGGCGGGATTCCTCTTCCGCTTGGCTCTTCGCGTCAGCCTCGATCTGCTTGCCGCGCTCGCGCGCCTGCTCGCGGATCTCGGCTGCCTCTGCGCGGGCATCAGCCAGCTGAGCATTGTACTTTTCTAGAGCAGCCTTGGCCTCGGCCTGCTGGGCCTCAGCGCGCTTCATGCCGCCCTCAATCCGGTCTTCACGCTCTTCGAGCAACTTGGTGTAACGAGGAAGCACGAACTTCCAGAACAACCAGAGAATTACGATGAAGCACAGCAAAGACCAGAAAATGTCATAGTTCTTGGGCAGAAGAACGGAGAAGCTACCCGAACCTGGGTTCTCCTCGCCCTCTGCTGCAAGCATATAAACGACGTTATTCATAGGTCTCCCGTCTTAAAAGTTTCGGTTTGGAAAACTCGTACTTTTAGAACAGGAAGCCGGCAACCAGGCCGATAAGGGCCAGGGCCTCGGTGAAGGCGATACCCAGGAACATGGTGGTACGCAGCTGGCCGGCCATCTCCGGCTGGCGAGCCATAGCCTCAACGGTCTTGCCGGCAACGATGCCGATACCGATACCTGGGCCGATAGCAGCCAGGCCGTAGCCGATGGTGCCGAAGCCTTCGAACGTCGTAGCAGCATCCTGTGCCAGAATGATTTCGTTCATGGTGAAAGTCGTTCCCTTTCGTAAAAATCTTCAGTCCGAACCGGACCGAATGTCAGTGTTGTGTAATTAGGTGGATTACTCGGTCGCGCTCGTCGACCTCGTCCTTAGTGCGAATCAGCGTGCAAGGACAACTCGATGTACACCGCCGTCAACAAAGCGAAGATGTACGCCTGCAAGAAGATAACCAGAATCTCGAACAGGCTCATAGCCAAGCCCAAGACCACGGTTAGCCCAGACAGGACGGTCCAACCATTTAGCTGCCAGAAGAAGAAGTTCGTAGCAGAGAAGAGAAGAACCAGGATGATGTGTCCAGCAAGGAAGTTCGCCATGAGACGAATTGCAAGGGTAACCGGTCGCAGAATGAACGTAGAGAAGAACTCAATCGGTACCACCAAGAGGTGCAATGCCGGTGGCAAGTTCGGAATCACTACGGAGGAGCGAATGAACTTACCAAAGCCGTAACGCTTGGCGCCGGCGTAAATCATGACGATGTACGAAACGGCTGCCAACACAATTGGCATACCAATACGACCGTTGGGCGAGACGTTAAGTCCCGGAATAACGGTCGCGACGTTCATAAACAGAACCGCGAAGAAGATGCTAGCGATAATTGGCAGGAATCGCTTTCCCTCCTTCTTACCCAAAATGTCCTCGGCGATGTGGACGCGGACGAAGTCGACCGCGTTCTCGCCCACATTCTGAATGCCAGAAGGAACCAACTTAGGGTTCTTAAAGGCAGCCCAGAAAAGGATCACCACAATTAGCGTCATCAAAATGCGAATCAGCATCAGGCGATCAAGCGCGAACCATCCGTCGGCGAAGTCACCGAAAAACAGATGGTCGGCATCAATTTGCCCCGGGAAGAATTCTTCACCTAGATCGGGCGTATGGAAGTGCCCTTTCATAGCCAATGTTGTAACGCTCAGCGTTCTCTCCCGTGTTCGGGCCACACAGCCAATAGCTGGCTTCTGTGGTGCGATGGACGTCTCAAACTCTCTGCCTTGAACACGGACTCCGTCGCACATCAGCGTGAACAAGACAGGGATTTACCGTGCAGGATAAAAGCGCAACACTTAACCCCGCGGTAACCCGAAGCAAATCGTATCAGCTGGATCGACAGTTTTCGCACGTGGGGGCCCCATAAGCCACACCCGATACCGCCATATCCGTCTTTTGGCAGACAAAACCGCGCTATTCCTGCCTAATTCACAAACGTGCATTTGATCACACCCCCAAGCCAACACACCTCCTCGGGGGTGGCGGCCTGCCATTAATGCCAGCATGCAGGCATAAAAAGGCCGCCGCGCACCACCCCAGTGCGCGACGGCTAAGCCCTAATGTGGGCGCGGGTTAGGACACGTAGGTGACCCGAGAGGTAACCACGGCCCAGACTTCGGAGCCTAAGGTAACGATGAGTGCGACGACGACAGTAAGAAAAAGCGCCCAGGTGTCATAGAAATCCATGTCCCGGATAATGGCCAGCACGCCGATAAGCACGATCAGCTTGATAAGCCAGCCGCCCAATACCACCGCGATGGTGGTTGAGGGCGTCGAGTTCGCGGTAAAAAGGACCGATAAAGCGGTAAACAAGACAAAGCCGCCGCCGAGGGCAGCGCCGACGATAACGCCCCAGAGCCCGGCGACACCTTGTGCCCCGCCCCAGACGGCGAGGGAAATGATGGTAAAGATGCCGAGGGCGGTAGCCCCCTTCTTTACGGCGCGCTGCAGCGGCACGCGCGGGTCATCGAAATTAACATTTTCCGTTGTGTCACTCACGGACATTCACCCTACATCACGCGCTCGGAGAGTCATGCAATACGCAATCATCCGATGACCGGAGGCCAATCTTGCCCTGCCGCAGTGGGATCAAGGTCGCACCAAAGGCAACCAATAATGCCGTGATGGACAGGCCGATCGCTACTGGAGCCGGCACGATGGAAAAAGACACCGCACCGAAGGCCACCGCGGATACCCAGAGGTACAACACGAGCACAGTGCGCCGGTGCGTATGCCCCAACGACAACAAGCGATGGTGGATATGCGCCTTATCCGCAGAAAATGGCGAACGGCCCTGAGACAGGCGACGAATAACCGCCCAGACAAGGTCTAGGACTGGAATAAACACCGCTGCGATCACCACGAGGATGGGTGACATAAGCGCCACCATGTCCACGGTGCCGTAGAGCGACATATTGATCTTGCCCGAGGCCGAAGTAGAAGCCGCGGCGAGCAAGAGCCCGATGAGCATGGAGCCGGAATCGCCCATAAAGATTCGCGAGGGTTCAAAGTTATGGGGCAAAAAGCCCGCACACATCCCCACCAACGCAGCGCTGATGATAGCGGGTGGATACGCCGATACCGCCCCGCCCTGGTCATGCAGAACGGTGAGCGAAAAGACCAAGATGGCGCCACCGGCGATAAGCCCAAGTCCTGCTGCGAGGCCATCGAGGCCGTCGACGAAGTTGATGGCATTGATAAGGAGCACGGTGAAAAACGCGGTAAGCAGGGTGCTTTGAATCTGGTCGAGCACTACCGTGGTCCCGCCACCGAAGGGGATGAAAAGCAACGTCCACGTCAGGCCCAGGCCACTCATGAGCGCGGCGGCAAAGAGCTGCCCAAAAAGCTTGATGAGGGCGCCGAGCTCTAGGTAGTCATCGGCAACGCCAACAAGCACGATGGCCAGCGCCGCCCACATCACCGCGCTCATTTCCGGGGTGACGGGCATGAACCCGCGAGTCAAGGCTGGAAGCTGGGCTGCGAGGAATATCGCCGCGCCGAAGCCGGTAAACATGGCGAGCCCGCCCATGCGGGGCGTGGGCTGAGAGTGGGAATCGCGCAGGCGAATTTCTGCCACCCGGCCTGTGCGGACCAAAAAGGATCGCACCACGCCGGTGGTCAGGTAGGTAAATGTCGCTGCAACGAGGATGACCAAGGCCAACTCGCGCAGCGGTACGCCAGTGCCGCTCACGCGAAATGCTCCTTCTATCCTTGGGGCCGGGTGCGCAACGAGTCAGCCGAGACGCCGAGGACCTCACCGATCTCCTCTGCGGATAATGCACCCTCCCGCAGCAGGTATGGATGGTCACCGGCGAGGTCAATGATGGTCGAGGGCTTGCCGATGTCCGTTTCTCCCCCGTCCAAATACACGGTGACGGCCTTGCCCAGTTGAGCCTTGGCCATTTGCGCGGTCGTCGGCGGTTGGTGTCCAGAAATATTGGCAGAAGAGACCGCCATCGGCCCCACCTCGCGCAAAAGCTCGATGGCAATCGGGTGAAGGGGCATCCGCAGCATGACGGTACCGCGGGTATCACCTAAGTTCCACGGCAGGGACGGGGCCTGCGGCACGACGATGGATAGTCCGCCTGGCCAAAAGGCTTCAACGAGGTCACGGGTGGAATCGGGATACGAGGCGACGAGGCCGCGAACGGTGTTCCAGGAGCCGACGAGCACGGGAACCGGCATATCCGGCCCACGCTGCTTAGTGGCAAGTAGATTGGCTACCGCGTCATTATCGAAGGCATCGCAGCCCAAACCGTACAGCGTATCGGTGGGCATGACCACGAGCCGCCCAGACTTGGCGGCCTTGGTGGCGATGCTCACGCCTTCCTCACGCTCGGTGTCATCGGCGCAATTATAAATTTTTCCTTGCATCAATTATCCCCTTCTTGCCCGACGGTGATGCCTTAGTCTACCGCGCGCTGTGCGGTAATAAAGCGCGGCGTGCCTGTTAAGTCCTTAAGCGGAGCGATATGGGAAAAGCCGCCGTGGTCACCCACCGCATCGCGCACGGCATCGCCAGTCGTATCGTCGTGTTCAATCGCCATGACCCCACCGGGCCGCAATAGCCTGGCGATGGTGGGAATCAACCCGCGGATTACTCCCATGCCGTCATCGCCGCCGAAGACGGCCACGTGCGGATCGTGATATACCTCCGGTTGCAGGTTCGGATCTTCCGGAACGTATGGCGGGTTGCTCACCACGAGATCGACCGTGCCATCCCAGTCCGCCAGAGTCTGGCTGTCGGTCGCGTCCGCCTGCACCACCTCTATCCCGGTGCCGAGAGTATTGGCGCGGGTGAACTCGAGGGCGGCATCGGAAAGCTCTACTGCCTTAACCTCCGCCTGTGGTACGTAATGCTGCAGGTAGAGCGCCAGCGCGCCCGAGCCCGAGCACAAATCCACCATGCGCGGGCCGGGGGCGTGGTGGACCGCCCAGTCCGCCATCACCTCCGTTTCCGGGCGCGGGATGAATACGCCTGGGCCCACCTTCAATTCCAAGGGCCCAAACCACGCCGTACCCAGCACGTATTGCAGCGGCTCGCGCTGTTCCCGCCTGCGCAATAGCGCCTGGAAGGCTATGTCAAAGCCGGGCATGGGCGGCTCATGCAGCGGAATATCCAAATGCCCACAGTGAATGAGGTGGGAGATGAGGATCCGCGTATCCCACTCGGGGCTTCCTACTCCAGCAACGCGAAGGCGCTGCACCCCATGGCGCAGCGCCTCACCGTACGATTTCATCGACCGCGATTACCCCTCGGCCTCAAGGCGCTCGGCGCGCTCTTGGTCCTGCAGGGCCTTGATGAGATCCTGCATATCGCCGTTCAACACGGAATCCAGGTTATTGGCCTTGTAGCCAATGCGGTGATCCGTGATGCGGTTTTCGGGCCAGTTGTAGGTGCGCACGCGCTCGGAGCGGTCCATGGTGCGCACCTGGGAGGCGCGCTGCTCGCCAGCCTCGGCCTCGCGGGCCTCGCGTTCCATCTGGTCCAGGCGGGCCTGCAGCACCTGCAGGGCGCGGGCCTTGTTCTGGATCTGCGAACGTTCCTTCTGGCAGGTAACGATGAGCCCCGTGGGCAGGTGGGTAATGCGCACCGCGGAGTCGGTGGTGTTCACACCCTGACCACCCTTACCGGAGGAGCGGTACACATCGACGCGGATATCCTTGTCATCGATATTGACCGATTCCACCTCTTCCGGCTCTGGGTACACCAGCACGCCAGCGGCAGAAGTCTGAATGCGGCCCTGCGATTCCGTGACCGGCACGCGCTGCACGCGGTGCACGCCGCCTTCAAACTTGAAGACGGACCACGCGCCATCGCGCGTCGGAGACTTAGCGCGGAAGGAAATGGTCATGTCCTTCACGCCGCCCAAATCGGACTCGTTAAGGCCCAAGACCTCCCACTTAAAGTCGATCTTATCGGCAAAACGCTCATACATGCGGGCCAAGTCGCCGGCAAAGAGCGCGGCCTCTTCACCGCCGGCGCCGGCCTTGATCTCCATGATGATGTCTTCCGAGTCCTGCTCATCGCGCGGGGCGAGCAGGTCTGCCAGCTTTTCTTCCAGCTCTTCCACGGACGCTGCTAGGCGGTCCGCTTCTTCCTGGAAGTCGTGGTCTTCATAAGCCATCTCCTTGGCGTCCGCGAGATCCTCGCGCGCCTGGGTCAGCTCCTCGTTGACCTTGATGATGGGGCGCAGCTCCGCGTACCGCTTGGATAGCTTGCGAAAAGCCTGCTGATCGCCGGCGATTTCTGGGTCACCCATCTGCATTTCAATACCCTGGTATTCCGACACAATGTCATCAACCATGGAAACTTGATTAGACATAGTCTTCCTCGTCCTTATCCGCAGCCATTGGTGCAGAAGAAGCCACCTGCATGAGGAACTCGCCATTCGAGCGGGTCTTCTTAAGCTGCTTGATCAACAGGTCAATTGCCTGGTGGGAATCCAGGGCCGACAGGATGCGGCGCAGTTTGGTCATAATGCGCGCCTCCTCAGGCACCAGCAGGAGCTCGTCCTTGCGGGTACCAGAGGGGTTGACATCCACCGCCGGGAATACGCGGCGTTCCGAGATCCCGCGGTCCAGCTTCAGCTCTGCGTTGCCCGTACCCTTGAATTCCTCGAAGATGACGGTATCGCCAGTAGAACCGGTCTCCACCATCGCGGTGGCGATGATGGTCAGCGAACCGCCCTCTTCGATATTGCGGGCAGCGCCCAAGAAGCGCTTTGGCGGGTAGAGCGCATTGGAGTCCACACCACCGGACAGGATGCGGCCCGATGCCGGGGAGGAGTTGTTGTAGGCGCGGCCCAGGCGAGTAATGGAATCCAGCAGCACCACGACGTCCTTGCCCTGCTCCACCAAGCGCTTGGCGCGCTCGATGGCCAGCTCGGAGACGGAGGTGTGCTCTGAGGGCGGGCGGTCAAAGGTGGAAGAAATGACCTCGCCCTTCACCGAGCGCTGCATATCCGTGACCTCTTCGGGGCGCTCATCCACCAGCACGACCATGAGGTAGCACTCGGGGTTATTGGTGGCAATCGCATTCGCGATATTTTGCAAAATCGTGGTCTTACCGGCCTTCGGCGGCGAGACGATGAGCGCGCGCTGGCCCTTACCAATCGGCATGATCAGGTCGATGACGCGGGTGGTCAGGATCTTCGGATCCGTTTCCAAGCGCAGTCGCTGGTTGGGATACAGCGGTGTCAGCTTATTAAAGTGCGGGCGCTGCTTAGCCTCTTCAGGATCGATCCCATTGACGGTATCGACCTGCACCAACTGGTTGTACTTGCGGCGGTTGCGGCCATTGCCGTGGGTGTGGGTAGGCCCAGCCACCTTGACCTGACCGGTAATAGCATCACCAGAGCGCAAGCCCAGCCGGCGCACGATGTTTTTATTAACAAAGACATCCGCGTCGCCCGCGCGGTACCCAGTGGTGCGCAGGAAGGCGACGTTATTGTCTACGACATCCAAGATGCCGCCGACTGCCTGTAGCTCATCGCCCTCGCGCACCTGCAGGTCATTGCCGCCGCCGTGGTTATCATTATTGCCCCGGCCACCCCGGCGGTTCCGGCGGTTGCGGCGGCCACGGCGGTTGCCGCGGTCAAAATTATTATCGTCATTGCGATTATTACGGTGATTATTATCGCCGTTCTTCTCGCCCTGCTTGTCTCTCTGGTTATCGGAGCCATCCTGGGAGTCATCGCGGCGATCCTGGTGACGATTCTGGTTCTGTCCCTCGCCCCGGTTGTTGTCACTCCGGTTATTCTCGCCGCGGTTATTATCGTCCTGCTCTTGACGCTCCTGGCGGCGGGCGCGGTTGCGGCGGGCACGACGGGCCTGCGACCGCGATTCATAGCGTTGGTCGTCGCCGTTGTCCTTGCGGTCTTTGTCGCGATTGTCCTGCTGGTCGCTGGACTTGCCGTTATCGCTCTCGCCGCGATCGTCTTTCTTAGACGGCTTATCTTTCTGCTTGGCAGGCGCCGCATCCTTAGCGGGTTTCTCGGCCTTCTCGGCCTTTTCTGCCTGCTCTATTTTTGCCTTCGCCTTTGGGGGAACCTGACCGGTCTTAATAGCGGTGATGAGATCCCCTTTGCGCAGGGCAGAGACGCCGCGAAGGCCGCGCTCAGCGGCCATTTTGCGCAATTCCGGCAGCTTCAGGGATGCGAGATCCTGTGCCGCGGTGTTGTCCGTATCGCTCACGGATATCCTTTCGTTGCTTGACCAGGTCCATAGTTGGGATCCGCCCTCCCCCATTTCGGGGAAGCTTGGGCGGGTGCACTGGAAGCCGATGTGTATTTTTCTTATCTTCTCGCCCTCGTGCCAAGGTGCGAGCGCACCCTGCCGGGCAATAAGCATGAGGCCTCTTCCGGTTACCGTATGGGAATTCCCCCTTGTAGCTCGTACGCGGGGGCGGAAGAATTCAAGAAACGACTGTGGGCAATGTTTAACAATGGGACCTGTCACTGGGCCCGATTGCATAGGACTGGGAAGATTTTCCCGCTTTCCTATCAGTCGAAAGCAAGTATAGCGCATTAGCTACACCGTGAGTACTTGGACACCGCTACAGTGGAAGCATGCTTTCCACGATGATGGATATTCCCCTGTCTCTAACCCGTATTTTGGAATACGGCGCGTCAGTGCACGGCAATACCACTGTTACCACCTGGCACGGCGAGGGCACCGGATCCGAGTTTGGCCCCGCAGAAAAGGTCACCTTCCGCGATATCGCCGCCCGCGCGGCCGCCTTTGCCCATGTTTTGCACGATGACCTCGGTATTACCGGCGATCAGCGGGTGGGCAGCTTTATGTGGAATTGCGCCGAACACCTCGAGGTCATGTTTGGTTCCGCCTGCAAGGGTGCGGTTTTCACCCCACTGAATAAGCAGCTGATGAATGACCAGATCCGGCACATCATTAGCCACGCTGAGGTCTCCGTCATCGTGTGCGATCCCCGGCTCGCCCCGCAGTTGGGCACGGTTTTAAACGGCGCGCCTTCCGTGCATTCGGTTATTTTTACCGGCTCCCAATCGCCGCAGCGCTTTGCCCATCATTTCCCGCGCGGCATCGAGTTTTATTCCTACGAGGCGCTGCTGGATGGCCGCTCCACCATCTACGATTGGCCCGAGCTCGATGAACGCACCGCCGCCGCACTGTGCTATTCCACCGGCACCACCGGCGCGCCGAAGGGCGTTTTATACGCCCACCGCTCGCTCTACCTCGAGGCCATGCAGCTGCGTTCCTCGGATTCGCTGTGCATTACCCACGGTGAGACCTTCCTGTGCTGCATTCCCATCTATCACGTGCTGAGCTGGGGCGTTCCCTTTACCTGTTTCATGACGGGTACCCCGCTCGTGCTTCCCGATGCCGATGTCTCCGCCCCCACCCTTGCCAAGGTCATCGCGGCCACGTCGCCCCGCGTGGCCCACGGCGTGCCCACCATCTGGATCCAGCTCTTCGTGCACTACATGCACAATCCGCCTGAGCGCATGACGCTGACGGAAATTTACGCCGGCGGCTCACCTGTGCCGCCGCAGCTTATCAAGATGTGGGAGGAGCATTACGGTGTCGACGTCGTCCACGTCTGGGGCATGGTCGAAACCTCGACGGTCGGCAGCGTCGCCCGCCCGCCGCAGGGTGCCTCCGGCGATACCCGCTGGGCATATCGCATCTCCCAGGGCAAGATTGCCGCATCGCTGCAGTACCGCGTGGTCAATGATGGCCAAGTGGTATCCAAGACCGACCGAAATGCCGGTGAGCTCCAGGTGCGCGGCAACCTCGTGACCGGTTCTTATTATCATTCTCCCACCGCCGAGCCGGGCGAGGTGGCTTCCGAGTTTCGCGGCAAGCCGGTCGAGGCCGCGGAATCCAAGTTCACCGCGGATGGCTGGTTGCGCACCGGCGATGTCGGTTCCGTGACGAAGGACGGCTTCCTCACCGTTGAGGACCGCGCCCGCGATGTCATCCGCTCCGGCGGCGAGTGGATCTACTCGGTGCAGCTGGAAAACCTCATCATGGCCAATTCCGATGTGGTGGAGGCCGCGGTGATCGGCTACCCCGATAAGCAATGGGTGGAACGCCCCCTTGCCGTCACCGTCTTGGGCGAGCAGGCCTCGCCCACCATCGAGACCGCCGAAAAGTTGCGCCAGAGCCTGCGCAAGGAATTGCCCAGCTGGATGCTGCCGGAGTACTGGACCTTCGTAAAATCCATCGATAAGACGTCAGTGGGCAAGTTCGATAAGAAGGATTTGCGCGCCCACTTGGCCGAAGGCGATTACAACATCATCCGCCTCAAGGGCCCGGGTGAAGCCCAGCGCCTTGACGATATCGACGAAAGCGATTTTAACCGGGAAAACGAGGAATAATCCCCGGCCAGGTGGCGTTGTAGCTTGGTGTACCTTGTTCCCCACTCTTAAACTGGCAGCAATGACTTCACCAACGCCTTCTTCTTCAGCGGTCTCCCTGCCCCTGCCCACCGTGGGCCGGTCGCAGCCGCCGGAGGACTTACCTGCCGCCGCAAGCGACGGCACCCGCGCCTTGGTTGATCGCTACGGCCGCAGGGCCCGCGACCTGCGCGTGTCGCTTACGGATCGCTGCAACCTGCGCTGCACGTACTGCATGCCGGCCGAAGGCTTAGAGTGGATGCCCACGCAGCAAACGCTGTCCGATGATGAAATCATCCGGCTTATCCGCCTCGGCGTGGAAAAGCTCGGCATCCGCCAGGTGCGCTTTACCGGCGGCGAACCGCTGCTGCGCAAATCCTTGGCGGATATCATCGCCGCCACCAAGGAACTCACAACGGATGAAGGCATCGCACCGTCCACGGCACTGACCACCAATGGGTTGGGCTTGGAAAAGCGCGCTGCAAAGCTCGCTGACGCTGGGCTCGACCGCATCAATATCTCGCTGGATACCATCGATCCTCAGCGCTATGCCGCACTCACCCGCCGAGACCGCCTATCCCACGTGCTCGAGGCCATCGCCGCCGCAGCGGATGCCGGATTAAATCCCGTCAAGATCAATGCCGTGGTCATGCCCGGCGTCAATGAGGAAGATATCGTCCCGCTGGCGGACTATGCCCTGCACCAGGGTGCCCAGCTGCGCTTTATCGAGCAGATGCCACTCGGCCCGCGCGAAAAATGGCGCCGCGAAGACATGGTCACCGCCGATGATATTTTGCTCAGGCTCCAAGACCACTTTTCCATGCGCCCTGCGCGTGAGCCGCGCGGATCGGCCCCGGCCGCGTTATGGGATACTATCGCCCCCGATGGCACCGTCGGCAAGCTGGGCATTATCGCCTCCGTGACCCATCCCTTCTGTGGCGACTGCGACCGCACCCGGCTTACCACCGATGGCGCCGTGCGCAACTGCCTCTTTGGCAATTCCGAAACCCAATTGCGGGATCTCATGCGCTCCGGCGCCAGCGATGAGGAGTTGATGGAGGCATGGGCCGGGGAAATGTGGACGAAGAAACCGGGCCACGGCATTGATGATGAAGGCTTTTTGCAGCCGGATCGTCCCATGTCTGCCATTGGCGGCTAATCTAATAATTTATGTCCGCATCGCGTTCCATTTCTGAGCACCTTTCCGCGGTTCTGGCGCTGGCGCCGGCCCCGCGCGCAGAGTCCGTTCCCGTGGGCCCAGCGCTGCGCGGCCGGGTATTGGCGGAGGATGCCACCGCGCGTTTTCCCGTCCCGCCGTTTGCCAATTCCGCGATGGATGGCTTCCTCGTCCGCGCCACTGATATTTCGGGCACGGGCCCAGGCCCGTGGACGCTGCCGGTAGCAGGCGATGTCCCCGCTGGGGCTACCGCCCAAGAAGTTCCCGCCGGCCAGGCCGTTCGCATCATGACCGGCGCGCCGGTGGGTGATGCCACTGGCTTAATCGTCGTCCCAGTAGAAGACACCACCGTCCCGCCTGGGCCCACACAGTTGCCGAGCGAGGTCACCATCACCGCCGCGCCCACAAAATCGCATATCCGCACCGCAGGCGAAGATATACAGCCAGGCATCATCGTTGCTACGGCTGGGATCACCGCGAATGCCGCCGTGATCGCAGCGCTTATTTCCACCGGAATCTATTCCGTGGAGGCTTACCGGCGCCCGCGCATCGCGGTGATTTCTTCCGGCAATGAGCTATCCCCGTATCCGGACGAGCTTTCCCCAGGGCGCCTGCCGGATTCCAATGGACCGATGCTCGCCTCCCTTGCCTACACGGAGTCCTACTCCCACGTCGGCGACGACCCCGCGGAGTTATCCCGGCTGCTTGATGAGCTCACCGAATCCCACGATCTCATCATTACCTCCGGCGGGGTATCGACCGGCGCCTTTGACGTGGTGCACGGGGTGCTGGGCACGGGCGATGATTCGTGGTTCGGGCACGTTCATCAGCGGCCGGGCGCGCCGCAGGGCATCGGCACGTGGCGGGGCGTTCCGGTGCTCTCGCTGCCGGGCAATCCGGTGGCGGCGTTCGTCGGTTTCCAGCTCTATGCCCGCCCGCTTATCGCCGCCTTATCGGGCCAGCCGCACCCGCGGGAGGCCGTCCAACTGCGCGCGGAGGTCGCGGTACCGCTGCCACCTGCACACACGCGCCCCTGTATCGTTCCGGTCACCGTCAGCTTTGCGGGAAAACCCAGGATTACTGGCGCGTTAAGCCGCGGCAGCCACCGGGTGGTCTCGCTGGCAGGTACGAATGGGTATTGCATCATCGATGGACCTGCCCCCGCCGCGGGCGAAGAGACCACCGTCTATCTGTATTAAAGAGGAGAATTTTCTATGGAGTTTACCCACCTCAATTCCGCCGGCACCGCCTACATGGTCGATGTGACCGAGAAGCAGCCAACCGTGCGCACCGCCACCGCCGAGGGCGAGGTCGCCTGTTCCCCGGAGGTCATGACCGCGCTGCGCGAGGGCACCGTACCCAAGGGCGACGTGCTGGCGGTCGCGCGCATCGCCGGCATTTCCGCGGCAAAGAAGGTTCCAGAACTCCTGCCACTCGCCCACACCATTGGCGTGCACGGCTGCGCGGTAGATCTTGAGCTTGCCGATACCCACGTGAAGATCACCGCCACCGTGCGCACCGCCGACCGCACCGGCGTGGAAATGGAGGCGCTGACCGCGGTCAACGTTGCCGCCTTAGCGCTCATTGACATGGTCAAGGGCGTTGATCGCTCCGCCTTTATCCGCCGGTGCGGCATCGTGGCGAAATCGGGCGGCCGCTCCGGCGATTGGTCTAGGACCCTCCCGGAGGCTTAATGGACGGCGCGATCATTCTGGCCGGCGGGCAATCGCGCCGCATGGGCGGGGCCGATAAGGCACAGGTGCGCGCCTTTGGCCTGCGCCTGGTGGATCGCCTGCGGCACCAGCTTCCCTATGGCATGCCGTCTATTGTTATCTCCCCGTATTACCTCGGCCTGCCGCAGGTGTGCGAGTCCCCACTTTTCGGCGGCCCCGTCGCCGGCATCGAGACCGGGGCGCGCGCACTCTCCCAGTGCGACCGCCTGGCGCTCTTCGCGGTGGATGCGCCCGATTCCCCACAGCTGCTGCCATGCCTTGATAACGCCTTAAACGCCGCGCCCACCGCCGGTGCCGCGATTACCCGCGCCGCGGATGGGTACTTACAACCGCTGTGTTCGTTGTGGCATACCGCTGCGCTCTTTGAGCGCTTGGGCGCGCTGGAGTCGACCCGCAATGTCTCCGTGCGCAGGCTTATCCGCGGCGCCGATTTCGTCGAGGTGGCCGGCACCGGCGCCGAGCGCGATTACGATACCCCTGCCGAATTGCAGGCCATTCCGCCACACCCCGCCCTTCGCGCTCACCGGCGCGGCTAATCTAGCCACACTCCACCCACCCCGTGAGCGCGAAGGGCGGGTTACGGGGAGGGGTGAGAGAGATTATTCGCCGCGGGAGCGGAAGACATCGGCAAGCAGCGGCGCAATAACCCCAAGGGCATCTGCGACGGCGCCGGTGGATGAGGCGCAATTGATGATGAGGCTGCCGCCGCCGTGGTCGGTCATGCCAATGATCCCGCGGGAGAGGCCCGCCTTGGGCGAGGACCCGAGCCCGCGCAGGAGCACCTGGGTCTCCAGGCCGTAGAGGCGGGCCTTGATATAGCGCTCGGTGACCTCTGGGGTCAGGTTCGTCGCCCCGATGCCAGTGCCGCCGATGACCACGACGATATCGGTGCCGGTATCCACGGCGGTGCGCAGCGCGTCGTCGACTGGCGTATAGCCCTCCGGCACGATGCTCGGTGGCGCGACATCGATGTCGTGGGTGCGCAGGATTTCTGCCGCTTTCTCCCCGGCGCGGTTCGGTTTTTCCCCGGACAAAATGCGGTCCGAGCTGACGATTATCTGTGCCTTCCTTTGGGGCATAAGTCTCATTCCTTTCCCATTGTGGAGTGTGGTTAATATCACATTATTCAGTTTTCGATACCAACACACTTGGGACATGGGGCTAACCTGCGATATCGGAATCGATCAAGAATTACGCAACATTTGTATGCCGTAATTAGATACGGATTTTACCGTTTTTATTTACCTGTTCGAGCATAGTCGCCGGTAAATTGAGGAGTCGAACGACCTACTACCTGTGAGGAAATCATGACTGCTCTTGATACCTCAGGCAAAGTCATCCAAGGTTGGGATCCAGAAGATTCTGACCACTGGGACTCTAAAATTGCCTGGCGCACGCTGTGGATCTCCACATTTGTCCTTATCATTGGCTTTGCCACCTGGTACCTCGTATCGGCAATTGCCCCACAGTTGAACCAGATCGGTTTCGACTTATCCCGCAGCCAGCTCTACTGGCTGACCGCCATCCCCGGATTGGCCTGCGGTATCTTCCGCCTCATCTTCATGTTCTTGCCGCCCATCCTGGGCACGCGCAAGCTCGTCTTCAGCTCGTCGCTGCTATTTATCATCCCCATGCTGGGTTGGTTCTTCGCGGTGCAAGACTCCTCCACCCCATACTGGTGGCTGCTGACCCTCGCCTTCCTCTCCGGCATCGGTGGCGGCGTGTTCTCCGGATTCATGCCCTCGACCGGTTACTTCTTCCCCAAACGCCTGTCCGGTACCGCGCTGGGTATCCAGGCCGGCATCGGTAACTTCGGTATCTCCTTTATCCAGCTGGTCGCCCCATGGCTCATGGGCTTTACCCTGCTGGGCGTGGGCTTTGTCGCCCCGCAGCGCACCGATGACGGCGAAATCTTTGTCCACAACCCCGCCATCTTCCTGGTGCCGTGGGCCATCGTCGGCGCATTCCTCGCGTGGACCCTGCTCAAGGACGTTCCCGTGAAGGCGAATTTCCGCCAACAGATGGACATCTTTGGCAATAAGAACACCTGGATTCTTACCGTCGTCTACTTCATGACCTTTGGCGCATTTTCCGGCTTCGCGGCGCAAACCGCGCTGCTTATTAACCAGATTTTCGGCGAAGGCTCCGAATTTGCCGGCACCTACGATAACCTCCCTGCCGGCGCGAGCTACGCCTTCCTGGGACCACTCATCGGCGCGCTCGTCCGCGCGCTGTGGGGCCCGCTGTGCGATAAGTTCGGCGGCGCCATCTGGACCTTCATTGGCTGCCTGGGCATGACCATCTTTACCGTCGTGGCCACCTTCTTCCTCACCCCGGACGAGCCGGATGAGGTCTGGTGGTTCCTGGGCACCATGCTCATTTTCTTCTTCTTCACTGGCCTGGGCAATGCCGGCACGTTTAAGCAGATGCCCATGATTTTGCCCAAGCGCCAAGCAGGCGGTGTCATCGGTTGGACCGGTGCCATCGGCGCCTTCGGCCCGTTTGTCGCGGGTGTCTTGCTCTCCATGATGTCTGCACCGACGTTCTTCTGGGGCTGCGCCGTCTACTTCGCCATCACCACCGTGCTGGTGTGGATCTACTACGCCCGCCCCAACGCCCCTTTCCCCGGATAATTAGGAGCTTTCATTCCCCATGACTGCATACTTCGCGCCCGAAAAAGGCAACTCAAATCCACTCTTTAAGCTCGGTGCCTACCTGCGCAAAGGCGAAGCTACCGATTCTGGTCAGCAGCTTTTCTTAAAGGGCGGCCGCCAGGCAGACGTCTTCTACCGCAACCGCTGGGCCTTCGACAAGATGGTGCGCTCCACCCACGGCGTGAACTGCACCGGTTCATGCTCGTGGAAGGTTTACGTCAAAGACGGCGTCATCACCTGGGAGTCCCAGGCGGTGGATTACCCCACCACCGGCAATGACATGCCGGAATACGAGCCCCGCGGCTGCCCGCGCGGCGCCTCCTTTTCCTGGTACACCTACTCTCCTACCCGCGTGCGCTACCCGTATGCCCGCGGCGTGCTGGTGGATATGTTCCGCGAGGAAAAGGCAAAGCACGGCGATTCCGTCCTGGCATGGCGCGCCATCCAGGAGGACCCAGAAAAGCGCAAGGCGTATATCTCCCAGCGCGGCAAGGGCGGGCTTATCCGCATCTCTTATGAAGAGGCCATCGATATCGCCTCGGCCGCGCACGTCTACACCATCCGCAAGTACGGGCCGGACCGCATCAACGGCTTTACCGTGATCCCGGCCATGTCCCAGATCTCCTATGGCGCGGGCATGCGCTTCCTGCAGACCATCGGCGGCGTCGCGCTCTCCTTCTACGACTGGTACGCCGACCTGCCCCCGGCATCGCCGCAGACCTTCGGCGACCAGACCGACGTCCCCGAATCCGGCGACTGGTACAACTCTTCCTACCTCATGATGTGGGGCTCGAATATCCCGGTCACCCGTACCCCGGACGCCCACTTCATGGTGGAATCGCGCTACAAGGGCACCAAGGTCGTCGTGGTCTCGCCCGACTTTGCCGATAACACCAAGTTCGCCGATGAGTGGGCTCGCATCGAGCCGGGCACGGATGCCGCCCTCGCCTTTGCCATGGGCCACGTGATCTTGAAGACCTTCCACGTAGACCGCCAGGAACCGTACTTCCTGAACTACATGCGCAAATACACCGACTCACCCTTCCTGGTATCCCTGGAAGACCGCGGCGACGGCACCTACACCCCGGGCAAGTTCCTCACCGCCTCGCAGCTTGCCGATGCCACCTTGAATTCCTCCCCCAACGCCACCCACCGTGGCCTGGTGATGGAGGAAGACGGGTGCATCGTTGACCCAGGCGGCACCGTGGCAGACCGCTGGGATAACGAAAGCGCCAAGTGGAACCTGGCGCTAGATAACGCCGATCCGGTCATGTCCATCGCAGAAACCGATAGCTTTGATACCGCCGAGGTGCTCTTCCCGCGCTTCGACCTGGATACCAACCCAGAGGACGTGGGAACCGATAAGCCCATTGGCGCGGGCATCGTCCACCGCGGCGTGCCAGTCCGCGAGGTCGACGGCAAGCTGGTTACCACCGTCTTCGACATCATGCTCGCCCACTACGGCGTCAACCGCGAGGATCTCCACCTGCCGGGTAGCTGGCCGAAGGACTTCCACGATTCCAGCGAAGTCGGCACCCCCGCCTGGCAGGAAGAGCTCACAGGCGTGGCCGCCGATACCGCTATCCGCATCGGCCGCGAATTCGCGCAAAACGCCGCGGATTCTAAGGGCCGTTCGCAGATCATCATGGGCGCTGGCGTCAACCACTACTTCCACGCCGATAATATCTACCGCACCTTCTTGGCACTGACCTCCATGTGCGGTACCCAGGGCGTCAATGGCGGCGGTTGGGCGCACTACGTGGGCCAGGAAAAACTTCGCCCGATCAACGGCTGGACCCAGTGGGCCATGGCCGCCGACTGGCAGCGCCCGCCGCGCCACATGATTTCCACCGGCTTCTACTACTTCGCCACCGAGCAGTATCGCTACGATAATTCGCGCGCCTCCCACTTGGGATCGCCGCTTGCTAGCCACGGTTCCATTGGGGACAAGATGGTCTCCGATACCATGGCAGAATCCATGCGCCGTGGCTGGATGCCGGCCTACCCGCAGTTCAACCGCAACTCCCTCTTCCTTGCCGATGAAGCCGATGAGGCCGGCATGGACATCAACGACTACGTGGTCCAAGAGCTAGAAAACGGCCGCCTGGAATTCTCCTATGACAACCCGTCTGCCGAGGAGAACTGGCCGCGCATCCTGCTCAACTGGCGCACCAACCTGCTCGGCTCGTCCGCCAAGGGCACCGAGTTCTTCCTGCGCCACCTGCTGGGCATCGACTCGGACGCCACCGCGGAAGAACTAGCCCCCGAAGACCGCCCACGCAGCATTAAGTGGGTGGATGAGGCACCGGAGGGCAAGTTGGATCTGATGATGACCACGGACTTCCGCAATACCTCCACCACGCTGGTCTCGGATCTCATCTTCCCGGCCGCTACCTGGTACGAAAAGCACGATATGTCCTCTACCGACATGCACCCGTACCTGCACTCGTTTAACGCGGCGATTAACCCGCCGTGGGAGGCACGCTCGGACTATGAGGTCTTCCGGGACCTGGCCGCGGCACTCTCTGATAAAGCCACCAAGTGGCTTGGCGTGCAACGCGATGTCATTACCCAGCCGAGCCACCACGACAGCCCAGACGAGCTCGGCATGCCCAATGGCATCGTCCCCGACCCCGAAGAACAGGGCCTTATCCCTGGGGTCACGATGCCGAAGCTGCATGTGGTCGAGCGCGATTACACCAAGGTCTACGAAAAGTGGGCCCACCTGGGCCCGCTTCCCGCCAAGGCCGGCACCGGCGTGCACGGCACCAAGTTCAACGTGGAAAAGCAGGTCAAAGAGCTCGAGCTTATCTGTGGCACCACGGAGACCTCGATGGGCGAGCTGGTGGACCTATCCAAGGACACCAAGGTCATCGACGCCATCCTGCACCTTTCCGGTGTCTCCAACGGCGAGCTAGCCAAGCAAGGCTTTGAGTTCCTATCCTCGCGCACCGGCAAGGATCTCACCCCGCTGGGCGCTCCCGATGAAGACGTACGCATCACGTGGGACGACATCAAGGAACGCCCGAAGGAGGTCATCACCTCCCCGGAGTGGACCGCCGATAAGCGCAATAAGCGCCGCTACACCGCCTTTTCCATCAACGTCGAGTTCGACAAGCCCTGGCACACGCTGACCGGCCGTATGCAGTACTACATCGACCACGACTGGTTCATGGACTACGGCGAAGCGCTGCCGATCTTCCGCCCACCGCTCGACCACGTCCACATGCACGGCGAATTCGCGCCGGGCACGGAATTGACCAATGACCGGGGCGAGGCCGAGGTCACCCTGCGTTACTTGACCACGCACAATAAGTGGTCCATCCATTCGCAGTACTTTGACAACCTGCACGTGCTCTCCATCTCGCGCGGTGGCCAGGTGGTCTGGATGTCCAATAAGGACGCCGAGAAAATCGGCGTGACGGACAATGACTGGGTCGAGGTATATAACCGCAACGGCGTCGTCTCCGCCCGCGCCATTGTTTCCCACCGCATTCCGGAGGGAACCATGCTGTGCAACCACGCACAGGAGCGCACCGTGGGCACACCTATCAACGAGCACACCGGCCGCCGCGGCGGCACGCACAACTCGCTGACCCGCATTTCCATCAAACCGGTGCACATCGCTGGCGGCTATGGCCAGCTGACCTACCACTTCAACTACATCGGCCCTACCGGTAATAACCGCGATGAAGTCACCCGCGTTCGCCGCCGTTCCCAGGAGGTATCCTACTAATGAAAGTCATGGCCCAAATCTCCATGATCATGAACTTGGACAAGTGCATTGGCTGCCACACCTGTTCAGTTACCTGTAAACAGGCATGGACCAACCGCGAAGGCACCGAGTACATCTGGTTCAATAACGTCGAAACCCGCCCCGGCCTCGGCTACCCGCGCACCTGGGAAGACCAGGAAAAGTGGAAGGGCGGCTGGGAGCGCACGGCGTCCGGCAAGATCAAGCCCAAGGCCGGCGGGCGCCTCAAGAAACTGGCTACCCTCTTCCACAACCCCAACCTGCCCACCATCCAGGATTACTACGAGCCCTGGACCTACCAGTACGAGGACCTGATGGGCGCCGAGGCGGGCCAGAAGACCCAGCCGACCGCCAAGCCGGTCTCCCAGATCGACGGACGGGACATCGGCAAGATTGAATGGTCCTCCAACTGGGACGATAACCTGGGTGGCTCTACTGCCACGCTTGACGATGACCCCGTTCTCCACAACATGAACCTCGAGGTCAAGAAGGAAATCGAGGACTCGTTCATGTTCTACCTGCCGCGCATTTGCGAGCACTGCATGAACCCGACCTGCGTATCCTCCTGCCCCTCCGGTGCGATGTACAAGCGCACCGAAGACGGCATCGTCTTGGTGGACCAGGACCGCTGCCGCGGCTGGCGCATGTGCGTATCCGGTTGCCCGTATAAGAAGGTCTACTTCAACCACAAGACCGGTAAGGCCGAAAAGTGCACGCTGTGCTACCCGCGCCTCGAGGTGGGCCAGCCCACGGTGTGCTCCGAGACCTGCGTGGGCCGCCTACGCTACTTGGGCGTTATCCTCTACGATGCCGACCGCGTCGCCGAGGCCGCCTCCACCGAGAATGAGCAGGACCTTTTCGAGGCACAAAAGTCGATCATGCTCGACCCCCACGACCCAGAGGTAGTCCGCGCGGCCCAGGCGGAGGGCATCCCGCACTCCTGGATCGATGCCGCGCAGCAGTCGCCGATCTACGACCTCATCTTCAAGTACGGCGTCGCTCTGCCGCTCCACCCGGAGTACCGCACGCTGCCGATGGTCTGGTACATCCCGCCGCTGTCGCCCATCGTTGACAAGGTGACCGCAACCGGCAACGACGGTGAGGACCACAAGATCCTTTTCTCGGCGCTATCGAATATGCGCATTCCGCTGGAATACTTGGCGGGCCTATTTACCGCCGGCGATACCGTCCCGGTGGAAAAGTCGCTGCGCCGGCTCGTCGCCATGCGTTCGTATATGCGCGATATCAACCTGGGCAACGAGCCGCAGGAGGAAATCGCCCAGGCAGTCGGCATGACGGGCAGGGATATGGAAGGCATGTACCGCCTGTTGTCCATCGCTAAATACGATGACCGCTACGTTATCCCCACCGCCTCGCCGGAATCCCCGCGCGGCATTACCGATTTGGATCCGTTCGGCGATGTGGACCCGGCCAAGGCCTCCGAGGACGTCTTCCACGACCTTGGCATGGGCGCGCCCGAAGCTTGCACCCACGGCGCCGAACCGCAAGGTAAGGTCTCGCTGCTCTCCTGGAGCGGCGACCGCCCCGATGCCATGTTCCCGCCGCGGAAGTAGGTTAGCCGTGAATATCTTCGATAAACTCCGCAAGCGCCAGGAATCCCTGCAGCGGCAATCTGCCCCGCAGGGTGCCGATGCCCCCGTGGCCGGGTTCGGAACTCCCGCCGGCATCGGTTCCATGGGCGGTGCCAAGGACGTCGAAAAGACGCTGCGCACCCACACCGGTCAAGTCCCGCGCGAATTCGTCACGCCTGTCGAGGTCACCGAAGACCAGCGGCGGATAGTCGCCATGGCCGTGTCCGTGCTGCTTAATTACCCAGGCGAAGACATCTTTGACCGCCTCTCCGTGGTCGAAGACCAGGTAGATGACCTGCCGCTGGCCATTGCCACCGACTTCATCAACTTCGCCGAATGGGCCCGCAGTATCGGCCCGCGCGGCTTGGAAGAGCACTACGTCGAGACCTTTGATCAACGCCGCCGCTGCGCGCTGTACCTGTCCTACTTCGCCGTCGGCGATACCCGCCAGCGCGGAATGGCCATCTTGTCCTTCCGCCAGCAATTGGAATCGCTCGGCTTCGAAATTTCGGATGAAGAACTACCCGATCACCTCTGCGTCGTCCTCGAAGCCCTCGCCATGAGCGAGGGGGACACGCACGAGCGCGCCGTCGAATTGGTAGCCAGCTACCGCGAGGGAATCGAGGTGCTGCGCGCGGCCCTCGCCCACGAGCGCTCGCCGTACGTCAGCTTGATCGTGGCGCTGTGCAAGGCCCTTCCAGAAGTCGATTCTGATACCGCGCAAAAGTACGTCGATCTCATCCGCACCGGCCCACCCGCCGAGATGGTCGGCATTGCAGACCTTCCCTTCCCCACTACCCAACCAGACCTCGTCTAGGAGCCACATCATGTTTGATAACTTCCTCTGGGGTGCCTTCCCGTGGTTAGCCATCGCGGCATTCTTCGTGGGCATCTTCTGGCGGTGGCGATCCGACCAATTCGGCTGGACCACCCACTCCTCCCAAATCTATGAATCCAAGCTGCTGCGTTTATCCTCGCCGCTCTTCCACTGGGGCATGGTTTTCGTGGTCATCGGCCACCTGATGGGCTTGGCATTCCCCAAGTCCTGGACCCAGGCCGTTGGCATCAGCGACCACGCCTACCACCTCCTGGCCACCATCCCCGGCTCCATCGCCGCACTGGCGGTCCTGCTGGGCTTTGCCGGATTGCTGTACCGCAGGCTAAAGAACCGCTCCGTATTCTTGTCCACCTCCACCTCGGACAAGGTCATGTACGCGCTGCTCGGCCTCGCGCTGGTATCGGGCTCGTTTGCCACCTTTACCCTGCAGCTTTTTGACCTCGCTGGCACCGGCGGATACGACTACCGCGAGACCATTTCCCCATGGCTGCGCCAGCTGTTGATTTTCAACATTCAGCCCGACCTCATGGCCAGCGCCCCGTGGCAATTTAAGGTCCACGTCCTCTGCGGTTTCACCATCATCGCAGTATGGCCCTTTACCCGCCTCGTCCACGCATTCTCGGCACCGGTTGGCTACGTCACCCGCCCCTACGTGGTGTACCGCTCCCGCGATGAACGCACCACCCCGATGCGCTCCAATACCGCGTGGGAGCCTATCCGCTCCAACCGGAAGCAATTGGAGGGAGAAACCCCTGGCCACGGTGCCTAGGTAGTTCCTCGGTCCTTTTCACCACCGCGCGTCGTCCAGTATTTGGATGGCCCGCGGCGGTTTCCTTATGTCTGAATCTACTCCGACGCTACCCACGCGCCCACCCCGCGCCCCCACTCGCCCTTCGCGCTCACCGGCAAAGCGGCGCGGCCGTGAAATCACCACCCGGTGAGCGCCAAGGGAAGGTGCCGATCAACCCCCGCACCCTTCGCGCTCACGAGGAAAGCGGCGCGGCCGTAGATACTTCCGCCCTGTGAGCGCCAAGGGGGAGGCTGCGATCAAAGGACCCCCGCCCTTTGCGCTCACGAGGAGAGGTGGATCTATCTCTCTACAGTGCCCTGGTGAGCGCCAAGGGCGGGGGAACGAAGTGCGCGGGAACGAAGGGCGGGGAACTAAGGCCGCTTTATTCGGTGACGACGAACTTGCCGTGCTGTCCCTTTTCCGCGTTAGTCATGATGTGGTTGACAAAGGAATACGTTCCAGGCTCGTTGAAGGTCATCTCCACGAACCCGCCTTGTGCGGGGAGCAGGTCGAGGGCTTGCGAACCGGTCTTATCCTCGTCCTTGATGAGGTAAGCACCTTCCTTATAGGCAGTATCGAATTGCTCGCCCACCACGTGGAAGCTAAGCGGCTGATCGGGGCCCACGTTCAGGATCCACAACCGGACGGTATCGCCCACCTTGGCCTTGATGGGGTCGACGTCGTACTGGCTGGGGTAGTAATTAAAGGCCATGAGGTCGAAGTCGCCATCGGCCACGCGCTGGGCGTCGGCGCCGGTCTTTTCCTCACCGAGGAATACATCGTTGGCGATGAAGTTGTACTCGGCATCTACGTCCTTGAGATCTGGTGGATCGATGATGACGTTACCGGCCATGCCGTTGGCGATGTGCAGGGACATCGGGGCGGTTGAGCAGTGATACATCCAAATGCCGGAGCGATTCGCGGTGAATTCGTAGGTTAGTTCTTCCCCGGGCTGGATGGACTTCATGTTTTCATCCGGGTTGACCTCACCGGCGTGGAAGTCGATGGAATGGGCCATGCTGCCCTCGTTCTTGATGGTGATCTTGAACTTATCGCCCACCTTGCCGCGCAGCGTCGGCCCTGGCGCCTGGCCATTAAAAAGCCATTGCATCTGCTTAACTCCTGGGGCTACCTCAACGATTTCCTCGGTCATCGACCAGGTTTCTTCGTGCGTGGTGGTATTAGCCGCCGGCGCCAGGGAGGCGTCATAGGCGCTAAAACCTTCGCGGGAGGCACCGAGTTCGGCGGCGCTCGGAACATCAACGTGCGGGTTGGATGCCCCTGCCACGGCGTGGTGGTGATCGTGCCCGCCGGTGCTTGGCGCGGAATCGTCCACGTTGACGTCAAAGGTCATACCTTGCAGGCGGTGACCGGCAATGGTGCAGTAGCCTTCGATGCTGGATTCGATGACACCGGCATCGAGCTGCACGGTATCGCCGGGATCGACGCGGCCGGTTTCGGCATCACCAATCTTTAGATCGTGGACTTGGTCCCCGGTATTGGTGAAGTTAACCACCAAGTGGGTGCCGGGATCGATATCAACGTGGTTGGGGACGAAGGCCATACCATCGACTTCTACGTCAATGGTGTGGGTTTCACCTTCGGCAACAGAGCCCGCCGGTTGAGAGTCCTTAGAGATGGTATTGACTAGGGCGAGCGCGATCACCGCGGCCAGCGCGATACCGATAAGTAACCACGAGGCCCATTGGGAGTTACCGGACTCCGGCGGCTTATCCTGTGGCTGTGGGGAAGAAACACTAAGCATTTAATTCTCCAGATTCTGTTGTTGGTAGACGGCGCGTCCCACGGCAAGCACGTTTAATGCTAAGCCTATCCCCATGAGGATAAGCCCAGCAGAAAGGGCGTTGACAAGGCTCAGCAGGGCGCCGAGGTTGATGAGGACGAGTCGGGCAAAACCGGCGCGGTCCGCGGTATCCCGGCCGTGGTGCACCTTGGCAGGACCGCCTCCCACCAGCGTGGGCAAGAGATGGTGCAAGACGCCGGTGACCAGCTGCAAAATGCCGCCGCCGATGAAGGCCGGAACCACAAACAGCGTGATGACGCGCGGGTAAGCGCCGAGCGCTGCGGCGACGGCATCGCCGGCGCACAGGGCCACCATCCACAGCAGTCCTGCGATAACGGATACCGATGCTGTGGTGAGCCGGGGGTTGCACCCCAGCACAGTGGCCAGTACCGGTTGGATGATCATAATTGCAGCTAGCACGACAAGCAGCTGGGCGATGCCCGCCGCGCGCGTCCACCCCACCGCGCCACAGACCATGGTCAGTATTAGCCCGGTGCAGTGGACGATGAGCCCGCGTGTGCACCGCATCCGCGCGGTGGGCGAAATCGCGGTATTAGACAAGGTGGGAAGCAGCGTCACGATGGTGCCCACGATGGTCAGCCACGCAAACCCCCAGACCATGCCGCGCGAGTGCGCTGCCACTAGGAAGGAATAGTTACCCACGCCATTGCCGCTTAAGATCACGAGCACCACGGAGGCGATCATGAAGATGGATGCGGCCGCATAAAACGGCACCGTCACCGCAAAGGATCCGGAAAGCGAGCCGCGCAAACGCGTATAGGTGAATACGAGCTGCCAGGCAAGGGCGGCGATGATGAGGAGGGAGGCGGCATCGGCAAGCAGGCCCCAGTCATAGCCCGCGCGATCGATCATGAGCAGGATGAGGCCCACCTGGATGAGCGCCACGCGCGCGCCCACGCCGCGGTAACCATTATTGGCGGTGCGGGTGAGCGCCTCGGTGAAATGGGTGGAAAATACGATGATGGCGGTGGTCAGCGCGCCAATGGTCAGCGGGTGGATGAGTTCCCACCACACCACGGGGGCGCCCAGGTGGCCCGCCACGTTGATGCCGATGCCGATGAGTACCCACGCGCCGATAAGCGCGGCGGTAAGGATATGCCAGCGGCTGCGGGCGGCCAGGGAGATGTCATTAATGCGCACGGTGGGCCTCCTTCACCGTCAACGTAATGCCGCAGGCGAGGAATACCAAGACGGCGGCGATGGTGGTCAGGCCACCTACCTGGTAGGCAACGGTGTGGCGGGCGACATCGGCAAGAATGCGCAGCGCCAGCCCGCCGTGCAGGACCGCTACGGGGAGAAAAAGCACCGGATGGTAGGGCAAGTGGCGGCGGATGACGGAGGTAATGATGATGGGGGCATGGGCAAAAATCATGGACATGACAAAGCCTAAAAAGATGGCGTGCACCGAGGCGTCGTAGGCAAAGCCCGAGCTTTCGCCATAAAGCAGCCAGAAATATCCGCCCAGGGCCAGCCAAAAATACCCGGCGAGCATGCAGGCTGCGGAATAGCGCGGCAGCCCGCGCGAGCGCACTAGGTTCTTCGCCACATCCACGCGCACGGTAGAAACCGCAACGCCGATAAGCGCCGCACCCATCGCGCGGTAGCCCACGGCCGGGGAAAGGATATAGACCACGCTGAGCGCCGCCAACCCCAAAACCCACAGGGTAATGCGCTTTTCCGCCTGGGTGCCGGCCATGGTGATGCGGGCAAGCTCCATGCGCTCGCCGATGATCGTCGCTACCACGTAGAGCACGCACAGCGGCATCGCCGTAGAAAAGGCCGGCTCCATGGCCCACAGCAGTGCCGCTGCTACCCCACCGATGACGCCGGTGGCCTGCACAATGATGGGCAGGGCCGGCTGGCGCCGGTGGATGGTGGCATAGATCAACCCCAGCACGATGAAGCCGGCGGCGAAGCACAAGGCCGGGACCTGCCGCGGTAAGCCTGCCACGATGCCCACGAAACCGGCTACGTGGAAGATGGGTCCTGCCCAGGCCCACCGCGTGCGCACGGCGACGGCGCGCTCTAGCCCAATGGCGCCGCCGACAAAGCCAAAGACCATCAGCGGGCCGTGATCGGCGGCGACGGAGGCTGCCGACGAAAATCCCACGCCGAGCAGGGATGCCCCGGCGGCGAGCCCAACCAGCAAGGACAGCCCCGCGCAGGCAAGGAAGAAGAAGCGGTGCGCGAGCCTATTATTTATCACGGCTTTAATCGTACTAATATTGGTGGCAAGGTAAAACCCTCGCCCCACCTCCGAAAGGATGATCCTCGCCATGGAACTTCCCATCACCGATTCCTCCCAGCAGAACTCCATCCCCACGCTCAACGCCACCGAAATCCCCCACGCCGTGCGCCACGGCGCCATCCACGGCGCTTTGGGTACGCTGAACGTGGGCCAAGCCATGGTCCTCATCGCCCCGCACAACCCGCTGCCGCTGCTCAAGGAAGTAGAAGAGCGCGCGGAGAAATTTGAGCTGTCGTACCTCAAGGAAGAAGAAAACGACTATCACATCAAGTTCACGCGAATTTCGTAACGTATTTCCTTGCAAGTCGATACGCTATGTGCTGATAACTCCATCTCTTATACCCTGTTGCCTACATAACACGGAGCATTCACTATGAATAAGAAATTTGCCGCAGCCGCCGTTGCTGCGACCGGCTTGGCGCTCTCCGCCTGCTCTCCCGATACCTCCACCACCTCCGATGCAGAGCAGACCAGCTTGAACCTCTTGGCTGCATCATCCACCCGCGTCATCAACGACGAACTAGAAAAGCGCGCTTCCGAGCTCGACACCCCGGTTGACCTCGAGTTCCAAAATGGCGGCTCTTCTGACTTGGTCAATAAGCTGAGCGAGGGCGCTCCTGCGGACCTGCTGCTTACCGCGTCCAAAAAGACCATGGACAAGGCAATCAATGACGGAACTGTGAAGGACCCGAAGGTGCTTGCCACCAACGTCATGGTGATGGTCGTACCGAAGGGCAACCCGGGCAATATCCACTCCATCGAGGATCTGCAGAACGAAGACCGCTTCGTCATCTGTGACCCGCAGGTTCCCTGCGGCGATATCTCTTCCCAGATCATCGAAGAAAACGACCTGGACGTAAAGCCCGCCTCCCAGGAGCAGCAGGTCGCTGACGTTTTGGGCAAAGTCGTCTCCGGTGAGGCCAATGCCGGCTGGGTCTACTCCACCGACGCCGCGGCCGCTGGCGATGATGTAGAGGTCATCGAGATCCCGGATGCTGATAAGTTTGCCAACCAGATCCTGGGCGCAGTCTCCGCCGAGGCTGAGCACCCAGAAGAGGCACAAAAGGTCCTCGACCTGTTGGCCGATGACTTTGATAAGACCTGGGAAGAGTACGGCTTTAACCCAGCAGATTAATCAATGACCCCTCCCCAGCCCATTCGCCTTCAGTCTCCCCTCGTTATCGGCCTTATCGGCCTCATCGCGGTCGTTGTTATCCTCGTTCCCGTAGCCTCGCTGGGTCTGCGCGTACCGTGGGACCGCATCGGCGAATACCTCGCCAAACCGGAAATTTGGGACATGCTCAAGCTGTCCTTCACCGCGGCATTCCAATCAATGCTGCTGGCGATGGTACTGGGGACCGGTCTTGCCTTATGGGTCCAACAGCTTGGCCGGGGCAGCGGCGTTATCCGCCTATTCATCTATTTGCCCCTGGCCATGCCACCCGTCGTGGGCGGTTTGGCGCTGACCGCCGCCATTGGCCGCCGGGGCTATTTGTCCCCGCTTCTTGACGCCATCGACTTCCATTTTGCTTTTGCTTTCCCGGGCGTCATCGCCGCGCAGTGCTTCGTCGCCTTGCCCTTCGTCGTGGTGGCGGTCGATTCCGCCCTGCGCCAATTGGATCAGGAGATTTTGGCCTCTGCCGCCAGCATAGGCCTTTCCCGCTGGGAGGTACTGCGCAAAATCACCATCCCCTCCATCGCCCCTGCCTTGGCCACCGGCGCCGGCCTTGCCTTTGCCCGGTCCCTCGGCGAGTTCGGCACCACGCTGACCTTCGCGGGCTCCCAGCCGGGCGTGACCCGCACGATGCCGCTCGGCATTTACTTGGAGCGCGAGGTCGATACCGATGGCGCCTACGTGCTCTCCGCCATCCTCATCGCGATGGCGATTGTCTGCCTCGCCCTCGCCGGGCTGCCCTCGCTCCTCCAGCATTCCTATCAGGCGCAGGCCCGCGAGCTGCACAGCATGGACTACGAGAAACTCCGCGCCCTGACCGCCCCGGATAATGCCCCTGCCCTATCCGTCACGGCGGATGGGGAGACGACTGAATTTACTCCGCGCGCGATCACCACCATCGTCGGTTCCAATGGATCGGGCAAAACCACGCTGATGAGCCGCATCGCCGGGCGTCTGACCGGCGCGGAGATTAGCGCCAACCAGGATGACATCGTCCTGCTGACCCAGCGCCCCGGCCTGCCGCCGCAGGCTACCGCCAACCAAGCCATCGCGATGGTCACCCGCGATAAGCAGCGCGCCACGCAGTTGCTGGAGGCTGCGGGCTTGCGTGAGCTTAACGATGTCCCCGTGCCAGCCCTTTCCGGCGGCCAAGCCGCCCAAGTCGCCTTCGTCCGCGCGCTCGCCGCGCGGCCCGCCATCCTGATTCTAGATGAGCCCTTGGCGGCCATCGACGTGGAATCCGCCAGCAAGTGGCGCCGCTTCCTGCGCGCCACCCGCCGCGACCGGACCACGCTGCTGGTGACCCATAATGCGCTGGATATTGCTGGGCTTGCCGATGACATGGTGGTCATGAATTCCGGCAACGTCATCGCCCACGGCTCGGCTGCGGATTTACTCGATGTCCCGCCCACCGGCTTCGTGGCTTCCATCGCCGGGCTCAACCGCGTAGAAGGTACCGTCAAAGCCGCCACCGCTACCGAGACCATCGTCTCTTGCGGGAGCACAACCATCACCGGTGACGCGAGCGATCTCCGCGCCGGCGATAAGGTAGTGGTCACGTTTAAGCCAAGCGACATGCACCTTACCTCTGAAGCCTCTACCGGGGTCAATCACTGGTCTACCAAGGTCATCGCGGTGGAAGCGGCCAGCATGGCGGGTGCCCGGCTGAGCCTGGATATGGGCGGACACACCATTACCGTGCCGGTCAGTAGGCAGACGGCTTTAGGCATTGATACAGGAAATACCGTATCCTATAGCGTGGCTAAAGATAAGATTTCTGTTAATCAAGCCCCTCATCAGCACCCAGAGATACGAAGTTAATCGCATGCCCAATTCGCTCCCACGCCCCAGCTCCGACCTTTTCCCAGAAGCGCTCAAGCTATCTCCTAAGCAGCGCGAGGTGCTCACGCAGCTGCAGCATTATTCGCGAGGAGCCCGTGCAGCGGAGGTAGCAAAAGATTTAGGCATGCACGTCAATACCGCGCGCGGGCACATCGATGAGCTCATTCAGGTTGGCGCCATCACCGCCGTTCCAGAACGCAGCTCTGGGCGCGGGCGCCCTTCCCTGGTGTACCAGGCCCGCGTGCCGGATAACCGTGCCATCGCAGAGGAATACGTCAGCCTCATTAGCGTGCTGACCTCCATGCTCGCGGGCAAGGAAGAGCTCGATGATTTCTCTTCCCCACAGGCCCGGGAATTGGGGCGGCAATGGGCGCGCGCTACGGGCGCGGATATCCAGAGCGGCGCGCTCGATACCCTCTTTGCCACCCTGCGCGATATGGGGTTTGATCCTTCGCAGGGCGCGGATCCTTCCGAAATCGAGCTGAATGCCTGCCCGTTCGTCTCCTCCGGGACCACGCCGAGCCCCTTTGTCTGCGCCATACACGCTGGCTTTTTGCAAGAAGCCAGCGGCACGGACACGGACATTGCCTTAACCCCGATGCAGCGCCCCGAGGTCTGCCAGATCGAGATTAAGCCTGTGTAACTTCCACGCGGACTGGGCCCGCGACCTTGAGATCGAAGACGCGCAGGCCCTGCTCGCGGGCATCATCAAGAATGCTCTCGTCGATGTCCTCCGTGTGCAGCACCATCACCGTCGGCCCCGCCCCAGAAAGATAGGCGGCGTACCCGCGGTTGCGCAGGCGGTTCACCCACTCCGCGGTCACGGGGAGCACGTCTGCGCGATACGGCTGGTGCAAGCGGTCGCGGGTGCCTTCCCACAGTAATTCCGGGTAATTCTGCAATGCGGCTACCTGGACGGCGGTGCGGGAGACGTTAAAGGCGGCATCGGAATGCGTCACGTGCGAGGGCAGCACGCGGCGCACCGCCTGGGTGGAGGCGTGGGAATCCGGCACCAACGCGGTCGCCCGGATATCGGGATGCACGTTGATGGTAGCGGCCTTGTATTCCGGCAAGGAGCGGCCATCGACGGGCACCGTCGTCCACGAGACCACGGCGCTGCCCAGCACCGAGGCCGCGGCATTATCCGGGTGTCCCTCAAACGCCGAGGACAATTGCACCAGCTGTTTTTGGATCAGCGGGCTGCCTGCCAACGCATTGCCCGCGGCCACGCCGGCGACCGCCGTGGAGGCAGAAGAGCCCAAGCCGCGCGATTGGGGAATCGTATTATGCGATACCACGCGCAGCCCTGGCACCGTGGCTTCGGCGGCAGATAGTGCGGACCGGATGGCCTTGACCATCAGGTGCGATCCATCGCGTGGGAGCTCTTCTGCCCCCTCGCCAAAAATCTCCACCTCGAGGCCGGAGGGAATGACCTCCACCTCGGCGGTGTCGTACATGCTCAGTGACATGCCGAGGGTGTCATATCCCGGTCCCAAATTCGCCGTGGAGGCGGGGACGGTGACTATCGCTTTGGTGCCGACTTCAACTTCGATGCTCATGGTGACTAATATATCGAACCGATTTAGCTGCCCAGGCGGATGACCGAGTGAACGGCCTTGACCTCATCGAGCTCGCCCAAGGCGGAGACGATGTTTTCCAGGGTTGCTTCCTTGGCGGCGTGGGTGACCACGATAAGGCGCGCGGTGTCCTCGCCGTCTTCTTGGCGCACGGTGCGCAGGGATACCCCATGCTGTGCGAAGAGCGCCGAAATGGCTTCCAAGACGCCGGCGCGGTCCTGGACTTCCATATCGATGTGGAAGCGGGTATCGACCTCGCCAAAGTCTGCAATGGGCAGGTTGGCGTAGGTATTCTCGCCAGGCGCGCGACCGCCGTGCACGATATTGCGGGCGGCACCGACGACATCGCCAAGCACTGCCGAGGCAGTAGGGTTGCCGCCGGCACCATTGCCGTAGAACATGAGCGACCCGGCGGCTTCAGCCTCGACGAAGATGGCGTTATAGGACTCACTGACAGAAGCCAGCGGGTGATCCTTAGCCACCAGGGTCGGGTGCACGCGCGCGTTGACCACTTCGGATCCATCCTCGCGGCGGAGGCGCTCACAAATGGCCAGCAGCTTGATGGAATAGCCGGCATCGTTTGCCGCGGCGATATCGTCTGCAGTGATATCGGTAATGCCCTCGCAGTGCACGTCCTCGAACTTCACGCGGGTGTGGAAGCCGATGGAGGCCATGATGGCGGCCTTCGATGCTGCGTCGTGGCCCTCCACGTCCGCGGTGGGATCCGCCTCGGCATAGCCCAAGCGGGTAGCTTCCGCCAGGGCTTCGTCATAGGTGGCGCCGGTGGACTCCATGGCATCCAGGATGTAGTTGGTCGTGCCGTTGACGATGCCGGAAATGCGCTCGATTTGGTCGCCCGCCAGGGAGCGGCGCAGCATACCCACAACCGGAATGGCGGCGGCCACGGCGGCCTCAAAGTAGAGGTCAACCCCGGAGCGTTCCGCAGCCTCGGCCAATTCATCAGCATGCGCGGCAACGAGCGCCTTATTAGCCGTCACCACAGACTTGCCGGAATTAAGCGCGGTCAAAACCAGCTCGCGCGGGAAATCGATACCGCCGATAACCTCCACCACCATGTCGATATCATCGCGGGAGATCAGGGCCTTGGCATCATCAGTCAGCAGCTCATTAGGCACGCCCGGGCGCAGCTTGTTCTTGTTCTGGATTGCGATGCCGCGGATCTCTGCCGGCCCGCCGATGCGGTGAGCAAAGGCATCCGCATTTTCATCTAAGAGGCGGAAGACTTCCGCGCCCACGGTGCCGAATCCAAGCAGTGCAATGCCAACGGTTTCGCCTTCGCCCTTGCCGGTACGCGAATGTAGCTGTAGCTCACTGTTTGAAGCATCCATAGTCCGTCTCCATGTTGGTTTAGTGGTGGAAAATGTCCCCCGCTTTACGCGGCTACAGGACACTATACAGAACGAGCTGTCTATATTGCGACATGCGGGGGATAATATTCGTTCAGCTACAGAAAACCCCCGCCGCACGGGCCGAATGCGGCACCTGCTTAACGGGGGTAGTACTGACTTAATCCACTTCCAAGGACAAGAGGTCCTCGATGGTTTCGCGCCGCAGCATGGGTTTGGTATTTCCCACGCGCGTTGCCACCACAGCCGGGCGCACCGCGCCGTTATACCGAGACGACATCATGTACTGATACCCACCGGTGGCCGCGAAGGCGAGCAAGTCCCCCGACTGGATATCATTGGGCAATTCGCCTTCTTCTAGCAAGATATCGCCGGATTCGCAGTGGAAGCCCACGATGCGCGAGGGCACCATCTCACCATCGCTAAAGCGGTTCACCAGGCGCACATCGTATTCGGAACCATAGAGCGCGGGGCGGATATTATCGGACATTCCCCCGTCGATGGAAATATAACGGCGCACCGGCAAATCGGCCTTGCCGGTTTCCACGTCCTTGACCGTGCCCACGCGGTAGACGGTCACGGCAGAACCCGCCACCAAGGAGCGACCCGGCTCCACGAGGAGGAACGGCGCCTTAATGTCGAGTTCTTCCGCGGTTTGGTCCACAGCTCGCAGCATGTCCTTTGCCACGCGGTCAATATCCAGCGCTTCCTCATAGGGCATATATGGAATACCAAAGCCGCCGCCCAAATCCAGCTCGGCAAGGTCAACGCCCAGCTCGGTGTGGATTTGGCGGTAGAGCTCCAGCACGCGCTCGGCGGCGAGCTTAAAGCCCTCAGCATTAAAGACCTGGGAGCCCACGTGGCAGTGCAGTCCGCTCAAGTGGAGGTTATCCACCTCGAGGCAGCGCTTCGCGGCAGCAAAAGCCGCACCCGTGGCCAGGGAAATACCGAATTTCTGGTCCTCGTGCGAGGTGGCCACGAACTCGTGGGTATGCGCGTCCACGCCCGGCTTGACGCGAATCATCACCGGCTGCACCACGCCCGCCTCACCGGCGATACGGTTGAGCTCTTCGAGCTCCTGCTCATTATCGATGACCACGTGGCCCACGCCCGCATCCACGCACAGGCGCAGGTATTCCTCGTCCTTATTATTGCCGTGCGCGGTAATGCGCGCGGCTGGGAACTCTGCGGCGAGCGCAATCTTTAATTCATTGAGCGCGGCAGCATCGAGGCACAGGCCCTCTTCATTGACCCACTGCACTACCTTTTTGGAAATGAACGCCTTGGAAGCATAGTGCACGTGATCCGGCCCGCCGAAGGCACGCGCCATATCTTGGCACCGCGAGCGGAAGTCGTCCTCATCGAAGACGTAGAGCGGAGTCTGGAATTCCTCTGCCAAATCCGGCAAGGGCACTTCCGCCACGGTAACGACGCCGTCCTCTTGGCGGCTCACGTTCCGCGGCCACACGTGCGCGGGTAGCTCGTTGAAATCAGCCATTTACATCTTCTCCGGTGCGCTCACGCCCACCATGGTCAAGGCATTGGACAGGACGACGCGGGATGCTTCCGCCAATGCGAGGCGTGCGCTGTGAATGGGCTGCTCTTCCTCCCCCGCCTTGGGCAGGACCTGGCAGGTGTCGTAAAAACGGTGGAACACGCCCGCCAGCTCTTCGGCATAGCGCGCCACTCGGTGCGGCTCGCGCAGTTCCGCGGCATCTGCCACCACGGCGGGAAACTCGCCGAGGGTGCGGATAAGGTCGCCTTCGCGCTCATGCTCCAGCAGCGACAGGTCCGCACCTTCGGAACTAACTCCCAGCTCCGCTGCCTTGCGCCCGATCGAGCACAACCGCGCGTGTCCGTATTGCACGTAGTAGACCGGATTATCCGAGGACTGCGACTCCCACAGGCCCAGATCGATATCGATCGACTGATCCACAGAAGATCGCACCAGCGAATACCGCGATGCATCGACGCCGATGGCGGCGACCAGATCCTCAATGGTGATCACAGTGCCCGCGCGCTTGGACATGCGCACCGGCTTGCCATCGCGCAACAGGTTGACCATCTGACCAATGAGCACCTCCACGCCATCGGCGTCATAGCCCAAGGCAGCTGCCGCCGCCTTCAAGCGCGGGACATAACCGTGGTGGTCAGCGCCCAGCATATAGATATTGAGGTCATGGCCACGGTCGAATTTATCGGCCACATAGGCGATATCGCCGGCGATGTACGCGGCATTGCCGTCCGATTTCACCACGACGCGATCCTTAGAATCGCCATAGTCGGTCGATTTCAGCCACCACGCGTTGTCCGCCTCATAAAGGTGACCTTCAGACTTCAGGGTCTCAAGCGCCTTGTCCACCGCCCCAGATTCGAACAGTGAATTTTCGTGGAAGTAGACATCAAAGTCCACGCCAAATTCATGCAGGGACTGCTTAATCTGGGCAAACATCATCTCTACGCCATCGGCGCGGAAGGCCTCCTGCACCTGCGCAGCATCGCCCTCGAGCGCGTTGGGGTTCTTTTCCACAACCGCGTTTGCGATGTCGCGAATATAATCTCCGCCGTAGCCGTCCTCCGGCGTGGGCTCGCCTTTAGCTGCGGCAACAAGGGAGCGCGAGAAGCGATCGATCTGGCCGCCGTGATCATTGAAGTAGTACTCGCGGGTGACTTCTGCACCGGAAGCCGTGAGTACCCTGCCTAGCGAATCGCCGACGGCGGCCCACCGCGTCCCGCCCAGGTGAATCGGGCCCGTGGGGTTGGCAGACACAAATTCCAGGTTAATCTTCTTGCCTGCAAAGGAGTCATTCGAACCGTAGTCCGCGCCTGCCTGCAGAATCTGGGCGACAATCTCACCCTGGGCAGCGGCGGCTAAGCGGATATTAATAAATCCAGGCCCGGCAATATCGGCTTCCGCAATGGCATCGTGCTGGGCTAATTTTTGCGCTAACCAGCCACCAAATTCGCGCGGATTCGCGCCGGCTTTCTTGGCCACCTGCAGTGCAAGGTTGGTGGCGTAGTCACCGTGTTCTGGGTTGCGGGGGCGCTCTACCGTGACAGATTCCGGCAATACGGACGCGTCTAGGTCATGTTCTGCCATGACCTCGGTGGCGGATTCTTTAACTAAGGTGGCCAAATCAGCTGGAGTCATGTGGCAAGAGTCTAGTTCACTGCCCCGACACGTGCGAAAAGAAGCACTGGCTAACATTTCCGCGGGCGGAGATCACTCATTTAATAGACCTCTTAGGCAAACCTATATTGCGATATATATTACAAAATATATGCTGGTAGAACGTGATTCACACTACATTCCACGCAGTGAATGTGTAGTGTTAATGACACCTCCATGACTTAAAAACTAATAAGGAGCACCGTATGCGCATTGCGCTTTTTTCTACTTGCATTGGTGACACCCTTTTCCCGGACGTCCAAAAGGCGACGGCATTGGTTCTCTCCCGGTTAGGTCACGAAGTTGTCCTTCCGGAGGAGCAAACCTGCTGCGGCCAGATGCACATCAACACCGGCTACCAAAAGGAAACTCTGGGGATGATCCGCTCTTATGCGGATGCCTTCGCAGATCCTTCCATTGACTACGTCGTGGCCGCCTCCGGTTCCTGCGTTGCAGCAGTTCGCGACCGCCACGAAAGCATTGCCGACCGCTTCGGCACTTCCGCCGATGTCGATGGCGCGCAGAAGACCGCGGGAAAGACCTACGATCTCACGGAATTTTTGGTCGATATTGAAGGCGTGACCAACGTCGGCGCTTTCTTCCCACACCGAGTGACCTACCACTCAGCCTGCCACGGCCTGCGCTTCCTTAAGCTGGAAGACCGCCCCTACAAGCTTTTGCAAGAAGTCGAGGGCATCGACTTGGCACCACTAGCCAATAGCGAAGAGTGCTGCGGCTTCGGCGGCACGTTTGCCCTGAAGAATGCAGAGGTGTCCCAGGCAATGGTCTCCGATAAAACCCGCCACATTAAAGACACCCAAGCCGAGTACGTTACCGCTGGTGACTCGTCCTGCCTGATGAATATCGGCGGCGCGCTCCACCGCCAGCGCTCCGGCATTCGCGCCCTACACATGGCAGAGATTTTGGCCTCCACGAAGGAACACCCGTGGCAGCCAAACTCCGCCGCTTACTCCAAGGAGACGATGCTCTAATGACCTCTTTCCTCGACACCACCCCACCACGCGCTCCTGAAGGCTACGGCAACCTGCGCGGCAGCAAGGCCTTCGTCCCGCTCGCGCACGTCGGGCTGAATAACGCTACCCAGCGTCATAACCTGCAGCACGCGACCACCACCATCCGCCAAAAGCGCGCTAACACCGTGCAGGAAGTGGATGACTGGGAGCTGCTCCGCAACGCCGGCTCTGCCCTCAAAGAGGACGTCGCAGCCCGCATGCCGGAATTGCTCGAGCAATTTGAGAAGGCCGTGTCTAACCGCGGCGGCATCGTCCACTGGGCACGCGATGCCAAGGAAGCCAACGAGATCATTGAAGGTCTCATCCGCGAAACGGGCGAAACCGACGTAGTCAAGGTTAAGTCCATGGCTACCCAGGAAATCGGCTTGAACGAGCACCTCGAAGACGCCGGAATCCACGCCCAGGAAACCGACTTGGCAGAGCTCATCGTCCAGCTTGGTGACGATATGCCATCGCACATTCTGGTGCCCGCAATTCACCGAAACCGCGCGGAAATTCGCGATATCTTCGTCGATAAGATGCCCAATACGGACGACTCGCTGAAGGCCGAGCCCGCCGAGTTGGCCGAGGCTTCCCGCCAGTTCCTGCGCCAGCAATTCATGAAGGCCAAGGTCGCCATCTCCGGCGCCAACTTTGGTGTGGCAGAAACCGGCACCGTCAACGTTGTCGAGTCTGAGGGCAATGGCCGCATGTGCGTGACGTTGCCGGAAACGCTGATTACCGTCATGGGCATCGAAAAGCTCGTGCCTACCTTCCAGGACCTGGAAGTCTTCCTGCAGCTGCTGCCTCGTTCCTCCACCGCGGAGCGCATGAACCCCTATACCTCCATGTGGTCCGGCGTGACGGAGGGCGATGGCCCGCAGAACTTCCACATCGTCTTGCTGGATAATGGGCGCACCGCAGCACTGTCTTCGCCCGTTGGTCACCAGGCGCTAAAGTGCATCCGTTGCTCGGCCTGCCTCAATGTCTGCCCAGTCTACGAGCGCGCCGGCGGACACGCCTATGGCTCCGTGTACCCGGGCCCCATCGGTATCTCGCTGACTCCGCAGCTTACCGGCATGAAGGACCACAACGATCCATCAGCAAGCCTGCCGTATGCTTGCTCGCTGTGCGGGCGCTGCGATGACGTGTGCCCGGTGAAGATTCCGCTTTCTGATGTCATCGTGGAAAACCGCCATCAGAAGGTCACCCACGCTGCCTCGCCGATCGAGCCGAAGCTGTTCAAGACGGTGCAGCTGCTCTGGGACAACCCGAAGATGTGGGATAAGGTCACCCACCTCGTGGCACTTGGCCGCGTGATGGGCGGATTCAACGGCACCATCGAGTCGCTGCCGCTATTTATGTCCGGTTGGTCCGATGGCCGCGATACCGCGATTCCGCCGAAGAAATCCTTCCGCCAATGGTTCGACTCCGATGAAGGCAAAGAGCTGCTGGCTAATGCCCGTAAGGAGGCCACCAAGTGAGCGCAAAGCAAGACATCCTAAACCGCATTCGTTCGGCGCAGAAACAGGCTGGGCTCCCAGATCACGTCGATGTGCCGCGCGAATACCAGCGCGAAGGCACGCTGAATGATGATGAACTGCGCGAAATTCTGGTCGATCGCCTCGAGGATTACAAGGCAGAAGTCCACGTCACGGAGGAACGCGATCTGAAAAAGACGCTGGATACCATCGTCCACGACCGCAACTGCACCGACATCCGCTACGCCCCAGGCATGAATGCCGATTTTTTTGATGGCCTTCCTGCCCGCCCGGACGACGAAGACGCGGATCCGCGCGAGCTTGACGATGCCGATGCCGTCGTCACCGAGTCCCTCGTGTCCTCCGCACAGACCGGCACCATTGTGTTGCAGTCCGATTCCCGCTGCGGCCGCCGCGCCCTGACGCTGGTACCGGACCGTCACATCTGTATCGTCCGCCGCGACGAGATTGTCTACGGTATCCCCGAGGTCATTTCCCGGATGAACCCTGACAAGCCCGCAACGTGGATTTCTGGCCCTTCCGCGACCTCCGATATCGAGCTCTCGCGCGTCGAAGGCGTGCACGGCCCGCGCGATCTGATCGTGATTATTGTGAAGTAGCGTGGCTAGGGTGCCGAGTTAGGGCACCCGTCACGTGGAAATTCCTGCCACGAACCTGAAAGAAGCATAAGCTAACTCTGACAAACGTTATAGGAGTCGGAGCTTTAGCTTATGCTTTCTTTTTCTCGAAAAATCTCTACCGTAGTGTGCGCTAGCGCCCTCGCGCTGGGCGTGGCAGCCCCCACCGCCGCGGCGACGGAGCCGGACATCACCTGGGAGGATTGCCCCGAACAGGTCAACCTCAATGGCGCCGAGTGCGGCCGGGTAGAGGTGCCTACCTACTACGATAACCCCGCGGCCGGCACCATTAGCGTCGGGTTCGTTCGCGTGCCCGCGGCACAACCAGATGCGCGCCGCGGCGCGCTCTTTACCAACCCAGGTGGCCCAGGCGGCGACGCTTATTCTTGGGCTGGAAACGATGCCGTCGAATGGCCCGAGGAAATTCGCAACGAGTGGGATCTGATCGGCGTCCAGCCGCGCGGCCTGCCCGGTTCCACCCCGGTGGACTGCGCTACCACCCCGAACTTCAATCCCATCGAGGCCACCACCCAGATTGGCAAGGCTACTCGTGACGCCTGCGAGCAGAATACCCCTGGCTATACCAACTCTTTAACCACCGCCAATACCGCCCAAGACTGGGAGATGGTGCGCCAAGCGCTGGGCGAGGACGTCATTGACATCGCCGGTGTTTCCTACGGCACCTACCTTGGTTCCGCCTACGCCACCAAGTATCCGCAGCACACCGGCAAGGTGCTGCTCGATTCCGGCATGAGCCCCCAGTTGGCGTGGAACGGCATCTTCGCCTCGCAGCAGCAGGGTTATGAGAATGCGCTGCACGATCTGTTCCAGTTCATTGCGGATAATGACGCCACCTATCACTTAGGCACTACCCCACTTCAGGTCTATGAAAAGTGGTCGCAGAAAGTCGCCATGGAAGCCGGTGCCCGTCCCACCGTATTGCCACCGGATGCGAAAATCGGCGACCTTCCCCCAGGGCTCGAGTTCGCCGGCCAGCCGGGCGCGGACATCATGACCGCCACGGGTGAGCTGCGCGTACAGGCGGAATTCCTCGCCAACAAGGCGCTTAACCCACAAGCGGACCAGCGCGCCTCAATCACCTTGGGTAAGACCCGCGAGGTCGTTCCTATGCCCGCGCACTGGGATGAGTTTGCCAAGTACTTAAACGGCAGCACGCCCCTCGAGGTCGTCGATGACCCGGAGCTTGCCCGCGCGGTGCAACAGCAAACTATCCAGATGATGAATATGCAAAACCTCATCGTCTGCAACGAGAACACCGTCGCCGGCAACCCGTGGCTCTTCCCCACTTATCTATGGTCCAACTTTGTCACCGGCGATATTTTCTCCCTGGTTAATTCCATGTATGGATCTGGCGCCGGGTGCGGCGGCCGCGGACCCGTTACAGGCGGGGCTCCACTCGATGGCTCGCACCTTGCCACCAAACCGCTGCAAATCCAAGGTACGGGCGATCCGCAGACCCCGTACCAGTATCACGAGGCACTCTCCCAGCCCATGCAATCGCGCGTCGTCACCGTCCACGGCCCCGGCCACGGGCACTTTGCGCTGGGTAATAAGGCCGTCGATGAGATTGGCGTGCACTATCTGCGCACCGGTGAGGTAACCACCGCAGACGCACCGGGCCTGATTTAGTTCCGCGGCTGCCGATGCGCTAGAATCACATCGTTGGGAATTTTCCCAGCGATGTCTCCGTAGCTCAGCGGATTAGAGCATCGGTTTCCGGTACCGAAGGTCGCAGGTTCGATCCCTGTCGGGGACACAAAATTTTTAGCCCCTCGCTTTTGCCAGCGAGGGGTTTCACTATGCGCCCCGTTTTCGGATTATGTAGCCACCGAGGGTTCAGGAAGGACCAATCATCCCGAACGCCGAACGAAAATTGTGAGACGGGCTGGGTCTAGCAAGGTCAAAGTCGCGGGCTCCGCTTTAATGTGAGTAAAGATCCCCATATTTAGTCTCTATCCATAGAACATAGAAAATTCCACCGTCTTTCCAGCCAACGAATGGAAGGTTTTCTTGGTGTCGGAACACGCGGAATTTGGTTAGCTCTTGGAACTGCCTAGGGATTTGAGCTTTGATTTCCTTTTTCGGGATAAATTCTGAGCCGAGGCCGTGCCTGTGGTGATTAACAAACTCTGTCCAAGAAATTAGTGACCGTTTGTGCCATTTGTCGAGGAATTCTCTGCGCATTCTATCGGTCATTTGCCCGAACCCCCATCCGCTCTGCAAAAACCTAGTGGACAGGAGTGGGTATTCGTTTGATGCTGCTCTTATGGCACTCAAGACGCTTGTATCGGCACCACTTTGGCTCTTTGAGGCAGGCCGAGTGCTACGTCTCTTACTTTTCTTTCCCATATCTAGTCGAAGTACTCTTTGAGGTCTGCATCAGAAACCTCGAGCCCCCGTTCTTCTTCAACGAAGTTTTTCTTCCAAGGCGACTCCGTGTGGGTTTTATTACGTAAAGCCCATGCGGAATAGGGCCCGTACTTATTCCATACTTCAATCAAGGTATCTTCCACAGGCCGGTAATCGTCCCAGTTGAAGTCATCAGAAATAAACGTATCGGGGTCGATGGGGCTCTTACCGTACTTTTTAAGCTCGTGGTAGATGTCTACAACGACAGGTCCGTGGGCCCATGCTTCCATCCGTTCATTGAAGAGAGGAACCCCTCCGGAGGCTGGCATGTAAAACCCCTTTGCATAGTAGAGGAGCTTTTGAAGTTTCAGTGGTGTCAGCTCGGCTTCTTCGGTTTCTTCAGCCCAAGCTACGAGCCATTCTGCGATTTGGCGGGCAGTGAATTGCTTCATTGTGCACCCCCTTCCTGCATGTTCTTAACGTTACAGCACCTAGATAGCACTTTCTATTCCTACCTACTCAGCAGGGGCTTGACCCATGCAACCTGGCTTTCGATGGATTCCATTGTCAAACTATTAGGCTTATGAAATACTAAGGTACTTAGAACCACGACAGTTATGCAGTATAGGCGCGACATGGAGGAGACCCCTTGCCCACCTTAGAAATCGACCATCTCAATAAATCTTTTGGCAGTGTTCGCGCGCTGCAGGATATGACCTTTAACGTGCAGGAGGGCGAGATCTTCGGTTTCGTCGGTTCCAATGGCGCGGGCAAGTCCACCACCATGCGCATCGCGCTGGGCGTGCTCGCGAAAGACTCCGGCGAGGTTTATTTCGATGGCTCCCCCATTAATGACGATAATCGCCGCCGCATTGGCTATATGCCCGAAGAGCGTGGACTCTACGGCAAGGAACCGCTGCTTAGCCAGCTGACGTTTCTGGGCACCCTGCATGGCATGAGCAAGCAGGCCGCCCAGAAATCCGGCACGGAGCTACTGGAACAGTTGGGGCTGGGTGAGCGCCAGGACGACAAGCTGGATGATTTATCCTTGGGCAACCAGCAGCGCGTGCAGCTGGCCGCGTCCCTCATTCACGATCCGGATATGTTGATTCTGGATGAGCCCTTTTCCGGCTTGGACCCCGTCGCCGTCAATGTCATGTCTGACATGCTGCGCGAGCGCGCCGCCCGCGGGGTGCCGGTCATCTTTTCCTCCCACCAACTGGACTTGGTGCAGCGCCTGTGCGACCACGTGGGCATCGTCACGCAAGGCCGCATGGTGGCAGAGGGCACGGTAGATGAGCTGCGCACCCAAGGGGCCTCGCGCTATGCGGTGGAAACCCCTGCCCGCGGTTGGTATCCGGAGGGCACCCACCTAGTAGAGGAAACGGACCAGGGCGTAGTGCTCGAAGCCGATGACGGCACCGATGACCAAGCCATCTTGCGCGCTGCCATGGCCGCTGGCCCCGTCCACTCCTTCGGCCTCAAGGTCCCAGACCTTACCGAGCTATTCCAAGACGTCGTCACCAGCACCACCACCGAGGAGGCCTAGCCCATGCAGTATTCGGCAATGAAGACCATAGGGACCGTCGCCAAGCGCGAGATGGCGGTTGCCCTTAAGACCAAATCCGTTGTCATCATGATGCTGCTGCTTATCATTGGTGCCATCGCCACCCCTATCATCATTGACTTGCTGTCCGGTGGTGACGATGAACCAGATTCCGTCGCCGTGGTGGGCCTGGAGGCAGACGCATTCGCTGATTCCGGACTGGAGACGCAGGCCGCAGATGACCGGGATAGCGCGGTGCAGCTTATCGATGACGGCGACGTCGACGCCGCCCTCGTGCCCGCCGACGACGAGGGGTGGGAGCTTTTGGCCAACGGCACCGTCTCCACCACGATCTCCACCACGGTCAATCAAGTGGTCGCGGCGCAGGCGCAGGCAGAGGCACTAGATACGCTGAATATTGATGCCCAAGACCTTGCCGACGCCACCCCATCGACCAAGGTGACCGCGGTAGATCTGGAAACAGATGAGGCCTCCGAAGAACAGATGGGCAATGTTGCCATCGTCCTTATCGCCGCCATCGTGGTGGTCTTTTCCATCATGACCTTCGCAGGGCTCATCGGCGGCCGCGTTACCGAAGAGAAGTCTTCGCGCGTGGTCGAAATAATCCTTTCCACGGTGCGCCCGGTGGATTTCTTGGCAGGCAAGGTCATTGGCAATACCATCATCGGGCTGCTCGGCACCTTCCTCATCTTGGCCGGCGGCGTGGCTTCCCTGGCATTTACTGGCGCAGCAAGCGAAATCCAGCTCGACTATGGTCTAATCGCTGCCCTGCTCGTCGGGGAAATCCTCGGTCTCTTATTCTTCGGCAGCCTCTATGCCGCAGCCGGCTCCATGGTGCAGCGCACCGAGGATCTGCAATCGACGCAGATGCCCATCCTGCTCATCGTCTTTGCCACCATGTATGTCCCCATGTTTGGCTGGACCAACTTGGATGCCACCTGGATGCAGGTCATGGGCTGGGTGCCGCCGGTCTCCATGTTGGTCGCTCCCCTCCAAGTTGCTGGCGGCAATATGAGCTGGCTAGGCTTGGCGGGAAGCTATGCGGTCCTCGCTGTAGTTACCGCGCTGATCCTCATCGTTGTCGCGCGCATCTACCGCCGTGCCATCTTGAATAACGGCAAGAAGATGACCTGGCGCCAGGTGCTCAAGAAATAAAAATAAATCCGGCCTCCCACTTTCCAAGGGAGGCCGGATTTTTCTATTGCGCCGAATTACTCAACGATGAATTCGTTGGTGATCGGCTGGGTGATATCCAGGGTGCCGTGCTCGATGTAGTACATGCCAAAGAACATGGCGCCGAGCAGCACTACGGACAGCAGCATGCAGGGAATCCACTGGACAAAAACGGAAACCCAGCCCTCGGATTGCTGGCGGGCCGCTGCCTCGCGTTGTTCTTGAGCCTCGCGCTCGTTCATAATGATAAAACCTCTCACTTCACCGAAGATTAACTAAAAGTATCTTAACAGTTTATGGTCTCCGCGGTGGCATTAGATCCCCGGATCTTCATCATTTAATAAAGCCTCGAGGAATGCCTCGCGGTCCGCGAACATTTTCTCGATATCCTCTTCCGCGCCCACGATCCAGGCATTGGCATCCTCATCAAAGGTCACCGCGGAATCGGGATAGGTTTCCAGGGCTTCCTCCATCGCAGCAAGCTGATCGGCATCGGCACGGTCCTCAGCAAAAGCCTCTGGATCGCCAATACGCTGGCCCAGCTCACCCAAGGCCGTCAAGCCATACGTTTTATGCTGCTTTTTCGGGTACTCGAAAAGTTCTTGGCCCATCATGGCGGTATTATTTTCCTCCATTCAATAAAGAATCCGGGACGAATCCCGAATAGCCGGGGATATTATTGACCTGCAATACCCCATGGAAAAAGCGCTTGAGCGCGGGAACGTCATCCTCGTGGAGGTGGTCGAAGACCAACCGCCGGACGGATTCCACGTGCTCGGGGGCCGCGCGCTCGAGGTGGTGGAGCCCAGCCTCCGTGATGTGCACGTTGACCCCGCGGCCATCATCGGTGGTCTTTTCCTTGACCAAGAGCCCGCGCTTTTCCATGCGCGTGACCTGGTGGGAGGCGCGCGAGCGATCCCAGGCCAGTTCCGTGCACAGGTCGCGCAGGCGCAGGTGCTGATCTGGGGCTTCCGAAAGGGATGCCAAGACCGCGAATTCCGAGACGGAAATCTCCCCGCCCGCCTTAAGGGTCTCGTCCATGCCCCTATCTATCTTGCGGGTCGCAGCCAATAATAGGCGCCATAGCTCCTGTTCATCATCGTTTAACCAGCGGGTTTGTTCAGACATAAGGACTAGATTACCCCCTTCAGCATGGCGATGTCGCGCTCGCTGCGCCCGAGCACCCGCGAATAGCGCTGCGGCATGCAGGTAAAGACCAAAACCTGGTTCTCGCGGCCCACCTGTGAGAACAAGGTGGACATGAGTTGCAGGCGGTGGGCGTCGGTGGAGCCTAGCGCATCATCGACGATGACCGGCACGGTTTCCTCCCCCGCCACCAAGCGCGCGATGGCAAAGCGGGTAAGGATGGCCAGCTGCTCGCGCGCGCCGCCAGACAGGCTGGTCATGGCCACCGTTTCATTATCGCGGGTGCGCGCGGTAACAGAGAGATCGTCCGCCAATTCAAAGCTGATATCCCCGCCGTAAATAGTGCGGGCCAGCTGGGCGAGCGCCGCCACGAAGGGCTCGGCATAGCGCTGGCGCGCGGCATCGCGGTGCTTGAGCAGCAACTCGCGCAGGTAGCGTGCCGCCAGCGCGCGCTTTTCCACGCTTTCTAGCACCGCCTGCGCCATTTCTGCTTCCGCTTGCGCCTGCTGCTCGCGCTCTGCCGCGCCGGAGTGATAATTAATTTCACTCGACAGCTTGCCCAGCTCCACCTTGGTATCTTGCACCTGGTTCTGCAGGTACTCTAGGTGCGATTGCGCACCCTCCACCAAGCTCTGAGCGGTGGCCAGGTCCACGGCCTCCATCTCAGATAGCTGTTCCTGCAGCCGGGTCACCAGCGCACCCAACCGCTCCGCTTCTTCTGCCAAGCCGGCATCGGAAGTTTTCTCCCGCGCTTCGGCCAGCTCGCGCTCGGCGCGCTCGGCCTTCTCGTTGGCGGCCTCAAGCTCGGCTTCTAAGCGCACCACGTCGTGGGCGATGCGGCTATCGCGGAAGGGAATAAGCTCGCGGTCGAGGGCATCGACAAGCTCGCGCGCCTCTTCCTCCGCCTCCTCCGCAGCGGATAAATCCTTGGCAGGGGCATCATCGAGGCCGGCGACCTTCTCCTTGAGCGCCGCGTGTTGGGCGCGCAGTTCACCTAAATCATCCGGCCCCAACTCGCTTTCGAGCTTGCGCGTTGCCACATCCAAGGCGGCATTCTGCTCGCTGTGCGCCTCGTGCAGGTTCTCTGCGGCGGCGATGGATTCCACGCCGGTGGCATCGAAAAGCTCCTGCAAACGCGCCTCGGCCTGATCCACCTCGCGCTGGGTCTTATCGGAAGAGTACGCGCCAGCCACGAAGCGGGCGGTGATATCGCCGATGGTGATCTCGCGGCCATCGACAAGCTCAATTGCGGGCTGCTTGCCGATGTCCACCTGCGTCCCATCCACCCCAATCTCCGCGCCCTCAGGCCCGGAAAATTCCACCTTAGCGGCGGTGGCATCGTGCAGGCGCTTGGCCAGCGACAGATCGGCATCCGCCTTGCGGAGTTCCTCGACATCCGCGGCGGTCATCTCGCGCCCGCGCTGGGCTATCTCCGTTTGGGCCTTCTCCACGCCACGTACCAATTCTTCTACCTTGAGCAGGCGTTTATCCAGGCGCTTAAAGGTCTCCTTGTCCTGATACGCCCGCGCCTGTTTGAGCGTTGCGCGCGCGGTGGCGTAGTCCTCCTTCGCGGTGGACAGTTTCTTTTCCACCGCTTCTTTCTTCTCGTTTTCCTCTGCGGCCTTCTCGCGGGCGGCCGCGAGCTTATCCGAGGCGCTCGCCTGCGCCGTGCCAGCGGCCTCGAGCGCCTCTGCCATCTCCCGGCGCTGGGTTTGCGCATCCTTCGCGCGTTGGAAATCCTCCTTGGCGCGGGTGAGCTCGGCCTTGTGTGCATCCACCTGGTGCTGGGCCTTCACGGCCTCGTCCGCGGCGGACTGTTTCTCTGCGAGATCCTTGCGGGCAGCGGGAAGCTGCGCTTCCGCCTCTTCTTGCTGGTGTTCCAGGTGCTCGTAGCGCTCCACCACGGAATCGAGCCCGCGCACCGCAGCGGTTGCTTCCTCCAGCTCTTGCTCGGCACGCTCCAAGGTCTCCTGGGCCTTCTTGTATTCGCCAGCCGGTTTGCCCCACCTTGCTCCGTAGTAGCGCTTATATTCCCTATCTACCTTGCCCAAAAGTTGGGAGTCGTCGCCGGATACCTCGTCTTCAGCCAAGCCGGACTCCTGCTCGAGGGCCTGCGTCAACGTGGGAATGCCCGCTGCGGAGATGGCGTCATTGGAGTCATCCTGGCGCATAAAGAGGACATCGAGAAGCTGGCGGTCCAGGTTCTCGCTTAAGATCTGATCCAGCTCATCATCGGCCTGGCGGCCGGTATACTGCGCGTGGCGCGGGGACGAGATGGCCAATTCACTGTACTTCTTCTTCAGCCAGCGCTTGGCAATGCGAAAGCGGTACTCCCCCACTGATATATCCGCGATGACCTCCGGTGAAACGTCCTTGCCTACCGGCTGCAAGTCCTTTGTAGCTTTCGTCCATGTGTGTTTTTCCGTCAGCACCACATCGAGGGCCTCCACGATGGTGGACTTACCGGCCTCGTTCTCGCCGTGGATGACCACCACCCCGGTTTCTGGAAGGTCATCTAAAACCAGGTGCTCGATGCCGCGAACATTTTTAATCTCTAAGCTGTGGATGCGCATGTGGTTTATCCTTCCAGGCGAAATAGCAGGTTGGCGGCGTCGCGGGCCACCGGATCCTCGCGGTTATCCAGCAGCTCCTGCAGGGCGTCGGCGGCATAGCCGGAAATATCCAGGTTGGCTAGTTCGTCTTCGCTCGGTTCCAAGAACAGGTACATGGTCCGCTCGCGCGGGCGCAGCGAGGCGAAGACCGCCTCCAACTCATCCAGCCCGCGCTGCAGCCGGGCGTGCGCCGCAATACCGAGGGTCCCCTGCAGGCTGTATTTAATCGCCGTGCGCACCTTATCCGGGTACTCCTCCAGGCTGCGCAGGAAGCGCTCGACGTCCTCGGTGGAATTGACGGAGGCATCGAGGGCTTCAAAAGTCCAGCGCCCGATGCTGCGCTTATCGATGTCTATGTCCTCCCCCTCAATCCTTACCACCAGCGCATTCCCGGAATCGGCCTCGCCGCCACCGGTGGAGCATTCCTTAAAGTCCGTAGTCTCCGGGCTGCCAGAGAACCAGACGCGGCCGGTCTTTCCCAGGCTGGCCGTCGAGTGGGTATCGCCCAGCGCCAAGTAATCGATCACCCCGCGCTCCAAGCACTGCTCTACGAATTCCAGGTCGATGGTATCGGCATCTCCCCCGCTAGAGCGCGAATCCACCTGGCCATGGCCCACGGCAATTCGGATTCCTTCCGTGGGTTCAAGCGGCTCCAACGCCTGGCGCACCAAATCGTGGTTGGCGCGCTTAGACAGGTACGGCGCGCCCACCAATTCCACGCCCTTGCCCACCTCGATGGGCTCTGAATCCGCGATGACGTGCACATTATCTGCGCTGGTACGATAAAATACCGAGTCCGCGACCAGCGGATCGTGGTTTCCCGGCAGCACATATACAGGCACGGGCAAGCGCTTAAACATCTCGGTGGCACGCGCCAAGATTTCCCGGGAGAGCGCATTGTGTTCAAATACATCGCCCGCAACGACGATGAACTGCGCGCCAACCTCCTCCGCGAGCTGGCCTAGGTGCATGATGGCGGACTCGCGGTCATCGTTGAAACGACCTTGCGCCTCCCCCTTTAAGAACCAGCGGGTCATTCCCAGCTGGAAGTCGGACGTGTGGATAAAGGTCGTTGCAGTCATAATCAGTGCGTTAAGTGGTAGTAGAGGTCTTCAATATCGGACACGGCGCGCAAGAGATCAATATTGGTATGCGATACGGCTCGAAGGGCCTTGCGCAAGAGGTCAGGATCGGAATCTTCCAATGCTGGGGCCACCTTGGGGTGCGGCAGCTTAGGCATCTCGCGGCCATTCCAGAACACGTCGTTCTTTTCTTCCGCGGATAAATCGCTGGCGCCAAAGCTTTCACGGGAGATCTGCTGCGATTGCTCCATGACGGCCTTTTCCAAACGCGCAAAATCCAGCCCGCGCATATTGAAAATCACGGCTGGATCCGCATCCGCGCGGGTGGCGAGCCTATCTCCCACCGCCACAATGTGCTTGCAGGTATAGGCGGAATCCGGGCACGTGCAGGATAGACGCAGTTCTTCGGCCTCGCTGGCAAAAAGCGTATCCAGCGCTTCCTCAGATAACAGGCCCTTGCGCGCATTCGCTACGGAATTAGGGGTGCGCGCGAATTGGCCGGCGAGTGCCGCAATATCGTCATTATCGCGGTACGGCAGCTGAATGAGTATGGAAAAAGGCTCGTTTTGGGAACCAGCCACGCGCCCATGGATGGCACCATTGCGGATCTCCAAACCAACGACGTGACCGCCTTCGGCGTACTGGCGCCCGCGGCTAATCCGCCCCCGGTCCGCATCATAGTTGGTAAAGGACGAAATCCGGGCGGCGGTCTTGGACAGCAGCCGCCCGCTGCGGTCGACATGGTTGACCTCGTCCGGGGTACTCACGCGCTTGCGGGTACCAAAGTTCGCGTAGATGACATTGTCATCGCCCTTAACGGCCATCCGCTTACTCCTTTCCCCGGTAACTCATGAGCTCTGCCAGCTGGTCCGGCTCCAGTTCCGTGAGCCAGCCCTCGCCTTCGCCGACGACGGCGCCAGCCAGCTGCGTCTTGCCATCCAAGATGTCTTGGATGGATTCTTCCAACGTGCCAGCCGTAATCATCTTATACACCTGCACGTTGCGGCGCTGACCAATGCGAAAGGCGCGGTCCGTGGCCTGGTTTTCCACCGCGGGGTTCCACCAGCGGTCCATGTGCACCACGATGGACGCCGCGGTTAGGTTCAGGCCCGTGCCGCCTGCCTTGAGCGAAAGGATCATCGCCTGTGGGCCATCATCGGCCTGGAAGTCCTCCACCATCTGGTCGCGCTTATTCTTGGTCACCCCGCCGTGCAGGAAGGGAATCTCGTGGCCCAGTTGCCCGCTCAGGTAGGGCTGCAAGATATCACCGAAGGCCTTGTACTGGGTAAAGATCAGCAGGCGCTCGCCGGATTCGGTGGCGGCATCGACAATCCGCATCAGCTCCTTCACCTTGCCCGAGCGGTGCTTGCCCTTGATAACCACCGGCGAATCGTCTCCCAAATAATGCGCCGGGTGATTGCAGATCTGCTTAATGCGCGTCAGGGAGGCCAAGACGATCCCGCGCTTGCTGATGCCCGTAGCATCCTCCAAGCTCTTCTTCACCTCATTGACCAGCGCCTTATACAAAGCCGCCTGCTCTGTAGTCATGGATACCGTAAGAATCTGCTCGGACTTTTCCGGCAGGTCATCGATGATATTGGGATCGGTCTTGACGCGGCGCAGGATAAGAGGTGCGGTCAGCGCGCGCAGGCGCTCGGACATCTCCTCATCATTATTGCGCTCGATGGCCTTGGCAAAATGATTGCGGAAAAAGGACGCCGTGCCCAAAATGCCTGGGTTGCAAAAGTCCAAGATGGACCGCATCTCGGACAGGCGGTTTTCTACCGGCGTACCGGTCAGCGCCACGCGGTGTTCAGACGGCAGCGATCGCACCGCCTTGGAGGAACGCGTGGCCGAGTTCTTAATGGCCTGCGCTTCATCAAGGACCACCCGCTGCCAGGACACCTCACCCAAGAGGTTGAAATCCCGGCTCACGGTGCCATAGGTAGTAATGACGAGATCTGCTTTTCCTGCGGCCTCGAGGAACTTCTCCCCGCTCGGCCGTCCCGCGCCGTGTTGCACCATGACCTCGAAATCCGGCACGAAGCGACGGGCCTCGCGAGCCCAGTTGCCCACCACGGAGGTGGGTGCGACGACCAAGGTAGGCCCGGTCTGTTCACCGCGTTCCTTCTCCACCGCCAAAAGGGACAGTAGTTGGAGTGTTTTGCCGAGCCCCATGTCATCGGCAAGCACGGCACCAATATCATTGCGCGACATCCAATACAGCCAGTCCACGCCAGTGCGCTGATACTCGCGCAGCTCCGCGTGGACGGCCTCCGGAATGTCCACGCGCTTCGGCGCAACCGTATCCATGCCGCCGAGCAACGCGGTATGCCACGTGCTGCCAGTAAATTCGATGGGCTCCTGAGCCATCGACTCGAGCGCCAGCTCCCGCAGCTCCGCCACCGTGACCTGGTGCTCGCTCTTCTCGTTGAACTCTGCTCGGCGACGCTCGACCTCTGCCATGAGCTGCTGCCAGCCCGGCTCACCTAGCTTCTTGGCCATCTCCGCCGAGGCCGCCAGCTGCTCGAGCTCCTTCTTGGCGCGCTCGCGGGACTTATCCGCCAGCTCCTCCATATAAAAAGAAACCTTGGACACGACCTGGGTATCGGCCATGACCCACTTGCCGCGCAGCTGAATGAGCCCGGACTTGGAATTGACCAGCTCATTCATCTCGGATTCGGTAAGTTCCACATCGCCCACGGACATGCGCCAGTTATAGTCCACCAGCTGGTTCATACCGATGTGCTTCTTTGTCGCGGCCTCTGCCGGATCCCGTGCCTCGCGGGTTTCTAGCTTGGCCTTCGTATCCATCTGCGCCCACGATTTGGGCAGCATGACGGTAATGCCCCGCCTCTTCAGCTCGGGTACCTCGTGCGCAATAAACTGCGTGAGCTGTTCCGTGTCCAGGTAGACGTCCCAATCGCCGTCGCCTGGCTGGGGCATTTGCGTGCTCTGGCCCAGGCTCGGCGCCGCGTGCAGGGCCTTGCGGTGGTTTTCGCGCAGCTTCTCGATGCTCGCCCGATCCAGCTCCTCCGCCAACACCGGCCGCGGCGAATCCGTTCCCGAGCGCACCCGCACCCGAATCGGCCACGCTGCATCCTCGGGGTCCTGTTCTTCAGGCTCCTCCACGATGTAGACGAGTTGGAGTTCCACCTGGTAAATGGAATTTTTCCATTCATTGAGCGCGCGCAGTAGTTGCGCGCGGCCGCGGCGAATGGGCGACGTCGTCAGTAGTGCACGGGCGAAGTCGTGCCACGGCATTGACCGGGGTTCATTGAGCAGCGGCTGCAATTCCCGGTTGGCAATCCAATGCGTCAGTTCATCCGCTAGGTCATCTGAAAGGGCTCTATTATTTATATGGAGAATCCCGGGTGCCGCGGCCATCATCTCTGCGAGCCAACCGCGCTCGCCCAAACCTGAGGCCAACTGCCACATGGGGAACCACTCGTTGGCCTGGTAGGCCAGCCGGAACGTCACCCTGCCCGCGCGGACAAACTTGCTCAGGCCGCTATATGCGTGAATGAGCCAGTGCAGATCCGGCGCAATTGATGCCGGTGGATGATGATCCAGGTATTCCAGCTGGGCTAGGGCTTCTACCGCTTCTTCCGGGGCAAACATGGCCATGGGCACCATGAGCGAGACGTCCTTACCCTTTGGCGTCCGTAGTGATACTCGCGCCCGGTTCCGGAATGATTTCTTAGCCAAGATGGCATCAATAGCCTGCGGAAACGTCCCTTCTGGCACGGCCGAAGGCATAACAATCTTGTGCCCTTCTACCTGCTCAATCCATAGACCAAGCCCCGAGACCGGCAGCCAAAGGCCATGCACAAGGTAAGAAGCCATAGCCGCCAGCATAGCAGCCCGGCAAAGTTTTGTTACAAGCTCGTTATATTCACGTCTTTACGCAGTTAAACGGTGAAAAATATCACCAGAGATCTATGCCACAGCTGGATTTTAGCTTGGTTGAACCTTAAGTCACCGTTAACGTAAGAATGTCCGACAAATCACTACAAGGAGTGAAACGTGCAAGAATCAACTTGGTACGTCATTGCGATGATTGTCTATTTCCTCGTAATGGCAGCCATTGGCTACTGGAGCTACAAACAAACCGACGAATACGACGATTATGTTTTGGGCGGCCGTGGCCTGCACCCATTCGTAGCTGCTCTCTCCGCCGGTGCATCTGATATGTCCGGCTGGCTGCTCATGGGTCTGCCTGGCGCGCTCTTCCTTTCCGGTTTTTCCGAGCTGTGGATGCCTATCGGCCTCCTTATCGGTGCATGGGCAAACTGGAAGTGGATTGCGCCGCGTCTGCGCGCGTACTCGGAGGTTGCGGGCGATTCCATTACGGTCCCCTCCTTCTTCGAGAACCGTCTGCGCGATAAGTCGCGCCTGCTGCGTATTATCTCCGCAGTTATCATTATCTTCTTCTTTACCTTCTACGTCTCTTCCGGCATGGTCTCCGGTGGTCGTTACTTCGAGTCCACCTTCGGTGGCGACTACATCACCGGTATGTTGGTCATCGCCGCAGTGACCATTTTCTACACCTTCATCGGTGGCTTCTTGGCAGTGTCCTACACCGATGCTATGCAGGGCATGCTCATGTTCGTCGCCCTGCTGATCGTGCCAATCATGGCGCTTTTCGCTCTTGACGATGCCGGCGCGATCTTCTCCTTCGCTACCGAAAACAACTACGCTACCGACGGCGCACTAGAGCCAAACGATAACTACTTCTCTCTCTTCGCTGGCGTTTCCGCTGGTGTTATCGTTGGTAACGCCGCTTGGGGTCTTGGCTACTTTGGTCAGCCGCACATCATCGTGCGCTTCATGGCGCTGCGTAAGCCTTCTGACGCCAAGCAGGGCCGTTTCTACGGCATCACCTGGATGGGCCTTTCCGTCATCGGCGCTATCTTCGTTGCGCTGACCGGTACTGTGTACTTCACCCAGTTCGGTGAAACCATTACTGACCAAGAGAACTTCGAGACCATCTTCTTGGATATGGCTCAGGCCATGATGCACCCATTGCCTGCTGGTTTCATCTTGACCGCAGTCTTGGCAGCGATCATGTCCACCATGTCCTCCCAGATGCTCGTGGTTTCCTCTTCCCTGATTGAGGACCTCTACCTCATCATCGCAAAGCGCAAGCCTGACGAGCGCATCCTGATTAACCTGTCCCGTACCGCCGTTGTGGTCATCGCGGTTATCGCCGCACTCCTGGCTATCAACCCGTCCGACTCCATTCTTGGCCTGGTCGGCTTCGCATGGGCTGGTTTCGGTTCCGCATTCGGTCCGCTGGTCATCCTGGCTCTGTACTGGAAGCGCCTCAACGCAACCGGTGCAATCGCCGGTATGGTCACCGGTGCAGTCGTCGCCATCGGCTGGGGCATGTCCCCGCTCGGCGATTCCCTCTACGAGATGGTTCCGGGCTTCTTCTCCGCACTCATCGTCACCGTTCTGGTCACCTTGGCTACCAAGCAGCCAGACCAGGAGGTCTTGGACGAGTTCGAGGAAGCCGAGAAGCTTGCCAAGCTCGTTGAAAAGGACGACTCCCTGGACTTCGAGGAAGCAGCAGAAAAGGTTTCCGATAACAAGTAGGAACCTTCCCGCACCTCGCGGAGTCCAATAGGACATGAAGTCCTATTACCTGGCCGCGCTATCATGCATAACCGCTCTCGTTATCGCATGGTATGCGTGGCCTTTTCCGCGTTTTGATGTCTCCACCGTGCCAGCTCGCACGGAATTGCAAGGCTACGACCGCGACGAGTTCGGCGGCTGGCAGCCCAACGGCGCATGCACTACGCGGGAGGCCATCATGGAGAACCAAGCCAGCGAGGCCTTCGCTGACTGCCGGCCACAATCCGGCACGATCTATGACCCCTACGCGGGCGAGACGATTTCAGCCACCTCCCCCATTGAGGTCGACCACATCTTCCCTCTTTCTGCCGCCTTTGACATGGGTGCCGCAGAATGGGACCAAGACACCAAGAGGCGTTTTGCCAACGATCCTCTCAACTTGGTGGCCACCAGCCGGAAGCTCAATCAAGAAAAGTCCGATTCCCTTCCTTCCGAATGGTTGCCGCCTGCCAACCGCTGCGATTACTCGCGGCGCCTCGCAGAGATCGCGCGGAAGTACGAGCTGCCCTTGTCCCGCGCGGACGTCCGTGCAATGAGAAGGCAATGTCGGTTCGATTTCTAGCAGGGAAATTGATTAGGGTGAACAAGGCAACTTTTCTTAACTGAAGGGCATCCTCCATGACTACTTTGTTCATCTTCCTGCACGTGGCAGCGGCCATCGTCCTACTTGGCCCCGTGTGCATTTCCACCTCCATCTACCAGACTCAGCTGCAGGGCGCAGCGCAGGGCGATAAGACGGCCCTCGGAGCCGCCCGCAACCTGCACAACATCACCAATACTTACGGCTACATTTCCGCCCTCGTGCCGGTCCTTGGTCTTGCTGTGTTCCTGTCTGATATCGAAACCTTTAAGAGCCAGGTCAACTTCCACATCGCCATCCTTGTGGCCATCATCGCGTGGTGCCTGCTCTTCTTCCTCATCCTTCCTAAGCAGCGCACGGCGCAGGCAGCCCTAGAGTCCGGCGATACCGCCAACCTGGGCTCCATTAAGAAGTCGCTGTCCGCTTTCGGCGGCGTCTTCAACCTCCTGTGGATCATCTGCCTTATCCTGATGTACCTCTAGGAAGCCATTTACTTTTCGGGGACAGTGTCATCGCTGTCCCCTTTTTCATGCGTGGACTCCTCCCTAAGCTCTTCTTTTAGTTGCTGCGCACCTGCATGCGCATTCTCCCGCCGCTTCTGCGTGGCCTGCGCCACCGTCTGCGCCCACCTGCGGTTCTTCGGCGCCAACGGTCCGCTCGCGGAGTCGTAGACCCACGTAGAGTCATCGAAAAGCCAGACGATGTCCCCACTTATCGGGTCCTTGATATAAAACGCCCTCCCATCGGTCTTTATATTGTGATGGTGCTGGCACAGGCAAGTGAGGTTTGCCGCCGAGGTCGGCCCACCATCTGCAAAGTCGTGCCGATGGTCCATCTGGGACGCCACCGCCGGCCGCGTACAGCCTGGCCACCGGCACGTGCCATCCAAGCCCTCTACAAACGCCCGGATATCTGGCGGAGTCACATAATTCGGGCTCTCCGCCTGACCGGCCTTCTCCATGTCCCTTGTCGTTGTCGCCCGAGCCTCTAGGTCATCCGCGGTCTCCGGGGATACCCAGCCTAAGTTTTGTACAAACGCGGGTGCATCCGGCAGGTCGCAGCGATACATATTCAACACGACCTTGGCCTTTGGTTGCGCCTTTCCGGTCAGCAGCTCCACTGCGGCCTCAGCCATCGTGAGGTCCTTGTCCGTAGCGATATCCCGAATATTGCGGTCGATTATCTCCGCGGTTTCTAACCCGACGTCCAGACAAACCGCAGCCCACTCCCCGCCTGTAGGTTCAACGCTATAGGCTTGCTTGCGGCGCGGATCCCGCGCGGCAATTGAGGGATCGAGGCGCACGATGAGCTCGCGTAACTTGCGGCGGAGATTGCGGTGCGAGGGCAGCTTTTGATTGGGGCGGGTTGGGGTCAAGTAGTTGGTCAGGGCGTCATCGATAGTAAACTTCTTCTCCGCATCAATGGCGCCGAGCTTGGCTAGGGTTTGGTCAATCGTAATCAGGCGGTCTAAATCTAAATGGAAATGCTGTTCTTGCCGGGCGCGCAGCCGCGGCAGCTCCTTTAATCGCTCGAAGGCGAAGATAATATTTCTAATTCGGGACTGACGCGCCCCAGTTAAGTCAGACAGGGATTGGCTAATAACTTCGATATCATCATCCGGGTCAGGGTGAAGCCTCTCCCAGAACTGGTATTCCGCTTTCCTAATCTCTGTAGCTGCACGGGAGGTAGAATTTTCCGGATTAGTATTGGCATAATATGGCGCATTCATGGACTTTCTTTCGAGAGATTTACTAGAACATGCTTTCGCCATACACCATACAAAACCGCCCCGACACACTACCCCCATTTATAGTAAAAGCGCAGGTCACAGGGCATGAAAAAAGGGCCTCTAAAAGAGGCCCTTTGGAGGTTTAATTAGTCGCGGAAGCGACCACCATGTTTGCGTCCACCGCCGCCGCCATCACGGCGAGGCGGGCGACCAGTATCCTTCTGAATCTTGATGAGCTGCCCAGAAATCCGGGTATCCTTCAGACGGTCCAGCACAGCTGGGTCCATGTTCTTCGGCAGGTCCACGAGAGTGTGTCCCACCGCAATGGTAATGCGGCCGAAGTCCTTGGCGGACAGGCCACCTTCGTTGGCGATTGCACCGACGATGGCACCTGGGCGGACATTCTGGCGCTTGCCGACGTCCAACCGGTACGTCTCAAAGTCACCATCCGGCCGCTTGGAGCCGCCGCGGTTCTTGCCGCCGCCCTTGAAGTCACGGTCGCGCTTGCGGTCATCGCGATCGCGGCGGTCCTTCTTTGGCTTGGGCAAAGGCTTGTCTTCCAATAGGAAGTTCTTGCCACCCTGGTGCATGACGGCCAGCGCCGCGGCGATGTCATCCATCGCGACGTCATTTTCTTCCGAGTACTTGCGCACCAAGTTGCGGAAGAAATCGGCCTGCTTGTTGTCCATGGACTGGGTGATGGCCTGCGCAAACTTTTCCTTGCGCTTTTCATTGACCTCATCGACGGAGGGCAGGTCCATCTCTTCGAGGCGTGCGTTGGTCACGCGCTCGATGGAACGCAGCATGCGGCGCTCGCGCGGGGTGACAAACAGGATTGCCTCACCGGAACGGCCAGCACGACCGGTGCGGCCAATGCGGTGCACGTAGGACTCGGTATCGTTCGGGATATCGAAGTTCACCACGTGGGTGATGCGCTCCACGTCGAGGCCACGTGCGGCGACGTCAGTGGCCACGAGGATGTCTAGGCGGCCATCCTTGAGCTGGTCGACGGTGCGTTCGCGCTGCGCCTGGGCGATGTCGCCGTTAATGGCAGCAGCGCTGTAGCCGCGATCGCGCAGGGCCTCGGCCACTTCTTCGGTCTCGTGCTTGGTGCGGCAGAAGACGATGATGGCGTCATAGGTAATGACCTCGAGGATGCGGGTGAACGCATCCATCTTTGCACGGTGCGGAATCAGCAGGAAACGCTGCTTAATGTTGTCGTTGGTACGGCGCTCGGACTTAACGGTTACTTCCGCCGGGTTGTGCAGGTACTGCTTGGACAGCCGGCGGATGGCATTAGGCATGGTGGCGGAGAAAAGCGCCACCTGCTTGCGGTCCGGGGTGCTTTCGAGGATGCGCTCGACGTCTTCCTGGAAGCCCATGTTCAGCATCTCATCGGCCTCATCGAGGACGAGGAACTGCAGCTGGGACAGGTCAAGCGAGCCCTTTTCCAAGTGATCGATGACGCGACCCGGGGTACCCACGATGACCTGGGCGCCGCGGCGCAGGCCAGACAGCTGGATGCCGTAGGCCTGGCCACCGTAGATGGGAAGAACCTCGATACCCTTGAGGGTTTCTGCGAAGGATTGGAAGGCATCTGCAACCTGCAGGGCGAGCTCGCGGGTAGGCGCGAGGACGAGTGCCTGCGGGTGGCGCGCATGCGGGTCAAGCTGGGACAAGACCGGCAGCGCGAAGGCTGCGGTCTTGCCGGTACCGGTCTGTGCAAGGCCCACGACGTCGCGGCCTTCCATCAGGATCGGGATGGTTTCTGCTTGGATGGGGGACGGCGTGGTGAAGCCTACTTTCGCAACGGCTTGCAGAATTTTATCTGGCAGGCCGAGGTGCTCGAACCCCTGGGAGTTGTCGTTGGCCGAGTCCTTGGACTCAGCGCCGGTGCCCTCAGAAGTATTCGCAGCCCTGGTGTCCTGGTTGACACCTTGCGAGTTGTCCTGAGATTCCGACTTATTAAAATCTTCCGGCTCGTTTACGCCGCCGGTGGCGTTATCGGTAATGCTCATTGCTCATCCAACCCTACGCGATACCGGCGGCAAACTCCATTCCTCGCTATACCCCCGCCACGAACGTGCGGTAGCTCAGCGGCATGCCCGGCCGGTAGGCCAAGTGCACCGCGCTGGGAGCATCGAGCACGTGCAGGTCAGCGGCAGCTCCTTCCACCAGGGTGCCCTTCGCGGGGCGGCCCTGCGGGTCGAGTCCGTTGCCCACATTATGGCGGCGCAGCGCCGTGGCACCACCGGTGGTGGCGGCGTGGATGGCCTCGTCGACGGATAGGTGCTGCTGCAGGACGGCCGTGGTCACGCAGTAGTTCATCGACGAAGTATAGGAGGTACCTGGGTTGAGGTTGGAGGCGATGGCGAGGGTGGCGCCGGCATCGAGAAGCGCACGGCCAGGCGCCAAGGGCTCGCGCGTGGAGAGATCGCAGGCCGGGAGCATGGTGGCCACGGTCTCGGATGCGGCGAGCTTTTCGATGTCACTATCGCTCAGGTAATTCACGTGGTCCACCGAGGCGGCGCCGAGATCGACCGCGAGGCTAACCCCCGGGCCCTCGCCAAGCTGGTTGCCGTGCACGCGCAGGCCAAGCCCCAACTTTTTACCGGCTTCGAGAACCCGGCGCGACTGCTCTTCATTGAACGCGCCGCGCTCGCAGAAGACGTCGATCCACTGGACGTATTCGGCAACCCCGTCCAGCATGGGGCCGACGACCTCATCGAGGTAGTCTTCCGCATCCGCTCCCGGCGGCACGAGGTGGGCACCCAGGAAGGTGACGTCATCGACATGCTGGGATGCCACGCGCGCGGCTTCCACTTCAGATTCCGTGTTGAGGCCGTAGCCGGTCTTGGTCTCGAAGGTGGTGGTGCCACCGCGGCGGCCGGCTGCCACGCGCTCGGCGACGAGCTTATCCAAGCGGTCTGCCCCCGCCTCCCGGGTGGCGTCCATGGTCACCGCGATGCCGCCTGCCTCGTAGGAACCGCCGGACATGCGGGCCTCGAACTCGGCGGAGCGGTCACCGTCGAAGACCATGTGGGTGTGCGAATCCACCCAGCCCGGCAGGACGGCGCGCCCGCCCAAGTCCACCTGGTCATCGGCGGCAGGCGCCTGGGAAGCGGGGCCAATCCAGGCGATGGTGCCGTGGTCGGCGATAAGGGCGGCATCGTTAAGCGTGCCGTGCTCGCTGACCGTGCGGAGTTCAGAAATTCCGGTAAAAAGTGTGCTCATTTAATCCCTTGCCTTAAATTCCATGGGAACGCGAACGCCGCGCTCCTTGGCTACTTCCTCTGCGCGAGAGTACCCGGCATCGACGTGGCGGATAACACCCATGCCTGGGTCATTGGTCAGCACGGCGCGCAGCTTGGCGGCGGCGAGATCGGTGCCATCGGCAACCGTGACCTGGCCGGCGTGGATGGAGCGGCCCATGCCCACTCCGCCGCCGTGGTGGAGGGAGACCCAAGTCGCGCCGGAAGATACGGCGGTCATGGCATTAAGCAGCGGCCAGTCAGCGACGGCATCGGTGCCATCGAGCATGGCTTCGGTCTCGCGGTACGGGGAGGCAACCGAGCCGGAGTCGAGGTGGTCGCGGCCAATGACGATGGGGGCCTTGATCTTGCCCTCGCGCACCAAGTCATTGAAGAGCAGGCCGGCCTTGTGGCGCTCGTTGTAGCCAAGCCAGCAGATGCGGGCGGGCAGGCCCTCGAACTCGACGTATTCTTCGGCGGCGTCCAGCCAGTTGTGCAGGTGCTCGTTCTCTGGGAAGAGCTCCTTCAGGGCTTCGTCGGTGACCTTGATGTCTTCGGGGTCGCCGGACAGCGCTGCCCAACGGAACGGGCCCATTCCCTCGCAGAACAGCGGGCGGATATAGGCGGGAACGAAGCCGGGGAACTCAAATGCGCGCTGGTAGCCGGCGTGGCGCGCCTCATCGCGGATGGAGTTGCCGTAGTCAAAGACCTCGGCGCCCTCGTCCTGGAATTCCACCATCGCCTGGACCTGTGCGGCCATAGATTCGCGGGCCTTTTTGGTAAAGGTCGTGGGATCGGCCTTGGCCTCGGACTGCCAGTCATCCACGGTGATTTCGGTGGGCAGGTAGGACAGTGGGTCGTGCGCGGAGGTCTGGTCGGTGACGATGTCTACCTTGAATTCCCCGGCGCGCTGGCGGCGCAGCACCTCGGGGAAGACCTCGGCGGCATTGCCCACCAGGCCGACAGAAAGGGCCTTTTTGTTTTCCTTGGCATCGAGAACCAAGCGCAGGGCCTCGTCCAGGTCGGTGACCACTTCATCGAGGTAGCGCTTGTGCTGGCGGCGGCGCAGGCGGTGTTCATCCACGTCCACGATGAGCACTGCTCCGCCGTTCAGCGTCACGGCGAGCGGTTGGGCACCGCCCATGCCGCCGCACCCGCCGGTCAGGGTCAGGGTGCCGGCCAGGCTGCCCTCGAAGCGCTTCTTGGCCACGGCCGCGAAGGTCTCGTAGGTGCCCTGCAGGATGCCCTGGGTGGCGATGTAGATCCAGGAGCCGGCCGTCATCTGGCCGTACATCATCAGGCCCTCGTCCTCGAGCTTGCGGAAGTGCTCCCAGTTGGCCCAGTCGCCCACCAGGTTGGAGTTGGCGATGAGCACGCGCGGTGCCCATTCATTGGTCTTCCAGATGCCCACCGGCTTTCCGGATTGGACGAGGAGGGTTTCATCGCTTTCTAAGTCCTTCAGCGATTCCACAATGGCATCGAAGGCCTCCCAGCTGCGCGCTGCACGACCGGTACCGCCGTAGACCACGAGGTCCTCGGGGCGCTCGGCAACCTCGGGATCGAGGTTATTCATCAGCATGCGCAGTGGCGCTTCGGTTTGCCAGGATTTTGCGTTGAGTTCGGTGCCGCGGGGTGCGCGGACTTCGCGTGGTTCAGACATGGCTTCCTTTCGCTCGTGCTTATCGACGCCGTGCCCTACCCCAAGGCCGGTTTCCCGGGGCTGTCTCCCGGGGGCTTGGCGAGCGTCACAGATATCAATTTAGTGTGATACACAACGTATTTAGAGCATTCACAATCACCAACTGTCTGGCATTTCAGACTCGACGGCTACGATGGCAGTCATGCGCCACGTATTGCCCGCCCTCGCCGCCGCCTGCCTGCTGGCAGGATGCTCCTCGCAGCCGCAAGAAGCCCAAGAAGCCACAGAAGACCCCGAAAACTATGTGGCCCTCGGGGATTCCTACGCGGCGATGGGCTCGACGACGCTCCCTCTCGATCCGCCCGATTCCTGCGCACGCGCACAAGATTCCTATCCAGAACTCGCCGCGCAGGAGATCACCACCAGTTCTTTCCGCAACGTCGCCTGCCAGGGCGCGAGCACGCTGGATGTTTTATCCTCCGCGGGCGAGCACCCCGCCCAGGTGGACGCACTGGCCGCGGATACATCCCTTGTCTCCTTGAGCATCGGCGGCAACGACGTAAGCTTTGTGCGCCTGACCCAATGCGCAACGGACGATATATGCCAAGACGAATCGGGAGCGCAGATAGACCTGGAGCTACACGATCTACCCCAACGCCTGGACAAGGTCTACGGGGAAATCGCCCACCGCTCGCCCGAGGCAAAGGTCATTGCCACCGGCTATATCCCCCTCATCAACCCCGGCGAGACCTGCCCCTTCATAGAAAAAATCCCGGCCACAGACCGGGAGTGGTTGGCAAATACCATCCAGCGCATCAACCAAGCGGTGCGCGAGGCCGCCGAGCGCAACGGCGCCACCTACGTGCTGCCTGACGATGCCCCGCAGCACTCCGCCTGCTCAGGCAAACCGTGGGTGGACTTTACGGGGCAGGATACCGATTCCTTCCCCATGCACCCCACCCACGCGGGCCAGCGGGCTATGGCCGATGCGCTACGCGCTGCCCTCTAGTCCGGCGCGCGCGGCGTCGTCGGAGCCGGGCACGCGCATCTCGAATTTTTCTGTGACCACGGTGTAGTCAAAGTAGCCCATGCGCGCGATGGGCTTAATCTTGAGGATGTCAAGCTTGCCTTCCTCATCGATGACAGATTCATCGATATGGATAGTCTTTACATCCGCCACCACGAGGTCGATGCTGCCCACCTTGGAATTGCCAGGCACGCGCAGCGTGGTCTTGTACTGGCACTCGAACTTCACCGGCGATTCTTTCACCATGGGAATGCGGTAATTGTCCGCATATTCCTTGGTAACGGACAGGCGGTCCCACTCGCTGTCGCCATAGTCGAGCACCTGGGCGGATTTATTGACTTCCTCGCGAAGATCATAGGTGGCCATATTCCACACGAACCAGCCGGTCTCCTCCGCGTTAAGCACCGTGTCCTTGCGACGACCATCCGGATACTGGTTGGCCGAAAACATCACCATGGGCGGATCGAAGGTGAGGTTTTGCCACTGGCTATAAGGAGCGATATTTTCGCGGCCCTCACCATCCACGCTGGAAAGCCATCCAATGGGGCGCGGTACCGTGCTGGCTTTGAAAGGGGAAAACGGCAAAGGGTTGGGCTCAGATTGCGGGTGCCAAGAGATGGTCGACATATTAATCACGCAGCTTTCCAGTAGCATTCTCGACAGCTTCGACAAGCGCGCCCTCCTTGACTAGGCGCACGGTCTCCTCGATTTCCGGCGAGAGGTAGCGGTCCACACCTGGCCCCTTGACGGTTTCGCGCAGCTTGGCGATTACCGCGCCGGTTCCCTTGGCCGGGGTACCCTCGCGCATGTCGATAGCGCGGGCAGCGGTGAGGATTTCTACGGCAAGCACGCGTTGTAGGCCATCGACGGCCTTGCGCAGCTTGCGGGCGGCGGACCAGCCCATGGATACGTGGTCTTCCTGCATGGCAGAGGAAGGAATGGAATCGGCCGAGGCCGGGGTGGCCAGGCGCTTTAATTCGCTGACGATGCCAGCCTGGGCGTATTGGGCGATCATGTGGCCGGAGTCGACTCCGGGGTCATCGGCAAGAAAGGCGTTCAAGCCGCGGTTGCGGGCCGGATCCAAGAAGCGGTCGGTGCGGCGCTCAGAAATGGACGCCAGGTCCGCGGTGACGATGGACAGGAAATCGAGCGCATAAGCCACCGGGGCGCCGTGGAAGTTGCCGTTGGAGACCACGCGGCCGTCCTTAGCCACGACCGGGTTGTCCACGGCGGCGGCGAGCTCGCGCTCTGCCACCTGTGCGGTATGCGCCAAGGTATCGCGGAAACCGCCGGCCACCTGTGGCGCGCAGCGCACGGAGTAGGCGTCTTGGACCTGGTTCTTCTTGAACTCCTCCAGCGCTGCGGCGAGGATCTCGGAGCCGTCCGCCACCTGGCGGATATTGGCGGCAGAATCGGCCTGGCCCGGGTGCGGGCGCAGCTGCTGGAGGTCATCGGCAAAGACCACGAGGGTGCCAAGCAGGCCTTCTACCGTCATCGCGGTGGCGATATCGGCGGTCTTGGCGGCCGCACGCAGGTCAGTAATGGCCAGGCAGAGCTGGCCCAGCATGCCATCGGTTCCGTTGATAAGCGCAAGGCCCTCCTTCTCGCGCAGCTCCAGCGGCTCGATGCCGGCGGCGGCAAGAGCCTCGTCGGCGTCCTTGAGCTCGCCGCCCACGCGTACCTCACCCTCACCCAACAGCGCTAGGGCGCAGTGAGCCAGCGGGGCCAAGTCGCCGGAGCAGCCCAGCGAACCGTATTCGCGCACCACCGGCACGATGCCGGCGTTGAGCGCCTTGGCATAAGTTTCTACCACCACGGGGCGCACGCCGGTACGGCCGGTACACAGGGTGGATAGGCGCAGCAGCATGAGCGCGCGAATTACTTCTTCTTCCACCTCAGGGCCGGTGCCGGCCGCGTGGGAGCGCACCAGGGACAGCTGCAGCTGCGCGCGCATCTCTTCTGGAATGTGGCGGCGGGCAAGCGCGCCGAAGCCGGTGGAGATTCCGTAGACCGGCGTGGGATCCTGGGCCAGTTCTTCGACCCGGTCGCGTGTGGAGGCGACCTCGTCCAAAGCCTCGGCGGAGATTTCTACCGTGGCACCGTAGCGGGCAACGGCCACGACTTCCTCAATGGTCAGCGCTCCGACGCCGACTGTAACGGTGGATGGGTATGCATTAGGCATGATGACTCCTAGTGTCTTTAGGGCAACAAAATATAGCTCACGTCACAGCCTAACGCGCTAGCCCGCATGGTACCTCACTTTTCGCGCTGGCGATACATTTTCCCCGCAACTTTCTCCGCGGCCTGGCGCAGCGCCGCAATGAGCTCCTCTACCCTATCCGCCGGCGTGGACACGGGATAGGTCACCGCAATGGCCGCCGCAGGCCGCTCCAAGTGGTCCAGGATGGGCACCGCCACCGAGGCCTGGCCCCGCGAGATTTCTTCCACCTCCTGATCCCACCCGCGCGCACGGGCCAGGTGCAGCTGCTCTTTGAGGAAACCAAAATTTTCCCCGCCCGCGGTATCAAAGGCGGCCTTGACCTCGGATTCCGGCAGGTGCGCCAGCATCACCCTGCCCGAGGCCGTCTTATGCGCCTGCAGGCGCACCCCGACCTCCGTAACCAACGAGGTCGCGCCCGGCGCGCGGACCTCCTGCAGGTATAAAATCTCCGAGCCCGCCATACGCGAAAGGTGCCCAGATCCACCTACCAGCCGCGCGCATTCCTCCAGGTCGCGCGTTGCCATGCGCACTAGCGGCTGCTGGGTTACATAGGCAGAGGCCATCGAATACGCGGCCAGCCCCAGGCCGTAGGTCTTGTGCTCGGGCAGGTGGGCAACGAAGCCGGCATCGACCATCTCCGCGAGCAGGTGGTACGTGGTCGAGCGCGGCAGGCCGAGCTCGCCTTGGATGCGGGCGGCGGAAATCGGGACATCGATAGTCGATAGCAGCTTGAGGATGTCCAGGGCATGGCGCGCAGCGGGGACTCGATTAGCACTCACAGCGCCCAATTATATTCCGCTACTGCCAGACAAACTCACCGCACGCTTCTAGTATCGGCACTATGAATACCGAATCAGCCCCACTTTTTACTCCCGCCCCCGAGTGGTCCGGCCGCTCCGATGGTCCCGGCCCCGAGCACGCGCGCTGGCATAGCGTTATCAACCAAGCCGAATCCGCGCCCGTAACCCTGCTGGGGTTTGCCTCCGATGAGGGCGTGCTGCGCAACGGCGGCCGCCAAGGTGCTGCCGCCGGCCCCGCCGCCCTGCGCACAGCCCTCGGATCCCTCGCGGTTCACCACGGCCATGCGCTTGCCGATGCCGGAACCATCACCACCCAAGCCGACGATCTCGACGGCGCCCACGAGGCCCTATCTGACAAGGTCGAAGAACTCGTCCGCAGCGCTACCCTGCCGATTATCTTGGGCGGCGGGCACGAAACCGCCTTCGGCTCCCACCGCGGCCTGTTCCGCGCGCGCGGTGCCACCCCGATCATCAACCTGGATGCCCACTTCGATCTCCGCCACGCGGACCACGCCACCTCCGGCACGCCCTTTACCCAGATTTCCCAGCTCACCGATGACTTTGAGTACACCGTCTTCGGTATTTCCCGCCCCAATAACACCGCGGTGCTCTTCAACGATGCCGATAAGCTCGGCGTCAACTACACCCTGGATGAGGAGCTGGTGAACCTCACCCCGGCCGAATGCGGCGCGCTCGCCACCCAGGCCACCGCCGCTGCGGACAAGGTCCACCTCTCCATCGACCTGGATGTCCTTCCCGCCTCCACCGCGCCGGGTGTATCCGCTCCGGCCAGCCTCGGCGTTGCCTACGAGCGCATCCGCGCCCTGGCGGTCGCCATCGCCGCGACGGGCAAGCTCGCGCTTGTCGATGTCGTCGAGCTCAACCCCACCTTCGACATAGACAACCGCACCGCCAAGGCAGCGGCACGGCTTATCGATGACATCGTTAACGCTCACCTCACTGCGGTAAGCGGGCAATAAACCTCAAAACAGCAGGTGCGCAATCGGGGTCGCAATCACGATGGTGAGGGCCACCCGCTCAAACCAGATGATGACCAGGTGAGATAGCTTCACCGGAATCTTGGTGGCCAAAATGCACGGCACCAGGGCGGAGAAGAAGATGATGGCAGAGACCGCCACGACCCCGATGACGAATTTCAGCACCATGGAATCGCTGTCGGCCACCGCTGTGGCGGGTAGGAACATCTCCGCAATGCCCATCGCCGCGGCCTTGCCGCCAAGTGCCGGCTCCGGCAGCTGCACTATCCAAGCAAAGGGATAAAACAGGTACCCAATCCATTCAAAGATCGGGGTAAACCGCGCAAGCAGCAAGCCAATAAGGCCCACCGACATGATGGACGGCACGATGGCCGCGGCCATGCGCACGCCATCGCGCAGGTTATCCCAAATGGCCTGCGGCAGCGACGGCGCGCGCTGCAAAGCCAGCATCGCTTCGCGCCACGCATTCTTAAAACGCGATCCTTCCACCGGCTTTTCTGGGTCAGGCTCTACACCCGCGCAGTATTCATCCGGAATCGTCCGCAGCGGCGGGATGCGCACGGTAATGGCCGTAACCAGGAACGTCACCAGCAGCGTGACGGCGAAATAGGTGCCCCAGATATTCATCAAATCCAGTTGCTTGGCCACGATGACCATAAACGCCGCCGATACCGTGGAAAACCCCGTGGCAATAACTGCAGCCTCTCTGCCGGTATAACCGCCCTTTTGATAGACACGGTCCGTGACCAAGATGCCCAGCGAATACGACCCGACAAAGGATGCCACCGCATCGATGGCGGAGCGCCCCGGCGTCTTCCACAGCGGACGCATGATGGGTTGCATCAGCACCCCAACAAATTCCAAGAGCCCAAAGCCAATGAGAAATGCCAGGAAGGTACCGCCGATGGGCACGATAAGCCCCACCGGTGTGGCAATGGAGTTCCACAAGAAGGGAACCAAGTCCTCATCGCCCAATACCCACGGCAGCGCGTCAATGACCATGAGGAAGGAAATGACCGCACCGGCGATATTGAGGACCGCAAAGACCGCCTGCAGCGCACTTTGCTTAAACGCCCCAGTGCTAAAGCTACGGACCGTGCCATACACGGCGAGCGCAAAAATAAGCCACGGCACCACCGCCGGAATGCTATCGCGCACGATGGTGACCATGTGGTCCAAAGGAATGGAGTTCTTTTCCTTATACGTCACAGGAAAGAAGAACACGAACGCGCCAATGGCGCTATAAACAAAGAGTTTCCACCGTCCCTCAGGCCGCGGGACTTCCCCGTCATGGCTCTGGATGGAGGAATTAACTGAATCAGTAGAAGTCACGATAGACCGCCCCTCAAGCTTGCATGATGATCAAGCCCGCGCGACAGCCTGACGCGAACATTGCGATTATGTTAGCTAAATTACATCTTCTTGTCTAGCGTTTCTTAGCTCAAGGCACAATGGGACTATGTCTAACCCCATCCGCGTCGTCGGCGCCGTCTTTCACGATGGCGATCGCTTCCTCGCCTGCCGCAAGAAACCCGGAAAACCCCTAGAAGGACATTGGGAATTTCCGGGCGGAAAAATCGAACCGGGAGAATCACCCGAACAGGCTTTAGCCCGCGAAATTCGCGAGGAACTCAACCTTACTGCCCGCGTAGGCAGCAAACTCACGACGACCATCTACGAGTACGACTTTGCCACCATCGAACTAACCACCTTTTATTGCACGCTCACCAGCGGCGAGCTTCGCCTGAGCGATCATGACGCAACCAGGTGGGTTACCCCCGCAGAAGCAATGGAGCTGACCTGGGCGCCAGCAGATATTCCAGCCGTGGAAAAACTTTGCCCTTAGAATCTTGTAGCTATGAGTCATTCCTTGGATTCCTCGCTCCCCTTCGGCGTTTACGAAACCCCGGTGACCTCGCGCATTCGTGAGCGAATGGAGGAAACGCAAAGCCGACACCCATCGGCGGGATTCGGGGTAGGAAACGGCACAGATGATAGCGCTCGCGGGCGCTATACCTCGGCCATGTCTCAACACATCGGCGATTTACTAGAGCAACGCCTCATGGGGCTCAAATCCTCAGCAGACCGAGTAGCCCTTATCAATACAATCGCTGGAATGCTTGGCGAGGACGAAGATATTGATACCGAGCAACTCCTCTACGCCGTCTACAACACTTCTTTAGCCGAGCCTCCGCTGCTTCCGGATGTATCGCTGACTAAGAGCGCGCTTTTTACTAATGCCCAGGGCGAGACCAGCCTGACCAGCGAGGTTGAGCGGGAGATAAAGACAGCCGATTCCGTCGACTTATTGTGTGCCTTCATCAAAAGCTCCGGAATCAGTGTCCTTGACCAGCAATTGCAGTTCCTGCGCGACAACCAGATTCCATTCCGCCTATTGACCTCTACTTACTGTGGGGCTTCCGATGCGGCGGCTCTTAAACGCCTGGTAGAAAAATATCGCGCCGATGTAAAGATTTGCTATGAGCATAAATCCACACGCCTGCACGCCAAAGCATGGCTATTCCGACGGGATTCTGGCTTCGACACCGCTTTTATTGGAAGCTCGAACCTTTCGAGGTCTGCTCTTATCGATGGCTGGGAATGGAACGTGCGCGGCTCTGCTACGGCGACGCCTGAGGTCATCGAAAAATTCATAAAGACTTTCGACAGCTACTGGCACGATAGCCACTTCAAGACTTTTGACCCCGCCAGGGATATGGATCGCCTGCAGGAATCCCTGCGCATTGCAAAAGGCACGGAGTCCCCACAAGCTTTGCGCCAATTAGAGCTTTCTGGCCTAGAAGTTACTCCCTATCCTTATCAAGAAGAGATGCTCGAGGCGCTGCGGTCCGAACGTGAGGTAAAGGATCGCCACAAAAACCTACTCGTTGCGGCGACAGGCACCGGCAAGACCGTCGTAGCTGCCCTGGATTACCTCAATCTTTGCCGGCAGTGGAAGCGTCGCCCACGTTTGCTCTTCGTCGCACACCGCAAAGAAATTCTTCACCAAGCGCGGCGTACGTACCGCGAGGTGCTCAAGGATGCCAACTTTGGCGAGTTGCTTGTCGATGGCACCGAGCCCCGGCGCTGGGACTTCGTATTTGCGAGCGTTCAGTCGCTCAATTCCACTCGCTTAGAAAAGCTCGCGCCGGATCAATTCGATGTGGTGGTCATCGACGAATTCCACCATGCAGAAGCTCCAACATATAACGCGCTTCTTAGCCATTTTGAACCAGACGAATTACTTGGGCTGACCGCAACACCTGAGCGCGGCGATGGCAAAAATGTCCAACAGTACTTTGACTACCGCATTGCCCATGAGCTTCGCCTCTGGGATGCTTTGCGCCTGCAACTTTTGGTTCCCATGCATTATTACGGAATTGCAGACGGTACGGATCTTTCTTCGCTTACGTGGAACAGGGGCAAGAAAGATTACAACACCAACGAGTTGTCAGAGTTTTATATCAAGTCTGGTGAAAAACGGACGCGCTTTATTCTTAATGAACTGGATAAACGGATTTTCGATCTTTCTGAAATGAAGGCGATCGGCTTTTGCGTCTCCATTGCCCACGCAGAGCATATGGCCCAGCAATTTCAGCACTTTGGAATTCCAGCCCAGGCCGTAACGAGCAAATTAACTTCTTCTGAACGCGCAGAAGCCATTCAACAACTCGAAAGCGGCGCCATCAAGGCTCTCTTTTCCGTTGATATTTTCAATGAGGGCGTCGACATCCCAGCGGTCAATACACTGCTCTTGCTCCGGCCAACCCAAAGCCCGGTTATCTTCCTACAGCAACTTGGCCGCGGTCTTCGCCTTGCTCCCGGAAAGGATTCTTGTACCGTATTCGATTTCATTGGCCAACAGCATGTTGAATACGATTTTGAGCGTAAATTCAATGCATTAACGAGAAAACGCGGGAAACATCTACTCACCGAGATAGAGCAGGGCTTTCCCACCACGCCGCCGGGAACGCACATCCAATTCGATGAATCGACGACGGAACAGGTCCTCAACAACGTAAAGAAGACGACACGGAGCAACTTGCGGAAAGTGCGTGCGCTGGTGGCGGAATTGCGAACTACCGATCTCAAAGAATTCCTCGACGAGGCAAACCTCGAATTGGAGGATATTTATCGCCCCAACAAATACTCCTGGACCCGCCTCCTGCGCGAGGAAGGCCTCCTCGAGCCACGTGACGATGAGATGGAAAGCTTCTTACTCAACCGGATTAAAGTTTTCCTCCACGTCAATGATGCGACACGCATTGAGGCTTATCTTCGAATCCTAAAATCCTCCACTTCGCAATTCGGCGATATGTCGCCCACTGATCAAGCCTTTGCACGAATGCTGGTCTTGGGCTTTTGGGCTAATTCCAATGCACCCAGCCCGTCTTCTTTTGACCAAGCGCTGGGGATATTGCGAGAGCACCCGCGAGTTATTTGGGAACTTGAACACGTCATGCGGCTACAAAACGATGCTTCGCGCATTATCCCGCAGCCTAGTGACGACACCGTTCTGGAAACTCACGCAGACTACTCTCTGGCAGAGTTAGTCGGCGCCTTGCAAACTGGCGAATTAGAAAAACTGGTCAGCCTTCCGCGCGAGGGAGTGAAATACTTCCCCGAGATGAACATGGACTTATTCTTGGTGACTTTCCAAAAAGACGATCAAGTTAGCGCCACCACGAATTACCGGGACTACCCGATTTCACCGGATCTCCTCCACTGGGAATCGCAATCGACAACAACTCTAAAATCGAAGGCCGCACGTCGTTATATTCGGCATGATGAGCTCGGCGGGAAGATTCTTATCGCCTCTCGCTTTACTAAGAAGAACTCAGTGGGCACCGCGAGCGCCTATACATTTTTGGGTGCTGTGGATTATGTTTCCCACCACGGTGAAAAGCCCATTCAGTTCCAATGGAAGCTGCAAAGAACCATGCCAAAGGCGCTGTACGCTGCTGGCCGGACCGTCGCTTAGCACGCATGGTTGAATAATTGGGCTGCACTCTACCAGTCAAGAGTGATACATTTCTCTTAAGTGATTCACACCATAGCCACTTAAGGAAGTGTCATGAGCCATTCAGATAACCACACCGGCGTAACATCCGCCGAAGGCCAACAGACACACAACTCTGAGCCACAAGCAAAGGTGAAATGGACCCTCGTTGGTCCGGGTTTGGTCGCCGCAGCTACCGGCGTCGGTGCCGCCGACCTGGTGGCAACCATGATTGCCGGCCAGCGCTACGGTTACGCACTGTTGTGGGCCGTCATCGTCGGTACGATTATGAAAATCGTGCTGGTGGAAGGCGTCGGCCGCTATAGCTTGGCCACCGGAAACACCATGTTCCACGGCTGGCGGGAACTAGGGCGCTGGACCTCGTGGTACTTCGCGCCCTACATCGTCATCTGGGGATTGGTATATGGCGCCGCCGCCATGTCCGGCACCGGCTTGGCATTGAGCGCACTCTTCCCCGGGACAAGCTTGACCATGTGGGCTATCCTGACCGGCGTATTGTGCTTTGCGCTTACGTGGTTGGGTCAATACCAGCTCTTTGAAAAGCTTGCCGCCGTATTAGTTGGCATCATGTTCGTCACTGTGGTGGGCATCGCCGCAATTACAGCGCCTAATTTGCCAGAGATTCTGCGCGGCCTCGTCCCCACCATCCCGGATGGGTCTTTCGTCTACGTGCTCTCCATCGCCGGCGGTGTCGGCGGCACTATTACCCTTGCTGCCTATGGCTACTGGCTGCGAGAAAAGAAGTGGTTCACGCCCAAGTGGATGAAGGTCATGCGCATGGACAACTCGGTGGCCTATGCCGTCACCGGTATCTTCGTCCTAGCTACGCTGGTCCTTGGTGCCGAGCTTTTGTACAGCGCTAATGTCGCTGTCTCCGATAACGACCAGGGCTTGGTGGACATGGCGGACGTGCTGGAGGCTCGCTACGGAACCTTTATTTCTAAGTGGTTCATCGTCGGATTCTTCGCTGCCGCATTCTCTTCCTGCTTGGGCGTGTGGAACGGTGTGTCCCTCATGTTTGCGGACTACGTTGGGCACCTGAAGAACCTCCCACAAGGCCACCCCAGCACCAGCACGGGCGGTAAGTACTACCGCGCTTACCTCATCTGGTTGACCTTCCCACCGATGCTGCTCCTGCTGCTGGGCAAGCCCACCGGGTTGATCATTGGCTACGGCGTCTTGGGCGCATTCTTCATGCCCTTCCTGGGACTTACTCTCTTGGTTCTGCTGAATACCAAGCACACCCCGAAAAAATGGCGCAATGGCTGGTTCATCAACACCCTGATGGGCATCATTTCTGCGGCCTTTGTCTACCTGTGCGTGTCCCAGGTCGCAGGGCTCTTCTAGCCCTGTTGCTCGTAATCTTCAAGGTACGCGCCGATCACCCTTAAGCTCTCGACCTCGTAGAGAGGGATGCGCCGGCGTGTACCGTCCTCAAGCCGGCGAAGCACCCAAGTATTTTCTTCCATCCACCAGGCGCGGCCTACAACTACGTCTGCATTATGAAGCCGTACCCAAATAATCAAAGCGTTATTAACCGCATCAAGAAAGCGCGCGTTTAAGTCATCCACACGCGCATAACTTAGCCGGCACTGAGCGGTTGCCGTCAACTATTTTTTCGGCATTCGCTCTACTTCCACCGTGGACTCCTGGCGGGGTTCGCGGCCGAAGAGCCAGGCGATAATGCCGAAGATGGCAATGGCACCGCAGACGGTGAAGGCTGTGGGGAAGCCATAGACATCGGCAAGCAGCCCAATGAGCATGGGTCCCACGATCTGGCCGAGGTCTCCTGCCATCTGGAAGGCGGACAATACCTTGCCGCCGGAGCGCTCGTTGCCCACGATGTCTGCCACCGCGGCGGTCTGGGAAGGATTGATTAGGCCCGATGCTGCACCCGCAAGGGCGGATACGAGCAAGAGGAACCACACGCTGGTGGCCAGGCCCATTAGCACCATGAAGATGGCGGAGCCGACCAAGCCAATCAAGATAAGCGGCTTGCGGCCATGGAGATCGGACCACCGGCCGGAGAACTGAAGAATAATCGCATTGCCTGCGGCGAAGGCGGCGAGGGCTAGGCCCGAGGCTGCGGCGCCATTATGGAAAATCGCGGCGGCGAAAAGCGGCAGGACGGACACGCGTACGCCCATATTGATCCAACCGTGGGCGAAGTTGGAGGTCAGCACCGCGCGGAAAGCGGTATCACCCCAGGCCTCCTGCAGGCGCATGGGAGGCAGGTCCGACGTAGTGGATTGGGAGTGGTTGACCCGCGGCATCTGCCACCAGACAACGAACGCAGCAAGCATCACGCCAATGCCGTAGATGAAAAATGGCCAGCGAAAGCCCAGGAAGGACAGGCTGGCGCCGAGCACTGGGCCGGCGACATTGCCCAGCAGGAATGCCGTGGCATAGGTGGCGGAGCACTTACCGCGAATCGACGGTGGAGACAGGCGCACGATAAGGCCCATCGCGGAGACAGTAAACATGGTCGAGCCAAGACCTGCCAGGGCGCGCAACACCACGATGTGCCAATACTCTTGGGCAATGGCGACCAAGCCCGTGGTCACGGCAACGGTCATCAGGCCCACCAGGTAGACGCGGCGCGAGCCGACGCGGTCTACCAACGAGCCAGACACGGGCGCGAAGATCAGCCGGGAGGCGGCGAAGATAGAGACCACCAGGCCGGCGGCGGCCATCGAGACATCGAAGCTGACCACGAACTGCGGCAAAAGCGGTGCGATAAGGCCATAACCTAAGGCGATAATGAACGCCGCCGTTACCATTACCCAGATTTCCCGCGGCACCTTGGGCTTTTCGTAGGGCGCCGGTTCGGCATTAGCACTCTTCATAGCACGTGCAACCTTATGCCTTTGAAGGTCTGAAATCTATTTAAGCTACCTTTTCGAACTTGTGTTTGTATTGTTCGAACTCGTGTCGGCCTTGCGGTTTAGAGTAAGGGCCATGCACAACGTAGATAAGAACTTTTCGCACACAGTACCCAGTCAGCCCAGCGCCACGGCTACGGAAATCGCCGCCGACTTGGCCTATCACCACTATGAGACCGTCAGCTCAATTTCCGCCATCATGCACCACCCGCGGTCCTTGGCTCGCCCCACCCCGACGTGGCGCCCGCCCATAAAGCAACTGCCACCCACACCAGGCGGCGCGGACTACAGCATGAGCATTACCCGCCACCGCGTGGGAGCACGAGTAAAGGCGCGGATCCGCGGGTTCGGCGAAAGCCGCATCCCCGCCTACCTCATCACCATTCGCATCACCGATAACTTTGGGCAGATAGTCGATCCCGCCACGGCGGAAGGATGGGTGCGCACGCTTGTCCCCGTCGAGTTAGCTGGCGCCGTCCACGAGATTTCCCGTGGACCCAATGCCACCTACGTGTGGCTGGTGGATAGCGCCTTTAAGCCCGTACGCTCTCCGGAATCCCTTTTCGCGGGATTCCAGCAAGCGGCTTAGGGGCTTAGTTGTTGTCGCCCTCGTCGTCAGCGTCAGCGTCGTCGTCTTCGGTGAAGGTATCGAAGAACTCAAGGGCCTCGTCCGCGTCATCATCGGCGTCTTCGCAGAAGATGTCGTAGACGTCTGGTTCTTCGAAATCGTCCTCATCGAAGTTGACGAGCTGGGCTTCCCAGTCCAGGGCCTGCTCCGAGACCAATCCGAGCACGTCAAAGAGGCGGTCGAAATCGGTGTAGGTGCCCAGTTCCAGGGCCTCAGCGGGGACTTCCACGATGGGGATGTCATCGGAGTCAGTGTTGTCAAAGAGGGCAAGGCGCTCGTTTTCATCGAGGTCCTCGCCTTCCTCGTCCACCTGCCACAGCTCCGTCACGGCCTCATCCTCGAGCTCTTCCATGTCTTCTTCATCGAAGTCGAAGGCCAAGAAGCGCACGATGGCAGAGGGCACGCCGTCGATGGTTTCTACCAATACGCGCAGCTCAGAATCGTTGCCTACTTCCGCGACCACCAGGTGCGGGTTGAGTTCATCCTGGTCAAACTCCAATTCCGCGATGCGCTCATCGGTGCCTTCCAAGAGGTCCCGGAGGACGGTAACAACCTGGTCGGTGGCGATGTGGCGGGAGACGGCCTCTACGGCGTCGTCGACGGAAAAGGCGACGGAGACCAAGACGGCCTCGAATTCTTCATCGTCTTCATCCACATCCGCGGCAGCGATGTACACATTGGCCGCCGGCAAGAGAGGATCGATTTCAACAAACTGGATTTCCAAATCAGAGGTGATTGGAACGAACATGACGTCTTCGTTGACGCGGGACTCAATGCCCTCGGCGTCCAATGCGGAAGCGATATCTTCGAAAAAGCTCATGGTGGTGAAAAATCCATCCTTCGGAAGCAGAGGTCCCCGCGGTGGGCAAGACGCCGCCCGCGGTCACCCTGGATTCTACCGCTAATCCCGCCGGTGTGGTTGGAAACCAAGGGAGCGCACCAGCTCTGGGCGCCCACTTCCCCACTCCACCATGTGGTAATCCTCCCACGCCTTGCGGCGACCGTCATTGGGGGCGTGCACGATATAGGCCTGTTCATCAAAGATCATGGTCGCGCGCTCACCGCCCTCATAGCGCGGCCACTGCGCCTTCGGGCTGCCGCCGTGGATGAACGCGGCCCAGTGCTCCTGCATGGTGGAGGTCAATTCCTCCATCTCAGCCCGCGAGCCCCAGCCAGTTAGCAAGGAGGCGCGCGAGGATCGGGGATCACCAAAGACATTGCCCAATTCCATCGAGTGCATGGCGCCTAAGCCCAGCCACTTCAAGACGGCAGAGGCGAAGTCGAAGCGGTACATCCACGTATCGGCCACTTCAGAGTGGGCGCTGGCGATGCGGGTGGAAGGTGCCCAGAAGAGGGCATCGGCAAGCAAGTGCGCAAAATCTTCCCGGCGGACCGCACCGCGGTAGGCGGCGACGACCTCGGGGGCGTGGTGGGGATCGTAGGAGGCCAAGAGCCGCAGGGCGGCGCGCTCTCGGGCGCTTTGGCGCTGAAAGAGGAACTTGCCAAAGCTGGCTTCGTCCGAATTCGTGCCTATCAGCAGCGGGATTTTGTGCTGGTGGCCCTGCTCAAAGGCGGTGATGGGGTGCTCGGGCAATAGCTCGCCGTCCACCGTGGGCGCGTAGCAGGAGTTTAAGTGCAGTAGCTCGCCGGCGCGCCACATCATGGATTGGCCGGAGCGCACCACATCCGCACAGTCTTCCTGGCGCAGGTCATCCACGCTCACCCGGCGCGGCAGGCCCACCCGGCGTGCGAGTTCGCGGGCCCACAAGGTGGATTGGGCGCGGGAATGCACCAACGCAATGGGTGGGGACTGGGCAATGGCGCGGTGGAAGAGCCCTTCGGCGGGCGGGCTGGTCATCAGTGCCAGCACCGCGGCGCCGCCGGCGGATTCGCCCATGAGGGTGACCGAGTCTGGGTCGCCGCCAAAGGCAGCGATATTCTCCCGCACCCATTTCAGGGCCAGAATCTGATCCGCCACGGCGGGGTTGGCGCTGCACTCGCCGCCGAGGCTGCGCAGATCGAGATATCCCAGGGCGTTGAGGCGGAAGTTGATGGATACGTAGACCACGTTCATGCGGGTGGCGAGCTCAAACCCGCGCAGCATGAGCATGTGGGACGAGCCCATGATGAAGCTGCCGCCGTGCAGGTACACCACCACGGGCAGCTTTTCCTCCGTGCGGGGGCGCACGATGTCGAGGTACAGGCAGTCCTCGGAGCCGACAATGCGGTCGGTCCAGGAGTACGTGGGTTGTGGGGCAATTGGCCCGAATTGGCTGCAATCGCGCACGCCCTCCCAACGCGGTGCCGGGCGTGGGGCGCGAAAGCGGCTGTCGCCGGCCGTAGAGGCACCGAAAGGAATGCCGCGCCACGTGCGCACCGGCCCGGCGCTAATGGGGCGATCTACTCGCAGGTCTTCTTCGATGACCCCGCGCACCCAGCCGGAGGTCGTGCGCACGGTGACCTCATCCGCGTAGGCATTCTGTGCCCGCTCGTGGGCCTGACGGGCGCGCTCGTGTGCGCGCATGGCCCGCAAGCGCGCGGCAGCGGTGGACTCTTCGGAATAAGAGTCCCTACTGTCGCGTTGACCATCCTGCGGGTAAGGCATACTCCCTACCTTAGGTAGGTTGCGCGCCGGTGGCGATCTGAATCGCACCTGGCGGCCCCTTCTTTCAAGGTCAGGGCTATGCTAGGTAAAAAATCAATTGATACCACTACCCCAACAAACTAAGGATTGGTGTGGGAGAAGGCATGTCCATATTTAAAAAATCCACCCCGGATAAAGCAGCTACTGACACATATGACATCGATCCGGAGCACAGCGGCCGTTTTACCAAGGCGCTGCTGAATTCCTTGGACCGCGCCGTATCCGTGCAATCTGGTGTTATTTCCAAATACGTCACGAGCCTAAAGAAGCACCACCCAGAAGCCACTGACCAAGAATTGCAGGGCTTTATTAACAAACACTTCATCAATATCACATCCGGCACGGGCGCGGCCGCTGGTGCCTCCGCATCCGTGCCCGGCATTGGGCTATTTACGGGCGCGGCCACCATTGGTGCGGAATCCGTAGTCTTTCTTGAAGCCGCTGCGTGGTACATCCTGGCGTCCGCGTACCTGCGCGGCGACGATATCTCCTCGCCCGAGCGTCGCCGCGCCCTCGTACTGGTGGTATTGACAGGCTCGAAGGGCTCCGCGGTGGTCGATACCTTCGTTGGAGACCTCGGCACGGTCACGGGGGCGCGTTCGGTTGCCTCGCTCTCCCGCTTTTCCGGGCCCACACTATCTGGCATCAATGGCAGGTTGACCAAGGTATTTACCAAGCAGATCACCAAGCGCATGAAGTGGGCATGGGTGGGCAAGCTCATGCCTATGGGCATCGGGGCGGTCATCGGTACAAAGGCCAACCGCAAGCTGGCCAATCAGGTCATCGAATACGCCCGCCAGCAGCTCTCCCCTCTTTCCCACACAAAGGCGGGTTAGTGGTGATCGTTTAGAGCGAATTCGCTACCCCTGACATAGTGAAGGTGAGGGATTGGCCCGTATCATATAGGCAGACACTTTGGCGGGTGAGAAATGCGCTCGTACAAAGTCCGGACTAAAGTCGAATAAACGACCATTTTAAAGCAGAGAAATGAGGCGAATACCTGCCGTGAGCACATCGAGCATCTTCGGCCCGAATGCGTGGCTGATAGACGAGCAGTTCCAGCAGTACTCCAAGGATCCTAGCTCCGTAGACAAGGAGTGGCGCGACTATTTCGAAGCAAACGGCGCGCCCAAGGCGCAGCCAGAAGCTGCGGCTCCTTCTCAAGCATCTAAGCCACAGCCAAAGAAGGCACAGGCAGAGTCTAAGTCCTCGGCCAAGAAGACCGAAGGCACTACCACCGCCCGCAAGCAAGAGGCCCGCGATACCAACGTGAAAGAGTCTGTATCTAGGGCCAAAGAAAAGTCCGCGAAGGCAAAGCATTCTGCGGGCAAGAATGCGCAGTCTCCGCTGGATAACCTAGAAGATTATAAGGGCGGCGACGAGCGCCAGCTCAAGGGCATGTTCAAGGCTATTGCTAAGAACATGGAAGAATCCCTTGAGATTCCTACCGCTACCACCGTGCGCGATATGCCGGTCAAGCTCATGTGGGAAAACCGCTCCATGATCAATGACCACCTGAAGCGCACCCGCGGTGGCAAGATCTCCTTTACCCACATTATTGGCTACGCCATGGTCAAGGCCGTACAGCTGCACCCTGGCATGAACGTGCGCTACGAGGAAAAGGACGGCAAACCCTTCGTCGTCCAGCCTGAGCACATCAACCTGGGCCTGGCAATCGACCTCCCGCAGAAGGATGGCTCCCGCGCCCTCGTGGTTGCCGCCATCAAAGAATGCGAGACCAAGTCCTTCGCTGAGTTCATTGAGGCTTACGAAGACATCGTTACCCGTTCCCGTAAGAACAAGCTCACCATGGATGACTTCTCAGGGGTCACCATTAACCTGACCAACCCGGGCGGCATCGGCACCCGCCACTCCATTGCCCGCCTGACCAAGGGCGCAGGCTCCATTATCGGCGTTGGTTCCATGGATTACCCGGCAGAGTTCGCCGGCGCCTCCGCTGACCGCCTGGCTGACCTCGGCGTCGGTCGCCTAGTCACGCTGACCTCCACCTACGACCACCGCGTCATCCAGGGTGCAGAGTCCGGCGAGTTCCTGCGCACCATCGGCAAGCTCATCGTTGATGACGCCTTCTGGGACGAGCTCTTCGAGTCCATGGGCGTTCCTTATGAGCCCTTCCGCTGGGCTCAGGACATCCCCAACTCTGGCGTGGACAAGAACACCCGCGTCATGCAGCTCATCGAGTCCTACCGCTCCCGCGGGCACTTGCTTGCCGATGTCAACCCGCTCGGCTGGTCCCAGCCCGGCCTGCCTAGCCCCGATCACCGCGACCTCGACATCGCTACGCACGGCCTGACCATCTGGGATCTGGACCGCGTCTTCAACGTCGGCGGCTTCGGTGGCAAGGAACAGATGACCTTGCGTGAGGTGCTCTCCCGCCTGCGCGCTGCTTATACCCTGAAGGTCGGTTCCGAATACACCCACATCTTGGACCGCGACGAGCGCAGCTGGATGCAGGACCGCCTCGAGGCCGGCATGCCAAAGCCGACCAATGCCGAGCAGAAGTACATCCTGCAGAAGGTCAACGCCGCCGAGGCATTCGAGAACTTCCTGCAGACCAAGTACGTGGGCCAAAAGCGCTTCTCCCTCGAGGGTGCCGAGACCCTCATCCCGCTGCTGGATTCCATCATCGACACCGCTGCGGGCCAGGGCCTCGACGAGGTCGTCATGGGCATGCCGCACCGTGGCCGCCTGAACGTGCTGTTCAATATCGTCGGCAAGCCGCTGGCAGATATCTTCGGCGAGTTCGACGGCAACTACAAGGGCGGCCAGCTCGGCGGCTCTGGTGACGTGAAGTACCACTTGGGCTCCGAGGGCGAGCACCTGCAGATGTTCGGCGATGGCGAAATCAAGGTCACCCTTGCCGCCAACCCGTCCCACCTCGAGGCCGTCGACCCAGTCATGGAGGGCATCGCCCGCGCCAAGCAGGACATCTTGGACAAGGGCAAGGACGGCTACTCCGTCGTTCCCGTCATGCTCCACGGCGATGCGTCCTTCACCGGCCTCGGCGTCGTGCAGGAGACCATCAACCTCTCCCAGCTGCGCGGCTTTACCAACGGCGGTACCGTCCACATCGTGGTCAACAACCAGGTGGGCTTTACCACCACCCCGGACTCCGGCCGCTCCACCCACTACGTCACCGACCTGGCCAAGGGCTTTGACTGCCCGGTCTTCCACGTCAACGGTGATGACCCAGAGGCCGTTGTCTGGGTAGGCCAGATGGCCGCAGAATACCGCCGCCAGTTTGGCAAGGACGTCTTCATTGACCTCGTGGTCTACCGCCTGCGCGGCCACAACGAGGCCGATGACCCATCCATGACCCAGCCGCAGCTGTACTCGGTCATCGAGAACCACGAGCCGGTGCGCGAGCACTATACCAACGAGCTCATCGGCCGTGGCGACTTGTCTGCTGAAGACGCCGAGGCAGCGGCGCGCGACTTCCACGACCAGATGGAGTCCGTGTTCACCGAGCACAAGGAAGCCGAGAAGGCCGGCCCGAAGGAACAGACCGGTATTACCTCCTCGCAGGAGCTCACCCACGGTCTGGATACCTCCATCACCGCTGAAGAGATGGTCGAGCTTGGCGATGCCTACGGCAACCCACCCGAGGACTTCGAGTACCACAAACGCGTGGCCAAGGTAGCCAAGGACCGTGCGAAGTCTGTCCGCGAAGGCGGCATCGACTGGGGCTGGGGCGAGCTGCTCGCCTTCGGTTCCCTGGCTAACCAGGGCAAGGTTGTGCGCCTGGCCGGCGAGGATTCCCGCCGCGGTACCTTTACCCAGCGCCACGCCGTGACCTTCGATCCCCGCAATAGCAACGAGTACAACCCGCTCAACTCCTTGGCCGTGTCCAAGGACAACGGCGGCAAGTTCATGGTCTACAACTCCGCGCTGACCGAGTTCGCCGGCATGGGCTTCGAATACGGCTACACCGTGGGTAACCCCGATGCCCTCGTGGCATGGGAGGCTCAGTTCGGCGACTTCGCCAACGGTGCCCAGACCATCATCGATGAGTACCTGTCTTCCGGTGAGGCCAAGTGGGGCCAGCTGTCCAGCCTGGTTCTCCTCCTGCCGCACGGCTACGAGGGCCAAGGCCCGGACCACTCCTCCGCCCGCATCGAGCGCTACCTGCAGCTGTGCGCGGAAGGTTCTATGACCGTGGCCCAGCCGTCCACCCCGGCTAACCACTTCCACTTGCTGCGCCGCCAGGCTTTGGGCGAGATGAAGCGTCCGTTGGTCGTCTTCACCCCGAAGTCCATGCTGCGCAACAAGGCCGCTACCTCCTCCGTTGAGGAGTTCACCGAGGTCAAGAAGTTCCGCTCCGTTATCAATGACCCCCACTTCGTGGACGTCAATAACAAGAAGGTCGGCGACACGGACAAGGTCAAGACCATCATGCTGGTCTCCGGCAAGCTCTATTGGGACTTGGAGAAGAAGCGCGAGGCCGACGGCCGCGATGACATCGCCATCGTCCGCGTGGAAATGCTCCACCCGATTCCGTTCAACCGCCTAAGCGAGGCATTCGAGATGTACCCGAACGCCACCCAGGTCCGGTTCGTACAGGATGAGCCCGCCAACCAGGGCCCATGGCCGTTCTACAACGAGCACCTGCGCGACCTCATTCCGGATATGCCGGAAATGGTCCGCGTCTCCCGCCGCGCCCAGTCCTCTACGGCTACGGGTAACGCCAAGGTACACCAGATTGAGCAGAAGAACCTGCTTGAAGAGGCCTTCGACGTTTAACCACGTGTAACCGCTGAAAAGGCACCTAGCGCGCTGCAGCGCTGAATGCCCCAGTGAGGTTATTTCCTCACTGGGGCATTTTCATGGTTTCTGCTGCCTTCTCCTCGGTCCTCCTACCTCGCCGCCGTTCCTGCTCTCCCTACCTTCAGCTCCCCTCCTTCGCCTCACACCGGTCACCTACTCGTCCTTCGCGCTCACCGGCGAGATGGTAGGGGCATCGACAAGCTGCGCCCGTGAGCGCGAAGGGCGGGGCGGTAGCTGATGGCGACGCCGGGCGCCCTTCGCGGTCACGGAGGGGGCGATCGCATGTTAAAGGGCGGCTGCCCGTGAGCGCGAAGGGCGGTAAGTGGGTAGCACGGACCGCGCCGCTTACTTAAGAACTGCTCAGATCCGAGCCACCGGAGGAGCCGGAGTCGCTTTCTTCATTGACAATGTCCAGTCCGGAGGCTTCCATCCATTCGTGGACGACCTTCTTCAGCTCTTCGCCATCCTCTAGAGCCTCCACCATGTCAGAGATGTCTTTTTGCGTGATGAATTTGGTGACCGCGGCGACGGATTTTTCTTCTTCGCGGTCAAAGAGGCTGTCGCTATAGATGACCACGAAGTTTTCTGGCAGCTCTGGTTGTGCATCCTCACAACCGTGAGCGCCGGATGGCTCGACGGTAGCAAGTTGGGTGGGCAAGGTAGACATGAGCGCGATATGGGTGCGGGCAAGAAAGTCTTCCCCGCCCGGCTCACTGTCTTCTTCTGCCTTTTTATATTCCGCCGAGATATCGCGCGCCTCACCGGGATTAAAGTGGCTTAAAAAGTTGCCGGTGCAGCCGACGTAAAAGTTGCCTTCCGGGTTTAGGGAACTGCCCTTGCCTCCATGTGTTTTGAAGGTTTCTTCTTCCTTCAGCTCGGCTGTGCGTCCTTCCTCCAAGAGCGACTGCCGGAATACCTCGCCCAAGATGAGCTGATCTGTTTCTGCAGGGTCAACGACGATCTGCACCTGTTCCGGCTCGGATTGTGCCGCAGCGGGACTGGTATCGACTTTGTCTGAACACCCAGCAAGCAATGCAGCGCCTACCACCGCGGTAACAGTAGCGCGGGCATATCGACGGGCGGGGCTGCGCTTCACTGAGTGTGCTCCTTCTGATTCTGCTAGGTCACCGATACAAACGGATGGATTTAAGTGTCCCACAGAGTCTACCGTGCAAGCGTGTTTACCTGAGGTAGCGCCGTGACTAAGATGGCAAGAGTTATGTCTAGCTCTATTACCGAATCAGTCGTACGCGAGGCTCTTTCCCACGTACAGGATCCAGAAATCGGCCGCCCCATCACCGAACTGAATATGGTGAAATCGGTCGATATCGAAGGAAACGACGTCACCGTTGGCGTTTATCTGACCATCGCGGGCTGCCCCATGAAGTCCACCATCGAGACCAATACCCGCGCCGCGGTCGAGGACATCGACGGCGTTGGCAAGGTTACCGTGACCATGGACGCGATGAGCGATGAGCAACGCCGCGAGCTGAAACAGAAGCTGCGCGGCGGCCAGGCCGAACCCGAGATTCCTTTTGCGAAGCCCGATTCGACGACCCGCGTCTTTGCGGTGGCGTCGGGTAAGGGTGGCGTCGGCAAGTCCTCGATGACCGTCAACCTAGCCGCCGCGCTGGCGGATAAGGGCCTGAAGGTGGGCATTGTCGATGCCGATATTTACGGCCACTCCGTGCCCAGCCTGCTCGGCTCGACCGACGGCCCCACCGTGCTTGATGATGAAATGCTGCTGCCTCCCATCTCCCACGGCATTAAGCACATCTCGATTGGGCAGTTCGTGGAGGGTAACGCGCCCGTCGTCTGGCGCGGACCTATGCTCCACCGCGCACTGCAGCAGTTCTTGGCGGACGTATTCTGGGGCGATCTCGATGTTCTCCTCCTCGACCTGCCTCCGGGTACCGGCGATGTCGCGCTGTCCGTTGCGCAGCTCATCCCGAATGCAGAGCTGCTCATCGTCACCACGCCGCAAGCAGCTGCGGCAGAAGTGGCCGAACGCGCCGGTTCCATCTCCCAGCAAACGCGCCAGCGGGTGGCCGGCGTGATTGAGAACATGAGCGCCATGGTCATGCCGGACGGCTCCACCATGGACGTCTTTGGTGAAGGCGGCGGCCAGATTGTTGCAGACCGCCTCGGCGTCATCCTGGGCCACGAGGTGCCACTGCTGGCCTCCGTGCCGCTGGATCCGGCCCTGCGCTCGAATAGCGATGCCGGCACACCCATCGTACTCGAGGCACCTGACTCCCCTGCCGCCAAGGAAATCAGGGCGGTGGCTGATCAGCTCGCCATCCGTTCCGATTCCCTCGTGGGCAAGAGCCTCAACTTGGGTGTGAACTAAAAGCGCGTTGTATTAGGTAACGTCGCTCCACTCAGAGCCGCCGCCGGTGGAATCTTCCCCACCGCGCTGCGGCTTTTGTTGTTGCTGGGGCGGCTGCTGCGCCGGCTGCTGGGTCGTTTCGGTGGTATCGCCATATACCTCGGCATAGTTAAAGGTGGGCCGGGTAGCACCACTGTTGTCCTGCGCGCGCTGTTCGGGTTCTTTCGGCGCGGTGCCGGATTTGATGTCTTCGGCCATCTTCTTGGGGTTGAAGTCGTCCCAGGCGGAATCATCGCCATCGAAAAGCGCCTTGGTAATAGCGCCTTTGGGGCCTAGCCGCGTCCACTGCGCCGCCTGATTGAGCGGGCCGCGGATATCATCGAATTCCGCGGAGATCGACCCCATTTCGCCATTGAGCTCGGCCTTCGCGTTGTTGATGGCCTTGCGGGCGGCATAGATGGCCGCGCGCACGTCCTTGATGACCTCCGGCATGCGCTCCGGGCCGATGATGACGATGCCGAGGAGGACAATGACAATAATCTCAGGCCAGCCAATGGAAGAAAACACGATTAAATCTTCGCCCTCCGTTTAGTTCTGCCCGCGCTGATTGTGTTTAATCGCGCGTACCACCGTCTCGACTTTATCCAGAAAATCCTGCTCCGGCCGGTGCGCCGGGGTCGACGCATCGGGCCCCGGCGCCACGCCCTCCGTAGCCATTCCCGCCAGCTTAGCCAATAAGGACTGCGGGGCCTTCACCGCGGAATCATCGCTGCAGTGACGTACCCACTCGGAGGCGTGGCGCTGGTGGTGCACGTCGGCGCGACACTCCGCGCAGTGTACTAGATGGATGCGCACGCGGTGCATGGCTTTGGGTTCCATCTCCCCATCGACGAAGGCAACGACGGCCTCTGGGCCAAGGTGACCGATGGAATCGCTGCGCCGCGCCCGCGCCTTTGCCTTATCCCGGGCCTTCGCCTGCGCGGGGGTGAACTCGCCCCGTACGCTGAGCCTGGAGAGGGTGCGGCGTCCTCGCAGTGAGTCCATCGACACCCTCCTCACGTTCATTCCACAGACGGATTACTCACACTTAAGTCCCCCTGCCACGCGGCAGGGGAGGTAATGATTCGATTCTAGCGCGTGCGCAGCAAGATGCGCGCTTCCGCATTGGTCTGTGCCTCTTTTTCCAGCGCCGCGCGCAGTTGGGAGCGGCCGCGGTGGATGCGCGAGCGCACCGTGCCCATCTTTACGCCGAGGGTCTCGGCGATTTCGTCGTAGCTCATGCCTTCGATATCACACAGAACCACGGCAACGCGGAAATCCGGCGCCAAGCTATCCAGCGCGGACTGCAGCACCGGGTCCAGGTTCGCCACGGTATAGGCCTGCTCCGGGGTCATATCCGTCCCCGGAACGCGCTCATAATCCTCTGGCAGGGACTCCATGCGAATCTTGGAGCGGTGGCGCACCATATCCAAAAAGAGGTTCGTAGTGATGCGGTGCAGCCAGCCGCCGAAGGTACCCGGTTGGTACTTATCCAAGGAGCGGAAAACACGCATGAAGGTCTCTTGGGTGAGATCCTCGGCATCCTGCTGGTCACCGGATAAACGGTAGGCTAGGCGGTACACGCCATCGGCATGCTCTGCCACCAATTCGGCCCACGAAGGCATCGTAGCTTCCCCAGCATCGAACGCCGCGGTACCGGTCAACTCCACGTTCGCATCGGTGGAGGCAACGGACTCGGCATCGCGCTTCGTTTCTGTCATGGGTGTCATTTTTCTATACTCGGCGCGGAAACTCCAGCTGCTGCGCTGATAATATCCTGTGAGTCCGTCACATACTTCCCACAGACCACAATTTCGCTGGCTAGGCGCGTTTTTGCCACCCTTGCGCGCAACTTTACCTATTGTCTTAATCGTGACTACTACCGCATATGACGCACTGCGCTCCTATATCGATTCCACCAGTGAGCCTTCGGCGGCTCTCCGCGGCGCCCGCGACCACGCCGAGGAATACGGCCTGCCCGTCCCGGATGAATCCACCGGCCAGCTTCTCACGACGCTGACGGCGACGTCTTCCGGTGTGGTAGACCGCCCCCAGGCCGTGGCGATTACCCCCGCCGCCTCCGTCGTGGGCCTCTACCTGTTCGCGGGCATGCCGGATAACGGCATCCTCACGTGCATCGACCCTGAGGCCGAGCATCAGCGCAGCGCCAAGGCCGCCTTCCGCGAGGCCGGCTACGCCCCCACCCGCGGTCGCTTCCTTCCCTCGCGCCCCCTCGACGTGCTCGGACGCCTGGCTACCGAGGCCTACCAGATCATTTACGCGGACGTCGCTGCCCTCGACCTCCCTGCCCTCATCAAGGCGGCCTGGCCCCTGCTGCACCAGCACGGCACGCTGGTGCTTGCCAATGCGCTTCTCGATGGCACCGTTGCCGACACCTCCCGCACCGACCGCGATACCGCCGCCGCGCGCGAAGCCGATGAATACCTCCGCGAGCTCGAAGGCGCCACCGTGACCCGGCTCCCACTGGGATCGGGGCTGACATTGGTGACGAAGCTTTAAGGGAGCATCGGCAAGCAAGGGCCCCTGCACGCGCTAAAAGATATCCGTATTCTGGGTGTACATGACAGCCGGACACTGGCCCATAAAGTTCGCGAAAGCACCGCGTGGCAGGTCAACGAGTTTCCTCCCCGGCGTAGCTGCCACCCCAACCCAAGCTTGTAACCCGCACCTGATTTAAGAGAGGAATGCCGTGACGACTCACCGCCCCGAACTCCACTTCATCCCCGATGCCGGCATCCTAGACGCGCCCGCCGGCGTCCTTCGTGATGGCGATACATGGCACATGTTCTACCAGTACCGCCCCACTCCCGATGCCCCGGCCCGCTGGGGACACACGTACTCGGAGGAAGTACCGTTTAACTGGCTGGACTGCGATGACGTCCTCGCGCCCGTCGGCGGCGAGCTCGCCCTCCGCGCGGGTTCCGTGGCCCAAGGTGAGGACGCCATCAACCTCTATTTCACCTCTGTGACCGCGACCGGCACCTCCATTCGCCTCGCGCGCTATTCCGGCATCGACGATGTCTGCGAGGTCTCCGATGACTCCTCAGCCCTCGACCCCAACGTCGTGCGCTTTGGCGAGGTGGCCGGCAATACCACCGACCACACCCGTTTCCGCTCGCCTTCCGTCGTGCCCGATTGGGCCACCGATGACCGCGAAGACGGCCACATGGGTTGGCTCATGCTGGCGCTATCCGGCCGCACCGAAACCCCGCAGCCGGTCATTCTAGAAAGCCACGACGGCATCTCATGGTCCCTGCGCGGCAGCCTCACCTTCGAGGGTGACCCAGGCTTCCTCGACGGCGAGGTGCCCGCCGATTCCCCCATTCCCCCAGTGGTTTCCCCGCGCATCGTGCGCCTGCGCGATGAAATCGACGAGGAAATCTACGACGTGCTTTTCGTCACCCTCGAGCGCGACGGCCGCGATGTCTCCGGCTACCTCGTGGGCCAGCTGGAAGATACCACCTTCACGGTGGTCTCCGGTTTCCGCCGCGTGGACTTCGGCCACGATTTCTCCCGCCCGCGCAATACCAACGCCACCGCAGGCACGATTCCTGAAGAAAGCCGCTACGAGCGCGCCGTCATCCTCGGCCTGCTCAACGGCAACGGCCGCGGCGATGACGCCACCCAGCACGCCTCTTGGGATGCCGAGGGCTGGTCGAATGCCCTCTCCCTGCCGCGCCAGGTCACGCTCGAGGGCGGCGTCTTGTACCAGGCACCGGCCACCGGCCTGCCCGAGGCGGTCAAGCTTTCGGATTACGCGCGCTCCTGGACCGGCGTCATGGAGGTTCCCACCGGCTCCAGCGTCACCATCACCCTTCGCGATGGCAACGGCAACCCCGCCGCCACCATCTGCCACTCCGGCGAGGAAATCAGCCTCGATCGTTCCATGAACAAGGCCTTCGATCACTTCTTCGCCGATTCCGCTCCCGCCACCGCCACGCTTGCCGATGGCGACTCCGACACCCTCACCATCATCCAAGACGGCTCCACGGTGGAGGTCTTCGTCGACGGCGGCCTCATCGCCATGGCCTCCCGCGTCTATTTCGACGGCGGCTGCTCCGGCATGGATGTCGAGACCACCGGCGACGCAGTCATCGAACAAGACTGGCAGCGCTCCGGTTCCAAGCTCTAATACTGCTACCCTCCCCCTGCCGCCACGCGCCTTTTGGCCAGCCTCTCGCCACCCGCCTTTCGGCGCCCGCCCTTCGCGCTCACCGGCGAGGCGTCGCGACATCGGCAAGCAGCTCCCCGTGAGCACCAAAGGAGGCAACGGTGGCTGGCTGACTCCACACCCACCCTTCGCGCTCACCGGCGAGCGACTCCGGCCATCAGAATGTGCTTGCCGTGAGCGCGAAGGGCGAGTATTCCTTCCATCTGTCCCTAGGACCGACCGCACGAGTCAAATGATGCCGTCCTTAGCCGCATTCTGCACCCTCGTTTTCCGTCAGCCACCGCCCTGCCGATGCCACCAGCTCTTCGCGCTCACGGGCAAGGTGGAGGGGTATCGGCAAGCTGTTCCCTGTGAGCGCCAAGGGAGGGTACGGTGACTGGCCTATTCCACACCCGCCCTTTGCGCTCACCGGAAACACAAATGAACCGCCCCGGGCGCTGCTGGTGAGCGCGAAGGGCGGTATGTATGCCGAAGGCGAGGTGAACCTGCGTTTATTAAACCGCGCGGAGGCGGTCTAGGCGAGCGCGGGCGGTGACCGTCAGCGTGGGAGGAAGGGCGGCCATTCGCTCGGCGAGCTCATCGGCGCTGATGTGGCGGGCGGACGGGCTCATTCCTACCTGTGCGGCGATGGCCGCTTTATCCAGGTGAATGGGGAAGGAAATATCGACCGGGTCGGCCGCTTGCTCGAGGTGGCCTTCTGCCTGCTCATACATGCGCTCGACCTTGCCCTCTTCCACGCCGAGGATGCCGAGGGGTTCGCGCAGCTCATCGAGGTGCCCCGCGCCCGGGGTCAGAACGATGACCTGGCCGCCGGGGGCGAGGACGCGCTGGAATTCGGATGGGTTGCGCGGGGCGAAGACCACGGAAATCGCGTCGATGGATTCATCGCGGATGGGAAGTTGCTGCCAGACATCGGCAACCACGGCACCCACGCGTGGGTGGCACTTAGCCAAGTGCTTGGCCGCATGCGGGGAAATATCGAGGCCGACGCCGCGCGCGCCGTCGATGGAGTCAAGCGTGTGGGCCAGATAGTAGCCGGTTCCGGCGCCGACCTCGAGAAGCGAGGCGGGCGTAGAGGCAGACAGCGAGCTGGCATCGAGCGCGTCTTGTACTGCGCCGGTCACAGACTCAACGAACGGCGCGAAATGGCCGGTGGCTAGGTACGCTTCGCGGGCGTTGACCATATCCATGTCATCGCCCTTGTGCTTCAGGCCAGCACCGGCCGCTAAGGTCACATACCCTTGCTTGGCCACATCAAAGGAATGGCCGGATTCCGAAACGAGGCGGGAAAAATCATCGGCGCCGGAAAGCGCCGTGCCGTCGTTTGGATCGGCCAGAATGTCGACGATATGAGAAAGCATGTATCCAGACTAGCTAGAAACCTCGGTCAACAAAGAACCGAGCTCCGCGGCCTCTTCTTTGTTCAGCTCGATAACGATGCGCCCGCCGCCGTCGGATGGGATGCGCATGACGATCTTGCGGGATTCCACCACCGCTTCCATTTCGCCGCCAGTGGTACGTGGCTTCATTGCTGCCATAGTTGGGCTCCTTAACTTTCTTCGTTTCTTTCCAGCTTAGTCCCTTTTTGCCCGCTTTTCCGCGCGGCCGCTAATTCCAGCTCCAGTTGCGCGAGCAGATCATCAACCTGATCTTGGCGGTACCCACGCGGCACGACCTCGAATTGCACGTCCTCAAAACGGCCCTGAGCTGCGGCGGCGCGGTTATTTTCCAGCACCTTCTGCGGCTCATCGGGCGGGTCCATCACGGTCCCGGGGCCAAAAATCGAACCCCACAGCCACGTTCCGATCACAATGAACGCAATGAGCACCACGATGAGCACAATCCAGGACAGCATGACTTAAATCCTACCTAGCAGCGGTGGGCGCTGAGCAATCGGCGCACTCACCCCGGCGCGCGAGAGCAGCGTGCGCGCCACGATATCCGCCATCGGCGCGAGCTCATCAAGCGGCCGATTGCGGTGGACACGAGTGCCTAGGTCGACTTCTGTCAGCCCGCCGCGCTTGCCGATGTCCACCAGCAGCCCCGCTTCCACCCCATAGCCCTCCACGAAGGGCACTTCTAGCGCGGCAGAGCGGCGAAGCGCGTACTCGCCGCCCAGAGGCTGATCGATGTGGGCTAGCTCCGGGAAGAATTGCCGGATGAGCGGCTTTGCAGTCAATTCGGTCACGCGCCCGCCGCCGGTGGGTTGGCCATTGAGACTACGGCGATAGCGGGCCTTGACCATGTTCACACCCGGATCCTTAAAGGGCGCCGCGAGCGCTGTGACCATGCCGGGCGCGGCGGATTCTAGATCGGCGTCAATAAAGACGACGATGTCCCCGCGCGCGGCGGCGACCCCGCGCCACAGGGATTCCCCCTTGCCGGGGCGCGGCGGTTCGGGCAGGATATCGCGCCAATTGCGCACGTCGGCACCGGCTGCGCGCGCCACTGCGGCGGTGTCGTCGGTGGAATCGGCGTCGATGACGAGCACTTCGAGGGGGTCATCGGCAAGGCAGGCGCGGATAACGCCGGCCACGGTGGGCTCCTCGTTGAGGGCGGGGATGATGACGGAAACGCTCATGCGAGTCCACGGGTGGTGTCAAGGGGCGCGGCCGTGCCCTGGATGGCGGCGGTCATGCGGATGACGTCTATGGTTTCAGCAACCTCGTGGACGCGGAAGGCGGCCACCCCGTGCGCTGCGGCCCAGGCGGTGGCGGCGAGCGTTCCAGCGACGCGATCTCCTACCCCGCGCGCGAGGGTCTCACCCACGAAGTCCTTATTGGATAGCGCCATGAGCACGGGCCAGCCGGTGTCGACGATCTCATCAATGCGCCGCAAAAGTTCTAGGCCGTGATAGGTGTTTTTACCAAAGTCATGCGTGGGATCGATGAAGGTGAGATCTTCCGGGCAGCCAAGCCCCGCAGCCTTTTCTGCCAGGGCGGTGGTCTCAGCAATGACATCGGCAACGACGTCATCAAAGTGCACGCGGTGTGGGCGGGTGCGCGGGGTAATCCCGCCGGTATGCGAGCACACGTAGCCTACGCGGTGGTGGCCGGCGACCTCGATAAGCTGCGGATCCCAGCCGGCCCAGGTGTCATTGACCAGCCCGGCCCCGGCGGCGATGGCGGCCTCGGCGACCTCGCTGCGCCAGGTGTCCACGGAAATGAGTACCTCTGAGTGGCGCTCGTGCACGCGGGCAATGGTGGGCACGACGCGGTCGATTTCCTCCGCGCTATCCACCTCCTCGCCCGGTCCGGCCTTGACCCCGCCGATATCGATGATGGAGGCTCCCGCCGCAATGGCCTCATCGCAGCGCTTGAGGGCGGGGTCCATGTCAAAGGTGGCCCCCTTGTCATAAAAGGAATCCGGGGTGCGATTGACTATCGCCATCACGCGCGCGAGGCTCAACGCGGCTCCCTAATGCGCTTATCGCTCATCACCTTGTGGCGCTCGATGATGTGGGCGACGGCCTCATCGGGGTCATCGGTAAGCAGGAAAAGCTCTTGGTCATCTTCGTTGATGTACCCGCCAGCGGCGAGGGTATTTTTCATCCACTCCAGCAGGCCAGACCAATAATCGGTGCCCATGAGCACGATGGGATAGTTGGTGACCTTACCGGTCTGAACCATGCAGAGAACCTCGAAGAACTCATCCATGGTGCCCATGCCGCCGGGCAGGCAGACGAAGGCCTGGGAGTACTTCAAGAACATGGTCTTGCGGGCAAAGAAGTAGCGGAAGTTCAGGCCCAAGTCCACGTACTCGTTGAGGCCCTGCTCGTGCGGCAATTCGATGCCGAGTCCCACCGAGAGGCCATCGCCCTCGTGCGCGCCCTTATTCGCGGCCTCCATGATGCCGGGGCCGCCGCCGGTGATGACGGCGTAGGCGCACTCGGCGAGCTTGCGGCCGAGTTCTTCGGCCATCTGATAGCTCGCATCCTCAGGCTTGGTGCGCGCGGAGCCAAAGACCGTCACTGCCTTGGGCAGCTTGGCCAGCGCATCGAAGCCGGCGACGAATTCGCCTTGGATGCGCAGCACGCGCCACGGATCGGCATGCTGCCATTCGTGGTCCGCGCCGGATTCCAACAGGCGCTGGTCAAAGGTGGAGCCTTGTTCTCCTTCGCTGCGCAGCAAGAGCGGGCCGCGCAGGGTACGCATGTGGTCAGGGGTCATTTTTATCCCTTCAAGTAATTAAGCAGAGCGGTAGAAACTTCGGTGATTTGCGCCGTGGGCACCTGCTCGTCCTTCTTATGCGCAAAGCCCGGATCGCCGGGGCCAAAATTCACGGCCGAAATGCCCATCTCAGCAAAGCGCGAGACATCGGTCCAGCCGAACTTGGCGCGGACGTTGCCACCGACGGCATCGACAAGCGCACGCGCCGCAGGCTGCCCCAGGCCAGGCAGGGCGGCGCCAGCAATGTCGTCGATCTCGATGGTGACGTCCTCATGCTTGCCGATGACCCCCTTCATGTACTCCAGTGCCTCCTCCGTGCTGCGGTCCGGGGCGAAGCGGAAGTTGACGAACATCCAGGCCTCGTCCGGCAGGGTATTGGTGGCCACGCCGGCCTCGAGGTGGACGATGTTCAGCCCCTCGTGGTAGGTGCAGCCATCGATGGTGACCTCGCGCGGCTCGTAGTCCGCAATGCGCGTCATGACGGGGGCAAGCTTGTGCGCGGCGTTGGAGCCGAGCCACGCGCGGGCCGAGTGCGCGCGGGTGCCATGCGCCGTCACGCGCAGGCGAATCGTGCCCTGGCAGCCGGCCTCGACCATGGCGCCGGAGGGCTCACCCAGGAGCGCGAAATCGCCCTGCAACCACTCGGGGTGGTCCTTTTGCAAGTGGCCCAGCCCATTAAATTCAGTGGATACCTCTTCGCCCTCATAAGCGATGACGGTCAGGTCGTGCTGAAGCTCTTCCGATTCATGCAGGTGAGCAAAGGCGTTGAGGTATACCGCCATGCCGGATTTCATGTCCACAGTGCCGCAGCCGAACATGATCTCGGCGCCATCTTCGGCGGTGTCCATGCAATGCGGTACGTTATCTGCCAATGGAACGGTATCGATGTGGCCTGCAAGAACCACGCGGGAATCCATCCCGCGGTTCGTGCGCGCGCACACGGTATTGCCAAAGCGGGCGACCTCCACGTTGAGACCACGCAGGGCTTCTTCCACCGCATCCGCGATGGCCTCCTCGTGGTGGGAGGGGCTCGGGATATCGACGAGCGCCTTGGTCACTTCAATGGGGTCGGCATATAGATCTAAAGTCACAAGCCGCCATGGTAGCGCCCCGCTGGGTCCGTTGCATTGTGTAATGTTCACTTCACTGCAAAAAATAACCTCTCACAAGGTGGTAATTATGGCCGAAGCCACACAATTGAAATCGCGACACCTCACCATGATGGGCCTTGGCTCCGCGGTGGGTGCCGGTCTCTTCTTGGGCGTCGGATTGGGAATCCAAATCTCCGGCACCTCGGTGCTCTCTTATGCCGTCGCCGGCGTCCTCATCGCGCTCATCATGTGGATGCTCGGGGAAATAGCCGCGGCGCGTCCCTCCCTGGGTTCCTTTTCCACCTACGCCGGCCAAGCTTTCGGCCACTGGGCGCGCTTTACGATGGGCTGGATCTACTGGTTCATGCTCATCATGGTCATGGGTGCCGAGATCACGGGCGCCGCCGCGATCATCGGCAGTTGGTTCGATATCGCCCCGTGGATTCCCGCGCTCATCGCGGTGGCCTTTTTCGCCGTGGTGAATTTCGCCGCCGTCCGCGGTTTCGGTGAATTCGAGTTCTGGTTCGCCATCATCAAGGTCGCCGTCATCCTCGCCTTCCTCGTCGTCGGCATCCTCATGGCACTCGGCATCCTGCCCGGCATGGATCTCTCCCGCGCCGGCACCAACTTCACCGATAACTTCCTGCCCAATGGCATGCCGGGCTTCGCCGCGGGGCTGCTCGCCGTGGCCTTCGCCTTCGGCGGCATCGAGCTGGTCACCATCGCCGCCGCCGAGTCGGAGGACCCCGCCCGCAACGTGGCTACCGCAGTGCGCGCCATCATCGTGCGCATCATGATCTTCTACATCGGCTCCATCGTGGTCATCACCATGGCCCTGCCATTTAGCCAGATTCAAGATGCCGATGCCGCCGCCGATTCGCCGTTTACCTTGGTGCTCGAGGCCGCCAAGATTCCTTTCGCCGCAGGCTTCATGGAGGCCATCATCGCGCTGGCCCTGTTGTCCGCCTTTAACGCCCAAATTTACGCCACCTCCCGCTTGGTCTTTGACATGGCCAAGGACCACTGCGCGCCCAAGTTCTTCCTCAAGACCAACCACTCCGGCTCCCCCATCAACGCCGTCATCTTGTCCATGATCTTCGCCTTCGCCTCGGTGGGCCTCCAATTCTGGAACCCGCCGGGACTGCTGGCCTTCCTCTTCAACGCCGTCGGTGGCTGCCTCTTGGTTGTGTGGGCGTTTATCGTCGCCTCCTTCCTCAAGCTTCACCCGCAGTTGAAAGCAAACGGCGAGCTCACGGATATCCGCGTGCCCGGCTACCCCTGGTTGCCGTGGGCGACCGCCGCCGCGCTGGCCGCGCTGACCATCTTCATGCTCTTTGATCCCTCCGCCCGCAACCAAGTCATCGCCGTCATCATCCTCTTTGCCGCACTCGTCGCCTTGTCCTTTGTGGTTCCCGCGGGCAAGCGCGAACAAGTACGACAGTAATTGCTAAGCTAGCCACCATGACTTCTGCATCCGCACGTGGCCTGGCAACCATTACCCACGACGGCACCGTCTTGGACGTTTGGTTCCCAGCAGTTCATACCGATAAGCAAGTAGAGACCACCGGCACGACGCGTTTGGAGGAGACTCCGCAGCAGTTCTCCGCCCTCGTCGGCCCCGATGAGGAGCGCGGCGTGGCCCGCGTGGCGGTGGAAACCTCCATCGCTGACCTCGACGAGGCCCCGACCGATACCTACGACGCCTACCTGCGCCTCCACCTGCTCTCCCACCGTGAGGTAAAGCCGCACGGCCTCAACATGGACGGCATCTTCCGCCACCTCAATAACGTGGTGTGGACCAACTACGGCCCCTGCGCCGTGTCCGATTTCCAGATGGTGCGCGGCCGCCTCGCCTCCCGCGGCCCCGTCGTGGTCTACTCCGTGGATAAGTTCCCCCGCATGGTGGACTACGTTGTCCCCTCCGGTGTGCGCATCGGTGACGCCGACCGCGTCCGCTTAGGCGCCCACCTCGCAGAGGGCACCACGGTCATGCACGAGGGCTTCGTCAACTTCAACGCCGGTACCCTGGGCGCTTCCATGGTGGAAGGTCGCATTTCCGCGGGCGTCGTCGTGGGCGATGGCTCCGATATCGGCGGCGGCGCCTCCATCATGGGCACCCTGTCCGGCGGCGGCAAGGAAGTGATTTCCATCGGCGAGCGCTGCCTGCTCGGCGCTAACTCGGGCATCGGCATTTCGCTTGGCGATGACGCCGTTATCGAAGCCGGCCTCTATGTCACCGCCGGCACCAAGGTCGCCGTCTTTGGCAAGGTGGCTGAGGCCCTGGGCGTCGGCAATGGCGAGGCCGTCAAGGGCTCCCAGCTCTCTGGTGCCTCCGGCCTGCTGCTGCGCCGCAATTCCGTCTCTGGTGCCGTCGAGGCCGTGGAGTGGAATGCCGAGGCCGTCGCGCTGAACGAGGACCTCCACAAGAATTAACGCCACCCCAATTCCCGTGCCCTGCGGCCGAGAAATACCATGGAGAAGTGTCTGATAACTCTTCTGCCCTTGGTTCTGGCCTGAAGGTCCGCCACCTGACCATGATGGGGCTTGGCTCCACCATTGGCGCCGGTCTCTTCCTTGGCACGGGCGTCGGCATTTCCGCCGCTGGCCCAGCGGTGATCATCGCCTACGCGATCGCCGGCTTCCTCGCCATCCTCGTGATGCAAATGCTCGGAGAGATGGGAACAGTCATCCCCGCCTCCGGCTCCTTTTCCGAATACGCCGAGCACGGCATCGGCCGCTGGGCGGGCTTTACCCAAGGGTGGATCTACTGGTGCGCCACCGTCGCCGTCCTCGGCGCCGAAATCACCGGCGCCGCGGGCTTCATCGGCTCGTGGTTCGACGTCCCGCCCTGGATCCCCGCCGCCATCTGCGTCGCCGTCTTCGGCCTCGTCAACCTGCTGCGCGTGCGCACCTTCGGCGAGTTCGAGTACTGGTTCGCGCTCATCAAGGTCGTCGTCATCATCGCCTTCCTCATCATCGGCGTCCTCCTCATCTTCGGCCTCCTGCCCGGCCACACCTTCGTGGGCACATCCGTCTTCCTTGCCGATGGCTTCATGCCCAACGGCCTCGGCGGCGTCGCCGCCGGCTTGCTCGCCGTCGCCTTCGCCTTCGGCGGCATCGAGGTCGTCGCCATCGCCTCCGCCGAATCCGAGGATCCCGAAAAGTCCCTCGTCAACGCCGTGCGCTCCACCATCCTGCGCATCTCTGTGTTCTACTTGGGCTCCGTCCTCGTCATCACGTTCCTGCTTCCCTATTCCAGCCTGGACGCCGCCTCCACCGCCGCCGAATCGCCCTTTACCATGGTCCTCGACCGCGCCGGCATCCCCGGCGCAGCCGGCATCATGGAGGTCATCATCGTCCTCGCGCTGCTATCCGCCTTCAACGCGCAAATCTTCGCCTCCTCCCGCATGATGCACTCGCTCGCCTCCCGCGGCGAGGCCCCGCGCATCTTCGCCGCCACCAATACCGAGGGCGTGCCCACTACCGCCATCGCCTTGTCCGTCGCACTGTCCGCGCTCATGGTCGTCCTCAACTACGCCGATACCGGCTGGTTGCTCACCTTCATGCTCAACGCCGCCGGCGCCTCCCTGCTCATCGTGTGGGTCTTCATCGCAGTCAGCCAGCTGCGCCTGCGCCGCCAACTCGAGGCCCTGCATCCCCTCCCCATCCGCATGTGGGCCTTCCCCTACCTCACCTGGTTCGCCCTCGCCCTCTTCGCGGCCATCGCGGTGCTCATGCTTACCGATGCCACCGCCCGCACCCAACTCCTCTCCGCTGCCGCCATGTTCACGGTGCTCGCCATCGCGGGTGTGCTCAATTCCAAGGTTCGCGGCATCGACCCGACCTCCACGCTCCCGCTGACCTAGCGGCCGCTCCCCGCCTCCGGCCCACCATCACTGCCTCACACCCCGTTACCCCGCCCGCACGCCCTACCGCTGACACCCGTCCCTGCCCTCACGCCCCATTACCCCGCCCTTCGCGCTCACCAGCGCTGGGCGGGGCACTGCGTTTTCACCTCCCGGTGAGCGCGACGGGTGTGGGACCGCCCCTCGCGGTCACGGGGATGAGGAAATGGACATCGGAAAGCGTGGGCGTGAGCGCAAAGGGCGGGCTGGGACCACACTCGCCCTTCGCGCTCACCAGGGGACGCTCCAGCGCATCTAAGTGGCCCCCGGTGAGCGCGAAGGGGACGTCGAGGGAGGCATGGAGGGAGTTATCCACAGGGCGGCGACGAAAATGGACCGTGGGACCGTGAAATGGGACGGTTATCCACAGGCTGGCGAAAGCCGTATGGACGGGGAGGCGGCTGCTTCTTTAGGTTGAAGCCATGGGGGCATGGACGACTGCGCAGTTGCGCGAGCAGGGGCTGGGCAAGGACGCGATTCGCCGGCGGGTGCGCGCGGGCAAGCTGCACCGCGTTCACCGGGGAATTTATACCGACGAGTGGTCGCCGCTGGCGGTGGCGAAGGCGCTAGTGCATGGGCTGAGCCGCATTCATTTTACGGGGAAGACCGCGCAGGAGATTCACCTTGACCGGCCGCTGACCTTTCCGCTGGAAGCGGAGGGGCCGCGGACGCTGAGGGGCAAGAATTTCCGTGTCTCGCATTCCCGGCTCAAGGCAACGAGCCTGGTCAAGGGGCTGCCGGTAGTGCAGGTCCTGTGGGCCGCTCGGAAGATTGCTAGGGCCTGTAGCCCGCTGCTGGAGGAGTTTTATCGCGGAGAGAAGGGGCCCGGCCGGCTGGAGCGGGACCGCAAGCGAATGGGCCGGACACCGCGCGCGTTGAAGGAGACGATTCGGATTTCGGCCATCGGCGCGGATAGCCCGCCGGAGCGAAAAGTCAGCCGCGCGCTGCGCGCAGAAGGCATTTTCCCTGTTCACAACGCCCTGGTGTGTGGGTACCGGTTCGACCTATTGATGGGCAAGCTCATCGTGGAAATCGACGGCTGGACCTACCACAGCCACAGCGTCGCGTTTCAGGCCGACCGCTCCAAGCAGAACGCCGCAACCGCGCACGGGTACACGGTTTTGCGCTTTACTGCCGATGACGTCACGCACCACCTTGACCAAGTCATTCTCCTCATCAAAGCCACCCGTGACCTGCTCAAAGGCCGCAAGCCACAGCTGCCTATATCCGCCACCCAGCCATATTGGCGCTGGCATCTGTGCGTCTAACCCTTGCCATAATGTAAAGTTTGCTTTACATTAGGTCATGTAAACACGACACGAGAGGTGATGTTGTGGCCGGACAACCCAACATGGTCCGCAAGTGGCGGCGCTGGCGCGAATGGTCGCAAGGCGAACTAGCAGAGCGCGTCGGCGTCTCCCGGCAAACTATCGCAAATATCGAACGCGGCAACTACTCCCCGTCCGTGCACCTCGCATTGGACATCTGCCACGAACTAAACAAAACAGTCGAAGAAATCTTTGGAGCTGAACAACATGATTAACGCCATCGCCAACATATCCCTCAACCAGATGGAGCGCGCCTCCACCGACGAGTTCGAACGTGACATCCTCACCAAGGCCTCCGCCATCACCCTCACCCCAATCACCTTCCTCGAGCTCATCGTCGCCGCCATCCTCGCCTGGTCCCTCCCCGGCCGCCTCAGCCTCCTCGCCCCCTCGCCATCGTCCCTTCCCTCGCCGGCACGTCCCTCAGCGCCGCCTGGATGCGCAGGCACATCGCCACCCCCACCGTCCACTCCAACTGGACTTTGACCGCCCTCTACCTCATCCCGATGTTCCTCTGCTTCGCCGGCATCGCCTACCACGCCTTCACGCTTTCCGATGTCCCTGCCGCCCCCCTACCTCATCTGCTCGACCGTAGGCGCCGTCACGGCCGTCCTCATCTCCCCCGCACTCCGACGGAAACAAAACCGCCGCGACCAGTCCCGCCTCGACGCCGAGCTCGAGGACTAATGCTCACTCCCACCGCTATCACGCACTCCACCACCCGCCCTTCGCGCTCACCGCGGACGGCGGGTGGTTTCCGTTTTCTACGCCCCGTGAGCGCGAAGGGGTGCTAGCGTCAGCGGCTCCCGGCCTCCCCACCCTTGCCGCTCACGGGGAGGAGATTTCGCCGACGGCAACCGTTGGCGGTGAGCGCGAAGGGCGAGGCCTCCCGTGCCGCTCACCGGGGGCGAGCGCTGCGCACGAAGTCCACCTCCCCGTGAGCGCGAAGGGAAGGGTGCCTCACACGCACCTGCTTGGCGATGCCCCTCCCTGCCCTTGCCGCTCACCGGCGGGCACAAAAAGACCCCAGCGCCCCACGCTGGTGAGCGCGAAGGGCGGCTGGGGCGGCTGGGGCTGTGCGGATGGCAGGGCCGTGGCCGGCGGCGAAGGGCGGGTAGTTAAACCGGCGCGACCTCGTCGACGACGACTGGCTTATTGGGCTTGGAGCGGAACGTCCAGAGCTTGTTGATGATGAAGTTGATAGGCATCGCCACGACGATGGAAATGGCCTGCGCCCAATAGGACTTGGTGCGCAATCCGGTGGAGTTATCAAAGACATCGGTGGGCAGGCCCACGGGCGAGTTGGGGTTCATTAGCAGCGTCAGGATGACCTGGCTGACGATAAACGCTCCGATTCCCGCCAAAAGGAACGGGAAGAAACCGCGAATCCAGGACACTTTGGACACGGTCCGAAAGGTCCACATGCGGTTGAGCTGGTAGTTCCAGGTATTGGCCACGAGGAAGGAGATGGTGGCAAAGACGTGGTACCAGCGGATGTGGAATGCAGAACCGAAGAGGTTCATGAAGGGGTCCTCGGCAAAGATATCCGCCGCACCAAAGAGTTTCTGCGCGAGAAAATACACGAAGAGGTTAACCGCGGTACCCGAGCCGCCGACAAGACCGAACTTAAGGAATTGCCCAAAATTGGACGCAAAGCGCGCAACGCTGAGGTCTGCCATGGGCCGCCTTTCTTGCCGGAGGTTAGTAATTACCTGATTGTAGTTCCTAAGCCCCGCGAACTGAAAAACTGACGCTCCGAATGTGATAAAGGATCTCTAAAAGATATAGTTTCGTGCAGCAAGGAAAGCGGGCGCGAGAAATCGTAGAGGCTGAGCGGACGCGGCGTGGGATAGGTGTCATCGCCGATGAGCGGGCGCCCAAGATGGTTCAGTAGCACCCGCAGCTGGTGCGTATGCCCCGTCCGCGGCCACATGGTCACCTCCCGCCCCGCAGCGCGCACATACGTCGAGGTCGGCGTGCCATTATCAGCCACGAGCACCTGCCTGCTGCCCCGCGGCTTGTGCATAGGCAGCCTGATTTCCTCATCGCAGAAAAGCGGCTGCTTGACGATGCCCCTATACCTCTTCACCGCCCTCCCCTCCAGGAAGATGCGCTGGTAGGGCGCGCGGGTCGCGGGATTGCGCGAGCAGATGACAAGGCCTGCGGTGAGGCGGTCAAGGCGGTGGAGCGGCACGATTTCGTCTTCGCCGAAGTCCACGCGCAGGCGAGTTTGCAGGGTTTCGCGCTGCAAACGGCCATTCGTGGTGGTGGGAAGAAAGTGCGGTTTATCGGCAACAATGATGTTTTCATCCGCGTGGACGACGGTGTAGACATAGGGGATCGGTTCCTCCGGCGGGACGAAGGGGTGATACCACGCGGGAATGGGCCGCGAAAGTACCGTGTCCGCGGGAAGGAGGGTTCCCTCCGGAAAGGGTGAGTCCCCGGCACGGGCGGCCCAGTACTCGCCTTCTAAAGGAACGCGATCGCGCAAGACCACCTTGCGGGGAGAAATCCCCTCCCGCGCAGGCGGGCGAAACGCGCGAGGCGAGTTAGGCACTGGCGAGGCGTTCGACAGCGGCGCGCACCCGCTCGTCGGTACCGTTTAAGCCGATGCGCACGTGTTGCGCACCCGAGGGGCCGTAAAAGTCGCCAGGTACAGCGAGGATGCCCAAGGAAGCCAACCAGTCGATGGTCTCGCGGCAGCCTTCGCCGCGGGTGGCCCAGAGATACAGGCCGGCATCCGAGTGGTCGATGGTAAAGCCCGCTTTGATAAGCGCCTGCATCAATTCGGCGCGGCGCGCGGCGTAGCGCTGGCGCTGGAGGGCTTCGGTGGGGTCATCGTCAAGCGCGGCAACCATGGCCGCCTGAATCGGGCCTGGCACGATGAGGCCGGCGTGCTTGCGCAGCTCCAAGAGCTCCGCGATGAGGTCGTTATCGCCGGCGAAGAATCCGGCGCGGTAGGAGGCCATATTCGCGGACTTGGACAGCGAATGCATGGAGATAAGGCCGGTGTTATCGCCGTCGGTCACGCGCGGATCCAAGATGGATACCGGCGGGTTGTCATCGTTCCAGCCCAAGCCCATGTAGCACTCGTCGGAGGCGATGATGGCGCCCGTCGAGCGGGCCCAAGCCACGATGCAGCGCAGCTCCTCTACCCCAGCGACGCGGCCGGTAGGATTGGACGGGGAGTTGATAAATACCAGGGAGGCGTCCTGGAAGTCGTCGTCGGCTCGCAGCGGAGTGGCCCCAGCGAGGAGGGCGCCGACCTCGTAGGTGGGATAGGCCACCGAGGGGAAGGCGACGGTCTCGCCGCGCATGCCCAACAGGGTGGGCAGCCACGCGATGGCCTCCTTCGTGCCCACCACGGGCAGGACGCGGTCCACGTCCATGTGATAGCGGCGGCGGAGAGCGGAGGCGATGGCTTCGCGCAGCTCGGGCGTGCCCTGCGTTTGCGGATAACCGGGGGTCTCGGCGGCAGAGGACAGCGCCAGCTGCACGCCAGGGGCGACCGGATCTACGGGGTTGCCTACCGAAAGGTCAACGATTCCATCTGGATGCGCCTGGGCCTTCTTCTTGGCGCCAGCCAGCGAGTCCCAGGGGAAATCTGGAAGCGATTGTCCTAGCGGTGTGCGGGCCATGAATTACTCCTGATTCTGTGGGGGCAGCGCGGCTACCATTGACGCATCGAAATCTTGCGGGCCGAGGGCTGCCGCTCCACCGGGTGAGCCCAAGTCATCGAAGAATGCTGCGTTGGCATCGTTGTAATCGATCCACTCATCGGGAACGTCGTCCTCGTAGAAGATGGCCTCTACCGGGCATGCGGGCTCGCAGGCGCCGCAGTCCACGCATTCATCTGGGTGGATGTAGAGCATGCGCTTGCCTTCGTAAATGCAATCGACGGGGCATTCCTCAACACAGCCGCGGTCCATTACATCAACGCAAGGTTGAGCGATTGTATAAGTCATGGAGAATCCTTGAATCTTCCTGATTTCATGGGTTTGGGGATGAAATATAGTATGTCACTTCTGCTTTAGGAAAGGCCAAACGCCGCCGCCGATTCCGGCCAAAAGCAGGAGCAAGCTGAGAATATTATTGCCGACGATGACATCACCGGTAATCGGAACCAGCAGCATAAGCGCGAAAAATCCCAGGCCCCACACTATGAGCGGGATGGCCACGATATAAGTTCGATCACTCCACAGCCGCGCCGTACGGGTTAGCACCACGTTAAAGGCGGCGGCGATGACGATGGTGATGGGAAACGCGATGCTCGCGCCATCAGCCAGGGGAATCCGGGCGGTAAGGTAAATGACCTCTAGGAACAGCGATAGCAGGGCGCCGAGGGAGAGCCAGATGAGGCCGGTGACCTGCTCACCGCGGCTAAAATCAGTGCGCATTACAGCTCCCCTAGGAGGTCGGTTGCGGGCTCGCCCCGGCCGAGTTGAAAGTATTCGGCGCGCAGCAACGGCATCAGTAATCTATTGGACAGGCAGTAGGCCCCTGGCACAGCGGCTGGGTCGTGCACGGCGGCCACGGCGGCCTCGGGGTTGGTGGCGGTGGTGGTGCCATCGGCCAGCCAGATTTGCGTGGCGTGGGCGCGCATGGCGGCGCGTTTGGCGTTTAGGGCAGCATCGTCAAGCGCGAAGGCCAGATCCGCGCCGGCGGTGGTGAAGTTATCCAGGTACGCGGCATCGGGCTTGCGCCAACCCGCGGGCGCGTCGAGCGTGTCCAGGCCGGCGTAATTGGCGGCGCGGTCAAAGATCGCCCACCAGATGCGCGTGCTTGCCGATGCCGCCTTCTCCACCACCCTATGCACCGCCACGTGGTCCGGGTGGTTATAGCCACCGTCTGGCCCATAGGTCAGGATGGCGTGCGGCTGGAGAACATCTAATTCCGCGCGGAGCAGGTCTACGGCCTCATCCAGGCGATTGACCAGCGCGCGGGGGTTGTCATGAGAAGGAGAACCCACCATGCCGGAATCGTGGAAGTGGCCGAATCCGCCCAGCTGTATGCCTTCTACTCCTAGGGCGGAGAGGGCACAGGCCAATTCGCGGGCACGGAAGCCACCGAGCTGGTGGTGCTCGGCCAGGCCTTGATAGGGCGCACCGATGACCTCGCCGTCCTCGCCAAGGGTAAGGGTGATGACCGTGACCTGCGCACCGCGCGCGGCCAGGGTGGCAAGGGTGCCGCCGGTAAAAAGCGTCTCATCATCAGGGTGCGCGTGCACCGCAACAACGCGGTAGCCCGCCAAGTCCTTAGTCCTCATCTTTCCTCCAAACCGGCGCTGTGACCAGCCCTTTATCCCAATCATCAATACTTTGGCCGGGGCCTACAATACCCTCCCCTAGCGCGTGCACACGCGTTTCATCTAAGAGCGGGACGTACAACACGTCCTGGGCATTGATCTCGCGGATTCGGCCCAGCGCGGTTGAGGGGCTGATTTTTCCGGAGAGAATGTCCATGCGCGTCTCGGCGGCGTTGTCGGGGCAGAATCCGGAGAGGTCCCCGGCGAGCGGCTGGTCTTCGGCGCAATTGAAGATACTCGCCGCAGAGAGCGAAGTTAGGGTGATATCCTCCCAGGTCACCACCGCATCCACCTTGCCTTCAGGAAGCAGCTTAGAGGTAATTGTGGTAAGCCTATCGGTGGTGACCTCAGCGGGGATGCCGTGGGCCTCGAGGACATCGTAAAGCGTATTTGCCGCAGCCAAAGCCGTGGGGCTGGTCGGATCGACGGCGAAGCGGATGGGCTTCTTGCTGGCGCGCTCGCGCAGCGCCGTCAGGTTTGCTTCCCCGGAGACCGGATTATGCCCGGCCTTCAGGTTAGAGGCGCGGCCGGTGGCCAGCCGGGCAACCTGCCCGGTATCGATAAGCGAGGCCAGACCGCGCCGCGCAGCCGCATCCTCTAACGCACCCTGCTCGGTGGACATGTGCAAGCGCAGCTGGCGCGGGCGGGTGACCGTCTTATCGCTTACGTGGCCCAGCAGTCCGAGCGCTTCCTGCGAGGTTTGGTCCGGGGTAAAGTCCGCGAACCCAATTTGACCGGAACGCAGCATATTCAGCGCCTGGGTGCTATCGCGTACCTCGCGCAGCTGGACGACATCGATGTGGGCGGGGTCAGCGCCCCAAAAGCGATCATTGCGGTTGAGCGTGATGACCCCGCGGCTGCGGTCCACGCTATCGACCGCGAAGCGGCCGGCGGAGGCAGGGATGTCATTGGCCAGCACCGAATCAAAATCGGCATTTTGCAGCAGGTGCGAGGGAAGGAGCTGGTTGAATAGCTGCTTCCAATCCTTAACCCGCTCGGCAAAATCCACCGTGACCACGCGGCCGCCATCGGATGTGGTCACCGCGGAAATGGCGCGGTAGCCCGCCGGGTCCTTGACGCCTGCGGTCGTGGTCATCTTCTTCCACAAGTAGTTGAAATCCGCACCGGAAATCGGGGTGCCGTCAGACCACTGCGCGGGAGAGGCAATAACGTAGCGCACCCGTTGGGCCACGCCCTCCGGCGCGGTGACCTCCGTGGCAGATTCCAGAACGTCTGTGTCCATGCGGCCCCAGTGGAATGTCGAGGGCAAGACCAGCTCCGCGATTTGATCCACGAGCTCGGAGTTATTGGCCACCAAGTGTGGGTTAAGGCCAGCGCGCAGTGGATCGACGCCGATGGAAATGGTGGGCCGCGAATCGTCTTCCTCCGCGCGCGGCGGACCATCGTCCGTCGCGGCCGTGGTTGATTCCGTTTCTTGGACGGTAGATTCCTGGTCGTCCGAATCTTCTACCACCGGCGGTGGGCCAGGATTGGCCGAACACCCGCTGACAAACGCGAGGCCGATGGCGGCAGTGGCAGCAAGTGCACGAGCCTTGAGACTATTTTTCATCGCGGACTACTTTAGTACCTACTTCCCGCCACACGAAGATTCTGCGCGCTAAACTCGGACAAAATCACTGTTGAAGGGATTACCCCACCATGCTTATCTGCCAAGAAATGTTCCTCCTGCTGACCAAGGACAACGGTAAAAAGGAGGCAGTGACCAATAACGAGACCGCCTTGAGCGCCGGCCTTTTTAGCGATTTACTCATGCATGACGCGGTTGGCATAAGTGCAAAGAATAAGGTGCACGCCACGGATAAAAAGCCAGAGCACCCAGTGCTTGCTTGGGCGTGGGATGGCCTGCACGAGCGCCGGACCAGCTCGGTCAAGACGCTACTGCAGGCGAGGTGGTTCTCCCCGCGCGAGAAGATTGCCCAGGATTTTAGGGACCACGGCCAATTGGAGATTGAGGATGCCGCGTGGTGGCAGCTGGGTGGCGACCGCTACATCATGACGGACACGGCGCTAGAAGATGAGGTGCGCGAGAGGCTCGCTGCGGTGCTTGATGGCACCCAAAACCCAAGCGTCAAAGACATGATTATCTTGGATATTCTCCGCGAGGTTAAAGGGGCCTATCCCCTGCTCAAGGAGGACGCGCCCGAAATGAAACGCCGAGAGATGCGCAACCGCATCAAAGAATTAAAACAACAGGTGGATTACGACGATGCCGCCGCCTCTGCGGTAAAAACCATACTGCAGGAGACGACGGCGATTATCACGGCGGTTGCGGCATCAACCGCAGCCACGACTTAGACCGAGGGCAGATTACTTCTTCATCTGCTTAGCGCGGGAGGCGGCGCGCTTGCGGTCGGTGGCGGAAAGCTCGAGCTTGCGCACGCGCAGCACGTCTGGAGCAACCTCGACGCACTCGTCGTTGCCACAAAATTCCAGCGCTTCTTCCAGCGAGAGCGTGTGGGCCTTGGCCAGGGTGACCGTGGCGTCTGCGGTGGCAGAGCGCATATTGGTCAGCTTCTTTTCCTTGGTGATGTTGATGTCAATATCCTCATCGCGGTTATTGGCACCCACCACCATGCCTTCGTAGGCCTCAGCACCTGGCTCGACGAAGAAGTTGCCGCGGTCAGCCAGCTGCATCAGTGCGTACTGGGTGATCTGGCCGGTGCGGTCAGCCACCAGGGAGCCGGTGGCGCGGGACTTGATTTCGCCGGCCCAGACATCGATGCCATCGGAGATGGAGTTGGCGATGCCGGCGCCACGGGTTTCGGTCATGAACTGGGTACGGAAGCCGATGAGGCCACGGGCGGGAACGCGGAAGATCATGCGCACCCAGTCGCCCTCGCGCACGTCCATGGACTGCATCTGGCCCTTGCGGGAAGCCAGCAGCTGGGTGATGGCGCCTTGGTGCTCCGACGGGGAGTCGATGGTGAGGATCTCGTAAGGCTCGTAGGTCTTGCCATCGATCTGCTGGGTAACAACCTGCGGCTTACCGATGGTCAGCTCGAAGCCCTCGCGGCGCATGGACTCGATGAGCACGGACAGAGCCATCTCGCCGCGACCCTGAACCTCCCAGGTATCTGGGCGCTCTGTGGGCAGCACGCGCAGGGAGACGTTACCGATAAGCTCCTGCTCCAAGCGGGCCTTGACCATGCGGGCGGTCAACTTGGTGCCGCCCCCGCGGCCTGCCATCGGCGAGGTGTTCACACCGATGGTCATGGAGATGGCCGGCTCGTCAACGGTGATGCGCGGCAGAGCCTCTGGGTTTTCCGGATCTGCGATGGTGTCACCAATCATGACATCGGAAATACCAGAGATGGCGACGATATCGCCGGCGATGGCCTCTTCGGCCGGCTGGCGCTCGAAGCCGACGGTGCGCAGTAGTTCGGCAACCTTGACGGTCTTGGTGTGCTGGTTGCCCTCATCATCGTAGTGGATCCAGGCCACCTGCTGGCCCTTCTTGATGCGGCCGGCGTAGATGCGCAGCAGCGCGATACGGCCGAGGAAGTCGGAGGCGTCAAGGTTGGTGACGTGCGCCTGCAGCGGGGCATCGACGGTAGCGGAAGGCTCTGGCAGGACGTTGTAGATGACATCGAAAAGCGCCTGCAAGTCCTTGCTATCGGGGACGTTGCCGTCGCCCGGGTTCTCGGTGGAGGCAACGCCGGCGCGGCCGGAGGCGTACAGAACCGGGAGATCGAGCAGCTCTTCAGCGGCGGCTGCGGCTTCCTCGTCCTCGAGGCCAGCTGCGATTTCCAGCAGCAGGTCCTGGGACTCGGTGACAACCTCGTCGATGCGGGCATCGGGGCGGTCGGTCTTGTTCACGCAGACGATGACCGGCAGTTTGGCCTCTAGCGCCTTGGTCAGGACGAAGCGGGTCTGTGGGAGGGGGCCCTCAGAGGCATCGACAAGCAGCACGACGCCGTCCACCATGGAAATGCCGCGCTCAACCTCGCCGCCAAAGTCGGCGTGGCCCGGGGTGTCGATGACGTTGATGATGAGGTCTGCGCCGTCCTTGCCCAGACCCTGGCGGCGGATGGCCGTGTTCTTGGCCAAAATGGTAATGCCGCGCTCGCGCTCCTGATCGTTGGAGTCCATGACGCGGTCCGTGTGCTCACCGTGTTCGCCAAAAGCACCGGACTGCTCCAGCATGCCGTTGACCAACGTGGTCTTGCCATGGTCAACGTGCGCGACAATGGCAACATTACGGAACTCGGTATTACTCACTAGTTGGGTTCTCCTTCGGAGGATCTACAAGCGCTGGTGCGCGAGAAATGTTCTTGAACGACGTCCTACGATACCCCCTAACAGGGCATAGTGCAGCATTGGGGAGCCAAGACGCGACCCAGGCAACCCCGTAACGTCACGCGCGCCTGAAACGACCTACTACTTGACACTTCCCAGCGGATCACTATCGTTACTAGAGTTATTACTGTTACTGCTGTGACTGGTGGGACTATACTGCTTCCCCTCCGCGAGACAATAAGGACCTGATACCGTGAGCCACGCCCGAACTTCCTGGCGCCTAAGCGGACGCACCGGCTACATCGCCGCTGCCACCGCCGCGCTTATTGGCCTCGCTTCTCCCCTGGTAGCGCCCGCACAGGCCTTCGCCCCGGATCTCTCATCGCTGGCACAACAACACATGCCCGCCAGCCCGTTGGATGAGCTCGGCCGCCCCACTCAGGAGACCCAAGACCGCGTGCGCGCCTTTGCCGCGCAGCCGTGGATCCCCGAAGAGGCCCGCAATGCTATCTTGTCTGCCTTGGACTTCTTTGCCGGCAACGGCGACGGTAGTGGCGGTGTCGCTATGCCGCAGGGCGATAATCCACACTTCCGGCAGTTTTATTGGCCTACCGTCTCCGCGCACTGCATCGGTGGCACCAACGCCGCCACAGGCTCTGCCATCGCGGTACCTGGCCCTACGGAAATTCCTGCCCCCGGCGCCGGCGAGGGCGAGACCGCCTTCCTCTTTACCGCCCTGGGCACCCCTCCGGCAGCACCGGACCAAGAAGGCATGAACGTGCAGTGGTTTAATATCAACACCCTGCAAAGCGGCATTACCCCGCTGCACAATAACGGTATCAATCAGGATGGTCCGACGACGCTGTCCGGCACGGCCCACACGGGCAAGGGCCTGGTCGTCGCGCTGCTCTCCGGTTCCGTGAATACCACCGAAGCGCGCTGCGATTTCGCCCCCACCGCCGCCTTCCTAGAGGTGAAGTAATGGCCGTTGATCTCCACCCAGTCAAGCGGGAGACCTTTAATACCGGGAACTTCACCAATACCGATCCCAAGGGCTACCTGCGCCAGGTCGATACCTACACCGAAACCGAGTTTGGCCTGTATATGGCACGCGGTGCCGATCACCCGCGCTTTGGCTACCTCGAATCCTGGCTGCTGCCCAGCCTGAACCTGCGCGCGAATATCTTCCACTTCCGCCCCGGCATCGAGGTGGAGCAGGACTTTTATATCGACGTCGCCGAGATCCAGCGCCAGGGCAACGAGTGGACCACCCGCGATCTCTACGTCGACCTGGTCACCACCACCGGCGAGCCGATTACCGTCCTCGACATCGACGAGCTCTCCGCGGCGACGTCCGCGGGCCTCATTTCCGCCGAGGACGCCGAGCTCGCCATCGACACCACCCTGGACGCGGTCGAGGGAATTACCCGCCACGGCGACGATGCAATGGCCTGGCTTGCCCACCACGGCATAGACTTGTCCTGGTCAGAAAACGTAACTTTAGCCCCCGAAGGATAAGCCATGGCCGGTGGCCTTTTCGCCCTGCTTGACGATGTCGCCCTCATAGCCCGCGCCGCCGCCTCCAGCGTCGACGATGTGGCCGCCTTAGGCGGCAAGACATCTATGAAGGCCATCGGCGTCGTCGTCGATGATGCCGCAGTAACCCCGCAATACGTCGAGGGAATTAAACCGCAGCGCGAGCTGCCGATGATCTGGCGCATCACCAAGGGCTCGCTTATCAACAAGCTCGTCATCATCTTGCCGATTGCGATGATCCTGTTTTGGATCGCCCCATGGGCGCTCACGCCCATCTTGATGTGCGGCGGTACCTATCTGTGTTTCGAAGGCGCGGAAAAGATCCTCTCCTTCTTCAACTCCTCCCCTAGCGATGCAACCGATACCGTCCAGCACAAGGGTCCAGAGGCCGAAGATAGCTTGGTGAAATCCGCCATTACCACCGACCTCATCCTGTCTGCTGAGATCATGGTGATTTCCTTAAATGAAGTCATCGATCAGCCCTTCTGGCTGCGTCTCGGCGCGCTTATCGCCGTTGGCATCATCTTGACCTTGAGCGTCTACGGCGCCGTGGGATTGCTGGTCAAGATGGATGACATCGGCTTGGCCTTAACCCGGCGCCGCGATGGCAACTCCCCGCTGGGCAATGCCTTGGTCAAGGGTATGCCGATCGTGCTGGACATCATCGGCGTCATCGGCACCGCCGCCATGTTATGGGTAGGCGGGCATATCGTCACCACAGGCCTGCACGAATTCGGGGTAGACCAACCGCATGGACTTATCGAGGCCGCCACTGAACACATCCACAACGGCGCGCTGAGCTGGCTCGCCGAAACCGGCTTGTCCATGGTGTGCGGGCTCATCCTCGGCCTTGTCATCGCCAGCATCGTCATGGCCGTTAAGGCCTCGACCGGCTCGCCCTCTGCCACCTCGGCAGCGCAGCACTAAATTACATAAACAGCATGAGCGATACCGCCATAATGGCCATGCCGGCAATAAGGCCGTAGATGGCGTAGTGGTGCTCGCCGGTTTCTTCCGCGGTGGGAAGCAGCTCATCCAGCGAAATAAACACCATGATGCCAGCCACTGCGGCAAAGCTAATGCCCATGGTGGCCGGCCCCAATACCGGTAAGAGCAGGCCAAATCCGATGAGCGCGCCGAGCGGCTCAGCAAGCCCAGAAAGCGTGGCCCACCAGAAGGCCTTCTTGCGCGAGCCGGTCGCCTCCCGCAACGGCACCGCGACGGCGATGCCTTCCGGAATATTGTGGATGGCAATCGCCACGGCCACCGGCACCGCAATCTCCTTGGACTCCAGGCCCGATAAGAAAGTGGCAAAGCCCTCCGGAAAATTGTGCAGGCCCAGCGCGACCGCGGTAAATACGCCCGTCTTCATCAACCTGCCGCGCCGGGCATCTTCTTCCGTCGTGCCGGGTTCGTGCGGGTTAATTTCTTCTGGCACCATTCGGTCAATAATCGCGATGACCGCAATACCGGCGAAGAAGGCCCCTACCGCGGCCCAGGTGCCGGGTTTCTCGCCCCCGAGGGCGTCGCTAAGCTGCTCTATACCCTCCGGCAGGATTTCCATGAAGGAAACATAGAGCATCACACCCGCCGAAAGGCCCAGGGCCGCGGCCATAAATGCGGGCCCTGGCTGGCGCTTTCCCACCGCCAGCGCCCCGCCAATGGAGGTGGACAGGCCCGAGAGCAGCACCAATCCAAAGGCGAAGGCGAACGTGGACAAGGTCATGGTCTGTGACTGTACCTAACTAAAATTATCGAGCCTTAATGAGCGGGCGGGGTCTGTGCATCGTCATCGGTGGAGCCAGAGACGAACTCGCCATCGGCCACCGAAGGATCATCATCCACGTAGCGGCCGGCTTCATAGTCATATCCGATGGCGTGGCCTTCCTCATCGGTACGCGCGTACCACTCGGTGACCTCGGCGGCGGTGGAATCGAATTCGCCGCCGGTGGCGTAATCGGAGTCTCCCGCAGTGGGCTCGACCGACAGGGCAAAGTTATCGCCGTATTCGCGCACGCCGTGAATGACCGCATTGGACACGGCTTGGTGCTCGTAATAGTGGCGGATGGAGGCCGGATCGTGGCGCAGTTCCCTAATCAGGGCAATACACATCAACACGATGATGACGGCAAAGGGAAGCGCCGTAATGGTGATGAGGTTTTGCAGGCCTTGCAGCGCGTTTTTGCCACCGGACATGAGGATGACCACGGCGATGCCCGCCATGCAAATCACCCAAAAGACAGTAACAGTGGCTTTCGGCTGTGGGTTGCCGCGCTGGGTGAGCTGGGAGTTGACCAGCGAGGCTGAGTCCGCAGTGGTGATGAAAAATACCACGAGCATGACAATGACCAGCGGGGCCATCCAATTGGATCCGGGGAAATGGTCCAAGACGTTAAAGAAGATGTCTTCGGCCGCCGGCATGGAATCGATTGTGCCATCGGGGGCGATATCGCCATCGCGGCGCTGCAGCCAAATGGTGGTGCCGCCCAAGATGGTAAAAGCGGCGATGATGATAGCGGAAGGAATAAACAGCACGCCAAGGACGAATTGGCGGATGGTGCGACCGCGGGAAATCTTGGCCACGAATACGCCGACGAACGGCGACCAGGATACCCACCACGCCCAGTAGAACGTGGTCCACGAGGATAGGAAGGAGACCATATCTTCGCCCTCGCCCATGTTGGCGGACAACATTTCGGGGGTGTTGTCGAGGTACTCGATGATGACCGCGGGCATCATATTGGCCAGCAAGGCGGTTGGTCCGATGACGAAGAAGAAGATGGCGATGCCCAGCGCCAATGCCAGGTTGATATTGGATAGCCACCGCACGCCCTTAGCCACACCAGACACTGCGGAAAAGATGGTGCCGATGGACAGCACAATGATGATGACCAACGCCGCGGTATTGCCGGCGGTGGACCAGCCGCTGACGATTTCCACGCCGCGGCCGATCTGCAGCGCGCCAATTCCCAAAGTGGCCGCGGTGCCAAAGAGGGTGGCGATGATAGCCAGGCCATCGATAATGCGCGCCGGTGTGGAATCGGTGGAGCGGTTGCCAAAAAGCGGCATCAAGATAGAGCTCATCAGGGGTACGCGCCCGCGGCGGAAGGATACATAGGCCACGCACAGCCCGACGATGGCGTAGATGGCCCACGCATTAAGGCCCCAGTGCATGGCCGATTGGGCCAGCGCGCCAAGCACCGCTTCATCGCTGGCGGCCTCATAGGCACCTGGGCGCGGCGAGAGATAATGGGTAAGCGGTTCGTAGGGTCCGAAGAAGATAAGCCCGATGCCGATGCCCGCACCAAAGAGCATGGCGGCCCAGCTAATCGTGGAAAACTCCGGCTTTTCGCCATCCACGCCGAGTGGGATTTTCCCGTACTTGGAAAAGGCCAGAATCAGCAGCAGGAACATCAGGAAGGTGGCCAGCGCCGTAAAGATCCAGCCTAGGTTGCGCATAACCCAGTCCAGGGCCGTAGAGGAGGTATTAAAGACCTGTTCGGGGGCGAGCACTCCCCACACCACGAAGGCGATAACGAGCCCACCGACGACGCTCAGGATGGTCTTATCCACACCGTATTTAACCTTTTGGTCCTCGATGGATACGCCAGGGACCAAGGCGGGGTGGATATTGTGCGGGTAGATGATGTCGTGCAGGATGCGCTTGGCACCGCGCACGCGCTTTTGGCTTTCTTCCGTATTATTAACGTTTTCCAGCCCATTGGTGGTTCCGTTATCGGGCCGGGGCGATGAATTAGATGACAAAGCCCTACTCCTATTTCGTTATGCACTTTTCAACTTGAGGGAATCATTAATACGTTAACGAACATTGGCTAAAACCACCGACTAAGCGCTGTTTTACCCCCACATGCGTAAAATGAGATCCGTACGTTACGCCCCGCTTTAAAGCTTTGGAGTTACTTTTCCTATGGTGCCCTACCCGCTTGCGACCAGCTACTTCGGCGTCGAACACGTCGCCATCTTGGAACATGTCATCTCCGGCACGGTGCTGAGCATTCCTGGCGTGGGTAGTCAGCCTGCTCTTATCGATGTCTCTTTAGAGCCCGATACCTACTCCAACGGCTGGCGGGTGCGTTCGGAGTTTGGCTTCATCGGTTTTCTCGATGAGGTTGAGGCGGCCGAATACCCTGACCTGCACCGATTGAAGGCCTCACAGGCCACCCCGCAGACGGTGGCCACGGTCGGCATCGTTGACGGCGAACTCGAGGTCGCCGTCTCCCTCGGGCTGTGGCCGTGGCTGCTACCGGTCAATGACCAACCGGCCGAATCAGTACTTCTTGCCGGCGGCCATGGTGCAGTGATTGATACTGGGGCAGGCGATCTGACCGATGAGCAGCTATCTCACTTTGATACGCAGCAATTCTTTGTCACGCTCAAGGTCATCGATAACGCCGTCGTGGCCTCCTGTGGGGATACTGTGCTGGGACCGTGCGGGGCATTAAGCCAGCTGCCGGGCCTGCGCACCGCGTATGCGGCGGCGCAAGAGGCCGGTACTGTGTTGGCCGCCCGTGCCTATAGCGGCGGCGGGATGATCGCGATAGATATCCCGGTAGCGGATGCCACAGAAGCCGAATTATTCTCCCCTGCGGTACCGCCCCTGCGCGTGCCGTCCGGCCGCACCGTGCTGCCTAATGCCACCACCTCCCGTCCTACCACCCCAGCCCCGCCCGAGGAATGGGAGTTCGCGCTGGAGTCCGCCGACATTGCCGGCGATCTTCCCACCGGCTCCCGCCGCCCGGTCAGTCCCGATACCAATGTAGACACTGCGGTCACTGGTTCTGCCGAAGCCTCGCCCGCACCTCGTGCCCGCGACGAGGGCGAGGCTGCGGCACCGCCTGCTAGCAGCGGCTTGGCTGACTTGGTCTCGTCCATGCCGGGCTCACAGAACCTGAGCTGGCGCGCGCTTCCCGTAGCGGAGGAACCGGGCCGCTTTTCTTCCGAGTCCGCCCGCGTGCGCGCCCGGCGCGTGGCGCGCGAGCAGTCCCGCCCGCGCGGCGGAAACCACCGCAAATAGGTCGGCCGCCTCTGTTTAGCGCAGCGTGCGCTTGCCGCCCTCGCCGCGGCGGGTAATGCCGTGGGCATCGAGGTATTCCAGCAGAGGTATGGCCACCCGGCGGGTGGTCCCCAGCGCTTGCCGCGCGGCGGACAGGGTAAAGGGCTGCTCGAGTTCTTCTAGGAGCTCCCGTGCCTTGCCCGGTGCGTCCGGTAAGAGGATGATGCCGTCTTTGAGGCGTAGCAGGCGCCCGGCGCGCTCGGCGGCGGCCAGTTCTTTCTCGCTCAACCCCAGCTCTTTAAGTTCGTGCGCCTCTGGTGCCGCGAAGGGATCCTTATTTAACCTGCTCTCCAATTCGGCCACGGCGGTCTCGGCGGCGCCGAGATCCACGCTGTGGCCGGGCAGGCGGATAAGCCCTTCGGATTCCTCCGCGTGCGCGGCGGCTACCGCCAGGCGCAGGAGCGCGTTGTCCGTGAGCCCCAAGGCATCGAGTGCCGCCTTGCGGGGCATCCCGGGTGCGAGCGGGTTAGCCGCGGCGTGTTCCTGCAGCGCGGTAGTCAGCGCTTCTTTCCAGCGCGTTACCTGGCGGGCGGCAATCCACCACTGGTCGAAGTTAATGACGCCCTGCGGGGCGGCGTCGGTGTCATAACCATCGAATTCCAAGTCCACGCGCCGGGCATAGCCCACGCGCTGCAGGTAGGAGGAAGGATTGCGGAAGGAGCTTAACTCAGCCAGTGCGTTAGCCCGCTTGCGGGCGGCACCGCGGCGGTCTAACTCCGGCGGGCGCACGTCGATGACCTCCACGCCGGCGCTGACATGGCGGCCACCGGGGCTGCGGACAACCAAGCGATCCAGGAGGACTAGCGGCAGAGCGCGCGTTAGGCGCAGGCGGGCAAAATCCGCTGACAGCGGCCGCAGATGCGCTTCTATCCCGGCGGTGCCGCAGTGGACCACGAGGTTATCGGGCAGTTCATCAAGCGCGGTGCCAAAGGTGCGGTGGACGTCCACGGTATCGACGCCGCGCCACGCATCGGGGCTCAGCAGCAGGTCACCGCGGTGGATATCGGCGGCATCGACCCCGCGCAGGTTAACCGCGGCACGTGTTACGGGGCCCAAGGATTCCTGCGCGGTATTTTCGCTGTGCAGGCCGCGGATCTCCACGCGATTGGCGCCCTCTGCGGTGGAGAGCACCAGGGCATCGCCGGTGCGCAGCGTGCCAGCGCTCAGCGTCCCGGTCACCACGGTTCCCGCGCCCTTGACGCTAAAAGCGCGGTCGATCCACAGGCGCACAGGGGCATCGGTGTCGGGTGCGGGCACGCGGGCGACCAAATCATCGAGCGCCGCGCCCAGTTCCGCCAGGCCCTCGCCGGTGTGGGAGGAAACGGGGATGATGGGGGCATCGGCAAGCGGCGTGGCAGAAAACTGCGTGCGCACTTGGGCGGTGACCTCCGCGCGGCGCTTTTCATCGGCGCGGTCGCTGCGGGTCAGGGCGATAATGCCGTGCTCGATACCCAGCGCGTGCAGCGCGTCGCGGTGGTCGGTGGATTGGGCCTGCCAGCCCTCGTCCGCGGCGACCACGAAGAGCACCACGGAGGCAGGCCCCACCCCGGCGAGCATATTGCCAAAGAACTTTTCGTGGCCGGGGACATCGACAAAGGCCACGTCCGCACCGGAAGGCAGCGACGTCCACACAAAGCCTAAGTCAATGGTCAGCCCGCGGCGCTTTTCCTCAGCCCACCTATCCGGATCCATGTCCGTTAAGGCGCGCACCAGGCTGGACTTGCCGTGATCGACGTGGCCGGCGGTCGCGATGACGTACACCTACATCACCGCCCGGATGGCCGCGATGAGCTCCTTGTCCTGGGCCTCGGGCACGCAGCGCACGTCAATGAGGCAGCGGCCTTGGTGCTGGCGCGCCACCACCGGTGGGGTGTGCTGTCGCAGTTTTGGCGCAAGTTCCTCCGGCAGCGCCACCGCAACGCCGGGCAGCGGGTACTCGGGGGCTCCTCCCCCGCCCACGCGGCCAGCGTGCTCAACAATCTCGCCGCCCACCGCCGCGGCGATGGCCTCGGTGCGCGCGCGGTGGCGCGCCGGGTCAAGGTGGAGGGCCTGCTGCACCGCATTGGCGGGCGTTGTGATTGCAGCCTCCAGGGCATTAAGCCGCAGCTTATCTATGCGCACCGCCCGCGCCAACGGGTGCTTTTTCACCGCCGCAATCGCGTCCTTGGTGCCCAATAAAATGCCGGCCTGCGGCCCGCCCAAAAGCTTATCGCCCGAGGCGATGACGATATCCGCCCCGGCCTTGAGCTGCGCATGAATATCGGGCTCGTCTGGCAGCACCGGATCGTGGGTGAGCAAGCCCGAGCCGAGATCCACAATGAGGTGTGTACCCTGCTTCTTCGCCAGGCGCGCCAGCTCGCCCACGCCCACCGAGGAGCTAAACCCCTCAATCCGAAAATTGGACGGGTGCACCTTCACAATCGCACCGGTCTCCTCCCCCAGCGCGCCTTCATAATCGTGGAGGTGCGTCCGGTTGGTCGCGCCCACCTCGCGCAGGCGCGTCGCGGTGGATTCAATAAGTTCCGGCAGGCGGAACCCCGCACCGATTTCAATGAGCTCGCCGCGCGAGATGATGACCTCCTTGCCCGGCGCCAGCGCGGCCGTGGCCAGCAATAAGGCCGCCGCACCGTTATTGACCACCAGCGCATCCTCCGCGCCGGGGCACGCCGCCAAAAGCGCCTGGGTGGCACCGGCACCGCGCCGGGACGAGCGCCGCCCGGTGTCTAGATCCATTTCCACGTCGGTATATCCGGCCGCTGCCTGCAGCGCGTCGATCGCGGCATCAGGCAGCGGTGCGCGTCCCAAGTTCGTATGGATGATCACGCCGGTGGCGTTGATGACCGGCTGCAAGGAATGGATGCTGTGGTCTGCCAAGCGCCGCGCTATTTCTTCCTCCACGCCGGCAACGGGCACGTCCCCGCGGCGGGCGGCGGACAGCACGCCTTGAATCATGGCGCGGATGGCATGTTCGGCGATTATCTCCCGCGCGCTTTCTACCGCGGGGAGCCGCAAGAGCTCATCCATGCGGGGTAAATTCCGGCGGGGATCACGGGCATTATTCGCGGGGCGACCAGCGTTATGGCTCGGCACTCGTTTTCCTCCTTGCGCGCTTTTGGCGGAGACGGACAGGAATCGAACCTGCCAGACCGAGATGCTCGGCCTCACCGGTTTTGAAGACCGGGGCGCCCACCAGGACACGTACGCCTCCGCCTGGCTACTTTACAGATCCCGCGCGCGGCCCACCGCCGCCGCCCCACCACTTTCCGACGGGTAAAATGACCAGCATGACGGAGCAGATTAATCTAACCTCTTTCGCAGCCGGTGGCGGCTGCGCCTGCAAGATTCCCGCCGGGGAATTGGAATCGGCGGTAGAAGGGCTCATCGGCAAGGCCGATCCCAACGTCTTGGTCGGCCTCGACGATGGCGATGATGCCGCAGCGGTCAAGATCGACAACGGCCTCGCCGTGATTTCTACCGCAGACTTTTTCACCCCCATGGTCAATGATCCCTATACCTGGGGCCAGATCGCCGCGGCCAATGCGCTATCTGATGTCTACGCCATGGGTGGCACCCCCATTACCGCCATCAACCTCGTGGGCTGGCCCAATGAGAAGCTCGGCTTGGACGTCCTGCGCGAGGTGCTGCGCGGCGGCATGGATAAGGCCACCGAGGCGGGCATTTCCATCACCGGCGGCCACTCCATTACCGCCCCAGAGCCCTTGTACGGCATGGCGGCGACGGGCATCGTCGATCCCGATAATCTCATGCGCAACGATGCCGCTGAGGCCGGGCTGCCCATTACGCTGACCAAGCCCATCGGCGTGGGCATTTTGAATAATAAGCACAAGGCCACCGGCGAGGTATCCCAGGCCGCCATCGATTCCATGACCGCGCTCAACCGCCAGGCCGCCCAGGATGCGGTCGCCGCCGGTGCGCGCGCGGCCACCGATGTCACCGGATTCGGGCTGCTCGGCCACCTGTACAAGATGTGCCGCGCCTCCGGGGTGTCGGCCGAGCTGGACTTTTCCGCCGTGCCCACCGTAGACGGTGCCACCGACGCTCTCGCGGAAGGCTTTATCCCAGGCGGTTCGCGCCGCAACCTGGATTGGGTGCGCCCACACCTGCAGCCCTCTTCCCTCTCGGAGGAAGAGCTAGTGCTGCTTGCCGATGCCCAAACCTCCGGCGGCCTCCTCATCATCGGCGAGGTCCCGGGCTACCCGGTCATTGGTCGCACTAAGCCGCTTTCTAACGATGCCTACATCACCATTTCCTAAGATGAATCACCGCATTTTTAGCCTTCCCCTTGCCACCCTCGCCCTCGGCGCGGGCCTTGTCGCCTGCGCCGACGAGACCACCAACCGCAGCTGCTCGCCCATCGAATTATCGGAACTGCGCACTTCCCTGCCAGACACCCTCATAGGCGCTAACCAGGATCCCGATTCCACCAGCGATGAGGATGACTCCTTCTCCGTGCTCTACGGCGGCGATTCGCCGGAGAAGGTTAGCGTGCTGGGCACGAAATACGAGTCCGATAATGAGGCCGTATGCCCCGATGACCCTGATGCGGCGGCGGAGCGCTACTTGCAGCTGGTCAATGAGGACATCGATAAGCAAAATGCCGCCCAAGGCCGTGCGGGAAATGAGTACAAGCCATTCGATTTCACCGCCGCGGACCGGCATTTTTATTGCTCGGCCTGGGAGGTTGAGGATGCCATCTCGACCACCTGCGTGACCACGGTCCATGACGCGGCCGTCAATTATTACCTCCACCGCGATTCCGAGTCCTTAGAGGCCGAGCAATCGCGCATGCAGGAGATCGGTGAAGAACTCGCCGATTCCTTCGCCAACCTCGACTAAGCCTGGCCAGTCCTCGCTAGCCTGCGCTGAGTACGTCGGTGGCAAGCCCCTGCTCGCGCCGGCGCCGCTCCGCGCGGCGCTTCTGCGGACCCATCGTGGTGGCCGGGTTCTTGACCGCCGCCAAGCCCGCGTTGAGCACGCCAAAGCGCGTGCACGCGGATCCGGCCATCAAGGCCAGGCCCGAAGCCACGGATACGGCGCGGGACTTCGTCGCTGCTGCCACCGCGCTGCCCACACCGCCAGCGGCAATCAAGTACTCCGAGGCGCGCATGAGCTTTCCCGGCGTGCCGCGATGCAATTCCTCGCGCGGCTCCTGCTCCATCTTGTGTTCTAGCACCTTCGTCGCCGCGATATCGCTGGCCGCGGCCGCCATGCCCAAGGCGCGGGCGGGACCGGCGTATTTCACCGGGGTGGTGACCATGGCCAAGCCAGAGGCCGCTGCCGAGGCAGAGGATACAAAGACATAGGGCAGGTGCCGCTTCATGTCATTCCACACCGGGTTGGACGTATTGGACAGCAATACCGCCGTATATCCGGCTAGCGGGCCACCGAGCAGGCCGGTTATCACCCCGGCCGGAGTTGCGGCCTTGCCCAGGCTCGCGCGTAGCCACTTCGGCAGCGGCAGCTTCCGCTTGGTCGCGTTATCAACCTCTACCACAGCCGGAATCGCCGCCGCGGTGGAAAAGCCCGCAAGCAGCCAGGATCCGAGCGACATCGGCGAGGTCACTTTGAAGACGCGGAACATATTCAACGCGCGCTCCGGCCGGCCCAGATCCAAAATCAAAAAGACCGAACCGGCGGCCGCCGCGCCAAAGGCCGCTACCCGCGTGGTCCGGCGCAAAGGTGCGTTGCCTGCGGCCTGTGCACCGGTGGCGAGAAGGCCCGAACCGCCGGCAATGCCGCCCAAGAAGAAATACCCACCGATGGGCCACTCCCACGGCGGGGCCTTGACTACCGGCCTGCCGTAATAGGAAGAAAACTCGAAGTCTTCGGCCATCCGCTCCTCTTTGGAGCCATCCTGCGCACCCGCACCCGGGCGCTTGCGCTTCTTCTTGCGCTTCGGCCCATCGAAGTTGCGGTAGCGATTCGGCCGCTCCGGCTGCGGTGGCCGGTACTCATCAAAACCGCTCATTTGCGCCCTCCAATCAAAAAGGAACCCGCCACGGCCAGCGCCATCCCGCCGATGGCCTTGGCCGCGGTCTTATACATACTCGGCAAATCCGCGGTGGGCACGCGCGGGTCCGGCGGCAGGCCATAGACCTCTGGCGAATCCAGCAATAAGAAGATAGAGCCGGTTCCGCCCACGCCATCGTTATCATTGGCGCCATAGAGCCGCGCCTCCGTTATGCCCTGTTCGTGCAGGGCGCGCACACGATCCCTCGCCGCGGCCAGCATGTCCTCATAGGTACCGAATTGGATGGAATCGGTGGGGCACGTCTTGGAGCACGCCGGCTTCTCGCCCTGTTTCAGGCGGTCATAGCACATGGTGCACTTCTGAGCGACGCCCACATTCTTAATCGGCATCGCCTCGCCCGGCGTGTGATCCGCGCCTTGGGGCTTGCGCTGCTTGAGCTTTTTCAGCACATTGATGCCGGCGTGTGAATTATCCTGATAATCCACGGTCGCGGTCTTATCGTATTTCAGCGACACCCCACCATCATCACGGCGTTCGATGACGCCAAAGGGGCACCCCGCCACGCAGGTTCCGCAGCCATTGCACACATCATCTTGGACGACCACGGTGCCAAACTCGGTGCGGAAGAGCGCGCCCGTGGGGCACACGTCCAAACACCCTGCATGCGTGCAGTGCTTGCAGACATCCGAGGACATCAACCACCGGAACGTATCCGTATCCGGCGGAGTGGTATCGACCTCGTCCGGCTTTCCACCGATGGTGGGCATGCCCAGGGAAATAAGCTGTTTTCCCTCTTCGCGCGCCTTCTCAATGCGGTCATTGTTTTGTTCCACAAAGGCTACGTGCCGCCACGTATTAGCACCCAAGGCACCGGTGTTGTCATAGGAATCACCGGTGACGTCATATCCCTCTACTGGGTTGCGATTCCATTCCTTGCACGCCACCTCGCAGGCCTTGCAGCCGATGCACACGGACGTATCGGTGAAAAAGGCCATGCGGCGGTAGGAATCATAGCCGTGCCGGCCCGCGTCCTCGGTCAGTAGATTAGTCATTTACTTACCTTCTTCGCCATTACTTGCCGTCTGGCCGTCACTACTCTCTACCCCAGACTGGCTATGCTTTTCGGGCTCGGGGTTATAGGTAAACGAGTCCGGAACCGACAACAAATCATTGCCGGAATCCACACTTAACTGCGCCCGCTCTTGGTACTGCTTGAGCAGCTTCAAGCGGCCTTCTCCCCTCGGCCTGCGGCCCGGCTGGATATCGCAGGCACCAATCTTCGAGTTCTGAATGAACACATTCGGCTCGAGGGTAAGGCCCAAGAGATCGTTGGCGCCGTCGCCTGCCACAGCGGTGGTCTCGGACTCGCCGTAGTGGAAGGGCAGGCCAATCTGGTGGAATTCTTCCCCATTGATTTTCAGCATCTGCATGCGATCGGTGACCAAAACCTGCGCCTCAATCACACCGCGCGGCGAGATAATCGTCGCCCACTCGCCATTTTCCAGGCCGCACTTTGCGGCCAAGTCTTTATCCACCTCGCAGAATAGGCCCGGCTGCAGCTCCGCCAGATAGGGCAGGCGGCGCGACATCGCGCCCGAGGTGTACATCTCCGTGAGGCGGTAGGTAGAAAATACAAACGGGAACACCTCCGCACCGGGCATCCCCGGTTCTGGGCGCTGCAGGTTATCCGGGCGTTTGATGGTCAAGCGCGTCGGCGATTGCTGCTGCTTATACAGCACGTTCGTAACCGGGGACTCCTGCGGCTCATAGTGGGTGGGCAGGGGGCCATCGGAAAGCCCGGAAGACGCAAAGAGCCAGCCGCGACCGTCCGCCTGCATGATGAAGGCGTCCGTGCCATCGAGGGCGTCTGGACCGACGGCATCGGCAGGAGCCTTGTACTCCGGCGACTTCGTCACTGGGAAGTCAGGGACGTCATCGCCTACCCACTTGCCCTGGGCCTCGTCCCACCACACGTACTTCTTGCGCTCGGACCACGGGGTGCCATCCGGCTTGGCCGAAGCGCGGTTATACAAAATGCGGCGATTAGCAGGCCAGACCCAGCCCCACTCGGGCGCAACCTCGTTCTGCTCCGAACCCGGGACCTTGCGCGCGGACTGGTTGACGCCATCCTTGTACACGCCGGTGTAGATCCAGCAGCCGCCGGAAGTCGTGCCGTCATTCTTCATCTCCACGAAGGAGGGCAAAAGCTCGCCCTTCTGTGGACCATCCAGGTAGTAGCCGTTGATCTCCTTGAGGACGTCCTCAGAGTTCGGCTCGCCTTCCTCATTTTCCACGTAATCCCACGTCACCTTCTGGAGCGGGAGATCGCGCGGATCAGTGGAATCGCGCAGGCGTTCCTTGAGCTTCTTACCCAGCTGGTAGAAGAACCACAGCTCGCTCTTGGCATCGCCTGGCGGCGGTGCCGCTTGGAAGCGCCACTGCAGCATGCGCTGCGTCTGGGTAAAGGTACCAGCCTTTTCCACGTGGGTGGCAGCGGGCATCAAGAAGACCTCGGTTTCGATGTCTTCCGTCTTCAGCTCGCCGTTTTTAATCTCCGGCGCGTCCTTCCAGAACGATGCGGTTTCGATTTCCTGGAAATCGCGCACAACCAGCCACTTCAGCGATGCCAAACCACGGCGCTGCATGCCACCATTGGACTGCGCCACCGCCGGGTTTTGGCCGAAGACGAAGTAGCCTTCCACCTGACCATTGAGCATGGCCTGCAGGGTTTCGTAGGTAGAATGCGCGCCGGAAATGCGCGGCATGAGGTCATAGCCCCAGTTATTTTCCTTGGTCGCCGCATCTCCCCAGTAGGACTTCATCAAGGACACGGCGTAATTCTCGCCAATCTGCCAGAAGCCCTTTTGGGACTCATCCCGGATCTCGTCCACAAATTCCGGCCACGTCTGCTTTTCCACGCTCGGCATGGGCAGGTAGCCGGGTAGGGAGTGGAAGAGAGTCGGGATATCGGTAGAGCCCTGAATGGAGGCGTGCCCGCGCAAGGCCATGATTCCCGAGCCCGGGCGGCCCACATTGCCCATCAAAAGCTGCAAAATGGCAGCGGTACGGATGAACTGCGCACCCAAGGTGTGTTGGGTAAAGCCCAAGGCATAGGCGAAACACGTGGTGTGTTCCGGATCGGAGTTCTGCGCAATGGAATCTGCTAGGTAGTAGAAGTCTTCCTGCGCGATGCCGCAGGTTTCTTCTACCAGCTCAGGGGTATAGCGCGCATAGTGGCGCTTGAGAATCTGGAAGACCGAATTCGGGTGCTCCAGGGTGTCATCGCGCTCGACATTCCAGGAGGAACCTTCCGGCTTTTGCACGTACTGCCACGAATCGGTCACGTAAGTGCCGGTTTCCGGATCATAGCCAGAAAACAGTCCGTCCAGTTCCTCGGTGTCCTGGTAGTCCTCCGAGATAATCATCGGCGCATTGGTATATGCAACGACATAGTCGCGGAAGTACAGCTCATTTTGGAGCATATGGTTGATAACCGCGCCTAGCAGCACCACGTCGGTACCGCCGCGAATGCCAATGTGGCGGTTGGAGAACGCAGAGGTACGCGTATACCGCGGATCCACGTGGATAATGCGGGCACCACGCTTTTTGGCTTCTACGACCCACTGGAATCCCACTGGGTGGCACTCGGCCATATTCGAACCCTCGATGACGATGCAATCAGCATTCGCCATATCCTGCAGCGGTTGGGTTGCGCCGCCGCGGCCAAACGAAGTTCCTAAACTAGGAACTGTGGCGGAGTGTCATATGCGCGCCTGGTTTTCGAGCTGCACCGCACCGGCAGCGGTAAAAAGCTTCTTAATGAGGTAGTTTTCTTCATTATCCAAGGTCGCGCCACCAAGTCCAGCGACACCCATCGTGCGGTTTAGAGTCCGCCCCGAGTCATCGGTGTCTTGCCAGCCCTTCCGGCGTGCTTCCAAGAAACGATCCGCGATCATGTCCATCGCGGTGTCTTCATCCAGCTCCTGCCACTCGGTGGAGTGCGGTGCGCGGTACTTAATCTTGGTCAATCGCGTTGCGGAATTGACCAACTGCTCCGATGCCGAGCCCTTGGGGCACAAACGCCCGCGCGAAATCGGCGAATCCGGATCGCCCTCAATCTGGATGACTCGGTTATCTTTGACGTATACGCGCTGGGCGCAACCAACCGCGCAATATGGGCACACGGATTGCACCACGCGGTCAGCTTCTACCGTGCGCCCGTGCTTTTCCTTACTCTTGGTTGATTGCGTATTGATATCCCTGCCAAAGGGATCGCCGCTACGCAGCTGGCGCACGACCGGCCAGTTGAGAGGACTTAAGCGAGACATGACTTTAAATCTATATTTGGGCGGAAAAATTCTCTAGCAAGGCGACCCTAAGCATTTTTCGCCACTGCGCTAATCGCGCATTCCACTCCCCGCACGACGTCCGCGAGCTCCAGCATCGGGCTGTTTTCTTTAGCCTGCTCCTTAATAAACGGAACATGGATAAAGCCTGCCTTTACCTGCGTATCTTTGAAATGGTGCAACAGGCCGTAGAGCAGATGGTTGCAGACGAATGTTCCCGCGGTAGTCGAGACCCGTGCCGGAATCTCCGCCTCCTGAATCGCTGTGACCATTGCCTTAACCGGCAGGGTAGAAAAGTACGCGGCAGGGCCACCTTCAACCACTGACTCATCGCTTGGCTGATTTCCTGCATTATCCGGAATGGAGGCATCCGCCAAGTTGATACCTACTCGTTCCGGAGTGATATGGCCGCGCCCAGCGGCTTGCCCCAGGCAGACCACCGCGTCCACGTCTTCTTCCTCGGCCACAGCAATCGCTTGCTTCAGTGCTTCACCGAACACTGTTGGCACAGGGTGCTTAATAATCTGCGCTCCGCCAATTTCGTCCGGCAGCTTATCCAGCGCGCGTTCCGTAGGGTTAATTTCTTCGCCACCAAAGGCATCAAAAGCAGTTACCAGAATCTTCATCATTCCAGTATGACAGCTGACGGTGCCCCGCTGCATTGATTCAGCGCTGTTCTCTTAGTTTCCTCGTGGTGCACAACCGACCTTCGCGCTCACGGGCGGCGGTCTTTAGCGGGGCACCGTGCTCGCGGTGAGCGCGAAGGGCGGGTCTGCAGGATGAGGGGATAACGGGCGAGGATAGAGGTCGCGGCTGAAGGCGAAAGCGAGAGTAGGTACTGAACTGCTTTGTCTGCAGAGCAGTCTTAGCGATTCCCCTGCTGCAAACGAGACCCTTTTTCTTTGCGGTTTGACGTGTGGAATAAAGTGAAACTAGTTGAAGTTGAACAGAACCGTACTCAACAAATAGTCAGACCTGTTCATTTTATTTTTAAAGGACGTTCTATGACACAAAAAGTTTCCTCTCGCCCCAAGCTGCCTAGCTGGGCAACGGGGTTTGGCGCGCAAGTCATTGCGGGCCTTATCATCGGCCTCATCCTGGGACTGATTGCATCTGGAATGGATACCGATCCAGATAATCCAGGGTGGCTGACCAGCCTGCTCAGCGGTGTTGGTGGCGCCTATGTCCAACTATTGAAGGTCATGGTTCCGCCGCTCATCTTCGCCGCAGTGGTCACCTCGGTGGCCAACCTGCGCAAGGTTGCCAATGCAGCGTCACTGGCCATTTCTACTTTGGTGTGGTTCGCCATTACGGCGTTCTTCTCCGTCCTCGTGGGCATCGTCGTGGCATTAGTCTTGAAGCCCGGTGCTGGCACGAGCGTCGATGCATCCACTGCGGGGGATCCGTCTAGCGTTGGTTCATGGACTGCCTTTTTTGAGCAGCTGCTGCCACAAAACTTCATTGGACTTACGGCCTCTGCCAGCGATGGCGAGGTGTCCCTGAACTTCGGTGCACTCCAGTTGCTGGTTATTTCCTTGGCCATTGGCATCGCCGCCGTACAGACTGGTAAGGCAGCCGATCCCTTCCTGCACTTTACGGAGTCCTTCCTCAAGGTCATCCAGAAAGTCCTGTGGTGGATCATCCGCCTGGCTCCGATTGGTACCGCAGCGCTTATCGGTAAGGCCGTTGCTACCTACGGTTGGGATGCACTTGGCTCTCTCGGCAAGTTCGTTCTGGCAATGTATGTGGGTCTGGCCCTCGTCTTCGCCGTGGTCTACCCCGCAGTGCTGAAGTTTAACAATATTCCGGTCAAGGGATTCTACAAGCGCATCTGGCCGGTAACGTCCTTGGGCTTTGTCACCCGTTCTTCCATGGGTGTTATGCCCGCAACGCAACGCTTCAGCGAACGCGCCTTGGGCGTTCCCACCGAGTATGCGTCCTTTGCAGTGCCGCTCGGCGCTACTACGAAGATGGATGGCTGCGCCTCCGTCTACTCTGCTGTTGCCGCGATCTTCGTTGCGCAATTCTATGGCGTGGACCTAGACCTCACGCAGTACCTGCTCATCATCTTCGTCTCCGTCATTGGTTCTGCGGCTACCGCAGGTACTACCGGCGCAACGGTTATGCTCACGCTGACCCTGTCCACTCTGGGCCTGCCATTGGCCGGCGTCGGTTTACTGCTGGCCATTGAGCCCATCATTGATATGGGGCGTACGGCGCTGAACGTCACGGGTCAGGCATTGTGCGCGACGGTCGTCGCCAAGCGTGCAGGCATCCAGAACCAAGAAGTGTGGGATGAAGCCGAAAATGGCGTCAAGCACATCATGGAGGAAGACTCCGACGAGGAAGTAAGCGTTAAGGCTTAATAAAACGCGAATGAAGGCTCAGGGCAGTACGCCTTGGGCCTTTATTTATTGCCGGAATGGAAGTGGGCGGCGATGCGCAACGCCGGCTGGCTCCACGTGGATAAATACGCTGCATCCGGCGAAAAGCTCGTCGAGGGCGACTTCTACGTCATCGGCAATCTCGTGCGAGTAGAGCACGCTCCAGTCCGCCGGCACCTCCATGGTCAGATAGACCATTCTTTGCCTGCCAGAGGCTACCGTGCGCCGATCCGTGAAAGTCACGGACTTATCTTTTTCCAGTTCAGCTAAAAGATCCCAAATTTGATCTTGTTCTTCTTGCGGAAGGGCCTCAGAAAGCAGGCTGCTGACAGAATCGCGCAAAATCTTAAATCCAGTCCACAAGATATTGATGCCAACGGCCAAGGCCACAAGCGCATCGAGCCACAACCAGCCCGTGAGATACACCGCAGCCATGCCCGCGAGGACGCCGGCGGAGGTCCACACATCCGTAATCAGGTGGTGCCCATCCGCATTTAGCGTCGCAGACCGGTAGCGCTTGCCCGCCTTAATCAGGGCCAAACCGACGCCCAGATTGAGCAACGAGGACAAGAGCGACAGCGCTAAGCCCCAACCGCCTTCTTCAACGGGCTGGGGAGTAAAAAGGCGTTGGACTGCGGTGTAGATGATGGCCCCCGCTGCGAGGAAGATCATCGCCCCTTCTACCAACGCAGAAATATACTCCGCCTTGCCGTGGCCAAAGTGGTGATTATCATCGGCAGGCTTAGCGGCAATGCGCAAAGCGCAATAGCCAGCGATGGCTGCCACGAGGTTCACGAGGGATTCGAGGGCATCAGAGAAGAAACCAACCGAGCCCGTCAGCCACGCCGCCAGGGATTTCAGGACAATTGTCGCCACCGCCGCGGCGATGGACAACATCATAAAGCGCTCTAAAATACGCTGCTCAGTACTTAAAGAAGACAAGGTCCACTACTCTCCCTTCGGCAACCAGAATCAGTCCGAAGGTCTCGTTCGCATCGATGCATCGATGCTGAGTGGCCGGGCTATTAAGCCAGTGTGTCGACCAGTCATCGCGGCGCGGGTGGGCACCGTAGGAACTACTCCCCTTCTGGGTTCATAGGTTAGCAGACGGCGAGAATCCTTAAACATTCAACCAAATCCTTGATCCGCCCTAGCGAGTTTAAAGATGCCGCTATAGACGAAAAATCTCCCTACGAACCAGAAGGTTTCTCACCATCTGGCTCGTAGGGAGTAATTAAGGCTCTAGCCTAATTTAGTGCTGACCCTCTGCGAACTCTTCGACCAACTTAGCGTTGAATGCAGGCAGGTCGTCCGGGGTACGGGAGGAGACCAAGCCCTGGTCGCAGTGGACCTCCTCGTCAACCCAGGTAGCACCTGCGTTGCGGAGATCGGTTTGCAGGGACGGGAAGGACGTCAAGGTACGGCCCTTGAGTGCATCTGCATCGGCTAGGATCCAACCGCCATGGCAGATGGCGCCCAAGGGGCGGTCCTCGCCCATGTGCTTACGCACGATGCTAACGGCTGCCTCGTCCAAGCGGATGAGGTCAGCGTTATTGGTGCCGCCAGGCAAGATGATGCCGTCGAAGGTCTCACCCTCGGAGTCCTTGGTCGTAGCATCAACGTTAATCTCGGTACCGTTCTTGCCCGTAATGGTGCCAGCCTTAGGCGCCAGAACCTTCACGGTAGCGCCAGCCTTCTGCACGGCCTCTAGCGGAGAGGTCAGTTCGGAGTCTTCAAAGTCATTGGTAGCAATGATTGCAATCGTCTTGTTTTCTAGCTCATCCATTATTATGACCTCCTTATTGTTGTTGGGTACGCAAATAGGATAACTCTACATTCGCGCACTCGCCACGTTTACTTTCGCGACCTGCAACAAGCTAGGATTTAGCCACCGATCTTGAAGTCACACACGTCGCCATCGTGCATGATGTAGTCTTTGCCTTCTTGGCGGACCTTGCCGTTGGCGCGCGCCTCGGCCATGGAGCCGGCGGCAACGAGATCGTCAAAGGAGACGATTTCCGCCTTGATGAACTTCTTTTCAAAGTCGGTATGAATAACACCGGCGGCTTGAGGGGCGGCAGCGCCTTGTTTAATGGTCCACGCGCGGGCTTCCTTTTCACCAGCGGTGAGGTAGGTCTGCAGTCCCAAGGTGGAGAATCCGGCCTTGGCCAAGGTAGCCAAGCCGGGCTCTTCTTGGCCTACTGCCTCGAGCAACTCGCTTGCCTCGTCCTCATCCAGCTCCAAGAGCTCGGACTCGGTTTGTGCATCGAGGAAGACGCAATCTGCTGGGGCGACGAGCTGGCGCAGTTCGTCCTTCTTGGCGGCATCGGTAAGCACAGCCTCATCCGAGTTAAAGACGTAGAGGAAGGGCTTAGCCGTCATCAGGTGCAGCTCGCGCACGAGGGAAAGATCAATCTCGCCGGACTTGGCGGCGGCGAAGAGGGTGCGGTCATCCTCCAGGATTTCCTGCGCCTTCTTGGTTGCCTCCACCACAGGTGCCAGGTCCTTATTCTTCCGGGCATCTTTTTCTAGGCGCGGCAGGGCCTTCTCGATGGTCTGCAGATCCGCCAGAATCAGCTCTGTATTAATAACGGAAATGTCGTTGCCGGGATCTACCCGGCCATCGACGTGGATGACATTGTCATCAGAAAAGGCGCGGACCACCTGGCAGATAGCGTCGGCCTCGCGGATATTAGCTAGGAAGGCGTTACCCATACCCTCGCCCTGCGAGGCACCTGCGACGATGCCGGCAATATCCACGAAGGACACGGTCGCCGGCAAGATGCGCTCGGAGTTGAACATCTTAGCGAGGGTGTCCAAACGGGGATCCGGCAGCTCCACCAAGCCGACGTTGGGCTCGATGGTGGCGAATGGGTAGTTGGCCGCCAAGATTTCGGAACGGGTCAGGGCATTAAACAAAGTGGACTTGCCCACATTGGGCAAGCCGACGATTCCTAGTGTAAGACTCACGGGGCTAATCCTAACGCACCTACCGCGTTATAAGGCAAGATGGTGGGGTGAGTTCTGATAAGCAACCAACACCCGAAAAGCCGCAGGCAAGCCCGGGCGATAAAATGGACGGTGACTTCGACACCAGCCAATTGGACGATGTATCGCCGCATCCCCCGGGCAATCAGGTCGATCGCTCCGTCATCGCGGGCGAAATGGTGAAGTCGACCTCCCTGTGGGCCGTGCGCCTGCTAATCATCGGCGTTTTCCTTTTTGCGATCTATCACGTCTTGGGTAGCTTCTGGCAGGGCATCCTGCCGGTGCTCTTGGCCCTTATTATCTGTACCGTGCTTCACCCCATGGCGCGTTGGATGCGAACAAAAGGACTGCCTGCAGGCCTGGCGGCGATTGTGACGATCCTTATCTCCTCGGCCGCCGTCGGTGGGCTCATCGCCTCGGTGGCGCCGGATTTCATGCGGCAATCCCAGTCGCTCTACCTGCAAACGGTCTCCGGCATCCAGCAGCTCCAGGTGTGGGCCCAGGGCCCACCCTTGAACCTCGATAGCGACGATATGAGCACCTATATCGACGAGGCCGCAGGCTGGTTGCAGGAGCGTGCGGGCGTTATCGCCGGGTCCGTATTTACGGGCATCGGCAATGCCACCTCATTTTTCGTCACGGTGTTCATCGTCTTGGTGCTCACCTTCTTCTTCCTGAAAGACGGCACCAAATTCCTGCCGTGGCTGCGCGATGCCACCGGCCGGCGCGCCGGCTGGCACCTCACGGAATTGCTCACGCGCGCCTGGAATACCCTGGGCGGATTCATTCGGGCGCAGGCAGTGGTCTCGCTTATCGATGCCATCTTTATCGGCCTCGGCCTCGTGCTTATCGGCGTGCCCTTGGCGATGGCCCTGGCGATCATTACCTTCATCGCCGGCTTCATCCCGTTCGTCGGCGCCATTGTCTCTGGCGCGCTCGCAGTGGTTATCGCCTTGGTATCTTTGGGCTTTACCCAAGCACTGTTGGTCTTGGGCCTCGTTATTTTGGTCCAGCAGCTTGAAGGCAATGTACTCTCGCCGTGGCTGCAGGCAAAGGCCATGAACCTGCACCCAGTTATCGTTTTGGTCTCCGTCATCGTCGGCTCCGCGCTCTTTGGACTCATCGGTGGATTCCTGGCCGTGCCGACCGCCGCCATGATCGCGGTTGCCTATCGCTACGTGCAGGACATGATGAAGCTGCAGTCCGGGGAAAAACACTCCTCCGAGCTCAACTACTCCACCGTCGCGGGCTATCTCATCGGCCGCTATACCGAAGAGCAAGCGCAATACAAGCGCGAGCAATGGCGCAATGTTCCAGAACACGCCAGCCCCGATATCGCCGGCGCCGATGCGGCTTCCGATGGCGACTCCACCACGCTCGATGACTCCGTCGATGTCGATTCCACCCCGGAGGACTATGACGAGCCAAGCATGCGCTCCAACCTGCGCCGCGCGCGGGATGCCTTCGAAAATCTTTTGAACGGAGATTCGAATAAATAGTGTGCCGTGTCGGCAGCACGTGTCATAGTGGATTCCATGACATCCACTTTGCCCATGCTGCTGCTGTTTATCGGTCTCCTACTGGGTGCCGTTCTGGGATGGCTGGCCCACTCTCATTCCGCTTCCCGCTCCGCGCCGAGCGAGGAGCACCGGGCGCTGCAAGAATCCCAACGCCGCCAGGCCGAGCTGCAACCGCTAGAAAAGGCCATGGATAGGCTCGGATTCCAGCTACAAGAACTGGAAGAAGACCGCACCGCCCACTTAGCCTCCCTGTCCAGCCAAGTGCAGGCGGTGACCCGCACCTCGTCCCAACTCACGGAGCGCACGGATCAGCTCGTTACGGCCCTCCGCTCGCCCAATGTGCGCGGGCGATGGGGCGAGATCCAGCTAGAGCGCGTCGTCGAACTCGGCGGCATGAGACGGCACGTGGACTTCGATTCCCAAGTCTCTGCCCCCTTAAACGGCCGCATCGTGCGCCCAGATATGCTCATCAACTTGGCCGGTGGCAGGCATATCATCGTCGATGCCAAGGTTCCGTTCTCTTCATACCTCGATGCGCTAGAAACCGACGATCCAGAAGAACACACCGGCTACCTGCGCCGCCACGCGCATCAGCTGCGCAGTCACATCCAGGCGCTATCCCACAAAGACTATATTGAGGCCTTCCAACCCACCCCGGAATTCGTGGTGCTCTTCGTACCCGCGGATCCTTTCCTCGATGCTGCGTTATCGGTCGATCCTGAGCTCATCGAATTCGGTTTTGAACGCAACGTCGTCATCGCGACCCCGAGCTCACTCTTCGCGCTCTTGCGCACGGTAGCTATGGGGTGGCACCAGGAAGATATTTCCGCCAAGGCAAAAGAAGTCCAACGCTTGGGACGTGAGCTCTATTCGCGGCTCAATACCCTTTCGGAGCACTATGGCAAGGTGGGCCAAGGACTCGAAAAGGCAGTAGAAGCCTATAATTCCACGCTCTCCTCGCTTGATTCGCGCGTGGGCGTGACCGCCCGCAAGCTGCACGAAATGGAGATTCCCGGCCGCACGAACAGAGCGCCGCGCGAGCCCTCCCCCATTGATACGTGGCCGCGCGGGACAAATTCTTCTTAAAATCTAGGCAGTTTTACTGCGTGGATATAGCCATTGGCCCGCGCCAGACGGTAGGATTTTGCGACGTGTCACTAGCCAAACAACGAAAGCCTACCGCCGCGCAAAGCCTGAGCATGCCGAGCATCTCGCTGCTGAAGGGCCTTGGACTATTGGCGGCACTTTTGCTCACCGGCGCATTGATTTCCATTCTTGTCGGCTCCATAGGCTGGATGTACTTTGCCTTTCTCATCATCAGCTCCCTGCTCATAGCGCTCATCGTTGAGGAGCGAGGATTATTCCTGTCCATCGCGTCCATCCCCATTTTGTACGCGGTAACCGTGGTGACGGCGGGAATCTTCATCACCAAGTCCAATGCTCCGGAAGGCACCAGTTTTTCTAAAACGTCCCTGCTGACCTCCGTGTATCCGCTGGTCCAGAACTTCCTGTGGTTGCTTATCGCGGTTCTCGGCGCGACCGCAATCGGCGTCTTGCGCTGGATGCGCTTCCGCAAGGCCGCCCAACGCGCTGTGAATCAGCAAAAGGTCGCGCGGCGCGCGGACATGAAGCGGGATCGCCAGAACCGCGCTGAACGGCTTTCCGTGGCGGAACTCATGGCGCGCAATAGATCCGAAAACCCGCAGGCCCCCTCTCCACGCGCCTCCCGCCGCAGATCACACGCACAGGCGCAACCTCCGCGGAAGCCGCAGGACCGCATCCGTGGCCGCGACCGAGAAGAGCGCCGTCGCGAGCAACAGGCGGAACGCGAAAATCGCTTGCAACCGGATCCGCACCGGCGCGCAGGGGACGTGATACCACCGGCTCCCGAACCAGATCTCGCTTCCTCGACAAAAGACACTGCCAAGAAACAGCGTTGGGACGATAACCTCTACGAATAAACTAAACCGTGAGCCCCGGCACTCTTTAAGAGGCCACCAGGCTCACGGTTGTTGTCGTTTTAGGCGTTGCAGCGCTAGGTGCGGGCAGGACGCAGATCGCGCGGCAGCGCGAAAGTAATGGATTCGGTGGAGGTGGTCACTTGCTCCACGTCATTAAAGCCGCGCTCATCCAAGTATTCGAGCACCTCGCGCACAAGAAGTTCTGGCACGGAGGCGCCACAGGTCACGCCAACGGTCTCTACGCCGTCTAGCCACGATTCATCGATCTCGTCGGCAAAATCCACCAAGTGGGAGTCGCGTGAACCCGCCTCGAGCGCGACTTCTACGAGGCGCACGGAGTTGGACGAGTTCTTAGACCCCACCACGATCATAAGATCGCACTTCGGTGCAATGGCTTTGACGGACTCTTGCCGGTTTTGAGTGGCGTAGCAGATATCATCTGACGGCGGGTTTTCTAGGTGCGGAAAACGCTCGCGCAGCTTATTGACGATGACAACGGTCTCATCCACCGAGAGTGTGGTCTGCGAAAGCCAGATGAGTTTCTCATCCTGCAGGTAGTCTGGCAGCTTGTCCACGCCGTCGACGCCATCGACCAGATGCGTAACATCGGGGGCCTCGCCCGCGGTGCCTTCTACCTCCTCGTGGCCTTCGTGGCCCACGAGGAGGATGTGGTAACCATCGCGCTCGAAACGCTGGGCTTCCTTGTGCACCTTAGTCACCAAGGGGCAGGTAGCGTCCAAGGTCAATTGCTTGCGCTCCTGTGCCTGATTGCGCACCGCCGGGGAGATGCCGTGGGCGGAAAAGACGAGGTGAGCACCCTCCGGGGCCTCGGCGGCCTCTTCAACGAAGATGACTCCGCGCTTGGCCAAAGATTCAACGACATAACGGTTGTGGACGATTTGCTTGCGCACATAAATGGGTGCGCCGTATTTTTCTAGCGCCTTTTCTACGGTCTCGACGGCGCGGTCCACTCCAGCGCAGTAACCGCGCGGTGCCGCGAGGAGAACATTTTTACCATCAGTCATGCCTCCCAGAGTATCGAAAGGTAAAGCAAAACAATAGTAAGGGCTATCCAGCAGGGAAAGCGCCCATCTAGGCCACCCAAGCGGGGCGCCACGTGCCTTGAGCACCTACACTAAAGGGCACCGTATGGCGCTGTAGATGGAAAGGGTGGCTGCGTGAATCAACCGGCAAATACTCCAGAGACCCCGTGGCCCGTGGGCCAGGTCAATGACCAGGTGAAGGGATGGATCGAGCGCCTTGGATACCTGTGGGTGGAAGGCCAATTAACGCAGATCAATTACAAGCCCACCTGGAAGCTGTCCTACCTCACCCTGCGCGATGTGCAGCAGGAAAAGTCGGTGCAATTGACCTGCTCTTCCTCAATGCTGCACAACTTGCCCACGCCGCTAAAAGACGGCGACCGCGTCATCGTGCACGGCAAACCCGCCTTTTATGCCGGCCGCGGATCCTTTTCCCTGTGGACCACGGAGATTCGGCACGTGGGCATCGGCGATTTATTGGCGCGCATCGAAAAGCTGCGCGCGCAGCTTGCCGCAGAAGGCCTCTTTGATCCCGCGCGCAAGCGCCCGCTTCCCTACCTCCCGCAGAAAATCGGCCTGATTACCGGCCGCGGTTCTGCCGCCGAGCGCGATGTCGTGGCGGTAGCCCGCGACAGGTGGCCGGCCGTGCAATTCCGCGTCATTAATACCGCTGTTCAGGGGGCGAATACCGTCCCCGAGGTGATTTCCGCCTTGCAGGAGCTCGACGGCGATGCGGAGATCGATGTCATCATCATCGCCCGCGGTGGCGGTTCCGTCGAAGATCTCCTTCCCTTTTCTGAAGAAGCCCTGCAACGCGCCGTCGTGGCCGCCAGCACCCCGGTGGTCTCCGCGATTGGCCACGAGCCGGATAGTCCGGTGCTCGATAACGTCGCAGATCTGCGCGCGGCTACCCCGACGGACGCCGCCAAGCGCGTGGTCCCGTCGGTGGCAGAGGAACGCGCGGTCATCGCTGAGGCGCGATCCCGCATGGCGGCGGCCTTGCGCGGCTGGGTAGAACGCGAGCGCCGTGGATTGGATAATATCCGCTCGCGCCCAGTGCTGGCCGATCCGATGACGCCAATCCGCGCTCGGCGCGAAGAGGTCGAGCGCATGCGCACGAGCATGCGCCGCGAACTGCGGGTGCTCTTAGACCGTGAGACCCGGCACGTGGAGTCCCTTCGCGCGCGGGTTTCTGCTTTAGGTCCTTCGGCGACGCTTGCCCGTGGGTATTCTATTGTCCAGGTCTTGCCCAAAGATGGCAGCGATCCGGAGGTCGTTAGCTCTTATGAGCAATCACCGCCCGGCGCGCAATTGCGCATTCGCGTGGGCGATGGTTCCATCACCGCCGTGTCCATGGCCTCCCAGGCCGCCGATTAGCCAGAAATAGTAGGAGAATGCTGATGTCAGATGAAACCATTGGTTCCGGCCAGCCAGGCCAAGATGCCTTTACTCCCGTAGAGGAATTGAGCTACGAACAGGCGCGCGATGAGCTCATTGAAACTGTCAAGATTTTAGAGCTCGGCCAAATGGGCCTGGACGAGTCCCTGAAATACTGGGAGCGCGGCGAGGCGCTTGCTCGCACGTGCGAGTCCCACTTGGATGGCGCCTCCAAGCGGGTGGAGGATGCCCTTGAAAAGGCGGAACACAGCGAGCAGCAGGCTGAGGAGGGTGAAGAGTAATGCAGATTTATGGTTACCCGGGAAGGCGGATTGATTTCGTCTCCAAATCGGCATCGGCAGGCTCCATCATGGGCGGCGATTCCCGCGCGCTGGTAGAGGAATTTTTCGGGCCGGCGCATACCAGCACCCAGGTTTCGGCCACAGAAGAGGAATTGAGTTACTTTTCCCGGTCCATCGTGCTGCTGCTTGCCGATGCCAAAGTGGTCCAAGTCTCCATCTACCCGCGCCGTTCCCAGCGCGAGCGCGTGGACGTCTACCTAGAAAAGACGCGTTTGAGCGGGCTGGATGCCGCTGCCTTGGACGAAGCCACCGGTGACACTGAGGGAATCACAGTGGAAGCGGACGCCGAGGGGCTCAGCGAGGTTACTTTCCGCTTATAGGTTTGGCCTCGATAAAGGCCTCGGTGGCGGCGGCGAATTCTTCATCGGGGGCTGCACCGGAGATGATGAGGCGGGCATCGCCCAAGTCGGCGATCCACAAGCGGCGCACAGAATCGTCGTCACTTGCCAGCACGCGCACCTGATGGCCGGCTACCTCGCGCATTGAGTTCAGCCCGCGATAGTTAGCGTCGTATTTTTCGCCCGCCTCTTCTGCAGAAACCTGGGTTTGGGTGGATTCCACGTAGTTTCCATCCGCGGTAAGCCAGCTGACGACGGTGACTGTGTCGCCGCCTAGCTGCGAACGGCGGGCCGCATTGGCCTGCCAGCCTTCGGGCATCTGGGGATCTCGGATAGCACCAATACCGGCGCGAGCCTGCGTATCCAGGAAGGTCTCCTCGTCTACCTCTTGAACTGGGCCTTGCTCTGTTTCCGGATTCACCGAGCAAAGCCCCGTCGCGCCCACCACGAGCAACATCATGACCACCACTACGGAAAGGGACAAAATGATGTCGCGAGCGCCTTCGAAAATCTTCGGTCTTTGTTCTGCAGCCACGCGCCTTAGTATCGCATGAGCCACCGTGAAAGTGCCACATGCCTCCCGCGTGCGCACATTCGCGCCGATAATGCTGCCTAGAGAAAGGAAAAACCCCGCAAAAGGGGCCCCAAATCGGACCTATTGACGCCAAAAAGTGCCAGAATAGGACAAGTAGAACACTAATCGCGTGGGAATTACCCCCACGGTGAGAAAACATGGAAGGCAACCACTACACATGTCCGAAAATACTTCTTATTTGCCCGACCGTAACTTGGCCATGGAGCTGGTGCGCGTGACCGAAGCCGCCGCCTTGGCCTCTGGCCGCTGGGTTGGTCGTGGCATGAAGAATGAGGGCGATGGCGCGGCAGTCGATGCCATGCGCAAACTGATTAACTCCGTGGCGATGAAGGGCGTTGTCGTCATTGGTGAGGGCGAAAAGGATGAGGCCCCGATGCTCTTCAACGGTGAAGAGGTCGGCACGGGCGAAGGCGCGGCGATGGACATTGCTGTGGACCCGGTAGATGGCACGCGATTGATGGCCGAGGGCCGCCCCAATGCCATTTCCGTAATCGCCGCCGCAGAGCGCGGCACCATGTATGACCCATCTGCGGTCTTCTACATGGAAAAGATCGCCGTGGGCCCAGAAGCCGTCGGATCCATCGATATCAACCAGTCCGTGCAATGGAATATCGAGTCCGTGGCCAAGGCAAAGGGCCTGCGCACCGCCGATATCACCGTGGTGGTATTGGACCGCCCGCGCCACGAAAAGCTCATCCAGGAGATCCGCGAGGCAGGCGCAAAGGTGCGCCTCATTATGGATGGCGATGTGGCAGGTGCCATCGCCGCCTGCCAGGATTCCAACTCCATCGACATAATGATGGGCATTGGAGGTACCCCTGAGGGCATCATCACCGCCTGCGCCATGCGGTGCATGGGTGGCGAGATCCAGGGCAAGCTGTGGCCGAAGGATGAAGAAGAAGCAGAAAAGGCCCGCGCTGCCGGACACGACTTGGATAAGGTCTTGGGCACCAATGATTTGGTTTCGTCGAAGAACTGCTACTTCGCCGCTACCGGCGTGACCAATGGTGACATGCTGCGCGGTGTTTCCTACCGCAATAATGGTGCCTCCACCCGTTCGCTGGTCATGCGTTCCAAGTCCGGCACCATTCGCTACGTCGATTCCTTCCACAAGCTGGCTAAACTGCAGGAATACTCAGTGGTGGACTACTCGGACCCCACCAAGAACTAAACCTCACCCCCAAATGGCGGGGCAGGCTCGGGCTTTTCACCCACTGACTTTTAGCTTTTCGCCATACTGGGGGTAGGTGCACACAATCAATCAACCGAGGTGATTCTCATGACCGAATACCGTACCGAACATGACACTATGGGCGAGGTTAAAGTTCCCGCTGATGCCCTGTGGCGCGCACAGACCCAGCGCGCGGTAAACAATTTCCCTATTTCCGGCCGCGGCTTGGAAGATGCGCAGATTCGTGCGCTTGGCCTGCTCAAGGCTGCATGCGCACAGGTCAACAAGGACTCCGGCAGCCTGGATGCAGAAAAGGCAGACGCCATTATCGCCGCCGCACAGGAAATCGCGGATGGCAAGCACAACGATGCCTTCCCCATCGACGTATTCCAGACCGGCTCCGGCACCTCTTCCAATATGAACACCAACGAGGTCATCGCCTCCTTGGTGCATAAGCAGGGCGTAGAGGTTCACCCGAACGATGACGTCAACATGGGCCAGTCCTCCAATGACACCTTCCCCACCGCCACCCACGTGGCGGCTACGGAAGCGGCTGTCAATGACCTCATTCCGGGCCTAAAGGTCCTGCACGAGTCCTTGACTAAGAAGGCGAAGGAATTCGCGGACGTCGTCAAGGCCGGGCGCACCCACCTCATGGACGCCACCCCAATCACCTTGGGCCAGGAGTTCAGCGGCTACGCCCGCCAGGTGGAGCTCGGCATCGAGCGCATCGAGGCTACCCTCCCGCGCTTGGGAGAGCTCGCCATCGGTGGTACCGCCACCGGCACCGGCCTGAATACCTCCGCTGATTTCGGCGGCAAGGTGACCGAGGAGCTCAAGAAGCTCACCGGCGTTGAGAACCTGAAGGAAGCAGAAAACCACTTCGAGGCACAGGCTAACCGCGACGGCCTCGTAGAATTTTCCGGCGCCATGCGCTCGGTGGCCGTATCCTTCAACAAGATTGCCAATGACCTGCGTATGCTGGGCTCCGGCCCACTGACCGGCCTGGCAGAAATCCACCTGAAGGACCTGCAGCCTGGTTCCTCCATCATGCCGGGCAAGGTCAACCCGGTTATCCCTGAGGCGGTTACCATGGTGGCCGGCCAAGTTGTGGGCAATGACGCAGCCGTTGCCTTCGGCGGCGCGCAGGGACAGTTCGAGCTCAACGTCTTCATCCCGATGATGGCGCGCAACGTGCTCGAGTCCGCTCGCCTGCTGGCCAACTCCGCCCGCGTCTTTGCTGAGAAGTGCGTCGACCACATCGAGGCCAACGAGGAGCGAATGAAGCACTTCGCGGAGTCCTCCACCTCCATCGTGACCCCGCTGAACTCCGCCATCGGCTACGAGAATGCCGCCAAGGCCGCAAAACACGCCCTCAATGAGAAGATCACCGTCCGCCAGGCCGTAATCGACTTGGGCTTTGTTGACGGCGAGAACCTCACCGAGGAAGAGCTGGACAAGCGCTTGGACGTATTGAGCATGACCAACCGCGAGCGCGACAATATCTAACCTCAGCCGCCTTTAGCGCTGCAACCCCGCTCGGAAATCGCTTCTGAGCGGGGTTTTGCATGCCCGGGAACATGACCGGGTACGGGAAGTGCGCGCAAAGAAAAGGGGCATCGGCAAGCACATGCCGTGACTTGCGCCATAAATTCAGCGTACACATCTACAAAATCACTCATTTTGCACTTGGTGCAAGTTTGCACCGAGTGTAAAGTTGCATTCTGTGCAAGAAGAACTATCACTACGCGAGCAGAAACGCCTAGAAACACGGCTACGCATTGAGGATGCCGCCACCGAACTGGTGGATAAGCATTCCTTTGGCGAGGTCACTATTGAAGAGATCTGCGAACTAGCCGGTATTTCTCGGCGCACATTTTTTAATTATTTCGATTCGAAGGAATCCGCCGTGCTCGGGGCACCAAGCGCTGACTTCACCGCGGAAATGCGCGAGTATTTCCTCCACGAGCCCACCACCAACATCATGGAGCTCGTCCTTAACCTGGTGGAGCAGCACATGGAGGGCCATCACGTTAATCCCACGATTCGGGAGCGACGCAAGCGCATTGCTAATGACCCGGAGGCGGCCGCCGCCTCCATTAGTCGCAAGCGGGCGAAATCCATCGAGCTTATTGGACTCATTGAGGAGCGCCTTGACCGGGAACCGGAACTGCGCATCCTGGAGGGTCATTCCACGGCAACGGAGGCCATGGTCATCGCCGGTGTGGTCCGCGAGGCCCTGTGGCTTTCCATCGCCGCCCCCGATAGCGATTGCAGCGACGCCCTGAGTTCGCGTCTGAATGATTCACTGACTTTGATTAATGATGTTATGAAAGGAATCCGATGGTAGATACAGTCGAAAAGGCTCCTGCGCAGGGCCAGTCGCGGGCGGATAACCTGGGGCTCATCTTCTCTGCGCTGGTGCTCACCATGTTGATGAGCTCGCTGGGCCAGATGATTTTCTCTTCCGCTTTGCCAACGATTGTTGGTGAGCTTGGCGGCGTTGACCACATGAGCTGGGTCATCTCCGCATTCCTGGTCACCATGACCATCGCCATGCCGATTTCCGGCAAGCTGGGTGACATGCTGGGCCGCAAGTGGCTCTACATTGGCGGCATCGCCGTCTTCGTCGTGGGCTCCGCCATCGGCGGTTTCGCCGATTCCATGACGGTGCTCATCATCGCCCGCGCCGTGCAAGGCTTCGGCGCCGGGTTCATGATGATCTCCTCGCAGTCCATCATCGCCGAGGTCACCTCCTCCCGCGAGCGTGGCAAGTTCATGGGCATTATGGGCGGTGTCTTCGGCCTGTCCTCCGTCCTTGGCCCCGTCTTGGGCGGCTGGTTTACTGATGGCCCCGGCTGGCGCTGGGGCATGTGGATGAATATCCCGCTCGGCCTGCTGGCCATGGTGGTCTGCATCCTGGTGCTCAACCTGCGCGTGGGCCAGGCCGATATGAAGCGCTTTGACTGGCTCGGCGCCACCTTCATCGCCATTACCACCGCTTCCCTAATCCTCATGACCACCTGGGGCGGCACCGAGTACGACTGGGATTCCTCCATGATCCTCACCCTCGGCGCCATCACCCTCGTCGGCGCGATCATTACCACCATCGTGGAATTGCGCGCTGCCGAGCCGCTCATCCCGGTTCGCCTCTTCAAGAACCGCAACATGGCCCTAACCACCCTGTCCGGCGTCATCTTGGGTCTGGCCATGTTCGGCGTGCTGGGCTATATGCCCACCTACCTGCAGATGGTCCACACCCTATCGCCCACCAACGCTGGCCTGATGATGATTCCAATGATGGTTGGCCTTATCGGCACCTCCACCGGAGTTGGCTTCATCATCGCCCGCACCGGCCGCTACAAGATCTACCCCCTCATCGGCCTAGCCATTACCGCAGGCGCCCTGTTCTGGATGTCCCGCCTCTCGGTAGACACCTCGCTCACACAGCTCGGCTTCGAGTTCCTCGCCTTCGGCATCGGCCTGGGCATGGTCATGCAGGTGCTCGTGCTCATCGTCCAGAACTCTTTCCCACTGTCTCAGGTGGGCACGGCCACCGCGGCGAATAACTTCTTCCGCCAGATCGGTTCTGCCCTGGGCGCTTCCCTGGTCGGTTCCATGTTCATCAACAACATGCAGGATGAGATGGCCAACCGCCTGCCGCGGGCCATCCAGCAGCTGGGCCCCGAGGGCGCGGCCTATGCTGAAAAGTTTAATAACGCCAATGGCAATGCCAATAGCCTCACCCCGGATATGGTTTCTTCCCTGCCAGAGCCCCTCGAGCAGGCGATCCTCAATTCCTATAACGATGGCCTCACCCCGGTCATCGCGCTGATGGTCCCGCTCGTCATCATCGCCCTGATCGTCCTGCTTCCCCTGCGCGAAGAGCGCCTGAAGGAGACGATCGATTAGGGGAGCTGCATGCGCTGCGCGATAGCCTGCTGCTTGCCGATGCCCCCATCGAGTCCGCCCTCGGCTACCCACCCGGCGGCCTCGCGAAGTAGAAAACGACTAAAGGCCGTAGCGGCCGAGATTATTAATTCCCTCGGCATCGCTACGGCCTTCGTGGTTACTAGGCACAGTGTATTTAGCGGTTCTTTTCCTCCGGCTTGGGGAGCAGGAGCTCGTAGACATCGGTATCGCGCCACTGACCGGCCAACTCGCCATAGGTCATCTTGGCCATGTGGGAGTAGGTGCCGACCTTTTCAAAGCCGCGGGACTTGTGCAGGCCCGCAGAGCCTTCATTTTCCGGGAAAATCCAGGAGTGGATGGCCCACTTGTGCAGATCCTTGCACACCTCAATGAGGCAATCGAGCAAGGCCCCGGCGATGCCACGGCCTTGGGCATCAGATCCCAAGTAGATGGAATCCTCCACCACGCCGTGGAAGACGGTGCGCGATGAAATCGGGGCGGCCGAAACCCACCCCAATACCTTGGAATCATCGTCCGCCTCAACGGCTACGTGCACCGAAGCCATGATTTTGGAGTTCGTAAACTCCTCATAGGTCAAGGAACGGGTCTCATAGGTGGCATGGCCGGTTTGCAGGCCCTGCTCGTAGATCTCCCGCATCTGCGGGTAATCGGCCGACGTGAAAGGCCGGATACGGAAATCCTTTTTCTTTTCGTCCGCAGACGTCTGCTTGGCGTTCTCGCTCATAGGCACCATTATTACTGGTCTTAGGTGATTTTTGCCATATAAATTTGATTAAATTCGCTGTCTGCGAACACGCTTTCATCTCTCCCTTAATCATTGCCCTCCAATAGATCCGTTACTAGCTCCGCAATGGCAGAGCGCTCCGATCGCTGAAGGGTAATGTGCGAGAAAAGCTCATGGCCCTTGAGCTTTTCGATGACCGCCTGTACCCCATCGTGGCGGCCCACCCGCAGGTTATCGCGCTGGGCAACGTCATGGGTGAGCACTACTCGCGAGCCTTCCCCCAAGCGCGAGAGCACGGTAAGCAAAACATTGCGCTCCAGCGACTGCGCCTCGTCCACGATAACGAAGGCATCGTGCAAAGAACGGCCGCGAATATGGGTTAGGGGCAGGACCTCGATGAGCCCGCGTTCGTGGATCTCCTCCAGCACGTTGTCAGAGACTAAGCCTTCCAAGGTGTCATAGACCGCTTGGGCCCACGGGTTCATCTTCTCTGACTCAGAGCCCGGCAGGTAACCCAGCGACTGCCCGCCGACGGCGTACATCGGCCGAAAGACCACGATGCGGCGATGTTCACCGCGCTCTAAGACCGCCTCCAAGCCGGCGCATAAGGCCAGCGCGGATTTGCCGGTGCCTGCCCTACCACCGATGGACACGATGCCGACTTCCGGATCCAACAGGAGATCGAGGGCGATGCGCTGTTCCGCCGAACGCCCCTGCAGGCCAAAGGCATTTCGATCGCCGCGCACCAGGCGCACCGCCCCGTCCGGCAGAATGCGGCCCAGGGCAGATTGCGCGCCGCCGACCAAGGTGATGCCGCAGTGCACCGGCAAGTCTTCCACTGGGGTGTCATCGTCCGTGACGACCCCATCGAGCAGCACTTCCCCATCGCTGTAGAGGGCATCGATGACATCCGTGGTGGTATAGGCGGTGGCCATACCGGAGTACCCGGTCAAAATGACGTCCTGAGCGTGATATTCATCGGCCTGCACGCCCACGGCGCCAGCCTTAACGCGCAGCGGCACGTCCTTGGTAACAAGAACCGTGTCCTTGCCTTCGTGTGCCAGGTTCAAGGCGCAGGCCAAGATGCGGTGGTCTCCTTCCGGCCCGCGGAATGCGGCCGGCAAGAGCGATTGGTCTTGGTGGTTGAGCTCTACCCGCAAGGTACCGCCGTCCACGTTGACCGGAACGGGCTGGTCGAGCGCCTCATAGGTAGCGCGCAGCTCTTCCAAAAAGCGAAGAGCTTGGCGGGCGAACCAGCCAAGCTCTGGGTGATGACGTTTTCCTTCCAATTCAGAGATAACCACGACGGGAAGGACGACCTCGTGTTCGGCAAATTTTCGCAGCGCCCACGGGTCAGATAATAAAACCGAGGTATCAAGCACGTAGGTCTTGGTAGCGACGTCATTTTCCGTGGTGCCTAGTGCAGTAGAAAGTACAGAGGGGCGAGTCATGATGGCAGGAATCTTCCTTTGTAAAGCGGTAGAAAGCTGTTCTTCCTTGTCTGCCCCCTAGAGCCGCTAGTGCTGCGAACTCTTAGGGGCTGCCACCCAACCTAAGCACCCAAGGTTGAAATCACATGGGTGGAAGATGAACTTTAAGAAAACGACAGATCCCTGCGGGAAAGCCGCAGGGATCGTGGCGAGAGGTAATCGACGCGCCGCGTGGGCAGGGCGCCGACTTTTAGCTTTTAGGCGTTGATATCGGCCGCGAAGGTGCCGTCTTCACCCTCAGTCCAGGAGATGGTGCCGTTGCTAAACTCCTGGGTCCAGCCGTTCGCCTCGACTGCGTCAGCCTCTGGCTTGGTAGGCAGGCCAACGGAGGAAGCGAGTCCGCCCTCGTTTACCCAGGTTTCAGCAATCTTGCCGATGACCGGCTGCGCACCAGTCTCCTCAGAGTATGCCAAGTACTTGCCACCCTCGAAGGTAGCCAGGGTGCCTTCATCGGAGGACTCTATGCTCTGCACGTCGCCCCACTCGGCCTGCTTTTCCTCGATGGCAGCTGCAAGATCAGCGGGAACTTCTTCTTCGCCATGTGCAGTGGTGATGGTCTGGGTTTCGCCCTTGGCGCCCTCTGCATCACCGTCCTTGGAGCCGGTTGCCTCTTCGGCGGCGGAACCAGCGGCGTCGGTGGCATCGGATGCGGCAGAGCCGGCAGCATCCGAGGCGTCTGCGGCTACGGAGCCAGCGCTATCCTTAGCGTCATCGGCGGCGTCCTCTGCGTCCGAGCATGCAACGAGAGCAACGGAAAGGGTTGCGGCCGCGAAGCCACCTGCAATACGACGAGTCATCTTGCGCATTTCTGGATCTACCTTTCGATTTTCAGCTGAAAAATTAGTTCGTTGTAGGTTTAAGCCGCCATTGTGGCGAGCGCAGCCAACGGTATACCCCAAATGCACTTCCTTGCCACCGTGTGCAACGGGGTTAGCGCGGATCAACCCTCATATCATCGTCGTTTGCGCTGCTTAGGGCACTTCTTTTGTTTCTGTAACGGATTTTTAACAATCCTTCGAGACTGTTTGGCTTTAGCTTTTTCACGGGCGGTGCGCTTCGGCTTTTCCTGCCTGGAGGAGCGAGCGGTGCGGCCCTTAGCGATGCCCACAAAGTCCTGGATGGCCTCGCCATCCTCCGCCTTCCGCCAAACCAAGGCAATTTCCGTCACCGGCACGCCGCTATCCTTGAGCGCGAGCGGAACCACCTGTTTCTTGCTGAGGATTTTTAATAGCGGCAGCGGTGCGATGGCGATGCCCACATTGGCCGCGACCACCTGCAGGGCCTCTCGTACGGCGGCGATATCGACCTCGCCGGCATCGGTGAGGCGGTAGTTGAGGTGCTCATCCGAGACATCGGCAAGCGCAAGCGCCTCACCCACCTCCGCATAGACCGAGTCTTTTGGAACCGCAAGGCCGGGGGCCTCCTCATAAAGGCGCACCACGTGGAAAGAGTCATCCACCCGCGGATCCGGCAGGCGCGTTAGCGCCAGATCCACGTGACCTGCGAGCAATTCTGCCATGCTGTCATCCGCATCGACGGTGGATAAACCGCCGTGGGCAGTATTGTCCTGAAATCTCTGAAACCATTTTCCAGGTTCCGTACCGGTCACAAAGGCTAAGCGCAGCATGGAGCACAGTCTACTGAAAGTGCTACGGTTAAACCGTGAGTGAACAACATAACCAACAGCAACCGTCCGGTACCGCGATGCGCGCGCAGACCGCCGCTAAGAAGCTGAATATCTATCTGCCCGCCGCGCCTGAAGAATTTCAAAATAGCGCGGTCAGCCACGAGGAACTGCGTGAGCTGCAGCACAATCCCCCGCAGTGGCTGCAAACGCTGCGCCGCGAAGGCCCCCACCCCCGGCAAGAAGTTGCCCACAAACTGGGCATTTCCGTTACCGCGCTAAAGAAGAACGACATGGATAAGCCGCTGACCACCGCGGAAATCAGCGAGCTTTTGGAAAAGCAGCCGGAGTGGCTGCAGCAAGCCCGCGCCACGCTGGCGCAGGCTCGCGGCCACGACGTTCACAAGGACGCCGCAGAGGATGCTTTAGAAGATAAGGACTAAACCAGCTTCCAGTCCTCGAGGCCCTCATACAGCGGGTAGTCCTCCGCGATCTTGTCGACGCGCCGGCGAAGTGCCTCGACATCGGCGTTATTGCCCTGCGCCAAGGCGGTACCGATGACATCGGCAACCTCGGTGAAGGCTTCCGCATCGAGGCCACGGGTGGCCAGGGCGGAGGTGCCGATGCGCAGGCCCGAGGTGACCATCGGCGGACGAGGATCGTTCGGGACCGCATTGCGGTTGACGGTGATTCCTACCTGGTGCAGGAGGTCTTCTGCCTGCTGACCATCGAGCTGCGAGTTGCGCAGATCGACCAAGACGAGGTGGACATCGGTGCCGCCGGACACAACGTCCACGCCAGCTGCCTGAGTGTCTTCTGCCAAGAGGCGATCGGCCAGAATGCGGGCGCCCTCAAGGGTGCGCTCCTGCCGCTCCTTGAATTCCTCGCTGGCCGCAATCTTCATGGAAATGGCCTTTGCCGCCACCGCGTGCATCAGCGGTCCACCCTGCTGACCCGGGAAGACGTTGGAGTTCAGCTTCTTTGCGTACTCCTGCTTGGCCAAGATCATGCCGGAGCGCGGACCGCCCAAGGTCTTGTGCACGGTGGTGGAGACGATATCGGCGTGCTCGACAGGGTTCGGGTGCAGGCCCGCGGCAACCAAGCCCGCGAAGTGGGCCATATCAACCCACAGGTAAGCGCCCACCTCATCGGCGATTTCGCGGAAGGCCGCGAAATCCAGGGTGCGCGGGTAAGCGGACCAACCGCCGATGATAACCTTTGGCTTCTCCTTAAGTGCCTGCTCGCGCAGCTTATCCATGTCCACGCGCATGGTCTCTGGGTCCACGCCATAAGCTGCGACATCGTAAAGCTTGCCGGAGAAGTTCAGCTTCATGCCGTGGGTCAGGTGTCCACCGTGGGCCAAGGACAGGCCGAGGATCTTATCGCCCGGTTCCGCGATGCTGGACAGGACTGCGGCATTAGCCTGCGCGCCGGAGTGCGGCTGCACGTTGGCAAATTCCGCGTTGAAGAGCGCCTTCGCGCGGTCGCGGGCAAGATCCTCAACGACGTCGACGTGCTCGCAGCCGCCATAGTAACGACGCCCTGGGTAGCCCTCGGCGTACTTATTGGTCAGGACAGAGCCCTGTGCCTGCAAGACGGCGCGCGGCACGAAGTTTTCAGACGCGATCATTTCCAGGGTTTCGCGCTGGCGGGAAATTTCTCCCTGGATAGCACCGAAAACATCTGGGTCAAGATCGCGCAGGTCAGTATTAAAAGAAGCCATAAAAGACTAGTCCTCTTCTCGGTAGGAAGCAGTATGAACTATTACATATCATAACCTTTCGGCTACCTTACAGGGGGCAAATTTTTCATTCCCTTATCGCCGCGTGCGACAATTAAGTTATGGCGCGCAACCTGGATTCAAGCCCCTACCTCGACTTTGACCGTGAAACCTGGCGTGAACTCCGCAAATCCATGCCGCAGGTGCTGACAGAAAACGAGCTAGAAGAGCTACGCGGCATCGGCGACCGCATTGATTTGGACGAGGTGGCAGACGTCTACCTCCCCCTCTCCCGCCTTATCCACATGCAGGTCACCGCCCGGCAGCAGCTCACCGCCGCCACCGAGGCCTTCTTGGGCAACCCACCCACGCACGTGCCCTTCGTCATCGGCGTGGGCGGTTCCGTGGCCGTGGGTAAATCCACCACCGCCCGCCTCCTCCAAGTGCTCCTACAGCGATGGGACTCTCACCCGAAGGTGGACCTAGTGACCACGGACGGGTTTCTCTTTCCCACCCAAACGCTTAAAGACCGCGGACTGATGAAGCGCAAGGGTTTCCCCGAATCCTATGACCGCCGTGCACTTATGCGCTTTGTTACCGACGTCAAATCCGGAAAACCCGTGGTCAAAGCGCCGCTGTATTCGCATATTACCTATGACATCGTCAAAGATCGCTATCAAGAGGTCAATCAGCCGGATATCTTGATTTTGGAAGGCCTCAACGTCCTCCAGACCAGCCCCACCTTAACCATCGCGGATCTATTTGATTTCTCCGTCTACGTCGACGCCCGCACGGACGATATTGAACAGTGGTACATCGACCGCTTCCTCACGCTGCGCCACACCGAATTCCGCCGGCCCAATGCCCACTTCGCTGCTTATGCCGATATGAACGACGAGCAGGCGCGCGCCCAGGCCCGCGAGATTTGGCAATCCATTAACCTGCCAAACTTGGTGGAAAATATCCTACCCACCCGCGTGCGCGCATCGCTGGTATTGAAGAAGGGATCGCATCACCTGGTTGAACAGGTCCGCATGCGAAAAATCTAGCCGCTACTTACCAAAGCGGCGCGAACGCTGCGAATAATCACGCAGCGCGCGCAGGAAATCTACCTTCCGGAACGCCGGCCAATAGGTATCGGTGAACCAGATTTCTGAATAGGCCGCTTGCCACAGCAGGAATCCGGAAAGACGCTGCTCGCCGGAGGTGCGGATCACCAAGTCTGGGTCCGGCAGGCCCTTGGTATATAGGTGTTCCGTGATCGAGTCTGCGGTGACTCGGTCCGCCATCTCGGCAGCGCTGGTGCCCTTTTCAGCCTCGCTGCGCACCAGCTTCTGAACGGCATCAACGATTTCTTGGCGCCCACCGTAGCCCACAGCCACATTGACGATGACCCCTTGGTTATCCTTGGTTTCCTCGGCGGCATCGACCATGCGCTGTGTTACCGGCGCGGGCAACAACCCTAAGTTACCCACAAGACGAACCTGGCAATCCAGATCTCCCTGGGACAGATGCGTGACCACATCAGAGATGATGTCAAAAAGTAGCTGCACTTCCTGCTGGCTGCGCTTCAAGTTCTCCGTGGATAAGAGGTAGATGGTGACTACCTCAATATCGGTATCGCGGCACCACGCGATCATCTCTCCAATTTTCTTCGCCCCTTGGCGGTGGCCGTGGCTAATATCTGTAAACCCGGCTTCCCGCGCCCAGCGGCGGTTGCCGTCAGCCATGATCGCCACGTGCTTCGGCTGCGGTCTGCCCTTGATAAGCCGCACGAGGCGTGCTTCATACAAGGGGTACATCAGCCGCTTGAGAAATGTCACGTTGATTACTCCAGCCGCTTAGAAAATCGACTTCTTGCGGTTATCGTAAAGGCCAGCTTCCTTGAGCGCCGCATCCACTGCTTCTTCGTCGAATGGATCGATTCCGTGGTCTTCAGCGAACATGGTGCGCCGACGGAAGCGCGAATAGCGGCGGTGGAAGTTCCAGCCCGCTACCAGCACGGCAACGCCCAAGATGGCCAAGATGAGCAGTCCGATGGGCGAGGCTTTGCCAAACTCGGGCCCCATTGGCCCACCCTCAGCACCTTCTGTGCCTTGCGCAAGGACAGTGACATCGTGCGCAGCCAAGAAAAGGGAGTCATAGACGCTCATGCTTTAAGTCTCCTCGTTCTTTTCAATGCCCGCAAATAAATCATTTTCCGGCAGCGACGTCGATACTCGGGTCTTAGCTAATTCAAACTCTTCTGTAGGCCACAGACGCTGTTGAACCTCCACGGAGGTGGCCAAGAATGCGCCCGCAGGATCGATCTGCGTCGCGTGCGCCCGCAGCGCATCGTCGCGGTTTTGGAAGTAATCGGCGCACTCCACCTGCGTGGTAACGCGAGCCATGATATCGCCAAAAGCCGTATCCCAGCGCGCCAGCATAGGACCATACGGGCTGGGTTTGCCCTCCTCAAGGAGGAGATCGTGGAACATCTTCATGCGCTGGTACACAAAGCCATGCGAGTAGTACAGCTTCAGCGGCTCCCAGGGCTCGCCCAATTCTGGGTGGTAGTCAGGGTCACCGGCTTTTTCCCACGCAATCATAGATGCTCGGTGGACCATGAGGTGGTCTGGGTGCGGGTAGCCGCCATTTTCGTCATAGGTAATGATGACCTGCGGGCGGAACGAGCGAATAACGCGCACCATTTCCTGGGCCGCCGCATCATCACCCATCAGGGCAAAGCAGCCTTCCGGCAAAAGGTCTTCCATGCTCTTGCCTTCCTCAGGATCCGGCAGGCCGGAATCAACGTGGCCTAACCACTGGTGTTGGACCCCAAGCGCGCGGGCTGCCTTAGCCATTTCCTCGCGGCGTACCTCAGCCATGTTTTCCTTAACGCCAGGACGGTCCATAGCCGGGTTAATAATGTCACCGCGTTCACCACCGGTGCAGGTCAGCACCATTACATCCGCACCTTCTGCAGCGTAACGGGCCGTAGTCGCAGCACCCTTAGAGGATTCATCGTCCGGGTGTGCGTGGATTGCTAGGAGGCGAAAGTCGCTCACTGAAAATCCATCCCCTTTAAAACTAGCTTTTAGAACAGATCACTATCTTAGTAGATAATGGGAAAATGGTACTCCTCGGTTAAAGTAGGGCTATGACTTCCGCCGGAAATTCTCGCTCCGCCGCGCGCTACGGCTCGCGCGATAAATCACAAAAGAACTCTGGTAGCTGGACCAATAAGGCGCTGGTGTTGATTTTCGCCGCCATGCTCGTCACCCTTCTTTATTACGGTTTCCAGTATTTTCGGGAAAAAGAATCCGTCAATGCTCAGATCTCTATGGTCACCCAGGAGGTTCTCAGTGATGACACCACGCGCGTCTGGGTCGATGTGACCCGCAATCACACCGATGAAGACGCCTATTGCATCGTGCAGGCCTACGATTACTCCAAATCCGAGGTAGGCCGCCGCGAATTTGCCGTTCCCGCCGGCGGAAAAGAAACGCATCGCATTGCCGTCGATGTCCCCACCAATGCCCGCGCCGTCGCCGGTGGCGCCTATGGCTGCTCCGGCAATATCCCGGATTACCTGGATATGGACAACCCCGACTACGCGGAAAGTCGCTAGCTCCATGTGCTAGGATTTGTACAGCCTAGAACTGGGCATTTGCCTGGTTGCATACTTAACTTCGGTCCCGCCACCATCGCGGGGCTTTGACCACTATTCCACAGCACGGAAGGTTTTAGAATGGCTGAGCAGCAAAAGCAGTACATCACCCCAGAAACCAAGGCAAAGCTCGAGACCGAGCTGCAGGAGCTTATCGATCACCGCCCTGAGGTTGCAGCGGAAATCAATGAGCGCCGCGAAGAGGGCGACCTGAAAGAAAACGCCGGCTACGATGCCGCCCGCGAGATGCAGGACCAGGAAGAGGCCCGCATCAAGCAGATTTCTGAGCTGCTGGCTAACTCCACCACCGAGCGTGGCACCATGCAGGAGGGCGTTGCCTACACCGGCAGCGTCGTTCACGTGTACTACAACGGCAACAAGGACGATAAGGAAACCTTCCTCATCGGCACCCGCGCTGCTGCGACCGATAACAAGGACTTGGAGACCTACTCCGAGCAGTCCCCGCTGGGCGCCGCCATCATCGGCGCACAGGAGGGTGAAACCCGCGAGTACTCCGCACCAAATGGTAAGACCATCTCAGTAACCATCGAGTCGGCCGCCCCGTACGATTCCGCCAAGGCTGCCACCCCGCGCGAGTCCTAATTCCCTCCATCTACCCCACTACCGCCTTCACTACTCTGGAGAAAGAGCACATCCCCATGAAGAAATTCTCCCGTTTCGCTACCGCTGGATTAGTATTTGCCGCCGGCCTTTCCTTGGCCGCATGCCACCCGCCGAATCAGCAAGATTCTGAATCCGGCAAGATCGACAATGCATCGACCTTTACCGGCGAAGCACCGGCGCAGAAGGATGCCGAGACGTCCTCGTCTGCTGCCACCACCGAGACCGAAGTGGATCCGGAGGGCCTGCAAAACGGGGTCGAGGAACCTGAGCAGCAGCCAAAGGCCACCGCGACGCAACTGCCGCAATAAAAGAAGTGGGCTGAAGGATTATTTCCTTCAGCCCTTTTTCTTTCCACAATTCACTGGCTAGGATTCTCGCGCCCAATTGCCGATGACCCCAGGCACGACCGCCGGCGGCTCGCCCAACAGATCCCGCTTATTCGGATCGCGCTCCACCTGCGTGGTTACCGCCTTCACCCGGTTCTTGTCATTTCCCTGACCCCGCGTTCCCATCATCGGCGCAAGGGCGCGCATGCCAGCGGCCGGTCTCCCGGCACCGGTTTTAGCACCGGTACTATTGGCGGCGCCTCCCCCGCGCACCACAGCTTCACGCGCAGCGCCCCTTTCTAGGTGTCCGCGGCTACCGTTACCGCCGCTGCTATTGCCAGCAGCTTCACCTGCGGCCCGAGGAAGCGCGCCTCCCACGCCGCGGGCGCCGACACCCTCACCGGCACCGCCGCGCATTCCTACTCCGCCGCGCGCAGCAGTTCCGCCAGCTCCCAAACCTGGGGCGGAATTTACGAGTGCACCCATATTTCCACCTGCCCCAGAACCAGGCCTTCCGCCCGTACCGATGGCCCCGCTGCCGAGCCCGGCCAGCGAATTGAATCCGCCACCACGAAGCGCACCAGTGTTTCCACGTCCAGTTCGCCCGCCGACGCCAGGACCACCTGCTGCACCGGCAATACCGGTTCCTGTGCCGACCCCGGATCCGGCTCCGTTACCAGAACCAGTTCCACGTCCAACACCAAGCGGTGCTCCCATCCCGGTAGAACCGAGTCCGCCGCTACCGCTGCCAGCTCCAGCACCAATACCCGAGGTACCGGGAGCGGCACCTGCCGTTGGCATAGATCCTAAGTGGCCATGCGATGCCGTCGCCCCAGGAAGTGAGGCCCCACTGGTTGCGATATCGCGACCGCTGATATCTATACCGTCGCCCACGCCTAGCTCAGAAAGCGCCCTTCTGCCATCTGCATGCAATTGCTCCTGGAACGCGGCAGTTTCCTCAGGAGTCATGCCGACGGATTCCAAATCGTGGACCGTACCATTAGCCACGTCGAAGTTTCCCGGGCCCACATCGCCGCGAGCAATAGCTTCCTGAATTGCACGCGGCCAGACGACGTTGTCGGTGTTATATTTCTGGCCATCGCCCTCCACACCTGACAAGCCAGCATCTACGCCGCCGCCTCCGGATGCCGGCGACTGTTCCATCAGCGGATGTTGATTAGGCATGGCGTCGATGGCAAACCTCTGGAGATCCGGCTGCAGCTTTGCCAACGCCGCCTTCTCTGCAATTTTTCGCTTCGCTGGATCAGGGATTTTCATAATATCCATCGCCATGGCCATCGCCGAAGGCTGAATCATCATCAACCGCGAGTGGAACCCAGTAAGCTTTTCTCCCATTGCTGCGGCATTGGCCACAAAGTGTTTCCCGGAGGCTGCCACTTCCCTAATCTTCGCCGCCGCCCGCGACGTGGTTTCGCTGTCATTCTCACTTTCCAAGGAGCCTGCGGCTTCTTCAAGACCGCTCACGATCTCCCGAACCTCAGAACCTAACGACGCCCAACGCGCATTAGCTTCAGACACACTCCAAATCTGCGTGGACATCAAGTCCGTTGCCAACTTGGTAATCGACGTGCCGACGTTAACTACCGGAGGAGTAAAGGCGAAGGGGCTATACCCCGGCTCCGGCTGATCCATAATCGGCATTGATTCAACGCCAATCTCACCACCCGCATCAGCGATATCCATCGCCCTACTATTTGCAGTTTCTTGGGCTTCAAAGCCTCGAGCTTCTCGGGCAAGAGCCTGCGACAACCATTCGACTTGCGAGGCATAGTCCAGGAGCGTCCCTTTAGCCGACCCCGGGTCGGTGGTAAGTGTCCTTTCGTGCACACCCCCTACGTGATCAATTCCCGACACATTCGAAAAGCCCGAATTAAGAGGGCTATTTACTCGGTCCTTTAGTGACTGAGCTCGACGGTATAGATCAGATATTATGCTGGTATTTCGTTGTAGATTTTTGACACTAACAAGCATGTTTCCCCCAAAACACGACTATTGTTTGAGATTAGTAATGAGTTCAGCAACCAATTGACATCTCTTCATTGCACTTGACTGTGGTGTGACATCATTTATGCCGACGGTAATCGTTCCTCGGCTGGTAGAAAGATATCCATTACACTGGGAATCTTTAAAAAGCTCAGAGTTAAATAGGTGAATACCTTCGATATCTGCTGTTTCATCTTTTTGTCGAAGATCTTCATTTAACTCTAGCCCATCAATAGCAGTTGAATCGCTAGCTGCAGAGACTAGAATGCTTTCAGAAAAATTCCTCCCATTCGATGCAAAATTGCAAAAATAGTGCCCCGGCTCTTTTCGATAATCGAGTATTCGTGGTTCTAAACCAATTTCCTCCAGCCTGTCCGGCGGAATTTCCGTACATGGATCGAATAGCTCGAAATCTGGATCAGCAGGATCAAATTCTCCCGGTGGCGGTAGTGCCCCGGAATCCTCATCTCCCGTGGCGCCGGTCTCCCCCCGAAGACCGGCGCCGGCCCTCGAGTGCTCGCCTTCGGGGTGTTCCGAATCCCCCGGATTGTCTTCCACATCATCCCCCTGGCTCCCGTTGGCATTACCCGCGCCATCGACCGAACTAGTGCCATCAGTTTCTGCCGTCATCGCGGCATCTTCTGATGCGCTCTTCGAGCCGACTTCCGCAGCGCAGCCACTCAGCGTGACCGAGCTGACTACCAGCGCTGCTACGGTTGCCTGACGTTTCACAACAATCCTTCGGTTACTCCTTTTAGACGAGCTGGAACGAGAAGAAAATAGAGGAGAGAACTCTCTACCTTCCGGTTTCCCGTTCCCGCCACATAGCATGCATGAATCGTGCAAGAATTTCTCGTTGAGAGCGCAAATTAGTCAATATTTAACTATCTCATTATCCTCATTCGCCACATTTAAATCTTTTCAAATGGTGAAATTAACTGCTCATTGACTGTCTTTGACCTGAAAGCCCGCTCCTACCCGCTTAAAACCTAAAGAACGGCTTAATACCCCCTGAATTACCCCAATAATTACACGCCCGTAAGCCAAAGGAAAACACAAAAATGGCCCGCACCGAAGTGCGGGCCGAAAGCGTAGAGAGGCTTAGTTGCGCTGAACGTAGCTCAACAGGCGAAGGATTTCGGTGTAGAGCCAGACCAAGGTCACGGCCAAGCCAAGGGCTACGCCCCATGCCTGCTTGGCAGGAGCGCCGGCACGGATAAGGCGGTCTGCTTGGTCAAAGTCGGTCAGGAAGGACAGAGCAGCCAAGACAATGCAGACCAAGGAGAAGATGATGGCGAGGGGGCCACCATCGCGCAGCGGGTTGAAGTCGAAGAAGATGGCGCCCAAGAAGTTAGCGAGAGCCATTACCGCGACACCTGCAATGAGGCCGACCAAAATCTTAGTGAACTTTGGAGTGACCTTTACTGCACCGGTCTTGTAGACAATGAGCATGCCGATGAACACGCCGATGGTGCCAACGATTGCCTGGCCGATCAGCGCCATGCCATTAGAACCACCGATGGTGCTGTTAGCGAAGACGAAGGAGAATCCACCAACGAAAAGGCCTTCGAATACCGCATAGATGAGGGTCGCAGCCGGGGAACCCCACTTACGACCAAAGGAGGCCACCAGTACGGTGATGAATCCGCCGATGCCGCCGACCAGCATAAGCATCATCGCGGTGCCTGGGTTCATGGTGCCTAGGTAGAAGTTGATAGCAGCGGCCACGATAATAACGCCGAGGGTGATGCCCGTCTTGGTGACGACGTCATCCACGGTCATGGGGCGAGGGGCTTCGCTCGCGTAGCCGGGGTTCTGCTGCTGGTTAGTTTCAGTCAGCGAGGTCATAACCGGATTGCTTGAACGCACGGTTGTCCTTTCTCAGTGATGTACGAATCATCTTTCTCATGGAGATCAACGTCATCACGCCCCACAAAGTTCCTCATTTAGAATAATTTGTTCAAGATTCCAAGAAATTTATTACTGAACAGGTCTCTCCTGACGCGCGACGCTATTTAGTACCGGTAGGGCGGTATCGAGTACCGACCGGTGCGGATATCGGGTACCGGGGGTAGTTTTTAGGCACTCTTTAGTGGACGGCCCACGCAGTGTGTACGCGT
>NZ_JAKRMY010000020.1 GCF_022346005.1 Corynebacterium sp. ACRPS
GCAGCGTGTATTCCTTACCAGGAACCAAGCCCTCATAGCTGACCTCATCAACAATCTCAGCACCAGCAACAACCTCATGCGAACCCTGAGCAAAATCAGCATTCGTCGAAATCTCCGGCTTTGCCGAAGTATCAGCAGGCTCTTCCGGCTTTTCCGAAGAAGTCGTGCTCGAAGGCTCAGTGCTGGTCGTAGTCTTCGAAGTGGACGTCTCCGAGTCCGACGGCTCCGAGGTTTCAGATTCCGAACTGCTCTCCGTCGATGGTTCAGAGCTCTTGGACTCCGAGGCGCTTGGCTTCGAGCTAGTCGTTGAAGTCTCCGACGAAGACGACTCCGAAGGCTGGTTGTCCTTCTTAGTGTTTACGGTCTGGTCTTCGTCGTTAATGTCCTTGTGCTCAGCAACCTTATTTGGCTTCTCAGCATCCGGAGTGCCCTCGCCCTCGGCGTCAACCTCAGTAGAGGTCAATTCCTCAAAGGCAACCGCAGCCTCAACCGGCTCCGTCACATCACTATCAACAGTGATTTCCACGTCAACGTTGCCAGCAGACTTCTCCGGAGTAAAGGTCGTCTCACCCTTACCAATTACAGACTCGTCTGCCTTATTAACCAATTCCGCATTCAGGGTGTATTGCTTCCCTGGGACCAAATCCTTGTACTTAACGGTATCGGTTACCTTAGCGCCGGACTCAACCGATTCACCCTTGGCAAGCTTCGCCTTGGTGGAAATCTCTGGGTTCCAGGTGGTATTTACAGTCTGCGCCTCGTCGCTCAGGTCCTTGTGCTCTGCGATGACATTCTTCTTGTCAGAGTCAGAGTTGGACTTTCCTTCCGCATCAACCTCAGTAGAGGTCAAGGTTTCAAAAGCAACTGCCGCGTCAATGGGCTTCTTAAGACCGCTGTCAACAGTGATCTCCACGTCCACGTCGCCGGAGGACTTTTCTGGAGTAAAGGTCTTCTTGCCCTTGCCGACGACCTGGTGGTCTCCAGCCTTATCCTTCAGCTCAGCCTCAAGGGTGTATTTCTTGTTCGGGACCAGGTCCTCATAGTGAACCGTATCCTTCACCTTGGCACCAGCAACAACCTGGTCAGCATCGTCGGCAAACTCTGCCTTGGTGCGAATCTTGGGCTGCAACTTCTTCTCGGATGCACTAGTAGTTGGAGTCGATTCGCTAGGCTCAGTGCTTGGCTGAGTAGTGGTTTGGTACGTCGAAGGTTCCTCAGAGGAAGTGGTCTCCTCTGTCGAGGTCTCCTCATCGGAAGGCTGCTCTTCCGTGGAGTTCGGAGTGCTCTCTTCCTCCGTAGGCTCATCTTCCGTGGTTTCTTCCTCGGAAGGCTGCTCGGGAGTCGTGGATTCCTCCGGCTCGTCCCCCTCGGTATCAGGTAGACCAGGCTGATCCGGCGGCATCACAGGCTGGTCCCTGCGTGTTTTATCGACCCTACCTTTATCATCGTGAGGACGAACAATCGTGATATAAGCATCTTCAGGCTGTTCCGGAATCTGCACGGATGGATCTTTTTCGAATTTTGGCGGGTCATAGTCGTCTACAATTCGATACCCAGTCAGTTCCGTAAATTCCTCGTGGCTTCCCGTAAAGCTAGGGTATGTAGGCTGACCTGGATCAAGCGCACCGTAAGATGGGTCTCGGCCAGTAATAGTAGCGGCAGCTATAGCCCGTGATGTGTCCTTCTCAGCAATTAAAGCTGCTAAATACACGGAGTAGTTTGCAGCAGCCTTACTATCCTTCCGCTTCGCTGCATCCTTCAATTTCCGTGCAAGATTGATCACACCATCCCTGTATTCGGGTGAGATTTCAAGCCTTTCTGCGTTTTCCTTCGCATATACCCGATTTGTTTGCAGTGGGATTTGGGCGAATGGTTCGATACACCAGCCCCATCCCACGTTGTTGTTCGGGTTTCCTTTACCAGCACCCTCTGGCGGCGTTCCTGCCCAAACAAGTGGCCCCCAAGAAGTATCTACTCCTTTGGGCATAATCTTGTTTACATCTCCCAAACTTACATTTGGCTCAAAATCTGTAGGATTACTTTCCTCAGCATTTGCTTGATTCCAGGGAACAGTGACCATAGCAGCAATAACCGCAAATGCAGCAAAGATTGCGGTTAATACAGTCCACTTTCTCCGGGATAAATCGCGCACTCCGCTCATCTTCTCCCCTTTAAAAGGACATCTTCTTACAATTCGCATCTACACAACTCGAACTTCAGCTGTGTAGAACCTAAATGTGAAACTTGAACACACGATAGACGATCCCTGTTCACTAACCGCTACGATCGCCACCGTTTGTGCCTTTAGGAGAGTACCAGTCCATGCGTTCAAAGAGAATTATTTCAAACTTATCCAAGTGATACGTCAACGAATTTACTATGCCAATTCCGGTTTACCGATAAACGGAAGCTGGCAATTAAAACCGTCATAAATAAACCTTTATTCGAAGGTGAACTTCACTCCAGAATACTATAGGTTAATAGATAACTTACAGCTTTTAGTAGATTTACCATTTCCATTGACGCTGTTACCAGCATTTTCTGAACTCAGTCTTGCACCCCACTAAATGTCGGTACACTTTTTAAACAGTCACAAACATTGGTTTTACGCAATACGAGCCTTCAATCACCTGAACTCCCAAAATGAAAGACCGCAAACAATGGCGACCACATGTTCGATTCAACTTACCTTCAGACATTATTCAGTTATGTATAACTCCCCTGTAGGCACTGATTAAGAAAATTATTTGCATTTAAGGAAATGCTTTCAAGAAGTGTCAAACGTCACAGGAAAACGTGCATACTTCGCGCAAAATTGCACTGTAAATAGAAGTCGTGCAGTAATTGAAGCGTCCACTAAAATGGGGGATAAACCAAAGTTACAGTCTGCTTTTCTAAAGTTTGACAGGAAATGGACGCTACTTTGGCTTAAGCCACTTTAATGAGCTAAATCCCATCAAATGTCAGCTTTTATTAGCGTCAACCTCCAGTGCACCCCTCGCACCCACCGGCGTTGTACTATATTGCACTCCGGTTAAACTTAATAGCGAATGTCACACTTCAAGACGAATAATGCGGGTCTAATGCCACATATTGGACTAAAGCATTTTTTCCGTCAATAGCTTCTAAAACAAATTTTAATGAACGAATCAACAAGTTGAATTCCATATAGTTACTCGCCTTTTACGGTGCTAGTATTTTTATCGGTTTCAGACACTAACCCAGAAAGGATCGGAAATGTCTATTCCTTCTTTTATTGCTAGCGCCATCGCTGCTGTACTACCGCTAACTGGCAGCACCGGCCCAGTTGACGCCCAGGACCAGCTTGCTGAGCCAGAGGTAACCCAGACCGCTGACGTTGAGCAGTCCACCGACCAGTCCGATGAGCCCGGCGCTCACGCCGAAAAGGGCCATATCACCGGTGACAAGGAAGATGTAATCAACGGAGACCAGGACTATTCTGCACCTATCCTGCAGAGCGGTAAGTTGGCTGTGCAGCGCGAACTCGCGCTCGCTACTGACGAGCTGGGCCACGAGTTCATGAACATCGACTTCAAGGACAGCCACAGCGCACACCTGACCTTCCCAGACACCTATAACCCGGATACTGACCAGGCAGCCGTGGACCGCGTGCTGGAAGCACTCAAGATCAACGGCTACGACAACCTGACCGCCGCTTACTAAAGCTGAACGGTCATAGCCTCGGGGAGCGCCCCGCGGAATCCTAAAGAAGGGGCGAGGTACCTCAGCAAGGTACCTCGCCCCTTCTTACTTTTATGAGCTCGCGGCTAGGCCGAGCTCATCACCGCAAATACGTCCATTACTGGTCTTCCATGACATCGTGGCGCACGATGGTTTGGTCGCGGCCAGGTCCGACACCGATATAAGAGATGCGGCAGCCGGACAGCTCTTCAAGGCGCAGCACATAATCCTGTGCCTTCTGCGGAAGCTCCTCGAAGGTGGCGCACTCGGATATGTCCTCGTCCCACGCCGGCATGGTTTCAAAAATCGGCTCGGCGTGGTGGAACTCAGACTGGGTAACCGGCATCTCGTCATAACGCTTGCCGTCGACGTCATAAGCCACGCAGATAGGGATTTCCCCAATACCGGTCAGCACATCGAGCTTGGTCAAGAAGTAATCCGTAAACCCGTTTACGCGCGTAGCGTAACGAGCAATCACGGAATCGTACCAACCGCAGCGGCGTGTGCGGCCGGTGTTCACGCCGACCTCGCCGCCGGTGGTCTGCAGGTACTCGCCCCACTTATCAAACAGCTCGGTAGGGAACGGTCCGGCGCCCACGCGGGTGGTATAGGCCTTGATAATGCCCAGCGAGGTCTTAATCCTCGTCGGCCCAATGCCAGAGCCAACCGATGCCCCACCCGCAGTCGGATTCGAGGAAGTCACAAACGGATAGGTACCGTGGTCGACGTCCAACATGGTGGCCTGGCCGCCCTCCATGAGCACGTTCTGACCATTGGCAAGCGCTTGGTTGAGCTCAAGCTCCGCGTCAATAACCATGGGGCGCAGGCGCTCGCGATAGCTCAGGAAGTACTCCACAATCTGCTCTGCCTCGATGGCCTTACGATTGTACATCTTCACCAGCATCTGGTTCTTGATCTCCAGCGCGGACTCCACCTTCTGCCGCAGGATGGATTCGTCGAAGATATCTTGCACGCGAATACCAATGCGCGCGACCTTATCAGCGTAGGTCGGCCCAATGCCGCGGCCGGTGGTACCGATGGCGCGCTTGCCCAAAAAGCGTTCCTGCACGCGGTCGAGGGTCTGGTGGTACGGCGCCACGAGGTGCGCGTTCGCGGAAATCTTCAGGCGGGAGGCATTCGCCCCTCGTGCCTCGAGGCCATCAATCTCATCAAAGAGCGCCTCAAGGTTAATCACCACGCCGTTGCCCAGCACCGGGGTGGCGTTTTCAGAAAGAATCCCGGCGGGCAGGAGCTTCAGCTCGTATTTTTCACCGCCGACCACGACGGTGTGCCCGGCGTTATTGCCGCCGTTCGGCTTGACTACGTAGTCAACTTTCCCGCCAAGTATATCGGTAGCCTTGCCCTTGCCTTCGTCGCCCCATTGGGCGCCGACAATGACGATCGCTGCCATCTTTTAAGTCACTTCCTCATTATTGAAGCCAAAATACGCATTTACCTTACACTTTTCTGGCCGGATTAGCCCACGTAGCATGATGTACATGCGTTTTTTGTTCCTCCGCTGCGGTGCCTCGGACATTGACTTGCCCGCAGAGGCTTTTGACCTTTCGGCCGTTCCTTCCCGCAAGGAGCTCGCGCTTATCGATGCCGCCGCCACCGATCTCCTCCCCCACGATCCCACGCCTTCGCTGGACGAGATCGCCGCGCAGCCCGATGTCCGCCACCTCGGCGCCCCTGCCGCCGCCCCGCAGGAGCCGTACTTGGAGGACCGCCTGCGCATCGTCGTCGCGGGCTCGGACTCGGCGCTGAACGCCGTCATCACCCGGCTCATGCGCGCCGATAACCTGTGGGCCGAGGTCGCGTTCATCCCCACGGGCGAGTCGGCCGCCGCCGCCAATTGGGGCCTTCCCGCCGCGCCGCAGGAGGCCCTTGAGCTCGCCCGCACCGCCCCGGTTCGCCCGGTGCCGCTCATCCGCAACGATTCCGGCCAGGCCGTCGCCGGCTCCGCGACCATCTCGGATTGGTCCAATGGCCCGTTTACCGGTGGAATCATCATCGATGATGACACCCTCGCCGCCTCCGGTCGCGGCACTTTTGGCGCGCGGCTGGTCCCCATGACCGATGCTCCGGGCATCCTAGCGGCCCGCGCGACATCGCCCGTCGAGCCCGAAGGTCGCCTGCGTTCCTTGCTGCGCAAACCCGGCCGCCTCGACCCGGATTCCGTCCACACCGGCCGCGCGGTCCAGGCAGGCGGCCCCCAGCTGCGCGTGCTTGTCGATGCCATCCCCCACAAACGCCCCCTCACCCGCGTCACCTTCTACCGCCACCTGCGCGACCTCCAAATCGCACGCCCCTAGTCCACTCTTCACAGCTAACGCCGACTTCCCTTGGCTCTTAGCGCTGCCCCCGCACCGGCGCCCCGCTCGGCGGATATGCGGGCGGGGTCCTGCTAATTCTGCCCCTTCTGCTTATCTTTGCGTTCCCACACCTCTGGCGGGAACGCCGGGTGCGTAGAGGTAGGAACTAGGTGCGCGACGGCAGACTCGCGCGAGAGTCCGCACACCATCAGCATGTCCACAACAATGGATCTCGTCTGCGCGAGAATCGTATACGCAGAAAGCGTCGCGTCTTCTTCGATAAGATCCATGCCTGCTTGACCGCCCACGTAGCGCAGCCGCTGCACCAGCTCGGGTATCTCTATCGCCTCATCGTGGTCCCGCTTTTGCCTGCCGTAGAGCTCTCCCACCGCGAGGATAATTTCTGATAGTTCTTCCAAGAGCTCTAACTGCTTCTCGGACACGGTATCGCCGTCTTCAGTAAGCACGAGCGCGCGGCGCGATAAGACCCGCACCCCACGCACCGCATTATCTACCGGCAACAAGATGCGCTCTAGGGACCGAATGCTCCTGCGCGAGGTCCACAAAAGCGGCGATACTTCCGATGCCTCCCTCCCCGATTGCGCCGCACTCAACAGCGTATTCACGTCATTTTGCGTGCCGCGCACCGCATCGCGGGCATCGCGAATAATCTCAGGATTGGTATCGCGGATGCCATGCGTGACGTCATTGAGAATGCTCGATGCAATCCGCAGCACCTTCGACACCTCGCGCCTTGCTTCCTTCAACGGCGAATTCGGGATCAGTGCAATCGTGATAAGCCCAATGCCGGAACCAATCATCGCGTCGATGGCCCGGTGCAGGCCACCTGGCCCCTCGGTCGGCGGAAAAATCGTGGCGATAAGGATGGAACCAAAAACAATCTGGTTGGACACCAGCGGCGATTTCGTAATAAAGGACCCCACCACCAGGCCGGCTCCCACGATGAACAGGATCTGGAACGGGCCCTGCCCCACCACTTGGAAGAGCAAATCGCCCACGGCTACACCGACGATGCCGCCCAGCGACATCTCCACTGCCTTTTTCATCCTGTCCCCGCCCGAAAGCCCCAGAATGATGACTGCCGAGATGGGCGCGAAGAACGGCTGCGGATGCCCAAAGAGAGAGCTAGCCACCCAATACGCCAATGCGGCACCGACGGTGGCCTGGATTATATAAACGAAGCGCGAGCGGATGCGTTGCAGACGCGATAATACTGAGCGGTCCACCACCCGCAGCATTTGCCTCGTTGAGACTCTTTGTTTCGCTTCCGACATGACCTCCAGCATAGAAGACCGCTCCATACCACCGCCCCCGAATACCCGCATCCCGGCCCGCGCCAGGTTGTGGATAACCCCGCTATATCTGCGCGACAGCGACCCCCGCAGCGCAAGAATTCCACAGATTCGCCGTTTCGCTTTGTTCCCCCATTGCCGCGTACCCGTGCCGCTTTTACGGTCAGGAGCCGTGAACACAGAATTTTTGCAACTTTGCCGTCGCGGTGTGGACCTCGTCGCCGAGTTTCAGGGATGCTCCGAACAGCAGCTCATCGAGGCCGGCGCCAGCCAGCTCCTCGCCGCGCAACTCGCCCGCCTGCAACACACCTATTTCGGCCGCACCTCCAATAGCCGCAAGCAGCGCCTCGCCTGCGAGGCAGCTCGTTCACGCGGCCACGACCTCGCTGTGCTTGAAAGCATCGAGTCTTTCGCCCACCGCGTGAAAGACACCAACCGCAGTTGGGATCTCCGCCTGGAGCTCTGCCGCGCGGAAGCCCACCTGATTCCGGCGATCGCGAAAAAGCGCCTCAAGCAGCTCAACCCCGCCAAGCGGCCCTCCCACGGCGTCCGCTACACCCGACGCCCCAATGGCCCCCACACCATCTCCATCACCGCGGACCCCACGGATATCGCAGATATCAAGGGCGTTCTCGCTTCCGTGGATAAGGAAAACCCGCTTGCGGCAGCCAAGCAGGTCATCCTCGAGGGCAATCCCGGCGCGCTCCCCGCGGTCCATACCAACGTGATCATTACCCTCGACCAACTAGATCACATCACTGCTGGCCAGGGCGATGACATCATGCTTCAGCTTTCCAACGGCGCGCGCATGTCCGGCGCCCAGCTCGTTGCCCGCACCCTCGCCCAACGTGGTTACGTCAGCTTGGTTCACCCCGAGCACGGCGCGGTAAACCTGTATCGCACCGAACGCATGGCCAGCTGGAAGCAGCGCATGCTAGCCCGCGCGGAACATCCTATTTGCGCTTGGCCCGGCTGCTCCACGCCTGCCGATGACGCCCAAGTCCACCACCTCACCGCCTGGGCCGCCGGCGGCCCCACGAACCAAGAAAACCTCGTAACGCTCTGTGCCCATCACAATGCGGTGAACCAAGATGATGATTCCCGACCCACCGCACGCGGGCGCATGGTTCGCATCAAGGGCCGCATCGCTTGGATCCCGCCGTGGAGCGGTAACCCGCGGTTCATCCCCTCACCCGCCCATTCACCACGACCAACAAGGAGTTACGGCTAATCCTCACCCCACCCAGTCCGTCTGGTCCGTCTAGTCCACTCGGGTCGCTGGGCCTGCCGTCTCCACCTGGCTTTGCCAGCCTATATTTCTGCCCAATCTCGCTGGCATAGCTGGTCGGGCCGGCATAGCTTGTCTGGCTAATCTGGCATACTTGCCTGCTCTGTCTCATGTCCGGCAAAGCCCCGCCGCATCCCCGCGCCCCACAGATGGGCCCAGCGTTAGGTCCAGAGATCGGACCAGAAATAGGAAAAGCCGCCTCCCACACAGGGGGAAGCGGCTACTTCGTCGTGCCTACAGTGCGGTCGCGCCTTAGGCTTCAGCTCAACATGAAGCTAATTGGGACTCGTCCTACTTGGCCGTGGTCTTACCCACGGAGTGGAGGTCCTGACATGCCTCGATGACGCGCTCGGACATCCCCTGCTCTGCCTTCTTCAGGTAGGAGCGTGGGTCGTAGACCTTCTTGTTGCCTACCTCGCCGTCAATTTTGAACACGCCGTCGTAGTTTTCCATCATGTGGCGAGCCACTGGGTTGGTAAACGCGTACTGGGTATCGGTGTCCACGTTCATCTTGATGACGCCGTAGCGCAGCGCCTCTTCGATCTTTTTCTTCTCGGAACCGGAACCGCCGTGGAAGACGAAGTCAAAGGCGTGTTCGCCCTCGCTCAGGCCGAGCTTCTTCTGCGCAACCTTCTGGCCCTCCAGCAGGACCTCGGGGCGCAGCTTCACGTTGCCCGGCTTGTAGACGCCGTGCACGTTACCGAAGGTAGCGGCCAACAGGTAGCGGCCCTTCTCGCCGGTGCCCAGGGCATCGATGGTCTTTTCAAAGTCTTCCGGAGTCGTGTACAGGTTATCGCCGGCCTTGGCCTCGACACCGTCTTCTTCACCGCCGACAACACCAATCTCTGCCTCGAGAATGATGTGTGCCTTCTTCGCCTTTTCCAGAAGCTCCTGGGCGATGACCAAGTTTTCATCGATCGGAATAGCAGAGCCATCCCACATGTGGGACTGGAAAAGCGGGTTCTCGCCGCGGTCGACGCGCTCCTGGGAGATGGCCATCAGCGGACGAACGTAATCGTCCAGAACTTCCTTCTGGCAGTGGTCGGTGTGCAGGGCGATATTGACGCCGTAGTGCTTCGCTGCCTCGTGCGCGAAAGCGGCTAGGGCCTGAGCACCTTTAACCTTGTTCTTGACCGCGAGGCCAGAGCCGAACTCTGCGCCACCGGTGGAGAATTGGATGATGCCGTCAGACTCTGCCTCGGCAAAGCCCTTCAGTGCTGCGTTGATCGTTTCAGACGAGGTGCAGTTGATGGCTGGAAATGCGAAGCCGTTCTGCTTCGCGGTGTCCAGCATCTGGTTATACGCCTCGGGGGTTGCAATTGGCATGAAATTCCATCCTTAAGTGGGATTGCGGTCAAACACGTTCCAACACCCAATTATGCCCACATTTCCGGAATCCCGCCGCAAAATTGGTGTGACATTTCCTGTGTTTACTACCCAACTCTCAAAAATGACGCGCCCCCACACGACAAACCCCGCGCAAGGTGTTTAACAGCACGGTTAAACGCGGTTAATCGCGACCCGATGTTTTATGCAGGTCACGAGCCACCCGAGCACACGCCTCCAGAAGCATCCAACCAGATAGCTGCACGGAAAGGTCGCGCTCATCCACGCGAATGATTCCCATCTTTTCACTCACGGTCGTGTGCCCGAAGCCGTAGTTGTGTGGAAGGCGGGCATCGGCAGTCCAGTCAGAGCCAAAAATTGGCAGGCCATCAACCTCAAGCCGGTGCTCCCACACGGATTCGGCAGACGCCACAACCATCCGGGTCGCCAGCTTCTTGGTGGCCCGGTTCGCGGGCGAGTCCCCGGGCAACCGCACGGCAACATCGGCAAGATAGCGCATCAGAATGCCCTTAAACAGGCCGCCATCACCATCACCGGTCTCCCAATCCACGACGCCGGAGGGAGTCGCCATCCCGGAAGCAATAGCCTGCACCAAGCCCCGAATCTTAATGATGTAGCTCATCATCTCGGATGCCAGTTCGGCCTCGTAGACGCTGTCGATCTGCTCCAGCTTGCCGATGCTCGACTCCTCCCGCATCGCCAACACAATCTCCAGGCATGCCCCCAACATCACGCCTTGGCAGTACGGGTGGACTTGTTTGACAATTTCGGGGCCGTCCATGCGCATGCGCACGCCGTCCATAATGAAGCCATCTTCATTGACCAAGTTGTCGTAGACCCAGTCAACGATGCGGCGGGCCGCGGTGATATCGCCCATCCGCGCGAGCATGATGGCACCGGGCCCATTGGCCGGCACATTCATGAAGTTCTCTCCGTCCCGCCACGGCAATATCCCCAGCGAGTCATCGAGGCCTTCGGTGATATTGCCCTGCAAAGACGCCAACGCCTTGGGCGATTTCATCTTCTTTACCTCGCCCACGCGCCCGAAAGCGAGGGCGAGCCAGGCTTTGTCATCGAAGTACTTATTCTTGGTCAGCTGCGCAAGATTCCGCATGCGAATCCCGCGCATGGTGTCAAGGATGCGCTGGCGGCGGGCCTTAGTATTCTTCCGCTCCGCCGCATCGACGAGGCAATCGAGGTAGTGCGCCTGCCACCAGTAGTGCCAGTGCACGAGGAGCTTTTCTTTCGTGGTGGGCGGCCAGCTGACGATGGCGAGGTTGGTTCGCGGCAGGCCCCATACGGAATGCGCATGGCGCTCATCAATGGCGGTTTCCGCGAGTTCGGCGCGGTGGGCCCACTTTTCTTCCACGATTTCTTTATCACTCCAGTAGCAAGGTTTATTACAGTTAGTGTAACGATCTCTTACCAGGAATTGTTCAGATCGGCGTGCTGCCGGATCCAAGTATGCATGGCGATGCCCGCGGCCACGCCCGCGTTGATGGACCGCGTAGAGCCAAATTGCGCGATGGAGCAGGTCATCAGGGCGGCATCTTGCGCGGCGGCGCTGACGCCGGGGCCTTCTTGCCCGAATAGCAGCAAGCTGCGTTCCGGCAGTTCGGCGGTTTCGAGGGGCACGCAACCGGGGGTGTTATCAATGGCCACGACCGTCAGGTCTTCCTCGGCTGCCCAGGCAATGAGCTTATCGACGCTCTCATGATGCCGCAGATGCTGATACCTATCTGTCACCATGGCACCGCGGCGGTTCCACCGGCGCCGCCCCACAATGTGGACGGTATCGACGGCAAAGGCGTTGGCGGTGCGCACGACGGTGCCGATATTGGCGTCATTTTCAAAGTTCTCGATGGCGATATGCAGGCTGTGCCGCCGCTTATCGATATCCCCCTTAATCGCCTCCCTCCGCCAATACCGATACGCGTCGACGACATTGCGCCGGTCGCCCTCGCGCAGCAGCTCCGGATCGTATTTGTCCGCCTCCGTGCCTTCCGGCCAGGGACCTTCCCAGGGCCCCACGCCGTGGCGGCCCTCGTTCCATTCGGTGGGACCCTTCGCCTCCTCGGGCTGTTCTTGCTGCTCTCGCTGCTCCTGCTGCTCTGGTTGCGCAGAACTCTCGGCCTGCCCGGCGGGCGCCTCCTGGCTTTCCTGGTCCATCTCGTTACGCGAGTCCAAGGTCACCCAAGCCAAGCAAAGAACGGTACTCAAGGCCCTCGGCCGAGATGACGTCCTCGGCGCCGGTAGCGCGGTCAACGACGGTAGCCACACCGACCACCTCTGCTCCAGCCTCGCGCAATGCGGCGACTGCCGTGAGTGGCGAGTTGCCGGTCGTGGTGGTGTCCTCGACCACCAGCACCTTCTTTCCGGTCACATCCGCGCCCTCGATGCGGCGCTGCATGCCGTGCTTTTTAGCTTCCTTGCGCACGACGAAGGCGTCGATATCGCGGCCCTCGGCATGCATGATGGAGGTCGCTACCGGATCCGCACCAAGGGTCAGTCCTCCCACGGCCGCGAAATCCCAATCGGCGGTGAGCTCGCGGAGCAAGGATCCGATGAGGCGGGAGGCTTCGTGGTGCAAGGTCGCACGCCGCAAATCAACGTAGTAATCAGCCTCTTTGCCCGAGGACAAAGTCACCTTGCCATGCACCACGGCAAGCTCCTTGACCAGTTCCGCGAGACGCTTCTTCTTGTCTTCTTGCAGGTGCACTTCAGTCATCGCATTGCTCCTTTTTCTAGAGTTTCTTTAGAGTTTTCAGCATATGAGGAAAGTCCTGGCTATGTGGGCCAACGCAACATTCTAGGCTACTCTCCCTGCTGCGACCCGGAATCGTCATGACGGTCTGTATCCTCTTTCTCCCGTGCAGCGGCCGTGCCACTGGCATCTTGGGAGCTGCCTCGAGAAGAATTTCTGGTTGAGCCGGTGGACGAGTCTTTGGCCGCATTTTTGTCCGCGTCACCGAGGCCGTCACCAAAAGCATCATCGGAAGCGTCGTCGAAGATGGAAGCCTCCCCGAATTGCTGGCGCGGCAGGCGGGCGGTGCCCGAGTCGGGGGTGGGGCGTTCATTGCCATCGGCAATGGCATCGACTTCGTCCGCCCCAATCGCCGTGTGCTCAACTGGGCCGCGGGTCTCAGAATACGTGCGCGAGGGCATATCCAACGGTTCCTCCGGCCGTTGAATGACCGGCCGGGAAAACTCCGGCTGCCCCGCCGCCGCTGTTCCACCCACCGCGTCGACCACAGGCGCAGCGGGAATCTCCCTGGCCGGGTCCAAGTCCTCAAGGTGGATGGTATGCACGGAGGAGGACCGGGGTGGGAGAACGCGGGAAGCATCGGCAAGTAAAGCCAAGGGCGGGAGCATTGCCTCCCAATCCGCGGTGCGCGAATGCTTGGTGGTTTGTGCCAAAACCCACTCGGTTTCCAGCCACAGCGCCGACACCACCTCCGGCATGCGCTGCAACGCAATTCGCACGCGCTCGTCCACCATCCGCTCCGCCACGCCGCGATCGGAGGAATATACATCAAACCCTTCGATGCTCATGGCCATCAACAGGTCCTCGGACATCTCGGCCTCCTGGCTGCCGAAGCGCTGGAAATCAATGACCACATCCGATGCCGCTCCCGTCCGCATCGCCATCACATTGACGCCGTCAATATCCATCAGCAGCATTTCGTGGCCGTACACGTTGCCGGCAACGATATCTTTCGGCGCGGCGCCGGAGGAGGCCACTCCCCTCGTCCATTCATCGACAAGATACTGGTCCGACTTCATGTACTCAAAGCCCCGGGTTTCCGCCCAGTTCTTGCGCTCCCGACGAATGGTGCCAGGGATTAGCGGCCGCGGCCGCCCTACCGGCTTGGACTTAGCGTGCCCTTCCGATTGCTCTTCAGCTCCCTCCTGGACTGCCTCTTCGGGGGAGTCATCCCCACCCGATTCCGTTTCTGCGTCCGAGTCCGCATCCTGGTTAACGTCAGAATCTGCGCCAATTTCCGACGTCTTTTCAGTGTTGCCTGCAGTGTTGGCGCTACCTTTTACAACGTCATTGTCAGAAAGAGCCTCAGTCTCGCTGGCGCGGGTTTCGGCTCTGCCTCTATCGGCGTTGGCTTTGTCTTTACTTATCTTGTCGTCACCGCTGCCCTTGTCGTCATCGCTGCGGTCTGAATCGTCTGCAGTGCGATGGTGACGGCCTGAAGAGACTGCGGAGGAAGAATCGGATTCAACATCGGGAAACGGCGAGTATTTCGCCACGAAACCGGGGTGGGCCTCAGTACCGCCTTCGCTCTCAGGATCTGTCACTGCTTCGGAGCCTGTGGTGTCTTCCGCGCCCTCTTCAGTTTCGGGGCTTGCGTGGGAAGGCGCATCCTGGTCTTCCCGGGTGTCCCAGTCTTTCGGGTCGTGCTGGGATGCGGTGTCTCGCTGGGCATCGGCTGCGCGCTGCGTGCGATCGTAGTACAGCAAAAAGCCACCGGCGATGCCGAGCACGAGTGCGAAAATCAGGAGTAAAGAAGCCATCATCTCCTGATAATAATAGGTACCGGCACCCCACGGTGCCGGTACCAGTCGGAGTCGGAGCGATTAATTGGAATTAATCGTTAACCGAAGTCCTATCCCCGCGTTCTACCGGGTTGGTCGGGTCTGCCGACCACTGCGACCAGCCGCCGATGTAGTGGCGCAGGCCGGTAAATCCTGCGTTCTCCATCGCCGCGAGTGCAAGAGCGGAGTGGTTGCCCGAACCGGAATAGATGATTGCATCCTTGGTGTTTTCTTGAGTCAATCCGGCAGCGGCCAGCACTTCACGGATTTCATCCGGCGACTTCAACGTGCGCACCCCATCGTTGTGGAAGAGGCGCTCGGGAACATTGACCGCACCGGGGATGTGGCCCGCCTTCAAATCTAGGTTCTCGCGGCGGCCGGCGAAGCGGTTACTCGAGCGGGTATCGATGAGCACGCCATCGTGCTCGCGGACGTCTTCAATCGTGGCGGTAGGCAGCTGGCCGGGAGTGACCTCGAATTTCGAGCCGACCGCGATATTGCCCGGACCCGTGAGGGTTTGGTAACCGTTCGCGAGCCAGTTTTCCAGGCCGCCATCGAGGATGCGCACATCAGTTAGGCCGGCCCAGCGCAGCGTCCACCACGCGCGGCCGGCAAAAAGCCCGCGGCCCTCGTCATAGACCACCACGGGGCGGTCTTCCTGCAGGCCCCAAGAACGGATCCAGGCTTGCAGCTTGTCTTCGTCCGGAAGCGGGTTGCGGCCATTGCGCGAGCCGGGAAGGCCGACGAAGGCCGCACCGGTATCACCGAAAAGTGCGGTGGGGATGTGCTGGGACGCAAAGTCGATGAAGCTCTGGCCCGTCTTGGGGTGCCAGTGGGTGCCGAGAAGAGTGAAACGATCGCCGTGGTAGATGGATTCTTTGAGTTCCTGCGGGGAAACTAAAATGCTCATGCCTTCCAGTCTAAAGGCATGAGCATTATTTTTCGCCCGGTAATTTAGCGAGCGGAAATGTCCAGCTCCGCGCCGCCATCGGCGACGTCGACGTGGACGGTATCGCCATCGGCAATATCACCGGCCAAAAGCTTCTTCGCCAGCTTGTCACCGATAGCCTGCTGGATGGTCCGGCGCAGCGGACGGGCGCCGTAGGCGGGGTCATAGCCGCGGTCGGCCAACCAGGACTTGGCGGAATCGGATACCTGCAGCGTCAGGCGGCGGGCCTCCAGGCGTTCGGTGAGACCGCGCAGTTGGATGTCCACGATGCCGCGCAGCAGTTCCTCCGACAGCGGCTCGAACATCACCACGTCATCGAGGCGGTTGATGAACTCCGGCTTAAACGCCCTCTTCACGGCCTCCATCGTCTCGTCCTTCGTACCGCCGGCGCCCAGGTTGGACGTTAGGATGATGACGGTATTGCGGAAGTCGACGGTGCGACCCTGGCCATCGGTAAGCCGCCCCTCATCCAGGACCTGGAGGAGGACGTCGAAGACGTCGGGGTGGGCCTTTTCCACTTCGTCGAAAAGCACGAGCGTATAAGGCCGACGCCGCACGGCCTCGGTGAGCTGGCCGCCGGCTTCGTGGCCGACGTATCCCGGAGGGGCACCGACGAGCCGGGAAACGGAGTGCTTCTCGCCGTACTCGGACATATCGATGCGCACCATGGCGGATTCATCGTCGAAGAGGAAGTCCGCCAGCGCCTTAGCCAGCTCCGTCTTACCCACGCCGGTGGGGCCGAGGAAGAGGAAGGATCCGGTCGGGCGGTTGGGGTCAGCCACGCCCGCGCGGGAGCGGCGCACGGCATCGGAAACAGCGGTCACGGCCTCGCGCTGGCCGACAACCCTCTTGCCCAACACCGATTCCATGTTCAGCAGCTTCTCGGTCTCGCCCTGCAGCATCTTGCCGGCGGGAATGCCGGTCCACGCGGAGACGACCTCCGCGATGGTATCCGGGCTGACCTCCTCATCCAGCATGGTATTGCGCTGGGCGGCGGCCTTTTCCTCGGCTGCTGCCAGGTCCTTTTCCAGCGGCGGGATCTTGCCGTAGTTGATCTCGGAGGCTAGGGCGAGGTCGCCGTCGCGCTCGGCAATTTCTGCTTGGCGGCGGAGATCGTCGAGCTCTTCCTTAATATCCTGCACGTCATCGATGGCCTTCTTCTCGTTGGCCCAGCGCGCCTTGAGCTCGCCGAGCTTTTCGCGCTGGTCCGCGAGCTCGCCTTGCAGGGCGGCCAGGCGGTCCTTGGAGGCGGCGTCGGATTCCTTCTTCAGCGCGAGCTCCTCGATCTCCATGCGGCGAACGATGCGCTCGAGCTCATCGATTTCCTGCGGCGAGGAGTCGATTTCCATGCGCAGGCGGGAGCCGGCTTCATCGACTAGGTCGATGGCCTTGTCCGGCAGGAAGCGGTTGGTGATGTAACGGTTCGATAGCTCCGCCGCAGACACCAAGGCAGAGTCCATGATGCGCACGCCGTGGTGCACCTCGTAGCGCTCCTTGAGCCCGCGCAGGATACCGATGGTGTCTTCCACGGACGGCTCTGCAGCATAGACCTGCTGGAAACGGCGCTCGAGGGCGGCGTCCTTTTCGATGTACTTGCGGTACTCATCCAGCGTGGTTGCACCGACGAGGCGCAGCTCGCCGCGGGCCAGCATGGGCTTAATCATGTTGCCGGCATCCATGGAGCCTTCGCCGGTGGCGCCGGCGCCGACGATGGTGTGCAACTCATCGATGAAGGTAATGATTTCGCCCTCAGATTGCTTGATTTCATCCAGCACAGCCTTGAGGCGCTCTTCGAACTCGCCGCGGAACTTGGCGCCGGCGACCATGGAACCGAGATCTAGGCTGATAAGCGTCTTGCCCTTCAGGGACTCAGGGACGTCGCCAGCCACGATGCGGCGGGCCAGGCCCTCAACGATCGCAGTCTTGCCGACGCCCGGTTCACCAATCAGCACCGGATTGTTCTTCGTCCTGCGCGAGAGCACCTGGACGACGCGCCGGATTTCCTGATCGCGCCCGATGACCGGGTCGATCTTGCCCTCGCGCGCCCGCGCGGTGAGGTCGGTGGCGTACTTTTCCAGGGCCTGGAATTGGTCTTCCGGGTTCTCCGAGGTCACCTTGGCGGCCCCGCGCACGGAGGGGAAGGCGCCCTTGATGGCGTCGTAGGTTGCGCCGCGACCGGTCAGCAACTCGGCGGCGTCGGTCTTCGAACCGGCGATGGCGGCGAGGAGGACTTCGGTGGACACGAACTCATCGCCAAGCTCGCCCGCCAATTCCTGCGACTTGGTCAGTACATTCAGGCCATCCCGGTTGAATTGCGGGTTGGACATATTGGCGCCCTCGGCGCTGGGATAAGAGTTAACCAGCTCGCGCGCTTCTTTCAGCACGGTATCCGGGTCAACGCCGGTGGCCTTGAGCACTGGCGCGGCAATGCCGCCTTCCTGCCCAAGGATGGCCGCCAGCAGGTGCGCCGGGCGGATATCCGGGTTGCCATTCGCGGAAGCGGTCTGCAGGGCTTCCTGCAGAGCCTCTTGTGTTTTGGTGGTGGGGTTAAAAGAACTCATGTGTACGTTTCTCCTTCTAAGATTTATTCGTCCATTTTAAGGATTCACTAGGTATAACGCACATAAAGTTGAGCCTATTCCACTCAACTCAAATTTTTTGAGTCCACCTGGCTCAACTTCCCACGCTATGCTCCTCAGCTCTGCCGCAATGCCGCAACAGCCCTACCCAAGTCCTGTCGGCATAGGAGTGAGCACGCCGCGCTGTCACAACAGCCCTACCGAAGTCCGGCCGGCCTAGGAGTGGGGGTGCACGGTGCAATCGAGGTGGGGGTTAAGGGGGCATCGGCAAGCAAGCGAATTGGCGGCACAACAAAGCCGGGCCGCCACACCAAAAATGTGGGAGCCCGGCTTGCGCAGAGTAGATATGTGAGGGCTAGGTTTCTTGTTTCTGACCCACGTGGCCGATGCCCTCTTTGAAAATCGTGCCGCGCGGCGGGAGCAAGCCCATGAATTTGAACGTCAGGTACACGCCGATGGAAATGGCCAGCGAAACGGCACCGAACGCGCCGGTAAACCCGTACATCACCGCCATTGGTGCAATGATGGTCCACGAAATCTCGAACGGGCCGAAGCCGATGTAGGCCATGCCGTATTCGGACAGCGTGCCGGACTTCAGCTTCGGGTCGACGATCTTGAGCACGGCGATGCCGGTAGCCACGGTGGCCGTCGCCCAGCCCCAGCCGAAGATGCCGCGCTCGATCCAGCGCTCGCCAAAGAACTCGGCGGGGAACCACATCAAGAAGAAGGTACAGAAGATGGTGCCCAGAATGAACAGAACGAGCAGTGCCTGCCAGTAGGAGGCGATAGCGGCAGGAACAATGGCGGCCACACCGAAGGCGATGAGGTAATCGGTAGCGGCACCGGAGATGGAGGATACGGAATCCTTATCCAGGTAGTCCTCGGCGCCGGCGAAGTTCATGATGGCGCGAAAGATGAGGCCGATAACCATGGACATCGCAAAGAGCGGGATGGAAACATTTTCCCAAATGCTGGAGATGCCCTTATTGACGCCGTACGCCGTCATGACCGTGAGAATGATGAAGCCGAAGTGCAGCGCGAGCGGCTCGATGGAAGAAGGGTTGGTGGTCGCGCGGCCGAGGGAGGGGCGATCATCCAGGTTCTTGATGTAGCCGCGGCGAATCTCCTCCGGCAGCTCCTTGGGAACGTAGGACACCTTGCCCTTGCGGATGCCCCAGTTACCAGCGATGACACCGCCGATAATTGCGGCCAGCGTGCCGACGGTCGCGGAGGTAAAGCCCAGAGACGCTGCCGCCTCGGCGCCAACGCCCTCCAGCGCGCCACCCACAGCGGCGGCCGTGCCGAAGCCACCGGTAAATCCAACCGGCAGCATCATGCCGAACCAGTTCGGGGTATCAAAGACCGGGGCGAAGAAGAGCAGGCCCAGCACGATGAAAAGGCCCCACTGGCCGGTAAACATCATGGTGGAATAGCCCCACATATTGCGCGCGCCCTTGCCCATGTTGCCGCCAACCTCCATGGAATACGCCATCGAGGCAAAGACCACGGCGATGAGGATGGAGGTGTAGTCGCCGAGGTTATCGGAGAAGTTGATCCAGCCCAGCACGTTGGGCCCGACCAGCAGGCCAAGCAGGCCGGCGGTAATGGGGGCAGGCAGCAATAAGTCCTGGAAGATAAACTTCACTTGGTGGCGCAAAATATTGCCGATGACCATGAGTAAGGAAATCCAACCCACGTCCAGCATGAGCGTATAAGCGGAAAAATCTTCCATGGGAATCCTTTCTAGCTGTGCAGTTATGGCAGGCTGCTCACGAGTAGCGAGCGCGCAGATAAAAAGTACATTACCTATCATGTAGTGAGCCACAACATACGGCGGATTTTTCACCCCCGTTACAATGGCACGGTGGAGCACTACCTCAGCATCATCATCGGCGGGGGCCAGGCAGGCTTGGCAACGGCCCAGCAGCTCACCTCCCGCGGCCTTATCCCCGCCCAAGACTTTCTGCTTATCGATGCCAACCCCGCCCCCGGCGGCGCCTGGCGTCACCGCTGGGATTCCCTGACGCTGGGCAAGGCCCACAACATCGCGAGCCTGCCGGGCATGCCCGCCCCGCTTGCCGATGCCTCCTCCCCCGCCTCCCACGTAGTCGCCGACTACTACGGCGCCTACGAGGACAAGTTCCAACTGCGACCCTACCGCCCGGCGCGCGTCCGCAGCGTCCGCGCCCTGCCCGGAGAGCCCGGCGCGCGCGGCGTGCACGCTGCTCATGGCGAGCCCGAGCCGAGAGGCGCAGCAGAACTGCGCGGGGAGGATGCAGCGCGCAGCGCGTTTCTCGTGACGCTGGAGTCCGGCGAGCAGTTTTCCGCGGACACCATCGTTAACGCCACTGGCACGTGGGATAGGCCGTATATTCCTTATATTCCGGGCATCGGCAGTTTCGGCGGGCGCCAACTGCACACTAAGGATTATTCGGCGTCGGAGGATTTTGCAGGCCAGCACGTGTTGGTCGTTGGCGGTGGGCTATCCGCGGTGCAGTTCTTATTGGAGCTTGAAGGCATCGCGCAAACCACTTGGGCCACGCGGCGAGCACCGGATTTTACGGATACGGAGTTTGATAAGCAGTGGGGCTTGGATGTGGAAAAGAAGGTCCGCGAGCGGGTCTTTAGCGGAAATCCTCCAGCCTCGGTGGTCTCGACCACCGGGATTCCGCCCTGGCAGGAATACCTGGATGCGGTCGAGCGCGGCGTTCTGGTCTCGCGCGGCATGTTCAATGCCATTGACGCGACCGGCGTGCGGTTTAGCGGGTCTGCGAGCGGCGGGGCCGCCGCGAGGGGTGACGCTGCGGCGGACCACTCGACGGTGACAGACGGCGAGACGGCGGCCGGCGGCAGAACTGATGTGAGCAGTGAGGTGGCGGGGGCATCGGAAAGCGTGGCGGCATGGCAGCCGTATCCGGCGGGCACGCACTTGGCGGTGGACGTCATCTTTTGGAATACCGGTTTCCGCCCGGTGCTGGACCACCTGGCACCGTTGCGATTGCGCTCACGCAAGGGCGGGATTGTCATGCGCAACGAGGTCTCGCCTGTCGCGAACCCGCGGGTTTTCCTCGCCGGCTATGGGTCGACCGCCTCGACGGTGGGAGCGACGCGGGCGGGTCGCATGGCGGCGCGCGAGGTTATCAAGGTGCTGGACCTATAGCGCGGGGACGAAAATGCGCACGCTAAAAGGCAGGCAAGCACACTAGGATGGGAAAACATGTGGGAATTGGGCGAGCACTTCCGGAAGTATGCAGACGACTACCGCGATGCGGTGCATGAGCAGTTTTTCCTCATGGTGCCGGAGGCGCGGCAGGTCTTTTCCCTTTCTATGCAGGACACCCACCGGTCCATGGTGCACGCATTGGCGTGGGTGATTGAACATGCGGAGCCCAGCAAGGCCGGCACGGGGGTTGGATCCGGGGTTGGGGCTGCGCTGTCCGAGGGCGTCCGGGAGAAGATTGCGCAGCTCGGCCGCGATCACCGCAGGCACGGCTTCCCGGCCGAGGTGTACGCGCGGTTCGAGGAGGCGCTCATCAAAGGCCTGCGGGTATTGGCGCTGACGCGGTACCAATACGACTTCGCTTGTGCCGTCATCCACGAGGTCTGCGCGGAGATGGCCACTGCGGCGCGCGAGGCGGACCTGGCTGGGGAGGCGCCGGCGTATTCGGGGCAGGTGGTCGCGGTGGATCGGCCGACGCGTGAAACCGCGATCATTCGCGTCGAGGCGGGAATGCCCGCAGCCTTTGAGCCGGGGCAGTATTTCCCCGTCACCACCCAGTACCTTCCCGGCCAATGGCGCATGCTCACCCCCGCACAGCCAAGCGATGCCACCGGCCAGCTGGTCTTCCACGTCGCCGCGGTGGGCGAGGCTTCGCGGTCGCTTGCGCATACCAAGCCGGGTGATTGGTGGACTTTGGGCCGGCCCACCGGGTCCATCTGGCAGGACCTGCGCGCGTTGCGCGGCGGCAGGTTGGTCATCGTGGCCTATGGCACGGGCTGGGCGGCGGCGCGGTGCTTGGCGCTGGCGGCCCGCCAGGCCGCGGATGCGGGCGAGGAGGGCCTCGCGAAGAACCTGGCCCTGCAGGTTTTTGCCGTTGCGGATAGCCCCGGCGCGCACTATGACACGCATTTCCAGCAGAATCTTGCGGCCCTCTACCCCGATCTCAGCCTGCGCCGCATCATCCGGCAGGAAAACGACCCGTGGTTGCTGGGGGCACGGCCGCTTGCCGATGCCGCCACCCACACCCTCTCCCCCGACCCGACCGATGTAGTAGTCAACGAGGTCGAGTTATCCACAGGCACACCCACCTACTTCGCCCTCTTCGGCAGCGCCGAGGAGGTAGCGGAAGGAAGGAGGGGGTTGGAGAAAAGGGGCATCGGCAAGCAGTGGATCTTAAGCCACAGCTGGGGCCGCGACCGGGAGTGGCTGCCGGAGGATTATGCGGCGCAGTCTTAGTCGTTAAGTTCTAGCACCGGCAGGGAGCGGCGCGTCTTCGCTACTTCTTGCGGGTCGATATCGGCGTAGAGGATTTCGTCTTCGTAGCCGGCCTCGGCCACGCGCACGCCGTTGGGATCGACGATGGTGGAGTGCCCGATGCCGGTCGGGCCCGAGGGGGACCCGGCCTCAGCGTTGCCGCCTGGGCGGGATTGGCCCGCGGCGAGGATATAGCTGGTGGAATCCAGCGCCCGCGCGGCCGTGAGCAGGCGCCACTGCTCTAGCTTGCCGGGGCCATCCGCCCAGCTGGTGGGCACGACGATGAGCTGCGCGCCCTCGCGCGCCAAGTCCTTGAACTGCTCTGGGAAACGGATATCGTAGCAGACCACGACGCCGACGGTGAGGTCATCGACGTCGAAGGTCACCAAGGATTCCCCAGGCTGCACCGTATCGGATTCGCGGTAGTCAAAGGCATCGTAGGTGTGGATTTTCTCGTAGCCACCCAGCACGCCCGGGCCTGCGACGAGCGCGGTATTGGATACGCGGTTGATGGTCTTGTCCTCACGCTCGATGGTATCGGCTGGGCAGAACATGCCGACGACGACGGTGACCTCCAATTCCTCCGCCGCTTCCTGAATCGCGGTGGCGAACGGACCTTCGAGGTTCTGCGCCTGCTCGTCCAGGCGGCCCGAGCGGAAGTTCTGCGAGGTGGCCTCGGGCAGCACGATAAGGCGCGCGCCCGCCACCGCGGCCTCGCGGATTTTATCCAGGGCGAGTTCTTGGTTTTCCTCGATGCTGCCGGTGGAGGTCAATTGCACTGCTGCTACTTTCATAAATCCCAACTTAGTGCAGCGTCACCTAGTTATCCACAGGTTGGCGGTTTTGCCCTCGCGGCCACAGCCCGCAGCGGCCACGCTTAAGGCCATGAGTTATGTAGATATTCCTGAATACCTTCCCGCACATGTACGCACGTTGAGGGCGCGGCCGGCGGCGGCTATGCCGGGGGCACGCTTAAGCGTGGCTTCCCGGACGTCTGCCGCCCTGCAGCGCGCGGTGGCGCAGTGGTCTGAGACGCAGCAGCTTAGCGATGCCACCGTTTCCGAGCGCCTGCGCAGCCTCCACGTCTTCCTGGACCGCAGCGGCGCGCTCGATTCCTCGCTCGCTGCGAGCTTGAGGAGGGCGCGATGAATTTATCGACTGCCCTGCGCCACAGCGCCGCGCAGCTCGCCGCGGATCGCTCTGGCCTGCACACTCACTATGTGGACTCGCACCACGATTGGCACTCGCTATCGCTGGGTGGGCCCGCGGGCGTGGCGGCGCGATCCGGGTTAGCGGAGGCGACCGAGTGGCTGAGTAGCCCCCTTGGGCAGATGGAGCAGGTCATCGAGGTGCTTGACCGGCACGCGGACCTGCAGGCCTGGCGCGAGGGGGTGGAGGCGCGGATCATTTCCTTTTTGGGCAAGGTCGATGAGTTTTCTGGGCCCGCCGCACTGGCCGGCGGCGTGCTACTGCGGGAGGTACGTGCGCTTGGCGATGCCCTCGATTGGCTCTGCTCCCAAGAAATCGACGCCCTCTGCACGCCCGCCGGGGTGGAACCGCCGCGGCGGCTCGAGGATTTTGCCGATCTCCCCCTCGATACCATCCACGAGATCAACCTCGCCCAAGCCAGCGACCGCGTGGCGCAGCTGGCCGCGGATAACCCCGATATGCGCATCGTCGAAACCAGCCCCGGCCGACTGGTGGCGCTGGTGGATCCGGAGGGTTTTCGCACGGAACCAGCGTCTGTGACCACGTTTGTTGAAGGCGTACATTCCTCCGATCCCACCACCTGGCAGCGCGCCGTGGACCGCGGCCGCAATATCGCTAAGGCGAGCGGTGGTCCTGCCGCCGTGTGGTTGGGCTATCAGGCCCCGTCGAGTTTGCCGCGCGCCGTGCATGCCGATCCCGCGCGGGCGGCGGGGCAGGAGCTGGTGCGGTTTCAGCGGGGCATCGGCAAGCGGTATCCAGACGCGAAGCGAACGGTGGTGGGCTATTCCTATGGCTCCGTCGTAACCGGATACGCGGCGCGCGAAGAAGAAATCGCCTCCGATATCGTGCTCGTGGGCAGCCCCGGCACCAGCGCCCAGCATGCTCGCGAGCTGCACGGCACCGTGTGGGCGGCAACCAATGACAATGACCCCATAGCCATCGCGACGGGGCCACTCAGCGGAATCCATGGCCCAGATCCCACCACCCAGTCCTTTGGCGCCACTCCCCTCCCCGGAGCGGATGGCCTGCCCGGGGACCACGGGTCTTATTGGGAAAATCCGCAGTTCCTGCGCGGGTTGGGCACGGTGGCTTCCGGGGAATCGAGGGCGGATTAAAGCAGGCTGTGGGTTTAGAAGAGTCCTGCGGGGGCGTCGGAGTACGAGACCAGCATGTTCTTGGTTTCCTGGTAGTGGCCGAGCATCATCAAGTGATTCTCGCGGCCCAAGCCGGATTCCTTGTAGCCGCCGAAGGCGCTGTGTGCTGGGTAGTCGTGGTAGTGGTTGACCCACACGCGGCCGGCCTGAATATCGCGCCCGGCGCGGTAGCAGATGTTTTGCTGGCGCGACCACACGCCGGCGCCGAGGCCGAAGTTGGTGGTATTTGCGATCTCGATGGCCTCGTCGTAATCCTTGAAGGTCGCCACAGACAGCACTGGCCCGAAGATTTCCTCCTGGAAGATGCGCATCTCATTGCTGCCCTTAAAGACCGTGGGCTCGATGTAGTAGCCGTTTTCGAGGCCTTCTACCTTGTTCACGTGGCCGCCGGTGAGCGTTTCCGCGCCTTCTTCTGGGCCGATCTTGAGGTATTCGGTAATCTTGTCCATCTGTTCCTGGGAGGCCTGGGCGCCCATCATGGTTTCGGTATCCAACGGGTGGCCGATCTTGATCTTCTTGACGCGTTCGATGGCGAGCTCCAAGAACTTATCGGCAATATCCTCATGGACCAGGGCGCGCGATGGGCAGGTGCAGACTTCGCCCTGGTTGAGTGCAAACATGACGAATCCCTCGACGCACTTTTCCAGGTAGGAGTCATCTTCATCCATGATGTCTTTGAAAAAGATGGACGGCGACTTACCGCCGAGTTCCAGGGTGACCGGGATGACCTTGTCCGCGGCGGCCTTATTGATGAGCTTGCCCACTGGGGTGGAGCCGGTGAACGCGATCTTGGCGATGCGATCCGATCCCGACAATGCCGCACCAGCTTCCTCGCCCACGCCGTTGACGATATTGAGGACCCCGTCTGGGAGGAGGTCGCCGATGATGTCCATGAGCAAGAGGATGGAAGCTGGCGTTTGCTCCGCGGGCTTCAGCACGATGCAGTTACCAGCGGCTAGGGCCGGTGCAATCTTCCAGGAGGCCATGAGCAGCGGGAAGTTCCACGGGATGATTTGGCCGACAACGCCGAGCGGCTCGTGGTAGTGGTAGGCCACGGTGTCTTCGCTGATCTGGGACAGGCGGCCCTCCTGTGCACGGATGGCGCCCGCGAAGTAGCGGAAGTGGTCAACGGCCAGCGGGATATCGGCGGCCAAGGTCTCGCGGACGGCCTTGCCGTTTTCCCAGGTCTCCGCCACAGCGATCTTTTCGAGGTTTTCTTCAATCCGGTCCGCGATGCGGTGCAGCAAGAGCGCGCGCTCTGCTGGCGTGGTCTTGCCAAAGGTAGCAAACGCCTTTTCCGCGGCGTCGATGGCCGCATTGACATCGGCTTCCTTGCCGCGGGCCACCTGACAAAATACTTCACCGGTCACGGGGCTGATGTTGTCCATGTATTCGCCATCGACTGGCGGGACCCACTTACCGCCAATGTAGTTGTCATAGCGGTCGCGGTAGTTAACGATAGCCCCTTCGGTTCCGGGCGCTGCGTACAAAGTCATGATGGTGGTGTCCTCTCGTGTAGAAATTCTGACTGTGGCTCTTGCCAGGTATGGCCCTTGCCGGTTATGGCTCGGACCACTGCAGGCGCTCTACTGTGGTGTACCTCACCTGCTTTCCGGCCATAGTAATGCAATTTTTCGCATCTCGCACAAAATAGGGGTGGGGAATTAACATTTCTTCACAGGCCAAAGTCCGGTTATGCGGGTGTGGCATTGCCAGGGTGAGGGACTTTTGGGCAGAGATAAACCCTCCATACCTGTGCGGGCGCTACGCCGTGAAAGGTATGGAGGGTTTAAGTTGAGGTTTCTCGTCCGCAGGACGAATTAGGCGGTTTAGCCGGTTTAGCCGGTTTAGCCGCCGTTGTTTCGGCGATTGCGTTTGCGATCGCGCGCGGTGCGCGGGCTCCACATCACCACAGAGGTAGACCGCGGAACGTGGACGAGCTCGCCGCTGCGTTGGGAGCGCACCGGGACCTGCGAGCCTTGTGGGCCTTGTGGACCTTGCGGGCCTTGTGCGCCGCGGGTGTGCTGCCCCTGGGCTTGGGGGTGCTGCGATCCGGAGCGCTGCCCGGCGGCGAGTTGGTCGCGGAGGGCACGGACTTCATCGGCAAGCGCATCGCGTTCGGCTTCGAGCCGATCGCGTTCTTCGGTTAGCTCGATAATGGATTTGATGCCGGCGAGATTGACGCCATCGTCTTGCGACAGCGCCTGAATCTTGCGGAGCAATTCAATATCGCGATCCGAATAACGGCGGCCGCCACCCCGGGTGCGGGCCGGGGAAACCAAACCCATGCGGTCATAGGTGCGCAGGGTTTGGGCGTGCATCCCGGAAAGCTCGGCGGCCACGGAAATAACGTAGACCGCAGTGGCGGAGCCTTCTGCCTTTCCAGTACTCATTGTGCAATGCACCTCCTGCCTTAATTGCTCTCCGCGCCGGCCCAGCCTGCGCGGGGATTAAAGCCAGAGTCCTTTTCGGCTTGTGCATAGGTACGCAGGGCGCTGGAGGCCGCAGCATCGAGCTTGGAAGGCACGGTGACCTGCACGCTCACCAAGAGGTCGCCAGCCTTGCCGGCGCGCTTGGCAATGCCGCGCCCACGCACGCGCAGGGTGCGGCCATCCGGGGTGCCAGCCGGGATCTTCACGCGGACCGGGCTATCCAAGGTAGGAACCGTGATGGTGTCACCAAGGGCGAGCTCGGCAAACGAGACGGGGACGGTGATGTGGATATCGTCGCCGTCGCGGGTAAAGACCTTGTCAGGCCTGACGGTGACCGCAACGAAGAGGTCACCGGCCGGGGTGCCATTCGGGCCTGCCTCGCCTTGGCCGGCGATACGGACCTTTTGGCCGTCGATGACGCCGGCGGGGATGCGGACCGTGATGTTCCGGGTGCGGTGCACCGTTCCGGTGCCGTTGCAGTCTGGGCACGGATCTGTGATGCGGCGGCCCGTGCCATCGCAATCCTTGCACGGCGCGGAGAAGCCGAAGGCACCGCGGTTTTCCGAGGTGTATCCGGAGCCATTGCAGGTCCCGCACGTTGAGGTCTTGCCGGAGGAAGAACCCGAGCCATGGCACGTGGTGCACGGCGCGTTACCGCTTAAGGCCAGCGGGATGGTGGTCCCCTTGGCGGCCTCGCGGAAATCGAGGGTTATTTCCGTTTCGACGTCGGCCCCCCGCGACGGTTTAGCTGAGTGGCCAGCACTACCGCTGCGGTTGAAAACGCTACCGAAGATATCCCCAAAACCGCCGCCTTGAGACGATCCTCCAGTGGCACCTCCGAAGAGGTCCGAGAGGTCGAAGTCTTGCGCACCTTGTCCACCCATGTTCGTGGATCGAAACCCGCCGGGAAAGCCGGCGCCTCCGTTCCGTCCGAAGCCACCGCCATTGCGCAGCATGGCCTTGAACTGGTCGTATTCTTTGCGTTCGGAGGCATCGGAAAGCACATCGTATGCTTCCGCAACCCGCTTGAACCGGTCCGCTGCCGCGGGGTCATCGGGGTGGGTATCGGGGTGGTTTTCGCGGGCAAGCTTGCGGTACGCGCGCTTGATCTCGCTTTGGTCTGCGGACGAGGAGACCCCCAGATCCGCGTAATAATCTTTGTCTGCCCATTCGGGTTTAGCGCTCACTGGGCATCTCCTCCTTTCAAGAAGAATCGGTTGTAATTAGTAAAAAGGGCGCCGGGGGAAGTTGAATCAGTCAGTTCCCAAGGCGCCCTTTTCCCGGATTAATCGGCTTGTTCGGTGCCTTCCGAACTGCCGGAATCCTCACCGGGGTCCGCGATGATGACCAGCGCGTTGCGCACCAGCCTCTCGCCTACGCGGTAGCCCTGGCGCAGCACGGTGCCGAGCACCTGCTCATCGCCGGAGGACAAATCCTGCACGGCCTCGTGCATCTCTGGGTCGAAGGGTTCGCCCTCTTCACCAAAGGCGGTGAGGTTGTGCTGCTCTAGGCCCTTGCGGAGCTTATCCGCAACCGCCTTGAGCGGGCCCTCCAGGTCACCGTGCTGCTTGGCCAAATCGAGGTCATCGAGGACCGGCAGCAAGTCACTAATGACCTTTGCCTTCGCGGTTTCGATAACGGATTGGCGGTCACGCTCGGTGCGGCGGCGGTAGTTGGTGTATTCCGCATTCAGACGCTGCAGGTCTTCGGTGCGTTCTGCCAACTGCGCCTCCACATCGTTGGTGGCAGCGCCGGTGGAGGTGGGATCATCGCCCTCCTCCTCGGCCTCGACCTCATCGGCGTTGACATCAGCCAGCGCGTCTTCGAGGTCAGCATCAAGGGTGGGATCCAATTTGGCTTCTTCGGAGGCATCAGCCTGTGCGTCGTTGGCAGCCTGTGCTTCCTCGGCCTTTTCGGCGGCAGCCTCAGCGCGGTCAGCCGAGGTAGCCTCCGGATCCGTGTTTTCCGGGTCGCCTGGGTTTTGCGGCATTCCGCTGTCCTGAGTCATTACTTGTCGCCGTCCTTGTTGTCGTCGGAGTTCTCGTCTTCGTCCACAACTTCAGCGTCGACCACGTTTGGGTCGCCCTGTGCGGCGCCGGCATCGCCAGCACCCTCGGCGCCGCCCTCTGCAGCCTGTGCCTCGTAGATCTGCTTGCCCATCTCCTGGGATTCGGTGGACAGCTTCTCTACTGCGGACTTGATGGCATCGAGGTCATCGCCCTTCAGTGCCTCGTCCACGGCGTCAGCAGCCTCGGTGACCTTGGTCTTGGTGTCCTCAGAGACCTTGTCCTCGTTATCCTCCAAGAACTTGCGGGTCTGGTAGGAGGTGGACTCTGCGTTATTGCGCAGCTCCTGCTCCTCGCGACGCTTCTTGTCTTCCTCAGCGTGCTGCTCGGCGTCCTTGACCATGCGGTCGATCTCTTCCTGGGAAAGGCCAGAACCTTCCTGGATCTTGATGGTGTTTTCCTTGCCGGTGCCTTTGTCCTTGGCGGTCACGTGGACGATGCCGTTGGCGTCGATGTCGAAGGTGACCTCAATCTGGGGCACGCCGCGAGGTGCCGGTGCGATGCCGCCGAGCTCGAAGGAACCCAGCAGCTTGTTGGCGGTAGCCATCTCGCGCTCACCCTGGAAGACCTGAATCTGCACGGAAGGCTGGTTGTCTTCTGCGGTGGTGAAGGTCTCGGACTTCTTGGTCGGGATGGTGGTGTTGCGCTCGATGAGCTTGGTCATCACGCCGCCCTTGGTTTCAATGCCGAGGGAGAGCGGGGTGACATCGAGAAGCAGCACGTCCTTAACCTCACCGCGCAGCACACCTGCCTGGAGTGCAGCACCCACTGCAACGACCTCATCCGGGTTAACGCCCTTGTTCGGGTCCTTGCTCGTCAGCTCCTTGACCAGGTCAGATACGGCCGGCATACGGGTGGAACCGCCGACCAGCACAACGTGGTCGATATCGCCGACGGAAAGGTCAGCATCCTTGATGACCTGGTTGAACGGAGCCTTGGTGCGGTCCAGCAGATCCTGGGTAATCTTCTGGAACTCGGTGCGGGTCAGGGTCTCGTCCAAGAACAGTGGGTTCTTGTCGGAGTCAACGGTGATGTAAGGCAGGTTGATGTTGGCCTGCTGGGAGGAGGACAGCTCAATCTTGGCCTTCTCTGCAGCCTCGCGCAGACGCTGCACGGCGCGCTTGTCCTTGGTCAGGTCAACGCCCTGGGAGCTCTTGAAGCGGTCAACCAACCAGTCAACGATGCGCTGATCCCAGTCATCGCCGCCCAAGGTGTTGTCACCTGCGGTAGCCATAACCTCAACGACGCCATCGCCGATTTCCAGCAAGGACACGTCGAAGGTGCCGCCGCCCAAGTCGAAGACCAAGATGGTCTGCTCTTGCTCGCCCTTTTCCAGGCCGTATGCAAGCGCAGCCGCGGTGGGCTCGTTGACGATGCGCAGGACGTTCAGGCCGGCAATCTGGCCAGCTTCCTTGGTGGCCTGACGCTGTGCGTCCTCGAAGTATGCAGGGACGGTAATAACGGCGTCCGTAACATCCTCGCCCAAGTAGGACTCTGCATCACGCTTCAGCTTCATCAGCGTGCGAGCGGAAATCTCCTGGGAGGTGTAGTCCTTGTCATCAATGTTGACGGTCCAGTCAGTACCAATGTGGCGCTTGACGGAGCGGATGGTGCGGTCCACGTTGGTCACGGCCTGGTTCTTGGCGGACTGGCCAACCAGGATTTCGCCGTTCTTAGCAAACGCTACAACGGAAGGCGTGGTGCGGGAACCTTCGGAGTTAGCGATAACGGTGGACTCGCCACCTTCCAGTACGGAAACGACGGAGTTCGTCGTACCAAGGTCAATACCTACTGCGCGTCCCATGATTCATTCTCCTTTTTATCGAGTGCAGTTAATAAAGTTGATTGTGAGTGACTCAACTTCTCGTTGCGTCCGAGCGCTACTCTAACAGAAGTTGCAAACTCGTTCATAAATTCTTGAGCCTGTGTCACTCAATCTTTATAACCTCCCACACTCAAATCTTATTCCCGCCGGCTCAACCCTCCTCAAAAATTGTTCCATTTTCCCAGCTCTTAGCCTCAAACTCCACTCCCTCCTACTGCTTCAAACAGGAGTGAACTACCTTTTAAAACAAACTCTTCCACACCCAAAAGCTCCCCAAAGGGCCGTAAAAAGGTGGCCAAAAGTTACCTCACAAAGGATCCAAAAGAGGCTTGGCAGGCGTACTTAACTCGCACATACTGGAAACCACAGCAGCCACTGATGTGGTTGCTACCCAGAGAGAGATTGATTTGTAGTTTCACTCCGCCAACTCGAAAGGAAACACCGATGCTCGGTACCCTCGTAAACCTCAGCTCCGCCCTCGACTTCGAGGCAATCTTCAAGGCCATCAAGGGCATTGCTGAACTGTCCTCCGAGTCCAACTCCGACTCCGCAGGCCTATCCTCCGTATTCGAGGGCCTGTCCTCCAAGGACAACGCTGACGCTGCTACCGAAACCGCAGCTAACGCTTAAGTAAACCTTCGCGTTTACACTCCTTCATGAAGACCGACTAAACCCCCGCACTTTTCCATGCAGGTTTTAAACCTCGCACCGGAAGGTGCGGGGTTTAGTTGTTTTCATTTGCTGGTTTCACGCTTCCAGGCCTTAAGCTAGGTGCGAGACGCCACAAGCTTTTTCACAACTATTCAGCCTGAGCCCCAAAGAGGCGCATTCCACCGTGACTTTCACCCCGCCACTTCCATTTCGCCACCGCCTTCGGGCGGCGATGACCCTACAGCGCACCGCAGCGCTGATCGCCATCATTTGCTTGGCCCTTACCCTTTTCGCCGCATTTCTCACCCCAACTAAACACCAACTTTCAGCGGCAATCGTCGGGTTAATTTTGACGGCCATCACTACATCTGCCTATCGATACCCGAAGACGATGGCAGTGGGGTTTCTGGCAATTTGGATTATTGCCATCCTTACCGTGGGTATCCCCTACGCCAGTTCCGTTTTCTTAGCCCCGGTATTCCTTGCCGTATTCGCTTTTCGCAGCACCAAGTGGCAGTCGATTCTTCTCTGCGTAGTGTTTTGGCTGGTAGGGCTGGTAGATCCTAGTACGTTGCGGCTAGCCCTCAATCCAACACCGGCACTGGTCTGGGGAATTTTCTTGGTCATTAGCACCTTCATCGGTAGCTCACTTGCCCATTCCGCACGGCGCTATAAAACCGCCATGGTGGAGTGGAATAACGATGTCAAGCGCCGACAGTCCGACCTAGCTGAAACCCTGCATAACTCGGTAATTTCCAGCCTTACCGTCAATACCATGCAGCTAGAAGCGCTCAGCTTGGAATACGCCAGCACACCGGAGCTCAGCCGCCGCCTCGATGAATTAAGCGATGCAATGCGCTCGTCGATGTCTGAAATACGCGCTTTAACTAAAGTCTTGCGTTCCAATATTGACGGCATCAACGACGAATTCAGTTTTAAACAAGCCGCACGCCCTACAAGCCTTGCACAGGTACTGGCCTGGGAAGAAGAACAGCTATCAAAGCTCAACCGCACGCCAATCATTAAGGTAAGCGGAGAAGATTTTTGCCCCCAGTTTTCTCCTTCTGTTCTTGACTCGGTCGTAGCCATCACCAGGGAGGCTTGCCTCAACGCCGTCAAGTACTCGCCACCTGGGGCGAAAATTACCGTATCGGCCCAACCACATTTGGGATGGACGATTCTTACTATCCGCAACCCTATTGCCAAGCCAACGAGCACCACACCGGAGACCTCCTCCGGCATAGGCCTTAATTCGATGACGCGCCTCGCAGCAACTATCGATGCCCGGTTTGAAGCCGGTCAGGTCGACGATCACTGGGAGCTCACGCTGGCACTGCCCCCATCTGCGCATGAACAACGTTAGTTTGTTCACCTTCGCTGGCAGCGCCACCATCCCTTTACTACACTTACGTATGTTTCTTATAAATCCGGTTTTTATATAAAAGGAGTCGTGCCATGCAGGCTGCTCTCGCTAGCTTTCTCACTCCCCTCATGCTGTCCACCTCTCTCTTCGGCGCAGACCTCACCCCAGGCGATCTCCCACAAAACAACAAGTACGAGTCTTCGGCAGAGCTCGTCTTTGGCTGCCCAGCCCCATGGTGCTTCAAGTAAAGACTTCGCTGCTCTTAGTCGATGATGATCCACTGGTCATCGAGGCACTCGGCCACTATTTCGCTGCGGCCGAAGATATGGAAATCATCGCCGTTGCAGAAAATGGGAAAGCCGCATTACAGCAGCTAGAACAGCACGATGTCGATGCCGTCATCGCGGATATTCATATGCCGGAGATGGACGGCACAGCGCTGCTGCGCGAGCTAAATGAGCTGCCTAATCCGCCGGTATTCATTGCTATGACCGCAATGGATAATGACGACACCCTAAGGGAAGTCCTATCCAATAAGGCGGCAGCCTATATCCTCAAAAGCTCGAAGCCAGCCTACATCTTGGACACGGTACGCGAGGCCGTCCGCGGTGGCACGGTCGTAGCTCCCCAACCATTAACGCGCTTATTCCAACAAATGCCCGAGTGGAGCGAAAACGATGCTCAATCCCCGTCTGCGGTTTCCACCCCTGAGCACCATATTTCGCCTGCTCAAGCGCAGATTCTCGATTTAGTGTGCGAGGGAAAATCCAACGAAGAGATCGCAAAAAGCACCCACTATGCCCCAGGAACGGTAAAGAAATACGTTTCTAGCCTGTTAACGGAATTTCACGCCAAGTCTCGTCTTGAACTAGCGGTCAAAGCACTAAAAGCGGGGTACGGCAAATAGCTGCATAGGCGCGAATGGCGCCCGCCCCCAATCGTGGCCCC
>NZ_JAKRMY010000021.1 GCF_022346005.1 Corynebacterium sp. ACRPS
AGATCGGAGGCGATCGCGTTGAGCGTTGCTCCGGGGGTCGACTCGTACAACGAGACTGCGTCGCGCTTGAACTGCTCGGTGTAGGTCTTGCGTGGCATGGTGGAAAGGTACCTCACTTCCCAGCGAGATGCTGGTTTCAAGGTGTCCACCATCTGGGGGTCAGGTCCGACCAAAGCATTGATTACCGCCAACGTCATAGACGCTGACACCACCAAGGAGGTCGCATGAACCAGTTAAAGCACCGAGCACGTGCTGGCCCCTGACACCATCACACTGCATGCTCTATCGAAAGGTAGAAACACCACTCAAACGGACTTGACCCCTTCGTGGTCCTACTGCTAGTCGGCATAGGCCTGTTTATGGTGACTAGTACAACAAAGTTTCCCATATTTGTCCCTCTTTTTATGGGACTTGTATGCACAATCGCAATTCTCACCTCTGGGAAGCCCGATCCTGCTGAATGTAGTAAGCCCGATCCTGCTGAATGTAGTGACGCAAACATCACGAAACAGGCGGAGTCCGAACAAAAAGGGGTCGGTTGGATTATGAGGCTAACCTCCGTTCAGGTCGTTAACTTGGTCATAGCGTGGCGGGCTTCGGGAAAAATAAAAAGCACTTGGAAAAGGGGTGACTAGGAGATCTGGGGGAATGGTTGACATTATTCATGAAGCTCAGGACGCACACCTGTGCGCCCTATTCATCAAAGCCCACGGACACGGTGGAGACTACGAGTACGCGCGAGACGGCTCCAACAGCGCAGTCAAACACCTGCAAGCAATACTGGCAGAACTGCCCGCTACTTCCCCACTGGCCCGCGATGCCGGCATACTCGCTAAGTTCGTGCGTGCAGCACAGAGGAATTTGTCTCGGCAACGCCCTGACACAAACCGGTAGTATCACACCAAAATAACCATCATCGTTGCAACGACCCCTAGAATCCGCCCTGCTTGTTTAATCCATGAAAAGCCGTCAAAATAGAGATAGCCCTTTTCCCATAAACTATCTCCCTAGGACGCTCCCCATGGACTATGTCTTGGCTCTCGGCGAAAACCCCGATTTTCCTTTGTGGCTTCGCGCGACGCACCTCATCAACTTTGTACTCATCGGCATGCTCTTGCGCTCCGGGCTGGAAATGCTTTCTTCCATGCCGCGCCTGTGGTGGCGCAATGACTGCGCGCCTGGCACCGAATGGCTGCGTTTTACCAAGCGCAAGCTGCCCAAGGAAGAGGGCGTATATACCTCTTTGATGGACGAGCTTTCGTGGTCACCGGTCGTGGCGCTGCCGGGCCGCGAAAACATTGGCCTGGGCCGCCACTGGCACGGCCTTTCGGTCATGCTGTGGGTCCTCAATGGCCTGGTGTACGTCGTGCTGCTCTTTGCCACCGGCCTGTGGCAGCGCCTCATCCCCACCTCCTGGGACATCATCCCGGAGGCGTGGGATACCTTCAAGGTCTATATCAGCCTCAGCGCGCCCGGCATCGAGCACTTCACGCCATACGATGCCCTCCAGCAACTCGCCTACGCCTTCGTCATCTTCATCGTTGCGCCCTTCATGATGGTGACCGGCCTGGGGATGTCGCCGGCCATCCGCGTGCGCTTCCCGTGGTTTGTAAAGATGCTGGGCGGCCACCAAGGTGCGCGGTCGCTGCACTTTATCGGCATGGTCTTGATGTCCGCGTTCATCCTGGTCCACGTGGTGCTGGTCTTCTTCGTGCACCGCGAGTACAACATGGTCCACATCGTCTTCGGTGACGTCTCCACCGAGCGTTATGTGCAGGCCTTTACCACCGTCGTCATCACCATCGTGGCGGTCATCATCTTCTGGATTGCCCTGTCCTATTGGACCTTGGCGGACCGCGCCCGGGCGCATAATTTCTTGGTCTCGTTCACCGAAATCGGCCGCAAGCTTTCGCTGAACCACTTCCACCCGCGCAAGCCCAAGGAGACCAAGGACTCGCCGATGCCCATTTCCTCCTTCCACTGGACCAACGGCCTGCCGCCGACGGAGAAGGAATCCCCTGAGTGGACCGAGTACAAGCGCAATGGCTGGGAGAACTACGCCATTACCGTGGCCGATGATGTCAACGGCACCGAAAAGACCGTCACCCTTGAGCAGTTGCGCGAGCTGCCGCAAACGTCCTACATCGCCACGCATACCTGCATGCAGGGGTGGTCTGCGACCTCCAAGTGGGGAGGGCCCAAGCTTGCCGATGTCCTCGAGCTACTCTGCCCCCGCCCCGAAGGCGCCAATTACGTGCTCATCGAGTCTTATGGCTTGGCGCAAAAGATGTACGATAACCGCCCGCGCGAGCCTTTCTACGCGGCCTTCGATATCGAGACCGCCATGGAGAATCAGTCCATTTTGGCGATTTCGCGCAATGACCAGGACATCGATCTGCACTTGGGCGCCCCAGTGCGCGCCCGCGTGGAATCGAACCACGGGTATAAGGCCGTGAAGTGGGTATCGCGGATTGCCTGGATTGGTGATTACGCCGACTACGGCGATGGCCGCGGCGGCACCCGCGAGGATTCCGCGCTCCAGGCCTTCAACGGCCGCATCTAGCACCGAAGGATTAGAATCTGTTTCTATGACTGATAAATCTTCTGTCACCGAAACCCGCATCGCCATCGATGGCATCCGCAATGACAATGACGTGCGCAAGTGCCTGCAAAAGCTCTACGGCATCTTTGCTGATACGGGAATGGGCCAAGCCACCTTCGAGATGACCGGGGATGCCACCGCGGATGTCGTCATCAAGCACGCTGAGTCCGTCACAGTAGATCCGGAGGTCATTGATGCGGCGGTGCGCAAGGCGGGGCCGTACCGCCTGGCCTAATCGATGCGCGGCGGCTCGTAGCCGTCCTCTTTAAGCCACGCGATATGCGGTGGGGTATTCATGCCCCACTCGCTGCGCGCCCACGCGAAGGTCTGGCGCACCTCGGCCTCGGAATAACCGCCATCGCGCAGGTACTGCCGGAAGCCATTCGGCCCGGGATCCTTGATCCAGAGCCAGGCGTAGTCGTCGAGGGAGTCATCGGCAAGCAAGCTTTCTAAGCCCGCCGGAACGAACTCGCGCTCGGCGCGCACGCGGTCCGCCAAGTCCTCGTCGAGGAAATCGTAGAGGTAGTCCATCGCGTCCTCGAGCTCGGCATAGTGTTGTGGATCCATGGGCTAAATCTCCCGGTGCTTAGTGCCGATGACCATGCGGTCGATCTCTTCCAGTATCTCATCCACGATGGCCGGATTGAAGGCCCGATCCTTGCGCAGGACTAGGAGCTCGCTCTGCGCGGCGTTAAGCGCGGTGCGCCGGGCCTCCAGCGCGACGCGGCGGGCCTCCTCGGCGCGCTGCTTGCGCTCGTCGTTATTCTCGGCGGGGTTTTCGCCATCACCCAGGCGGTCCTCGAACCACTGGATGACGTTGGCGGAAATTTCCGGATCGACCGTTTCGGCCTCGCCGGTGGCATCGTCTTCGGGGCGGAATTGCGATAGCGCATCGATGCTGGCGGCGCGCGCCCGCGAAACCACCGCGGCTCGCATCTTATCGTTGGCGGCCTGCGAAGCCTCCGTGAGATCGAGCTGCCTCATCAGCCACGGCAGCAGCAGGCCGGGCAGCACCATGGTGACCAGCAAGACGGTCAGGGCGATAACGGCCAGCTCGTGGTGGAAGGCGAAGACGCCGGTGGGGATGGACAGCACCAGCGCCAGCGTCACCAGGCCGCGCATGCCGGACCAAGTCATCAGCAGCACCTCCTGCATCCGCAGCGGGGCAACGTGCGGGCGCCCGCGCGAGACGTTGAGGCGGTAGTAGAAGAACATCCACACAAAACGCACCACGAAGGCCACGAGCGATAGGATCACGCCGACCATAACGGAGTGCCACAAATCCGAGCCCACCTCCGCGATGGCGGTATTAACCGTCAGCCCGATAAGGCCGAAGGCGACACCGGTAAACAGCAGCTCCATGGTCTCCCAGAAAGACTGGCCGGAAAGCCGGTCCTCGGCCTGGATATCGGCGCGCGAGTTGAGCTCGACGGCGGCGATGACCACGGCGATAACGCCAGAGGCCTCCAGCTCCTCAGCCACGAGGAAGGTGGCGAAGGGAACCACCCAGGTCAGGGCGTTGCGCGCTACCACATCGTGGACGTGGGTAATAAACAGCGCCGTCAGCCGCCCGATGAGCCAGCCAATGGCAAGCGCGACGACGGAAGAATAGAGGAAGCTCAGCACGCCGCTGCCAAAGGAAATATCGCCGCCCTGGGTCACGGCGGCGAGCGCGAGGTGGAAGGCGACGATGGAGGCGGCATCGTTAAACAGCCCCTCTGTTTGCAGGGTGGTGATGATGCGGCGCGGGATGCCGGCGGGCTCGGCCACCGCATCCACGGCCACGGGGTCTGGCGGGGCGATGGCCGCGCCGATGAGGATGGCGGCGGCGATGCTAATTCCCGGCAGGAATGCGTAAGCGGTCGCGCCCACGGCGAGGGTGGTGGCGACGACGAGGAGCACGGACAGGCTCAGGATGGTCACCCACTGCCCGCGAATCACGCCCCAGGACGTGCGCCGCGCCAGCGCCCACAGCAGCGGCGGCAAGAAGATGGGAAGGATGAGCTCGGTGGGGATGTCGAATTGCGGCAGCCCCGGCACGAAAACGGCGCAGGCGGTAATAATCGTCAGCAGCGCGGGCCACGGCAGCCCGACCCTATCGCCGATCGCAACGACGAAGACGGTCAGCAGCATGAGCCCGATGAGAACCAGTAAAACTTCCATGGGCTCGATAGTATTACGCGCGCCAAATATACGGCTCGCGGCTCAATTCCTCTGGCCGGAATTGCGCCAAGAGCTCGGCGGCGGTTTCCGCCTCATAGCCCAAAGACTGCGCCAGCTGCTTGACGATGCCCCTCTGCTCCCCCATATCCCGCATCGTCACCGCGCCATCGCGCTTGGCCAGTCGCTTGCCCGCGGAATTCAGGACCAGCGGCACGTGCACGTAGGTCGGCGGTGTGGTCCCCAAAAGGGAAGCCAGGTAGGCCTGGCGCGGGGCGGAGGATAAGAGATCGTCGCCGCGGACGACTTGGTCGATGCCCTGGTAGGCATCATCCACAACCACCGCCAGGTTATAGGCCCAGCCACCATCCTGCCCGCCGCGGCGGAGGATGAAATCATCGACGTCGCCGGTGTAGTCGCCGTGCAGGGCGTCGTGGATGGTGAAGGTGGAGACATCGGCGCGCAGGCGCAGCGCCGGCTGGCGGTTATCGGCGGCGAGCTGGGCGCGTTTGGTGGCACGTTGGGCATCGGATAGCGCACGGCAGGTGCCCGGATACTGGCCGGGGATGGCGTGCGGGGCGCGGGAGGCTTCGCGGATATCCTTGCGCGAGCAGTAACACTCGTAGACCGGCAGCTTCTCGAGCGCCGCGGCGTAGGCGGCCTCGCGATCCTGCTGGTAGATGACCTCGCCGTCCCACTCCAGCCCCAGGGCTGCAAGGTCCGCGAGCTGTCGCTCGGCCGCCGCGCGGGAGGAGCGCTGCTTATCGATGTCCTCCACCCGCACCACAAACCTGCGCCCCGTCGAGCGCGCGTAGAGCCACGCGAGAAGCGCCGTGCGGAGGTTGCCAAAGTGCAGATCGCCGGAAGGGCTCGGGGCGTAGCGGCCCGCCCCGGTGGTCGCGGAATTCATATTCCCAGCATACGGTTTGGCACAATGGTGGGCATGGAAAAATCCCCCTCCTCTCAAGTGCGCTTTATCCCCGTTCATTCCACTCTGTATCCGTGGCTCGTCACGATCTTCGTCGTGACGTTTTTGATTTCTAATATCAACGCCACCAAGGGCGTCCAGCTTGGGCCGCTCGTGACCGACGGCGCCTTCTTCCTCTTCCCGCTGGCCTATATCGTCGGCGACGTTTTATCCGAGTGCTACGGCTTCAAGTCCACCCGGCGCGCCATCTACATCGGCTTTGCGATGGCCCTGCTCGCCGTCGTGTGTTTCTATATCGCCATCTGGCTGCCTGCGGCGGATTTCTATGAGGGCCAAGAGGCCTTCGCCGCCACGCTGGGCCTGGTGCCCCGCATCGTTTTGGCTTCCCTGGCCGGTTACTTGGTGGGCCAGCTGCTCAACGCGTGGACGCTGACTGCGATGAAGAAGCGCAGCGGCGAAAAGGGCCTTTTCTCCCGGCTGATCGCCTCCACCGTGGTGGGCGAGTTTGGCGATACCTTGCTGTTTTGCGCCATCGCCGCGCCCGTCATCGGCATCGACACCACGAGCGGATTCATCAACTACGTGGTGGTGGGCTTTGTGTGGAAGACACTGATTGAGGTCGTCCTCTTGCCCATTACCTCCGCGGTTATCAAGCTGGTGAAAAAGCGCGAGGATTACCGCGCCTTCGACGCCGCGTAGTAACGGCCCAGGAACTCATCGCGGTAGTCCTCGTAGTAGCCGCCATTGATGGCGGCGCGGATATTGTCCACTAACCGCACCATGAATTCCACGTTGTGGATGGTGCACAGCGTGCCGGCCAAAAATTCCTTCGCCTTGAGCAGGTGGTGCAGGTAGGCGCGCGAGTAATTCTCCGTGACGTAGCCGCCGAACTCCTCGTCTACACCCTTAAAGTCCCGCTTGAACCGCGCATTGGTGAGGTTCAGGCGGCCATCGAGCGTGTAGACGCCGCCGCGGCGGGCTAGGCGGGTTGGCGCGACGCAGTCGAAGGTATCGGCGCCGGCCTCGACCGCGGTAAAGATGTCATCTGGCTCGGAGATGCCGAGCAGGTGGCGCGGTTTATCGTCCGGCAGTTCATCGCAGACCCAGCCCACGATGGTGCCGAGGTTCTGCTTTTCCAGCGCACCGCCGATGCCGAAGCCGCCGAAACCGCGCTGGCCCTTCTCCCGCGCGGCGCGGTCCAGGTCCAAGAGGCCGCGGGTGGCCTGGCGGCGCAAGTCCTCGTATTGCGCGCCCTGCACCACGCCCCACAGCGATTGCTTCGGGCGGTGGTAGCGCTCGCGGGTAAGCCGGTCGTGTTCTTCCAGGCAGCGCTGCGCCCACCGGTGCGTGCGGGCGACGGATTCTTCCTGGTAAGTGCGCGAATCAATGAGCGTGGTCAGCTCGTCGAAGGCGAACATGATATCCGCGCCCAGCCCGTGCTGAATCTGCATGGACTTTTCGGGCGTAAAGCGGTGCTTGGAGCCATCGATAATCGAGCGGAAGTCCACGCCTTCCTCATCCACCTTGGCCATGCGCTCCCTTTTCGCGGCGCGAATATCCTTTTCGGTGAGATCCGCCAAGTCCATGGCGATGACCTTTTTAAAGCCCACGCCCAAAGACATCACCTGGAATCCGCCGGAATCGGTGTAGGTCGGCCCGTGCCAGTTCTCAAATTTCGCCACGCCGCCGGCCTCGTCCACGATGTCGTGGCCCGGCTGCAGGTAGAGGTGATAGGCATTGGACAAAATCGCCTGCGTTCCAGTCGCGCGAATCTGCTCCGGCGTCAGGGTCTTTACCGTGGCCTTGGTCGCCACCGGGATAAACGCCGGCGTGGCGATATCGCCGTGCGGAGTGTGGATAACACCACTGCGGCCATGCTTGCCGGGGCCTTCGGGCAGGCGCTTATCGATGTCGAAACTTAAGTCCTTCATTCCTTATCTTCCTCTTCCCTGGTCTTCTGGCCATCATCCGCGTGTTGTGCTTCCCATTCTTCCTCAAGCGCGGTGCCTTCGATGTCTACGGTAGGCAGGATCTTATCCAGCCACTTGGGCATCCACCACGTAGCGCGGCCCATGAGGAACATGGAGGCGGGGACGAGGGTCATGCGGACAAAGAAGGCATCGAAAAGCACGCCCGCCGCCAAGGCAAAGCCGAAGATCTGGATGAACGGCAGCGGCTGGTTGATAAAGGCCACGAAGACCGAAATCATGATGATCGCCGCGGCCGTCACCACGCGCGCGCCCTGGGTAAAGCCAGTGATGGTGGCCTCGTCGACGGCATTATAGGGCCCCGACGTGCCCTTCGGATGCCGCGCGATGTGCTCGCGCATGCGGGTGACCAGGAAGACCTGGTAGTCCATGGCCAGGCCGAAAGTCACGCCGATGAGGAAGATCGGCATGAACGACAGCAGCGGGCCGGGGCCCGGGACGAGGCCCCACAGGCCGTCTTGCCATACCAGCACCGTCAGGCCGAAGGCGCCGCCAACCGAAAGCAGGAAGCCCAGGCCCGCCACCAGTGGCACCAGGAGGGAGCGGAAGACAACGAGCAGTAGCACGATCGCCAGCCCCACAACGATGCTGAGGTACGGTGCCATGGCATCGCGGAGGCGCTCGGTGATGTCCAGCTGCACGGCGGTCAGGCCCGTCAGGCCGATCTCGGTGCCGGTGGTGCCTTCGATCTGCTTTGTGGCAGAGCGCAGGGCGTGCGCGACATTAATGGTTGCGGCTTCCGTTGGCGAGGTTTCCGGGGTCACCATAATTTGTGCCGCGCGCTGGTCTTCGCTGACCGAAACAATTTGCGCGTGCTTTACTCCGCCAAGCGTCTTCAGTTGATCCGCGGTGTAGAGGAAGGACGCCAGTGCCGCCTTGTCCTCGGCGCTGGTCGGCGCAGCGGCCTCTTCCTTGTCCTCGACCTCTGCGACGGGGGCGATATCCGGCTCAGCAGGTTGCTCGCTGGGCTGGTCAGCAGGGTGTTCTGCCAGTTGTTCGCCGGGCTGGTCCGCTGGCTGCTCACCTGGCTGGTCGGGGGCTTCGTTGGGCGCGGGCTCAGGCGCAGGGCCAGTTGCGTCGCCGGGCGAGTCAGCGGGCGAATCGGCGGGTGCTTCGCCGGAGCCTTCTTCGGCGTCGTCGTTTCCGTCCTGGGCCGCCACCAATGGGGCGAGAGCGGCGGAATTGGCGTTGATGGTGTGGGCATCGACAACCGCGAGGAATGGCCCGTTGACGCCGGGGCCGAAGCCCTCGGCCATCAGGTCGGCGGCCTTGCGCTGAGTGGTATCGGGATTCGAGGTGGTATCGGCAGGCAGCGCCAAATCCATGTGGAGCACGGGGGCGGTCATGGCGCCGAGGGAGAGGACGACGAGGGCCATCGCCAAGCCGGGCACCTTTTGTACCAGCCGTACCCAGCGATTGCCCATGGTCGGGCCGCGGCGCACCTTGCCCTTGCGGGAGGGGTTGCCGGCCACGCCGGGGATGCGGCCGGCAAATGCCTTGTCCCCCAGAAGCCCCAGCATCGCGGGGATGAGCGTGAGGGAGACGAGGACGGCGATGGCCACGGTTGCGGCGGCGGAAAGCCCCATGGCGGTGAGGAATTCGATGCGCGCAATGAGCAGGGCAAACAGCGCGGTAAAGACGGTGGTGCCGGCAAAGACCACGGACGAGCCCGCCGTTCCTGCCGCCATGCCGGCGGCTTCTGGGGCGGACATGCGGGCGCGCTCGGCTCGGTAGCGGGACAGGATAAACAGCGCATAGTCGATGCCCACCGCCAGGCCAATCATGATGGCCAGCACCGGCGTCATGTTGTTGAGCTCTATCCAGTGCGTGGTAATCAGCATGCCGCAAGCGCCCAGGCCGACCCCGATGACGGCCGAAATCAGCGGCATTCCAGAAGCGACCAGGGAGCCGAAGGTAAAGATGAGCACGAGGAAGGCCACGCCAAGGCCGATAACCTCGGAGGTGGAATTGACCCGAATCTCATCGCCAAACCCGGCGCCGCCGGCCTCAACGGTAAGCCCCTGCTGCCTGCCGATGTCCATCGCTTCCGTCACGATGTCCTTATCGTCCTGGTCCACGCTATAGGGCGATTCGGCGTCGAAGTCGAAGGTGGTATAGGCAATGGTCTCATCCTCATTGACCATCGCGAGGTTATCGGCATCGGCACGCGCGGACGATTCCGGCAGCCCCATCTCCGTGAACTGGTGGATAACCTCATCTTGTAGCCGCGGCGAGACCTCAAGCGGATTGCCAAAGCGCATGGTATCGCCCATCTCCAGGTTGTCCTCGAGGTGGGAAATGACCGCGTTGATGGCCTTTTCATTGGCGGGATCCGAGAGCTTTTGGCCTTCCGGGGCCTGGAAGACCAGGTTCACTGACGGCGAGTTGGCGGGATTGCCGCCTTCCGGGAAGAGGTCCATCGTCTTGTAGGTGGCATCGATGGATGGGGTGCCTTTGATAGCGAACTCGCTCGTCATCGGTTTCATCAACAAGGCGGTAGCGCCGCCGGCGGCAGCAAGCAGGACCACCCAGGTAACGATGACTTTCCATTTATTAAGGAAAGACCAACGTCCGAGCCGGTAGAGGAGTTTAGCCACGGGAAATGTACCTTCGCATTCGCGTAGTCGGACGGATTTAACTTCGCCCTAGTGTAGTTGCCGTGCCCCTTATTCCCTATTACTTAGCCACCGTGCGGCCCTTATTCACAGACGATGCCAAGGCGGCGGGCCAAAAAGAACCGTGGCCGCCCAATGCAGTCAAAGACTAGATCGGGTGGCCACGGCGGAGCGGCTTAGACGATGCAGCCGCGAGAGAGCGCGCGCTATTTAAACGAACTTCGACAAGCTCAGGCCGGGAAGAACGAGGTCAGAGAAGAAGGCGCTGATTTTCTTTACCCGCGCGATAATAGCAGCGATGGTCTCGCCTAGGTTGCCTGAGAAAGAACCGTGGAAAGAAGAGCCGTCGTCTGCAGCGTCGTCGCCCGAAGGCTTCTTTTCTGGGGTTACCTGGTCAGATGGTTTAGGGTTTTCGGAGGCGCCGTCGAATGCCACGGTGAGATCCGTGTTGGCATCGTCAAGCGGTTGCCCCACCGGGTACTTGCCCAAAAAGATGTCGGAGCCCGTCTGGGTCAGCGAGGTGGGGGCATCAGTTGTGGCGTGAGTCTTGCCGGTTTCCGGTACCAAGGGCTCAGTGAGCGTGAAGGTAGAGATTGCGGCGTCATCACCGGACATTTCAACCGGCTCGTTCTTCAGCGGGCCCGAGGCGCCCGTAAGCTTATAGTCCGCAGTGATAGTGGCGTTGTGGCCTTCTACCTCCACCTTGATATCTGAGAACGTGAGGTCGACGCCGTAGGAACCATTAGGCCCAAAGCCTGGATAGCCTTGAATCTGCACGGATCCCTGAGTGCCTATAGTGCCGTTTCCCTCTGCATCCACCGTGGTGTGGGCCGCATCGACGGGGAAGGTGAAGTCCTTTCCTACCTTCTCCGCACCTCCGGTGGTATTGACTACGCCTTTGGCGAGAGGGCTGGTGTCCACGTGGTGAATGAAGGATTCCTTGATGGGCCAGTTCAATTGGCCGGATTCCACGGCGGGGACAGTGGCTGGAGCCTCATCGGCAGAGGCTACTGGGGCGGTGACGGCGCCGAGCGCAACCGCGCCAATAGCGATGACGGATGTTGTTTTCATGAATTTCTCCTCTTGAGAGCAGTGGTAAAGCTTCGCCTTAGTGAATTAGGCGAGCCTTACCTTAATTAATAAATTGGAAAAAGTAAATCAGTGGCGTTTATCAAGCTCGGCGAATATCCCCGAGTTGAAGGCGAATGCGCGCTGCGCCTCCGAGAGCAAAGACTCGCGCTGTTCCTCGGTTAGCATGAGGCTGTCAAGGCGTTCGCGGTAGCCCTTGCGGTACGGCGGAATCTTGCCAATGGCGCTGAAGTCATAAAAGTTCAGCGCATCCGGTTCGATGTCATAGAGGGTGCCGAGGCGCGCGGCAATCACCTGGCCGCCGGAGACGTCACCGAGATACCGGACATAGTGATGGGCCACCACTTCTACCGCACTGCCGGATACTTCTTCTAGGCGGGCAACGTAGGATGCTGTGGCCGGCAGGATCCGGATCTTTTCGCGCCAGTCGCCGCCGACGAGCGCCGCCAAATCCGCCTCTAGAGCGAAGCGCCGCTCCAAGCGTGGATCGGCCACCGCACCGGCGATTGAAGTTTGCGCCACGCCGCGGACGGCGCGCTCCAAAGACTCATAGACAAACCACAATTGGCCACTCAGATCGGCAGCGGCCTCAGCGCTCAGCCGACCTGACATAAGTCGCTGCATAAACGCCGAGCCCTCCGCGTTCTCATGGGCGTGAGCGGTCTCCTCGCGCAATGCGACGGATAATGGTTTCTTGAGTGTCACAGTCACTGACTTCCTCCAAAGTAACGCTTACCTAACTTCTAAATATAAATTTAAGGTTAGGCAACCCTTATTTACAAGACTTGTGGGGAGAAATCAACCAAAAGGACTAACTCCCTACCCCACCGCCTGCGGTACGCACGGCGCGGCACCGTCCTTAAAAGGGTTTTGCGCGCGGCGTTGAGATGGCTGCCGGCACAGCGTGCTTAGCTGACCCCCTATTCCTGGATCAGCGGTGCTTTTATCGGTGGAGAAGGGCACGCACGCTATCAAGGGCGCCCGACTTTATAAACGCCTGCCCAAGGATGGCAAACATGCTGCCAATGGTTACCACGCCCAAGATGTAGTTCCACACCTTGGCAAAGCTAGAACCTGAGGGAGCGTCCTCCTCTGGTTGCTGGGTTCCCGGCTTCTTAGACTCCGAAGTCTCGGGGCTCTTTGGGGTCTCCGGCTTCTTCGGCGGTGCCGGGATCTGCGAGGTCGCTGGTGACTGCGGAGCTGGATTGCCCTTCGGTGGCTGACTCTGTGGCTTCTCTTCCTTTTCCGGCGCAGCTACCGGCGGCTGCGGAGCAGGTTCGTTCTGCGGAGTTTCTTCCTTCTTCTGGCCACAGCCCGGGGAAACCCTGAGGGTTAAGTGGGCATCATCAAGCTCAGGCTTGCTCTCTGAGCTATACATGCCCATGAAAAGTTGGTCTACGCCCTCGATTTTTCCATCTTTTGTTCCCTGCTGCTCCTTGTACCGCACATCGCTGGCGGAAAGGGTGAGTGTATCGCCCTCCTTGGTCCATTGCGCCGTGCCGTGGCCAAAGATCCCGTCCCCGGTGCGCTTATTGGCGTCGATGCGGTCGTCCTCGGTGTATTGAAACATATTCTTACCCTCTACGTGATAGACCTCGTAGCCGGAACCGAGCTGGGCTTCATTTCCGGAGGTCTTGATGAAAGGTGCCACTACCGTGGAATGTAGAGCGCCGTGGTGACCGGTGAACGTGATCGAAGAGTCTTTGCTCTCGATGTTGGACGACACCACATTGCCGTCCTCATCTACCGTTACCGTAGAGGTTGCAGGATCGACGTCGAAGCCGAAAGAGAAATCCTTCCCCTTAGGATCACCGGTTTGCGTCACTGGACCACTAGTGGACCAATCACCAGCAGCGAAACCGGATTTGAGGTAGGAACGCCACGAGTGCTTAATGCCCCAATTCAAGGAACCGGATTCGATGGTGCAGGTTTCTTCCGCAGAAGCGTGTGGCACGGTAAGGGCGGTCGCCGCGAGAGCGGTGACCAGTGCTTTTTTAAACATGGAAATCCTCCAATTTATGTGAAAAGAGTGGGTTGATGGTGGGCGTGGCACGCTGTGGATGTACCCGCAGTCCATCGACGGATATTGGCCAGCCATACACTTGAGACAATGTGGGACTGGTAAAGACCTCATCTACGCGCCCTTGGGCTGCTAATCCCCCGCACGACAGGCATACGACGCGATCGCAATATGCAGCTGCAGCGTTGAGGTCATGGAGCACCACGAGGACGGCAACACCGGCCTCGCGGGCGAGGGCTTTGACTGAACCCAGCAGTTGTTCTTGGTGCCGAATATCGAGCGCGGCCGTTGGCTCATCGAGCAAGATAACCGGGGTATTTTGGGCAAGCACGCGTGCGAAGGCCGCGCGGGCGCGCTCACCGCCAGACAACGTGCTGATGTCTCGGCCAGCTAGGTGCGCAACGCCGGCGGCATCGAGGGCGGCGTGAATAAAGTCATCGTCAAGGTCTGCATAGGCAGTTCCTTCCCACGGGCGGCGCCCCATCGCAACGACATCGCGGACGAGGAATTCAAACGACACCGAGACATCCTGGAGCATCACCGCACGCGTGCGGGCGAGCTCTCGCGCTGGTGCCTTGGGCGAAAGCCCACCCACGGTGATCTCACCGGAATAATCAATGTCTCCGGCCACGGCGGCAAGTACCGTGGATTTACCGGCACCGTTCGGACCGATAAGCCCGGTAACTTCGCCCGCTTGGGCAGCAAAGGACACTTGATCCACAAGGGTATGTTCCCCCACCCGGACGGTTAAGTCTTTGACGTTTATCATCAGTGCACTCCTTTGCGCATCATGCGGCGCAGCAAGATGAAAAACGTTGGACCGCCCACCAGAGCGGTAAAAATTCCGATGGGAAGATCCGCAAAAGGAATCATCGTGCGCGCTGCCACGTCGGCGAAACCAATAAGCACAGCGCCGCCCAGGGCGGAGGCGGGCAGTAGGATGCGGTTTTCTGGCCCGACGATGCTGCGCAGCAGGTGGGGAACGATGAGCCCCACAAAGCCAATGAGGCCGGCGAAGGAGACGGCCGCTGCAGTCAGCACTGCCGATGCCACGATCGCCACGATGCGCAGACGCGGCACGTTCACGCCGGTATGCGCGGCGGCGCGCTCGCCGAGCGCGAGGACGTCTAGCTGCTTGCCTAAGCGCAGGGCCACTGCGAGGCCTACCACCACGATGGGAAGTACCGCCCACACGTGTTTCCACTGCGAGCCGTTGAGGGAGCCCATCTGCCAGAAGACGATCGCTTCGCGGTTGGCGGTCGGCGCCAGGTACACCATGAAGGAGATGATGGCGTTGCATACCGCATTGATGGCGATGCCGGTGAGAATCAGGTGCACTACGGCCACGCGCCCGTTGTACCGCGCCAGCTGATAAATAATGAAGGTAACCAGTAACGCGGTCAGGAAGGCTGCCGCGGGAACAGTAAAGGTACCGAAGAACTCGATATTGAAGACAATGACCACGGCCGCACCAACGCCCGCACCAGAGGTAACGCCGATGATGGAAGGTTCTGCAAGGGGGTTGGCAAATACCGCCTGCATCAGCGTGCCGGCCACCCCCAAGGCCGCGCCCACCACGAGCCCTAAGACCAAGCGTGGCAGGCGGATGTCCCACACCACGCTTGCGGTCAAGGAATCCTGCGCGTGCCCGGCTGCCAAAATGGGGAAGAGATCAGACAGGGGTACGTAGTATTGCCCCAGCACGACGGAAATGAGCGCCGCGAGAACGGTGAGGATCCCCAGCAGTACGAATACCCAGGCGCGCTGAGTGCGGCGGCGCGCGAAGGTATCCGTCTCCTTACTCATTGTCTGGGTCATACACAGCCTTTGCTAGCTTCACCAGCGTCTGACCGGTCATGGGACCGAATGCCAGCGATTGACCGTCCGGAATGGTCACGATGCGCTTCTTCTGGCCGGCGGTGGTCTGAGCAACACCAGGCCTCTCCAGCAAGCCATCAATTCCGCCGGTGGATTCCAGGCCATTGGTCATCATGATGATCACCTCCGGGTTGATGCGCGCCAATGCCTCCGCGTTAGCGGGTTCTGCATGAGAAAGGTTGTTTTCTGCCGCCAGATCCACGCCGCCGATGCCTTCAATCAGGTCTTGTGCACCGGTGCCGTCACCCATGATGAAGAAGACGCCGCCGTTTCCGCGCGCATAGAGGAACGCCATCCGCATCGGATCATCGGGAACGAGTTCCTTGATGGCTTCCTTTGCCTCGTCGATTTCTTTGGTGGAACGATCCGCCAGCTCGCGTGCTTCGTCGGGCAAGCCGAGGGCATCGCCAAGCGCGGTGATGTCCTCGCCCACGGAATCAATGGTGCGCTCAGGTTCCATCACCACGGTGGTGACGCCCGCCGCGCGGATTTGATCGATGGCATCGCGCGGGCCAATGGAATGATCCACAATGACGAGCGTCGGCTGGAGCTCCAGCACCGCCTCCACGTTGATGTTGTGGCCGCCTTCGGTCACTACTGGGAGATCCGCCAAGTTGGGCTCGGTAGAAGAAATCGTGCGGCCGACGATATTATCCGCAAGCCCCAAGCCGCTCAGGGTCTTGGTATAGGTGCCATAGATATCCAACGCGAGGATGCGGGAAGTATCGGTGACGGTGACGTCATTACCATCGGCATCGGTAAGTTCCACCGGAAGCGCCGGCTCTGCTTTTTCAGTAACCGGCTCGATATCGTCAAAATCTTTGACGTCACTGACACCTTCAAAGGACCTGGGATCGGAGACATCTGCAGGATCCGGTAGCTGATCGGTATAGCTTCCCTGCACACCGCACGCGGTAAGGCTGAAGATGCACAGGAGTGGTACGAGGAAACGAAGAACGAGTTTCACGGCGATCCTTCTAAGAGTTGTTCATGACAAGGCGGCTGGTGGAACCGCCGGCAATGATCAATCCGACGATGAATAGCAGGAGATAGGTAGTCGGGTTATCCATGTTTCCGCTGGGAGAAGTCGCGGACTTGACCTTGAACTTGTTCGAGCCGTCCTCGTATCCCTGCGAGGAATCACCAGCATGCGCTGGGTCCCCGGCTGCGGCATGAGCTCCGCCCTTGGAAGCAGAGCCGCCCTTTCCGTTTCCGCCCGCGCCGGCGCCACCAGATCCAGAACCGGAGCTTGCTCCGCCGCCACCGGATACGGCGCCGCAATCAGCGCTTCCGCCCAAGGTGGCGTGGAAGCTCAATGGATCCAGCTGGGTGCCCGGTTCATAGAACTCAGCGAGGGCTTGGGAGCCGGTTTCAGAAAGCGATACCTCAGCTTCACCGGACACGGCGTCCGTGCCGACGTCGAGAGAAGTAAAGCTCAAGGTGCCAATAACAGCGTGCCCAAAGTCTTTCTTCTTTCCTTCCATATTGGAAGATCGCACGTCAGCGATAAGCTCGCCGGAATTGCCGTTGAAGGTGATTTCCAGGTTGGAGATGTTGAGGTCCAACTTGCCGTGGTGCCCGGTGAACTGCATGCTCCCGCCATACTGCACGGAGCCCGCGCCATCTTTTACGGCACCAGAGTTACCAGTGAATTGGAAACGGCCATTGTCATAGCCAACACCAGAGAGATCCCACCGGCCTTGGGCAATGGATCCGGTGATATAGGATTGGAAGGATTTCTTTAAGCCCCACTGAGCGGTGGCTTGCGTAACCCCAGTAGCCTCACAGACGGCATCGCCCCCGCCAGGTGCTCCCGCGCCCGAATTACCTGAGCCCGGGGCGCCGGAGTTCGCAGATTCGGAGTGCGCAGGACCAGTTCCCGCTGCTTTGCCAGCTCCTGAGGCGCCGCCGCCTCCGCCCGAACCAGAGTTGCTCGGTGATGAATTTCCCGCTGCAGAGTTAGTAGAAGCCGAGTTTCCTCCAGCGGAGTTCGACGTACCCGAAGCAGAACCATCCGAATTCGAGTTTGATCCACCCCGGTTGTTGAAAGACTCCAACTCATCCAGAAACGCCTGGGTATTGCCCATGAACGTAGTAATCCCGTTCATCGTGTCATTGGTTTCAGACAGGATGTCCATGGCTTCCTTGTTAAAGCCCGTGAAGGAACCTGTAATGGACGTCAATGGACGCTTCTCACCCGAACCGGAACCGGAGCCAGATCCGGATCCAGAGCATGATCCGTCGAGAGCAATGCTGCCGGAGGACGGATCTAAGGCTTCACCTGGCTGGTAGAAGCCGGTGAAAAGCTTGGCCCCGCCGGAAGTCAGAGTGGTAGATCCAGACAAATCAACCTTCCCGGCACCATCGTTGACGGGGTTGGCCAGATTAATGGTGGCGATTACCTCATCATTGCCTTGGATCTTTTTACCGCGGCTGAGGTCTTGGCGGTTCATCTCATAGGAGACGTAGTCCACGGAAATCTGCGCCTGCTTACCAGAGGCCTTGACCTTGAAGTCAGACATAGTCATATCCAAGATCCCATCGTGGCCAGTAAAATTCAGCGTTCCATTGAACGGAATCGTGATGTTTCCACCGGATGCATCGGGCTTTCCTGCAGTAAAGACAAACGCGCCTTCGCCCCGTTCATCGCCCGTGAAGCCAATGCCGTTGGCCCCCCAACCACCGTGGGCGATATTGCCTTTGACGTAGCTGCGGAATGACTGCTTGATGCCCCATTTCCATGTGCAGGATTCATCTGCGTGGGCAACCGGGGCAGAAGACAAAAGTGGGGCGAATGCTGCGACGAGGAAAGCCGCGACGATGATGCCGAACGCCGACTTCCACAGTTTTCCAATCATATTGAGAACCTTGTTTTCGTGCCTAAAAATGATATAGGCTAAGCTTGCCTTAGTGAAGTAAGTGTATCCTGACCTAACTTCTTTTGATTGTCAATAAACCACCCCCTATAAGAAACAAAAATGCACAACGATCCCCGCAAAGACATCTTCAACAGCATCTATCCAGATGTCGATCCCACACAGAACTTCCCACTCACGATCGGTGAACGCTTATCCTTAGCGCTTTCCGTCGGCGTATTCATGTTCGGCGGCGTAAGCGGCAGCCTGCTCATCGCCGGCATTGGCCTGACCTTTGTGGTCGCCTGTTCCTTCGCCCTATCTCAAAAGACCCCGCGCCGCATCCGTGCGGAGGCGCGCAGCCGGTTCCCCCGGGAACCGTGGGCCGAACGGCCCAGTCTCCTCGTCCCCGCAGTATGGGCAGTCATCGCAGTAATCGCGGCCCTGGCGTGGTGGTTCACCCCCGTGAAATACCTCGCGTGGAGCGCGGGCACCATAGCCGTCATCGCCGCCGTTGCGACGTGGTTCCTCCCCACCGTGCAGCGCCGCCGCGCCCGGGCTGAACGCACAAAGCAGGACGCTTAAGTCACCCCAACACTCCTTGCCAGAGAAAACAAAAATAGGCCCCGACCTGCATTAACAGTTCGGGGCCTTGCGCGGTGGCGGCGGGATTTGAACCCGCGGTTGGGGGTTACCCAACAATCGCTTTCGAGGCGATCACCTTCGGCCGCTCGGACACGCCACCGCTTTCCAGACTACGGGAGGACCCCCGATGCAACAAAATCGCTGCGCCGGCACTAAGCCAGCGCAGCGATTTCGCTATGAAGGGACTCTAAAATTAGTCCTTCTTCAGGCCACCGATGATGTCGTTGGCCTTGTCCTTGATGCTGTCAGCAGCGTCGGACAGCTTGTCCTTAGCCTCGGAAGCGACCTGGTCGGCCTTGCCCTCGTTGGCTACGTCTTCGTTACCGGTTGCCTCACCAACAGCTTCCTTTGCCTTGCCTGCGAGGTCGTCCTTCTTGTTTTCCAAATCGCCCATTTTCTCTCTCCTTAAATGAGTCGCTTACAGTGTGACAGCTACTATACCCACTTTTCGCGCAGTGTGGTGAAGAATTTTTCTAGCAACGCCACACAGTCCTCTTCAAGCACGCCGCCGCGGACCTGTGGGGTAAAGGGGGCGGTGGGGGCACGCAGGACATCGATAAGCGAGCCGCACGCACCCGTCTTTGGCTCAAACGCGCCAAATACCAGCGAACTTATCCGCGCGGCTTGCAGGGCGCCGGCGCACATGGCGCAGGGCTCCAAGGTGACCACGAGCTCGCAGCCGGTCAGGCGCCAGCCATCGCCGTGGACGCGCACCGCCTGGCGGATGGCCTCGACCTCGGCGTGGGCGGTGGGATCGCGCAATTGCTCGCGACGGTTGACGCCGGTAGCGAGCTCGCGGCCGGTGGCATCATAAAGCACCGCCCCAACCGGCACGTCGCCGGCGGGGGTCTGGCGCGCCACCGCGAGGGCGCGCTGCATGCGTTCCTGCGCGCGCTGCAGGGGCCTAGGCGTTATCAATGACGTCTTCTAGCTCATCCCCAAAGCCCAGGTCGCCGGCAATGCGCAGGAGCATATCGGAGGGCCAATCGTCCTCATCATCGATGATGTAGCCCACCTGATCCTCGGATAGGCCCAGGTCAGCGAAGATATCGAAGTCGCCCTCGCCGTAGGGCTCGGCCTCTTCCGGGTCCACGTCTGGAATCTCATAGTCATTGAGCTCCATGAAGTCCGCGGCAAAGTCATCGTCAACGCCGTAGGTGGCATCCGAAATTAGCAATTTCACCCCGCCGGGCACGGGCCGCACGGCAATGAAGTAGGCGTCCTCGACGCAGAGAAGGGCGAAAGCTGCGCCTTCAGCGCGCAGGGCGCGCACCGCGGTGATGGAGGTTTGCGGGTCCTCAAAGTCATCATCGAAGCTGCGCACGACCCATTGTCCCTCGTTGCGGGCGACGGTAACCGCGAAAGAGTAATTTTCGTTGCTCATACCTCGTGAGATTAGTCGTGTTGTGCCACAATTGTCACCGTGAGTTCTCAAGATGTTCAACGCCCCATCTGCATTATCGGCCTCGGCCTCATCGGTGGTTCCTTGCTACGCGATCTCGCGGGCTATAACCACGACGTATTTGGATACAACCACTCGACGTCCGCCGCCCGCACCGCAGTCAAACAGGGTTTTGACGTCAATGATGATTTGCCGGCGGTGCTTAACCGCGCCGAGGTTGAAGAGGCGCTCATTGTGATCGCCGTTCCCATGACCGCGGTGGGCAGCGTCTTGGATGCCATTCAGGAACACGCCCCTAGCTGCGGCATTACGGACGTGGTCTCTGTGAAGACCCCCGTGCGTCAGCAGGTCTGTGACCGCGGCATGGAGGATCGCTACGTGGGCGGGCACCCCATGGCGGGTACCTCGAAATCGGGGTGGGATCACTCCCAGGCGGGGCTTTTCCGCCGCGCCGCGTGGGGCATTACCTACGATTACGCCGCCGAGTATGAGGCGCGCGGGGAAAAGGTTCCTAAGAAATGGATTGAGACTTTTACGGACGTCGTGCGCATGACCCAGATGGTGCATGCAGAGGCCGTGCCCATCCGCGTGGCCAACCACGATGCGGCGGTCGCCCGCATTTCCCACCTGCCGCATATCTTTGCGGAGACCCTGGCCACGGTGGGCGATAATGGCGGCATTTTGGCGCAGTCCTTGGCCGCCGGTTCCTTCAAGGATGCGACCCGGGTGGCAAGCACCCGCCCGGATCTCGTGCGGCAGATGTGCGAGACCAATGCCCCGGCCTTGGTGGAGGCCTTGGATGAGGCGCTGGAGCTGCTTCACGATGCCCGGGAGAAGCTCGCCGCCCCCAAGCCTTCCATCGCTGAGCTTGCCGATGCCGGCTACCGCGCCCGCACCCGCATCGAAGCTAGGTCGGGCGCGCGCAAGGAATCGGTCTCCCCGGTCAAGATTTCCTCCCGCCCGGTGCTGCGCCTGCACCCCGGCGGCCCGAAGTGGGTGGCGCAGCTGCGCCAGACCGAATCCTTGGGCGGGCGCATCGAGATTTTTTAGCGGCGCGACGTGCGGGCGACACCGTTGCCAGCACCGCTAGCGAAGGTGCGCGCGGCCGCCGCGGCACCGATAAGGCCAATGGCCGCTACCGTGAAGTAGATCCACGGGCGGTCGCCGCTGGTCTGTGGCGTTGCCTGCGGAGTAGGCGTGGTCTCCGCGGTCAAGATGGCGTCCTTATCCTTGCCGCTGATTACGCCGTCTACCCAGTCCTTGGCGCCTGCGAGCGTGGTGATAGCCGCGCTTGGGGAGGGCAGATCCGGGTCCGCATTGGAGGTACCCGCGGTAGCAAGGCCCGCAAGCTTTCCGCCCACGAAGAACGGTCCGCCAGAATCGCCACCCTGCATGCCGGCATTACCGGTGGAGTGGACATCGAGGATTGGGCTGCTGATCATCGGGGCCATGCCGCCTTGGCTAGGCTGCATTACTTCCCCACCGTTGCCGTCAGGCTTGACAATCTGCGGCTGCTCGGCGCCCGGCTTGGTGGCACCTGGCGAGACCACCTTGGGCTTATCCGATCCCGAACCAGATCCTGGCATCTTGACGCCCGGCATGGCTTCCTCAGCGGGCACGGACTCGTAGCCTTCTGGGGCTTCCTTGTCGGCGCCTGGCTTCTGTGCGGAGTCATCGCTTGGCCCGCCGCCCAGGATTTCGGAGACCTTCATCTCTGCCATCGGCAGCTGGCCCTTGCGCGCCATGGAGGAGCTGCTGCTCCAGCCATACAGGGTGCCAAGGTCGCCGGTCTCTGGAATATCGGTGGAGATCTTGGCTGGTTTGATATCGGTGACGGGCTCGGTGAGGTGGAGGAGTCCGGCATCGGAAAGCGGGGATAGCGCCCACGAATCCGCGTCATAGACCTTGCCTCCCAGGCGGGCCTGGGTGCCTTCGTTATTGACAGACTGCAGGCAGTGGCGGGCGGTAAGCACCCACTGCTTATCCACCAGCGTGCCGGTGCAGTCGCCGAAGTTGCCTATGCGGCCCATCTTGAGCGCAGCGACGGTCTGGGACTCGGCGTTATCGGGGGCGGGTTCGCCGTGCTCAAGGGCGCTGGCGGGGGCCGCCAGCATCCCGATGATGCCAGCGGTGGTCAAGGCGGTAGCAAATTTACGCGACATGTTAGTCCTTCTTTCCAGCAGGAACGGCGAGTTTAACGGCGATGGAGACGGCCTTTTCAAGCGGGCCTTGGCCCAGGAATTTCCGCCAGATGGTGGCAAGCACGAGGAATAGGCCAATAAATGCCCACGCCCACGCGGTGTTGTGCAGTGAGATGTGGCTTTGCCAGTAATAAGCGGAAAGCACGTGCAAGACATAGACGGTCAGGGACATCGTGCCCATTGCGGCCAAGGGGTAGACGAGCTTGGGTACTGCGCTGCCGATGAGCAGACACAGGTGCAGCACCACGGCTGCCACTGCAACGGAGAGCAGGATTTCGCCCGCGACACCGGTGTGGCCGGTAAAGCGCAGCCAGCTGGGAATATCCGGCTCGAAGCGGAAGTAGGTGCCAACCGCGGCAATCACCGCGCTGACCGCGGTAACAATCCACTGCAGCACCGTCCGGAAGCTACCTGGGCGGATGTAGACCTCAAAGAGCAGCATGCCGGCGATGAAATACGCGATCCATGCCAGCAGCGGATAGACCTGCGGCAGGGTAAACGGCGCGTAGTGCACGGTTGAGGCGATGGCGGCGACGAAGAAGAGGGCCAGCTTCCACCACACGTTCAGCGGTGGCACCCAGGAGACCACCATCATGGTGATACCCATGGCAACGAGCACGACCTGAATCTGCCCGCCAACCGGCAGCAGCGCCAGTCCGATAAGCGTAATGATGGCGCCACGGGCAATCAGGCGCAGCAGCGTCTGTACGGAATAGTTCTTGCCGATGAGCATCATCGTCACGCCGGCGACAATGGCAAATAGGGCGGCCGGAAGGCCCGACAATATGACCTTGGTGCTCCATACCAACGAGGCCATGTGCAAAATAATCATGCCAATAATGGCAAGTGAACGAGCCAAATCCAGCCCAACGATGCGCGATGATGTACTCACCTAGCACTCTCCTTCACGATGTGATGGGACGCAGCGGTCTTCACTACGGCCCATGTTTTTAACGACTCTCTTTTTCTACAACGCGAGTCTGGTAGGTTGCTGTATCAACACTTTACATGCCCTGTACCTTATAAATGCCGTTATTGGCCTGGTCAATCCTGCAATCCCACTTTCCCGCAACCGCACACGATCGCACCCAATTTCGCGGCGGCAACACACTCCGGAGAGCCCACCGCAGCGCGCATCATTGCCAACTGCGCGCATTTAATTCACCCCAGAAACCCGCACCTACCTGCCATTTTGCTATAGATAGCCTATTGCCCTCTCCATACCTAAACCCTGATAATTTCTTTCCTGCCAGAACGCTTCCTGGCACCTATGAAAAGCGCTCAAACTGCCTGGCAAATGGTCACGAAGTTGGGTCACTCTTCGTTTCTCCTCCCTAAATCAGCCGAGGTTGCGTCCACTAGTGTGGTGTATCTGTAACCCGTGGTAGGGCCTGACCCCAGAAAGTGGAGACACCACGCTTTCGGACGCAACCTACAGGGAGAGGAGCTTGAGGTTTGGAAAATTAAGACCTCAAAAATCGGGCCCCCAATAAACAACCGAGCCAAAAACAACTAACCGGATTACTCTCGCTTACGGAAGTTATGGGCCCTGCGCCAGACTGCGTAAGTTCCCGCAAGAAAAATAACCGCAAAAACTCCGGCAACCTTAAAATAAAATAAGCCGTTTTCTAGCCTGCGGAAGATGTCTGACGATGAGGTAGAATCCGTCTCGGCCAAGGTCTTAGCAACATATATCGCATTCAACCCGCCGATAACATAACCGAGACAGAGCAACAGTGATACACAAATCGCAATCTTTAACAGAACCCCTAAGGATGAATTGCGTGACACTGTTCTCCTTTATATTCTCCCATTACAAATAGACGTGCACATTCGGCATTGCCCTTAACTTCAAAATTTGAAATCCTCCATCGTGCGCATGACCGAAGGAGCAATCGTTGTGAGTTTTACCTTTGCGCGTCACATGGATCCCGTTTTCGTCCCTGTTTTGGCAGTTTCCACCAAAGACGGTTTTGAGCCCTTCTTGTCCCCCTATACTGTTTCCGCTTGAGCCATTCCGGACGAGGCAGGAAGTAGCAGCCGAGAAGACAAAAGAGAAGCGGCAGTTTTTAATGTTTTGTTTATAACTTTCCTTTCCGTACGCGACGACTTACTTAAAGTAACATAAATTGACACTCTTGGTAACGATTGTCATCATCCCGATCCTGGCACCCATTACTGGTGTTAGCAGTTCGGGCCCGACCCCAGATGATGGACACTGCGAGACTCGGGCCTTTTGCCGTTTAACCCGCCTCTTGAGTTCAGAGGGTCGTTGCAACACTTTCCCTTAGGAGGGTGTTGTTGTGCCTGGAGTTGTTGGCCCGTTTCATTCGTTGTCTGAGTCGGATCGTCGTAGCTTGGTGGCCATGGTTGGCAGTGGACGTAGCGTTCGCTCGGCTGCTGGTGAGCTTGGTGTTAGCGGACATGAAAAACTGACCGGAGGCGGACATGAAAAAGTCCGCCTATGGCCATGAGAAACTGACCAGTGGCGGACACGACGGGGGTGGGGCGTGTTCGAAGGGTTGTCTTAGCCGGACGGGGTGTGTATGCGAACTATGCCCTATGGGTTAGCGCTTTGTTGTGGCGTCGATGTAGCGCTGGGATTCTCCTTCGGTTTGGATGACGATGGCGTGGTGCATTAGCCGGTCGATGGCGGCGTTGATCTGTGTGGGGCGTACCTGCGGCATGAGGTCGGCGAACCGTGACGGATGCGAGTTCGAGGTAATCGCCAGCGAGGTGTGCTGGTAGGTCGCTTCAATAAGCGCGAGGAATCCGTTGGCTTCAGCGACGGTAACGTCGAAGTATCCCACGTCGTCAAGGATGACTAAGTCCAGTTTGGCGAGTTTCGAAAAGCCTTTATGCGGGTCCAAGTCCGCAGCGTGCCGGTTAATGAGCTGGCCGAGGTTCTTCATTGTGAGCCACTTGACCTTCTTGCCGCGTTTAATCAGCTCGACTGCAAGTGCTTCGGTGAGCATGGATTTGCCAGTGCCTTGTGGCCCGCACAAAACGAGGTTGTCGTGGCGGTCCACCCAGTCTAGGGCTTTGAGGTGTTCTTGGCGTTCTACTGGGATGGTAGACCTGGCTGGGTCCCACGCGGCGAAACTTACCCCGGTAGGAAGTCCAGCATTTTTACGCCTGGTGACTAGCGCTGACTTGGCCCTGCTGAGTGCTTCTGCTTCGACAATGGTGCCTAGAAATTCTTCCAGGCGCCGGCGGTGAGCGTCATTGTCACATGATTGAAGGTAGTCAATGGCGGCACTTTTAAGCCCGGGTACTCGAAGCCTGGTTAGTTGTGCGGCAAGCCCTGCGGGAAGCTGGTAGTTGGGTGCGCTCATTTAGAACCATGCCTCCTCGTGCTCGTCGGCCTCGTGGTGTGAGGTCTCAGGTGGTGTGGGTGTGTAGAACCCGTCCCAGGAGTTCGAGGCATGTTCGATGGTTTCAGGTTCTGGGCCCTCGATATTAAAGGCCGTGCCGATTTTGGCAGCTAGGGCGTTGACTGGGTAGTTATCTGCCATGGCTTCGATATCGGTGCTGGTGATAAGGCCCGCGTCGATCGCGGCGCGAGCGATGTCATCAGCGAACCACTTCCCGCGCGTAGCGGCCAGCGTGACGAACAAACTCATGGTGTGTTTGATTTGCGGTGCGTGGTGGGCAACCCCGAAGCGCAGCCACGCTTCGGCACCGGGTCCGATGGCAAGGAAGTCTTTTTCTAGTTTCGAGCGAGGATTGACCTTGTAGTGGCCAGGCTCAGGCCGCTGGAAGGAGAAATGGTTCGGGTCAATCCGGCTGTCGCCGCGGACTCCTTTGACATGGCGTGCGACTTCTTCCACCCCGTCGATGTCGTGGAAGTAGATTACGACCTCATTGACGTCTGGGCTGGATTGTTCTGTGATGTAGACTTGCCGGCCCATGAGTTCTTCAGGCACTGAGTACACCGCGTGCTGGTAGGTGATCATGGGCGTATTCGCCGGCACTTTCCGCAGTTCACCGAAGACACTAGGATGCGTGTCCACAGGCAGTGGGCCGAGGTGTTTAGCTTCGACTTCACGCAGTACTTCTGCAGGAACAAGCCCGGTTGTACGGTGTGGTCGGGCGTTGATCTTGTCCATAAATGCCTGGCATGCTGCTTCGAGCTGGCCGAAGGTCTCGTAGGCGTCCACGAGATTCGTATCGCGGGGAAGGATGTCGTCTTTGGCTAGGCGTACGGCGTATTCGACTCCGCCTTTCGTGGCAGGGTCTGCCGGTGCACAGAATTGGATACTAACGCGGTAGTGCGACATGAACGATTCCATTGTCGGATTGAACTCCGGCAGGCTTGCGTGACGGCCTACAACTACGGTTTTCTCATTATCCGTGAGCACAAAGTCGGGTACTCCGCCGATAGCCCGAAAGCACCGGTCTAAGGCAGCGAGTACGGTAGTCATCTTTCGGTTACGCAGGGCAAAGACGACGCGGAATCGCGAGTAGGCAACCCAGGCAACAAACAGCACGGTCTTCTTGCCATCGACTACTGGGCCGTCGCCGAAGTCGTACTGGAGCCATTTGCCTGGTGCGGTTACCCAAGGCTGGTGTGCGCGCCGCGATGACGAGAGGCGGTATTCCTGTTTGAGTGTCGCGACGATGCGACGCGTGGTGCGCTGGCTTCCTTCAAAACCACGGTCCAGCAAAGCCTCGTGGACCACGTCGGCGCGGATCTTTCCGCCCGAGTTGGTGATCAGTTCCTTGATGAATCCACGGTGCGCATCCGTAATCGACGGACGTGGCCCACGCGCTGGCGGTGCGTCAGCGTGAGCGCGCACCACGCGTAGAACCGTGTTGTGCGAGACGTTGAGCTCGTCGGCGACAGCACGCGCATTTTTTAAAATGGCGTAGCGAGCCAGAATTTTCTGGCTTCTTCTGGAAGACTGCATAAAGGGTCTTCATCCTTTCGATAGATATGTCCGGCTAGACACTTCTATCGAACACTGGATGAAGACCCCCTTTGTTTTCTACCCCCGGATAAAAACTCCCCAAACCCCTAAATCCCGTGTCCGCCACTGGTCAACTTTTCATGTCCGCCAACACTTGGCTGTCATTACGTGCATGCTTTGAATTTTTGCCATGCTCACGGAGTGCCAGTCATATATAAAGCCAAACGAGTTGATCGCCGCGGTAGCCAGGCTTTACAGCTTGTAGAACTAGTTCAAGGCGGACTTTCGGTACACCAAGCCGCCAAAACGTGTGGAATGCATCCCACCGCTGCGTATGCTGTTGCTATAGAAGCCGGGTGCATATCCGGCAGTGTGGCGGAGTTTGAGCGTTCGATTATTCGTGAGCGTCAGGCCGAAGGTATTGCCAAGGCGAAAGCCCGCGGTGTCTATAAGGGGTGTGCGAAAGTCCTCGACGAGGAACAAGTAGCGCTGGCGCGCACGTGGGTGAGGGAGGGGATTCCGAAAGCAGAGGTTGCCCGCCGCCTCGACATTGGGCGCACCACACTGTATAAGTACCTCAACCAGTAAGGCCTGACGCACCCCGCAATACCGGTTGCTATAGGTATTGCTATGCCGGTTGCTATTTGTAGGGAACGGCCTACGACGTCAGGGAGGTGACCGATGGGTAGACACTCATTGGATACGTCCGGTCGCAAAAGAAAAGACCTTGACGTCACGAAGCTTAAGCGGCTCGATGTGGCAATCAAGGTCATAGCACTTGTGACCGTAACGGTGAAGCTAGTTAACGCCTTGCTTCACTTGGGTCTTTAGGTCCGATAACCTCAACCAACTTGGACCTTGGTTGGGGTTATTTTATTGTCCCAGACCGACCGTGTACGCGACAATCAGGCTGACTATACCTATCCTAGATATTCTTGAGCATTAGCAGGAAACAACTCCATCAAACCTTGCTCTGTGGTTCAACCAGCTGCCGAAGTGATGATCGTGCGTTGCGTGAGGTTCGAGATATACGCATTCAGAATCTTTGCCGAAAGCGATTAAGACTTTTGAGGTTACCCTCGTTTAGTGGACACCCGATTAGTGCGGATCTTGTGTCCGTAAGAGAGGATGTTCATTGTGAGTCAACAACGCCAGAAATACACACCTGAGTATCGACGCGAAGCCGCGA
>NZ_JAKRMY010000022.1 GCF_022346005.1 Corynebacterium sp. ACRPS
CGCGTACACACTGCGTGGGCCGTCCACTAAAGAGTGCCTAAAAACTACCCCCGGTACCCGATATCCGCACCGGTCGGTACTCGATACCGCCCTACCGGTACTAAATAGCGTCGCGCGTCACCCAGTCCACGCTCCACTATGAGGAGTGGTTGGACTGGGGCGGTTGGCGGTTAGTGGCCGATACCGGCAGCTGAGGTCGCTAGAGCCGGTAGTCCGCAGGGCAGAGTAAAAGCCTAAAAGCGGGAAAAACGCTTAATTAGCATGTTCTCGAGGCCCTTCCAGGACTCGGCGTGCTCGTTATAGGGCTTCGACGGGACGTAGCCGGCGTGTTCGGTGGAACCGAGCATGTAGCCGAGGTAGTCCTGCAAGCGCGGATTGGCCAGCATATAGGAGTTGATGGAATCGTCCCCGGCCCAGTCCGCGGCATCGGCGCAGACCTCGTAGCAGCGGGCTAGCTGGTCGGAGTCGACCGCTTCGGGCCCCTTTTCAATATCGCGCACGATGCCATTGAAGGAATATTGGTTATCCGGGTGGACCTGCACCTCTAGCTCGCCGGCGTTGGCTGCGGTGACGACGTCCTGCCAGGTGGACACGCGCGCTAAGTCATGGTCATCATTATCGATGAGCCACCGCACCAGGGTCTTGGAGGAATCGAAGGTAAAGATTTCGCCCCACTTGCCCAAGAAGATGGGCTTGCCGTCCAGGTAGGTGCGCAGCGTGTAGACGGACTTGGACTGCGCGGTGATTTTAATCGGGTCGATTCCGGCGGCGGCCCAGGGGGACTCGTCATAAGGATCGGCGGCGTCTGCTGCGGCCTTGCGCTTTTCTTCGGCTTCCTTGGCGGCAGCGTCGGCGGCACTCGCTGCCTCGGAGATGCGGGTTTCGGCATCGGAGATAGCGGCGGCGTCGAATTCATCGCTCGGAACCACGCGGACGTGCTTATCCAGATCCGCGATGACCTTCTTCCAGTTGGTCAAGATGACCCGCCCGACGCCGGTCCATTCGTTCATTCCCTGCTCGCCGGAGTAGTGGTCGGCGCCGCGGGAGACGTTGCGCAGGATGGAGTGGGTGGCGAAGAAGATGGTGGTCTGTTCGGCAGCGGCGACATCGGCAAGCGCGGATGCCACCTCGAGGTCGCGCGCCACGGTGGAGACATTGGCGTGGCTGGGGCGGCCGGCGAGGGCTTCTGGCATGCCGATGAGATCGTATTCATCGCGCTTGGCCGGGGTGACGCGGTGCGCCGGGCGGGCGGAAAAATGCTCCCACTGCGGGTGATCCAGCAGGTCATGCTTGGCATCGGACTCGAGGTAGCACAGCAGCTCAGCGGGGGAATCAAAGACCAAAACGGAGTCATCGTCGCCCAAAAAGGCCTGCCACTCGGAGCCATTTTCGCGCCACTTGGGCGCCCAGAGGGTATAAAAATCGCCCTCAGTCAAGGAGAGCTTAATAGGCACAATCGCACGGGTACTCATGAGCTTTTAGTCTACCCAACGCCCCAGCTGCCGCGCGGAATTGCCGGGGCCTTGTCAGGCAGTCGGCCGCCAAAAACCCTTAAATTGCATGCCCATATTATTCGTGCGCAGCGGGTTGGTCTGCACGGGGTCCCCGGCCTCCACAATCTCGCCATTGCCGGAATACATCGCCACATGGCCATCCCAGACCACCAGATCGCCGGGCTGGAGCTGATCGGCGCTGACCTGCTTGCCGATGGCCTGCTGGTCCGCCGTGCGCGGAATATCCACCCCTGCCTGGGAATAGGCCCATTGAGTAAGCCCCGAGCAGTCAAAGCCACCGTTGCCGGTTCCGCCCCAGGTATAGGGCTGGCCCACTTGGCTCTTAGCCGCGGCCACGGCCGCGCGGCCTGCCTCCGAGCCGGCTTCTGCGCCCGCTGATGGGTGCGGCGCGGGTGCAGCACCGAGCTCCGCCGGAGGAGCCACGGCGCTATGCGTCGCCGCGGCGGCCGTGGCCTGCTGGGGCTGGCCGACGGCGGATTCCACCGGCCGCTGGGAGATGGGCAACAGGGCCGCCGCGGTGGTGGTGAGCTCGTCTTTCAGGCGGTTGACTCGGGCCATCGCCAAGCCAATGTGCTCGTCTATTACGGTGCGAAGGGACGCAAGCGCTGCGGCGCGGGAGGCGGGATCGAGGGAGATTAATCCCATCGCGATGGGCGCCGCGGCCTGGATAAGCTGCGTGCCGATGCCAAAGATATCGCCGGCAGCCGCCGTAACGAGGCCTCGGGCCTGGCCAAGTACTGCGGAGACGGTCTCGTTATCGCCGGTGAGGAGGTTCGCGGCGGCGATAAGCTGCGAGGCATCGCCGTGCGCGATATCCGCCAGCGGTTGCGCGGCGGAGAGATCTGGGACGCGGGGAAGTTGGACATCGGGAAGCGGCGAAGGCTGCAGCGCGGCGATGTTTTTAATGGCGGTAGCAAGCACTTAGATCGCCGCCCCGAGGGAGTCGCGCAACGCCGCATCGGAGTCTTCCGCCTCGCGCGACATCTGGAAGGAAGACTGCGCGATGTGCCCCATATCGTGGCGCAGCATGGTCATCCGCGCCCCAATATTGTCTAAGGCGGCATGGACCGCTTCATTGAACCTGGTAAAGGCCGAATCTTCGGGCAATGCCGGGTGGGGTGGATTGTCTCCCTGCGCGTTCGCGTGCAGGTCACGGGCTAAATGGCGGGCGTGGGCGGTATCTATCTGAAATGGTCTCATGCCCTATTGGACTGGCCAATGGCCCAAGTGGTTCCCAAAAAGTTTAAAGTAGTGGGCATGGATATCCACGTCGTAGACCACCCGCTTGCCGCTTCCTGCCTGACCCTGATGCGCGATGCGCGCAGTGATAACTCCGCTTTTCGCGCCGCGCTCAAGGACCTGGGAACCATGCTCGTATATGAAGCCTCCCGCGATTTGGCGGTAGAAAACTTCGCTTGCGAAACCCCGGTTGCCACAGCGCAAGGCACCCGCCTGCAGGATCCACCCATCATCGTGCCCATCATTCGCGCAGGCCTCGGCATGGTGGATCCTGCCCTGTCGATGATTCCGGATGCCCAGGTCGGGTTCATCGGCATGGCGCGCGATGAAGAAACCCACGAGCCCGTGCCGTACTTGGAGGCGCTGCCGCAAGACCTCACCGGGCGCACCGTCTTCGTCGTTGATCCCATGCTGGCCACCGGCGGATCCCTGCTGCACGCCCTGCGCCTCTTGGCCGCCCGCGGCGCTACCGATATCACTGCCATCTGCATGGTCTCGGCCCAAAACGGCGTGGATGCGCTGGAGAAATCGGGCCTTCCCGTTCGCCTCGTCACCGCCGCCATTGACCCTGAACTCAATGCGGATGCCTATATCGTGCCGGGGCTTGGCGATGCCGGCGATCGCCTATACGGCCCGCGCAATATCGATCTTTAAGCTAGTATTTCTCCCTGAAAGCCCGAAGGTGGCTTTCAAAAGGGGGAAAAGATCGTGAGTTTTATTCAACTAATGTGGTCGAGCTACGGCTACGGATTTTCGCAACAACTGCGCCGCGTGCGCGAGCGGCGCGGGGTATCCCAGCAAGTGCTTGCGGATATTTCGGGGGTATCGCGCAGCCAGATTTCTAACCTGGAACGCAATGAAAATGGCCTACACACCATGGCGGACCCGCAATTATCCACGGTGTACAAGCTGGCGCTGGCTTTAGAAATCCCGCCGGCGGTCCTCTTGCCGGCCGGTGGGGACGTGGTGGAGGGCCACTTGGCAGACTCCGCCGTGCTCGGGGTAGAAGACGTGGCGCCCTTTCCACAGGACTACATCAACCAGCGGCGCTTTAGTAATGCGCGGGGCTAACCACCCTGACTTACTGAACCGCATGGTCTAGTTGTAGACTGCCTCCAAGAGATAGTCCAGCAACAGGGAGGCGTGCGCGTGATCTCGGAGTTTATTAACGAGTGGTTCGATGCTCACCGTGCGGAGGTCATCGCGTGGCGGCGCCATATCCACCGCAATCCGGAAACGGCGAACCAAGAGGTGGAAACCACCAATTACATCGCGAATATCCTTGCGGATTACGGGCTTGAGCCGCAGCGCTTCCCGCACACCGGCCTCATGGTAGACATCGGCCCGGACACGGAGCTTGGCCGCTTGGCCTTCCGCGCCGATATCGATGCCCTGCCCATCACGGAGGTAACAGGGCTGGAGTTTACCTCCGAGAAGCCCGGGACCATGCACGCGTGCGGCCACGATGTGCACACTACCGTGGCGCTCGGCTTGGCGTGCGCGCTGGCGGATTTTCAGCGGGTTAATGAGCTGGAGCTGGGCATTCGCGTCATCTTCCAACCGGCAGAGGAGGTGTGGGTCGGCGGGGCCACCGACGTTATTTCTTGGGGCGCGTTAGAAGGCGTGCATTCCATCTTTGCCATCCACGCCGAGCCGAAGTTGCGCGTGGGGCGCATCGGAATCCGCGCCGGGGCCATTACCTCCGCAACGGACGTAGTGGAGCTCAAGATTAAGGGCCCGGGCGGGCATACCTCGCGCCCGCACCTATCCGCGGACGTGGTCTATGCGCTGGGCAAGGTTATTACGGAGCTGCCGGCGCTGCTGTCGCGCCGCGTCGACCCGCGCACCGGCACGGTTTTGGTCTTTGGCCAGGTCAATTCCGGCTACGCCCCTAACGCAATCCCGGAAACCGGCATGCTGACCGGCACGATGCGCACCGCCGATATCACCATCTGGCGCCAGATGCAGGAACTCTTCGCGGAGTTAGTGGATCAGATCCTTGCACCGGTAGGGGTAGAGCACGAATTGTCCTATAACCGAGGTGTCCCGCCGGTGCTTAACGATGACGTCGCTACCGCCATGCTCGCTTCTGCCGCACAGTCCATCGACCCGCAGGCCGTGGTTCAGGCCCCGCAGTCTTCCGGCGGGGAGGACTTTTCCTGGTACTTGGAAAAGGTACCCGGTTCCATGGCGCGCCTTGGTTGCTGGTCCGGGGAGGGGGAGCAGCACGATCTGCACATGGGCGACCTCATCGTGGATGAGCGGGCAATTGGTGTGGGCATTAAGCTTTTTGGGGCCGTCGTCGAGCAATTTATGGGGGAGAATGCGCAGGCGGACTAACGCGCTGGGGTTACCTACGGGTTAGACTCGTAGGCGACTTTAAAAGTGGAGCCTATAAAGGAGCAATTGCGTGTTGAACCAGACCAAGCGAATTGTCATCATCGGCGGTGGCCCAGCGGGCTACGAGGCAGCGCTGGCTGGCGCCAAGTACGGCGCGGAAATCACCATCATCGAAGACCAAGGCATGGGCGGCAATAGCGTGGTCTTGGACTGTGTTCCCTCCAAGTCCTTCATCGCCGGCGCCAATATTAAAACGGACTTGCGCCGCGCGGATGACATGGAGCTGAACGAGGGCATCGGCAAGGCACAGCTTTCCATCAGCGCGCTGAACCAGCGCGTGCAGGACCTAGCGGCTAAGCAATCCGGTGATATCCGCAATACCATGGATTCCCTGGGTGCCCGCGTTATCGATGGCCGCGCGCACTTCCCGGAGGATCAGCAGGCCGATGCCTTCGGCGGGCACAAGGTCACCGCGGTCTTCAACGAGGATGGCCACGAGGAGACGCTGGATGCGGATCTCGTCTTGGTTGCTACCGGCGCCACCCCACGCATTTTGCCCGGCGCCCAGCCGGATGGCGAGCGCATCCTGACCTGGCAGCAGGTATATAACCTCACCGAGCTGCCAGAGCACCTCATTGTGGTGGGTTCCGGTGTCACCGGTGCCGAGTTCGTCTCGGCCTTCGCCGAGCTGGGCGTCAAGGTCACGATGGTGGCCTCGCGCGATCGCATCTTGCCGCATGATGATGCCGATGCCGCCGACGTCCTCGAAACCGTGCTGAGCGAGCGCGGCGTGGAGCTGGAAAAGAACTGCCGCGTGGAAACCGTTAACCGCACTGAGGACGGCAACGTGCTGGTCACCACGCAGGACGGCCGTGAGATCCATGGCTCGCACGTCATCATGTCCATTGGTTCCGTCCCGAATACCAAGGACCTGAAGCTGGAAAACGTGGGCGTGGAAACCGCGAAGTCTGGCCACATCCAGGTAGACCGCGTCTCGCGCACCAATATTGCCGGCATTTACGCAGCCGGTGACTGCTCCGATCTCTTCCCGCTTGCCTCCGTGGCCGCGATGCAGGGCCGCGTGGCGATGTACCACGCGCTCGGTGAAGGCGTCTCGCCGCTGCGCCTGAAGACCGTGGCTAACGCGGTCTTTACCCGCCCGGAGATCGCCGCGGTCGGCTTTACCCAGGCCGAGATCGAGGCCGGTGAGGTCGCCGCCCGCGCCATTACCATGCCGCTCAATACCAACCCGCGTGCAAAGATGCGTTCGCTGCAGCACGGTTTTGTCAAGCTATTCTGCCGTGCTACCTCCGGCCGCGTGATCGGTGGCGTCATCGTCGCGCCGACCGCCTCCGAGCTCATCCTGCCGATTGCGATGGCGGTGACCAACCAGCTCACGGTGAACCAGCTGGCCGATTCTTTCGCGGTCTACCCATCGCTTTCCGGCACCATTACCGAGGCCGCCCGCCGCTTGGTGGCCCACGATGACCTGGAATAAACCTCGTTCCTAGAACGTGGAGTAGGCCTGCTCTGCAGTGCGGTTGAGCTCGATTTTGATCGGCCTATCTGCCTCCGGCAGGGCGCGCTGCGGACAGAATTCGCGGGGGCAGGCCGTACAGCCTGGGCCAATCGGGGTGGCGGCGGAGATGTCTAGGTTCAGGGCATCGGCATATACGATGCGATCCGCCTGGGTGATATCGCAGCCTAGGCCTACAGCGAATTCCTTGCGCGGCGTACCCCACGACTTGGCCGTTCCCTGCACGAAACGCCCGATCCACAGGTAAGCATGGCCGTCTGGCATGGCGGCGACCTGCCGGGTAATGCGGTTCGGGGTTTCAAAGGCGCGGTGGACTACCCACAGGGGGCAGGATCCACCAGAGCGCGCGAAGTGAAAGGCAGTGGAGGACTGCCGCTTGGAAATATTGCCCGCGCGGTCGGTGCGGATGAAGGAAAACGGCACGCCCTTTAGCCCTGGGCGCTGGAGCGTGGCGAGGCGCTGCGCCGTTGTTTCAAACCCGGTTCCAAAGTAGTTGCATAGCAGGTCGATATCGTAGCGGGTATCTTCTGCCATGCTGAGAAAGCGCTGGTAGGGCATGGTCACCGCCGCCGCGAAGTACTGCGCAAGGCCCAGGGTGGCTAAGTCTTGGGATTCACCTTCGGGCAGTTCAGATACGAGGTTGTCGCAGATATCGCCGTAGGCCAGCAGGCAGTATTGCAGGGCCATCTCAAAGACCAATTGTGCCTCAGATAACCCATCGCGCAGCGAGAGCTCGCGCGTGTCTGGGTCGAAGCTCCGCCGAGGGCCGGGCCTGGAAAAGCGCACCGTAACCCCCAGATCCTCATGCATCCGGGAGGCGAGCCGGCCGCGGCGCAGAACGCGATCGCCCAATTGCCCGGCTAGTTCCTCTGCGAGCACATCGAGCTCGTGGATGTAATTATGTGCGTCATAAAAGAAATCACGCACCACTTCAAAGGGGGAGGGGTCCGCGGCGGGCGCGCGGGAGGCAACGTCGACAAACCGCGGCATCAACTCGGGAAAGCGGGAGGCGAGATCCGAGAGTGTTTCTTCAGAGGCATCGGGGAAGATGTGGCGGAGTTCGGTAATCGTATGGATATCGCGGTCTTCGGCGAAGTAGCTGGGATCCACGGTGAAGCGCTGGGCTAGCTGCATTAACACGGTCACGGTGAGTGGGCGCTGGTCGTTTTCCAATTGGTTGAGGTAGCTCGTGGATAGCCCGAGTTTCTTCGCCATCGCCACCTGGGTGAGCCCGCGCTGCTTGCGCAAAGCGTGAATCCGTGCCCCCGCGTAGTGCTTGGTCATGCGTCCCCCTCCTTCCTTTAAGGCCCATGCGCTGTGAAAATCACAAGTTTTGCAGATTTCACAAAAGAAGTCCGCTAATTTCCACAAACATTACCTATAGCGTGCACCACATGCAAGCATTTACTGTGATGTGCAACGCATTCTTGATGAAGGAGGACGCAACCAGTGAAAAACCATGAGGTACGCACTCATAAATCCGCCGAGGACTTCCCCTACGAGGAGCACTTGGCGTACAAGGTGGCCGAGGTGGCCGCGGACCCCGTAGAGGTCCCGGAAGAAACCACCGAGATGATCATCAACCGCATCATCGATAACGCCTCCGTAGCTATGGCCTCCGTTGCCCGTGGCCCCGTCACCTCCGCGCGGGTGATGGCAGAAGCCCATCCCGTGGACAAGGGCGGATCCACCATCTTCGGCATCGATGGCACGTATTCCGCGGAGTGGGCAGCACTGGCCAATGGCACTGCGGTCCGCGAGTTGGACTACCACGATACCTTCCTCGCTGCCGAGTATTCACACCCCGGCGATAATATTCCACCGCTCCTTGCTGCAGCGCAGCACAAGGGTCTGAGCGGTCGCGACCTTATCCGCGGCATTGCAACCGGCTATGAAATCCAGGTCAACCTGGTCAAAGGCATGTGCCTGCACGAGCACAAGATCGACCACGTGGCGCACTTGGGGCCATCGGTAGCCGCGGGGCTTGGCACCATGTTGGGCCTGGATAGGGACACGATTTACCAGGCCGTCGGCCAGGCGCTGCACACCACCACGGCAACCCGCCAGTCCCGCAAGGGCCTGATTTCTTCGTGGAAGGCCTACGCGCCAGCCTTCGCCGGCAAGATGGCCATCGAGGCCGTCGACCGCACCATGCGCGGCGAGGGTGCCCCGGCGCCGATCTGGGAGGGCGAGGACGGGTTCATCGCCTGGATGCTGCATTCGCCAGAGCGCACCTACACCGTGCCCCTGCCGGAAAACGGGGAGGCCAAGACCGCCATCCTGGATACCTACACTAAGGAACACTCCGCGGAATACCAGGCGCAGGCGCCCATCGATATGGCCTTTGCGCTGAAAAAGACGCTAGAGGACAAGGGCCTCAAGACGGCGGATATCGAGTCCATCGTGCTGCACACCTCCCACCACACCCACTACGTCATCGGCACCGGCGCGAACGACCCGCAAAAGATGGATCCTTCCGCCTCTCGCGAAACCCTGGACCACTCTGTGATGTACATCTTCGCGGTCGCGCTAGAAGATGGCGTGTGGGACCACGAAACCTCCTATTCCCCTGAGCGCTCCAACCGCCCGGAGACCATCGAGCTGTGGCAGAAGATCTCCACCGTCGAGGATCCCGAGTGGACGCGCCGCTATCACTCCAACGACCTGGAGGAAAAGGCCTTCGGTGGCAAGGCAGTTATCACCTTCAAGGACGGCACCGTCATCGAGGACGAGCGCGCCGTGGCAGACGCCCACCCGCTGGGCGCCCGCCCCTTCGCCCGCGAGCAGTACATTGCCAAGTTCAAAAAGCTTGCCGATGGCGTCGTCGACGAGGCCGAGCAAGAGCGCTTCCTCACCGCCGTGCAAGACCTAGAAAACCTCACCGATCTAACCGAACTCAACGTGCGGGTCAGCGATGAGCACCTCGCCACCGCGCCCGAGAAACCGGAGGGAATCTTCTAATGGCTGGACTATTTGGTTCTACAATCACCAACGCTGAAAAGCGTGCGAACTTCCGCAAATCCATCGAATCCGGATCGATTACCACGCTGCCGGGCGCGTTTAATCCGCTGACCGCCCGTCTTATCCAGGACATTGGCGGTTTCGACGGCGTCTACGTATCCGGCGCGGTGCTGGCTAACGATTTAGGCCTGCCCGATATCGGGCTTACCACCTTGACCGAGGTGGCCCAGCGCGCCGGGCAGATCGCGCGCGCTACCGACTTGCCCGTGCTTGTCGATGCCGATACCGGCTTCGGCGAACCCATGTCCGCCGCCCGCACCGTCGCCGCCCTCGAGGATGCCGGCCTGGCCGGCTGCCACCTGGAGGACCAGGTTAACCCGAAGCGTTGCGGGCACCTCGATGGCAAGGAAGTGGTGGACAAGGAAGTCATGGTCCGCCGCATCAGCGCGGCCGTCAATGAGCGCCGCGATCCTAATTTCATCATCTGCGCGCGCACTGATGCCGCCGGTGTCAATGGCATCGATGACGCCATCGATCGCGCTAAGGCCTATGCCGAAGCCGGTGCGGATCTGATTTTCACCGAGGCGCTGTATTCCCCTGCGGACTTTGAAAAGTTCCGCGCCGCCGTGGATACGCCGCTGTTGGCGAATATGACGGAGTTCGGCAAAACCGAGCTGCAATCAGCAAAGACCCTCGACGGACTGGGATACAACGCCGTGATCTGGCCGGTCTCCAGCTTCCGCGTGGCCATGGGCGCTACCGAAGAATTCCTGCGCGACTTGCAGGAAACCGGTATCCAGACTGAGTGGTTAGAGCGCATGCAGCACCGCTCCCGCCTGTACGAACTGGTCCGCTACCAGGAATACAACGAGTTCGACCAGTCCGTATTCACCTATTCCAAAGACAACTATCAACCCACTTTTGAAGGCTAAGGAGCCAGTGGCCATGTCCGATAAGAAAAACGAAACCCCAGAAATCCGCAAGGGGCTTTATGGCGTCGTTGTTGATGAAACCGCCATTTCCAAGGTCGTTCCTGAGACCAACTCCTTGACCTACCGCGGCTACCCGGTCCAAGAACTGGCCCGCTACTGCTCCTTCGAAGAGGTTGCGTACCTCTTGTGGAATGGCAAGCTGCCGGGGCAAGAATCCCTCATCCGCTTCTCCGCGCGTGAGAAGGCATTGCGTCACCTGGACCGCCACCTCATTGACCTGATCATGTCCATGCCGCAAAGCTGCCACCCAATGGACGTTCTGCGCACGGCGATTTCCTTCATCGGTGCCCAGGATGCGGAGGAATACACCAAGGACTCCGAGCACGTGCGCCGTACCGCGCTCGAGCTCATGGCGAAGATCCCCACCATCATCGCGCTCGATATCCGTCGCCGCCGCGGTGAGGGCTACATCGAGCCGTCCCGCAAGAAGGGCTTTGCCGAAAACTTCCTGTGGATGGTCTTCGGCGATGAAGAAGGCTCCCCAGCGGTAAACCGCGCCGATATCGAGGCCTTTGATAAGTCCCTCATCCTTTATGCCGAGCACTCCTTCAATGCCTCAACCTTCTCGGCACGCGTGGTTACCTCCACGATGTCTGATACCTACTCCGCCATCGTCGCCGCCATTGGCGCTCTCAAGGGACCACTGCACGGCGGTGCCAACGAGGCCGTCATGAAGAACTTCCTCGAGGTAGACGATCCTGCCAAGGCAGAGGAGTGGACCAAGAACAAGCTGGCTAATAAGGAACTGGTCATGGGCTTTGGTCACCGCGTGTACAAGAACGGCGACTCCCGCGTTCCCACCATGGAAGCCGCCTTCAAGGAGTTGGCGGAGCAGCACGACCAGACCAAGTGGATCGAGATGTACGACATCATGGCCAAGACCATGGAGGAAAACACCTCGATCAAGATCAAGCCAAACCTGGACTTCCCGGCCGGCCCTGCCTACCACATCCTCGGGTTCGACATTCAGTTCTTCACCCCGATCTTCGTCATGGCCCGCATTACCGGCTGGACCGCGCACATCGTGGAACAAAATGAGAACAACTCGCTGATTCGCCCGCTGTCCGCATACGTCGGCGAAGACCAGCGCTCCGTTCCACCGAAGTCCTTCTAAACACTCGGCTTCCCGCGCGGTTCGGGCGGTCCGTGTAACCGGGTAGTGAGCCGTCCATGCTCCCCATGCCTGCGTGGGGAGCATTTGCGCATCCTCCTACGCTATATGTGCATCCTTCTACGGTATAACTGAGCGACCCGCGCCCTCAGATGTTGCATTTTCGCCTCAGGTATTGCATAGGAGGATGCGCATGTAGCGGCTGCAGCTCCGGCCCCGACTGCGGCTGCGGATCCAGCTGCGGCTGCGGTACCGGCTGCGAAAAATTTGCCAGATGAAATTTGCAGACTTTGCAAAATTGTTAGGCCTGTTATTACTGGTTGACTGGCAGAAATTGCTTTCGCGGGGTTTAAGTTGCAGGTGAGTGTAGAAAATTCCGTTCAAAAAAGGGATGATAAAAACTATTTTTATCTCTAAACTGAGAGACGGATCACCCCAGTGGGGACATTGCAACGCAGTGTCTTCCAAGTTGAAAGGAACACCCAAGTGGCCAATTCCGCCCTTCCATCGTTCGACAAGATTTTGGTAGCCAACCGCGGTGAAATCGCCGTGCGTGCCTTCCGCGCTGCCTTTGAAACGGGGGCGAAGACCGTCGCCGTCTATCCTCGTGAAGATCGCAACTCCTTCCACCGCGCCTTTGCGGATGAGGCAGTGCGCATTGGTGACGAGGGACAGCCCGTCAAGGCATACCTCGATATCGAGGAAATCATCCGCGCTGCCAAGAAGTCTGAGGCGGACGCAATCTATCCGGGTTACGGCTTCTTGTCCGAGCGCGCCGATTTGGCCCGTGCCTGCGAGGATAATGGCATTAAGTTCATTGGCCCCACCCCGAGCACGCTGGATCTCACCGGTGATAAATCCGCTGCGGTTAACGCCGCGAAGGAAGCAGGGCTGCCGACGCTGCAGGACTCGGAGCCGACTACGGACATCGATAAGCTGGTGGCAGACGCCGGTGACTTCAGCTTCCCAGTCTTTGTCAAGGCCGTCTCTGGCGGTGGAGGGCGCGGTATGCGCTACGTGGAATCGGAATCTGAGCTGCGCGAACGGGCAGCAGAAGCCTCGCGCGAGGCCGAGGCGGCCTTTGGTGATGGCAGCGTGTACCTCGAGACCGCGGTGATTAATCCGCAACACATTGAGGTGCAGGTGCTCGCGGATGCCCAGGGCAATGTCATTCACCTCTTTGAACGCGATTGCTCCGTGCAGCGCCGCCACCAGAAGGTCGTAGAGATCGCTCCCGCGCCGTCGCTGGATCCGGAGCTGCGCGATCGCATCTGCCAGGATGCCGTGAACTTCTGCGAGCACATTAACTATGAGGGCGCCGGCACGGTGGAATTCCTCGTGGACGAGCGCGGCAACCACGTCTTTATTGAGATGAACCCACGCGTGCAGGTGGAGCACACCGTGACCGAGGAGGTTACCGGTGTGGACATCGTCAAGGCGCAGATGAATATCGCCGCCGGTGCTTCCTTGGAAGACATCAACCTGTCGCAAGAAAATATCACCATTACCGGCTCCGCCCTGCAGTGCCGCATTACTACCGAAGACCCGAATAACGGCTTCCGCCCAGATACGGGTACGTTGACCGCATATCGCTCGCCGGGCGGCGCTGGTGTACGCTTGGACGGCGCTACCTCCGTGGGTGCTGAGGTATCGCCCAACTTCGACTCCCTGTTGGTGAAGATGACCTGCCGCGGCACCACCTTCGAGCAGGCTGTGCACCGTGCTCGCCGCGCGCTGAACGAGTTCCACGTCTCCGGCGTGGCCACCAATATCGGCTTCCTGCGCGCGTTGCTCAATGAATCTGACTTCGTCAATACCCGCGTCGATACTGGATTCATTACCGAGCACCCGGATCTGCTCAAGGCGCCACCGGCGGTAGATGAGTCCGGTCGTATCCTGGACTACATCGCGGATGTCACCGTGAATAAGCCCAATGGTGATAGGCCCACCGCGCTGCGCCCGTTTGATAAGCTGCCGGAGTTCAACACGGAAGAGCCGCTCCCGCGCGGTTCCCGCGATGATCTCCTGGAGCTAGGGCCACAGAAGTACGCGGAAAAGATTCGTGCCCAAGAACCATTGATGGTTACGGACACGACGTTCCGCGATGCCCACCAGTCCCTGCTTGCTACCCGCGTGCGCAGCACCGCCTTGGTCTCAGCGGCAGAGGCCGTGGCGCGCTTGACCCCGGACCTCTTCTCTGTGGAGGCGTGGGGCGGTGCTACCTATGACGTGGCCATGCGCTTCCTCCACGAGGATCCCTGGGTGCGCTTGGACCTACTGCGCGAGGCCATGCCGAATCAGAACATCCAGATGCTCCTGCGCGGGCGCAATACCGTGGGTTATACCCCGTACCCGGATTCGGTCTGCCGCGCCTTCGTGCAGGAAGCGGCCAAGTCCGGTGTGGATGTCTTCCGCATTTTCGATGCGCTTAACGATGTCTCCCAGATGCGCCCTGCCATCGATGCCGTGCTCGAGACGAATACCACCGTGGCCGAGGTAGCCATGGCGTATTCCGGTGACCTTTCTTCGCCGAAGGAAGACCTCTACACCTTGGATTACTACTTGAAGCTCGCCGAGCAGATTGTAGAATCCGGCGCGCACATCCTGGCCGTTAAGGACATGGCCGGCCTGCTGCGCCCAGAGGCCGCACACACGCTGGTGACCGCGCTGCGCAAGGAATTCGACCTGCCGGTCCACGTCCACACGCACGATACCGCCGGTGGCCAGATCGCTACCTACTTCGCGGCGGTGCGCGCCGGCGCCGATATCGTCGATGGCGCCTCGGCACCGCTGGCCGGCACCACGTCGCAGCCTTCGCTTTCCGCGCTCATCGCTGCATTCTCCAACTCCAAGCGCGATACAGGAATCGACCTGCAAGCGGTCTCGGATTTGGAGCCGTATTGGGAGGCCGTGCGTCAGCTATACGCCCCGTTCGAGAACGGCATTCCTGGCCCGACCGGCCGTGTGTACAAGCACGAGATTCCGGGTGGTCAGCTGTCGAACCTGCGCGCGCAGGCCGTCGCATTGGGCCTGGCGGATCGCTTCGAGGTCATCGAGGATAACTACGCCGCCGTCAACGAGATGCTAGGCCGCCCCACCAAGGTCACCCCGTCCTCCAAGGTGGTGGGTGATTTGGCGCTCCATCTCGTGGGCACCGGCGTTTCTCCGGAAGACTTTGCGGCGAACCCGACGAAGTACGATATCCCGGATTCCGTGGATCAATTCCTCCGCGGCCAGCTGGGTACCCCGCCGGGTGGCTGGCCGGAGCTGCGCGATAAGGTCCTCGATGGCCGCGCCGAAACCGGTGCGCAGATTAACGATGTCCCGGCAGAGGAGCAGCCGCACCTGGAGTCGGATAACTCGGATGAGCGCCGCGCCAGCCTGAACCGCCTGCTCTTCCCCAAGCAGTTCGAGGAATTCAACGAGTTCCGCCGCAAGTATGGCAATACCGAGGCGCTGACGGATACGACCTTCTTCTACGGCCTGACCGAAGGCGAAGAAAAGGTAGTGCACTTCTTCCCAGAAGATTCCACCGATCGCTCCAACCTTAAGCAGATCGTGGTGCGCCTCGATGCCGTGGGTGAGCCGGATGAGAAGGGCATGCGCAATGTTGTGCTCAACGTCAACGGCCAAATCCGCCCGATGAAGGTGCGCGATGAAAACGCCGAATCCACCGTGGCCACGGTGGAGAAGGCGGACCCGTCCAATGACGGCCACGTAGCGGCCCCGTTCGCCGGTGTGGTCAACCCCACGGCAGAGCCAGGCGACGAGGTCAAGGCCGGCGACCAAATCGCGGTCATCGAGGCCATGAAGATGGAAGCTTCCATTTCCGCCACCAAGGATGGCGTGGTCGAACGCGTGGCCATTGGCCAGGCCACCAAGGTGGAAGGCGGCGACCTCATTGCCGTAATCAACTAGTCTGCACACTCAAGCGCCCCGCTTCCCTCGATTTATCTCGAGGCAGCGGGGCGCTTTGGTGTCTAGCTGTGCTAAAAATCAACGATTTCGTCCATCCAAATGACCGCAACCGTCGACGAAATCCTTGCTCTAGATGGACGAAATCGTTGATTCGCGAGGATGGCGGAGGCTCGCCTTAACCAAGGATGACGGGCAATGCTAACGAGCCGACCAAGATGAGTACCACGAGGCCGAAAAAGACTTTGGCCTGCCACCGGGCATAATTAAATGACATTCCCGTACCGAAGCGCTTATCTACCAGTACCGCCGGATCATCCGGGTTGTAATATATTACTCCCCATTTATAGAGGTGGTCATTGTCCGGTGATTCTTTGTCTTCATCAGCGAAGTGAATACCGCGCAATTGTTCGGATAACCGGGATTGCTTGTAGAGAAGAAATACAACTAGACCGATGCTGCCACCAATGGTGAGAATCAGCATTGTGGTGATCGCGGCGCCGTTGAAGCGTTGATAATGCGGGATAGGGCCGGTTACCTGCATCAGCGCCATCCCGGCGCTGATGAGCAGGGTGAGGACTCCCATGCCGGTGTTCGTCAGGGCGAGGTTTGCTTCGTTACGCAGCCGCGCTTTAATGCTGCGCTCAGAGCGTGGGGACACCTCACTATGCGCGATAAAAGAGCAGATAATGGCAAATAGGCCCAGCAATGCTAAAGCGACGAATGAGGAGAAAAATACGCTCCCAATTGATTTGTCGCTCCAATTGTCGGCCTCCATGGATTCATTCCAGTGCACGGGAACGGGGTCCGGAATGGCGGACCAGTGGGAAGCGACGATGATGGCACCGGCCGCGATGCACAGCAGGGAAGAGAGCATGGTTACCCACGGAAAGGTCGGGGTAGGGATGCCGCGAAATTCGGGCGCATCAATGGCTGTGGTGGAAACACGGGCAGCGATGCTGGTTTCAACCTCGTCGAACCAGCCGCCCGCCTTTTTAGCCGCGATGATACGGCGGCGTTGGGACGCATAAGCCCACATGCCACCGAGCGCCACCACGAGGGAAGGTAGTGCGGCTAATAACGGCAGTTTCCAGGCAAAGAGGGACATGGCCGTTGCCACGATGCCGCAGCTCCACGTGCGTATCTTGAATCCGGCGAGGGCGGAGGTAACCGCAGGATCAGAAAGATAAGCCTTGGGCACGCGCACTCCGAGCGGTGTGCCAGGTGAGGCCAGGGAGGGGGCTGTGGCCATGATCCAGGTGATAACCAGGGTGGTGGCGGCCATTATGAGTGTGAAAATCATGGTGATACTTCCAGGTCATTAAGGGTGGAGCTGAGTCGAGCGTGGAGCTCATCTGGGCTAAAGCCTTGGGCGCGGGCGAGTGCGACTATGCGGCTTAATTGCTCTTCCAGTTGTTTTTCTTGCGCGGTGGTGCGAGCACCAGGCCTGACGATGGAGCCGGAGCGTCCGGCGGTTTTACAAGGTCCTCGGAAACCAAGAGGTCGTATGCCTTCTTCACGGTGGCAGGGTTAATGCCTATATCCTTGGCAACGCGGCGGACGGGATCTAGCTTGTCGCCATCGGAAAGCTGTCCGCGAGCGATAGCCAAAACGATTTCATCGTGAATCTGTTGAAAAACGGGGACGTCAGATTCGGGGTGAAGGGTAATGAACATCTGTCACCTCCAATCTTTTTCTGTATTACTTGCTGTAACACAAGCTGTATTATTTTATGTGGTACAGAAAAGAGGGCAAAAAGAATCCCAGGTACCTGCGACTTAATGCAGTGACGTACCTGGGTTGCGGGGCAGGGAGACTAGAGAAAAAGGGCCCCAGCGATGGCAGCAATACCGTAGCTCCCGCGCATGAAGTAACCGAAGACCTCGGGAGAGAAGGAGGCGCCGAAGCCGCCGGTATCGATGATATTCATGGTGGTAACGCGTGCGGGAGGGGAGCGCTTAAAAGCGGTGTAACTAAGCCCCAAACAACATGCTGCGAGCGTGAACAGGGACAGCTTCCACACGGTGGCGATGAAGGCGGTGCCGACAACGGCAGCACCTGCGGTGGCAGCCAGTGGCAGTCCCCAGTCGGGCCACGCACCATCGACGATGCGGCCGAAGGAGGCGGCGCGGCCAGTAGCGGCGCCGACAATGGTCCAAGCGGCAGCAAATCCAATAAGAGCAAGGCCGCCGAGCTGAGGTGCTAGCGCTAGGGTCAGTCCCATGACGGCGACCGCACCGAGGGGGATGTACCACCGGCGAAACAGGCGCCGAGCAAAGAGGAGACTGAGCGAAGCCGTGGCATGTGAGCGCGGGCGCAGGCGAGCGGATTGGGAGGCGATAGCATCGGCAGAAACCTCAGAATCCAGTAGCCCAAAGGAGGACGAGCCGATGGCACGGGTACGGCCCGCGCGGAGGAGCGAGGCGAGTTCGAAGGATCGCCAGCCGATGGCAAACCGCAGCAGGGGGAGGGTTATCGCCGCATAGAGTGGAAGATGCAGCGATGCACACAGGGCAAGACCTAGGAGGCTCACGCCGGCGAGCTGGGCAATAGACAGCTTATCGACGCCTCCCATGCGCCCCCGCGGCCTATCCGCATAGACCCAACGCCCGAGCGAAAGGCTGCGCAGCGGATAGAGCGCCTCGAGGAGGATGATGAGGGCGAGCGAGCCGAGCCCGGCACCAATGGTCGCGGTTGCGGGCAGAGCAGCGGCCGTGCGCTGTGCTAGCGAGGGCAGAAGCGCTGCAGCATTGTGCCAGGCGTAGACGCTGACGCTCGCGATAAGTGCCGCGATGAAGGCGTAATAGATGGCTGAGGAAGCTGTGGAAGAAGTTTCATGAAATCTTCACTACTTCGTCGCAGGCAGCGAAGATGGCCGGAGAATGGGAAGCGAGCACCACACAGCGGCCATTGGCTGCCAGGTGGCGTAGCTCCTCGGCCAAGAAGGCGGTCCAGGTGTGGTCGAGGTGGCGCTCGGGTTCGTCGATAAGCAAGGCTTTGGCCGGCTGATAAAGCTGGGCTGCGAGGTAGACCCGCTGGCGCTGGCCAGAAGAAAGGCTGCTGACAGCGGAGTTCCGGATGGCGTCGTCGATGGCCCAGAGCTCATGGACCTTGGCAAAGTTTACGCCGGAGCGGCGGGATAGCAAGCTAAAGTGCTCACCCACGGTGAGATCGGGGAGGAAGACTGGGTCCCCGACGGAGATGACGGAACCGGCCGCCGCAGCGCTACCGGGCGCGGCACCGTCGATGAAAACGGTGCCATTTAGTGGGGCAATCTCGCCGCTCAACGTCTGCAGCAGCGTAGATTTACCCGCACCATTCGGGCCTTTTAGGCCGTATACGCGACCGGCATTAAAGCTGCGATTGAGGTGCCCCAAGGCGGCGGAATGTCCGTAGTCTGCATCTATTGTCAACATCGTTGCCAGGTTAGCAGACAGGTGGCTGGCCCTAGGGGGCGGTAGCTTTGATGCGATTCAATTGTTTCAGGAAGTAATCTTGGATTAAAACCTTGGGTATGATTGTGCGTTCCTGTTCTATTGATGGGCTTGGCTCCTTGTGCCTGGCATGTAAGTCACAAGAGCCTGTCTAGAGGTTTTAGGGTGCCGTAATCTCTCATGGCGAATCGGATCACAGGTTTCTCTTTCTCGTCGAGCCCAGTATTTGATTCGGGATAGATTGCCACACACAAACCATTAGACACTCCCACTGCCGAGGTTCTTTTAGGCCGGTGGGGCAAAATGAGCGCGAACGCCGAGGATCCTCCGATGGGCTAAGCTAGCCCGATCTTCGCGCTGAGAATGCTCGTCTGCGCCGTGAGCTGACACAAACTCCGTACGGTTCAAGGTGTATAAAGCTAGAGGACGCAACCAATTAATTGTGTCGCTGCATACCTAGTTCGCGGAAACGTCTAAAAGCAACCGCGTTTGGCCATTTTCGGCCCTGATTTTTGTGGAAACGCGGTTGCTTTTGGGAAATTTTGGCGTGATTAGTTATCGAATCTGGCCGGGCGGGTTAGAGAACCATTGGTGCAACGATGACGCCGACGATGGCGGCATTGAGCATATTGGTAAGGAAGCCACCGAAGAGTGCGCGCGGGCCAAGTTTTGCTACTTCACCGCGGCGCTCAGGGATGAGGCCACCGATGGAGCCAATCTGGATGCCGATGGACGACAGGTTGGCGAAGCCAGCGAGGGCGAAGGAGGAGATCAAGATGGCCTTATCGCTGAGCTCATCGACGCTTTCACCAAAGGCGGTGTAGCCAACGAACTCGTTAAGGATGATCTTTTGGCCGATGAAGTTACCCACCTCGAGGGCCTCGTTCCAAGGCGTACCGATAAGCCAGGCCACTGGGGCGAAGATGATGCCGAAGAGGCCTTCGAGCGACCAGTTATCCTGGCCGAAGAGGGAACCAATGCCGCCGAGGATGGCAGAGAGCATCACGATCGAGGCGATGAAGGCGATGAGCAAGCAGGCAACCGAGATGGCGATCTTACCGCCGGCCATGGCACCGCTACTGATGGCATCGATGATGTTTTTGGATTCGGTATCGCGAACGTCTTTAACGGTAGCGTCGAGGTTCGTCTCTTCGGTCTCTGGCATGAGGCCCTTGGCGACGAGCAGGGAGCCCGGCGCATTCATGAGCGATGCGGCGAGCAAGTACTCCAGGGGCGCACCCAAGAGCGAGTAGCCGATCAACGTGGAACCGGCCACGGAGGCAAAGCCGCCGACCATGCAGGTATAAAGCTCGGATCGGGTGAGCTTGGGCAGGTAGGGCTTAATTACCAGCGGTGCCTCGGATTGGCCGAGGAAGATCACGGTGGTGGCCCAGACCGATTCCACCTTGGAGGTGCCCATGAGCCACTTGATGGCGGATCCGACGTATTCCACGAAGTACTGGATAACCCGGAGGTAGTACAGGGCGGCGATGATGGCGCCCAAGAAAATGATCACGGGCAGCACATTGAGGGCGAAAACGAAGTCATCACCGAAGAGGCCGCCGAAGACGAATTGGGTGCCTTCGTTGGTAAATTCCGTGAGCTTAGTTAGCCCATTGGCGATGCCCTTGAGGGCTTTGAATCCAGGTTCCCACGCGAGGACCAAGAAACAGAAGACCACCTGCAGGACAAGGCCCACGCCAATGGTGCGCCACTTGATATTTTTACGCGAGCTCGACAGGACGTAAATTACTGCAAGAATGGCGATGATGCCGAGCAATCCTTGTAAGCGTTCCATATTTTCTGACCGTTCTTTGAAGGGACTTTTTAATTAGAGTGACTCTGGGCCAAAGGAGAGGGGGAGGATCTCAGCAAAGTCATGGCTCCGGGGCTTTCCATCGACGGAGACGATGACGCGCTCGCAGTTAAACTCCCGCAGGACCTGGCGGCAGGCACCGCAAGGGTAGCAAGGTGCGGACTTCAAACCGACGATAGCAACCGCTTTAATCTGCGGAATGCTGGGCAAGTGGCCATCGGTGGCCGTCACGTCTGCGGTGGTGACCATGTGTGCGGCGGCGTTGCGTTCGGCGCAAATGCCTAACGGGCTGGAGGCGTTTTCGACGTTGGAGCCGGTGACAATGCGGCCATCGGCAAGCAGCAAAGCCGCACCGACGGGGAAAGAGGAATAGGGCGCCCAGGCGTGGTGGGCTGCTTCTTCTGCGAGGTTGAGCAATTCGGCATCGGTGGGAGGCGAATCCGGGGTGGTGTTCATTGCGGTATGGGCTTTCTTTGTACGGGGGGTGAAGAGAGACTGCGTTAATTCTCCAATAGAACAAAAAGAAAAATACTCGTTGACATCTGTTCTATAGGGAATAGTAATTGGACGTGGTGGAGTGCACAACCACTGTATATAGTGCAGTAAATCACATTATGTGCTTGTATGTTTCGGTTTCCAAATCAGTACAGGAGGAGTCGTCATGGCCGAGAAATTCGATGCGGTAGATGTTATTCGTACCAAGCGCGACAAGGGGGTGTTTAGCCCGGAGGAAATCGACTGGGTCATCGATGCCTATACGCGCGGGGTCGTGGGAGATGAGCAGATGGCCGCGCTCAATATGGCGATCTTCCTCAACGGCATGAACCGCGAGGAAATCTCGCAGTGGACCAAGGCGATGATCGCCTCCGGTGAGACAATGAGCTTTGAGTCCTTGTCCAAGAAGACTGCGGACAAGCACTCCACCGGTGGTGTTGGCGATAAGATTACGCTGCCTCTCGCGTCTCTCGTTGCCGCTTTTGGCGTCGCGGTTCCGCAGCTTTCCGGCCGCGGTCTGGGCCACACTGGTGGCACCCTGGACAAGCTGGAGGCCATCCCTGGCTGGCAGGCGGATATTTCCAATGAACGATTGATGGAAATCCTGGAGGACCCGGGCTGCATCATCTGCGCGGCAGGCTCTGGACTGGCGCCCGCGGATAAGAAGATCTATGCCCTGCGCGATATCACCTCCACCGTTGAGGCGATTCCGCTTATCGCTTCGTCCATCATGTCGAAGAAAATCGCTGAAGGTACCTCGTCGCTGGTTCTCGACGTCAAGGTGGGCTCCGGCGCCTTTATGAAGGATGAGACCTTGGCCCGCGAGCTGGCGCAGACCATGGTGGACTTGGGTAATGACGCCGGCACGGCTACCACGGCACTGCTGACGGATATGTCCACCCCGTTGGGCCGAAAGGTGGGCAACGCCCTCGAGGTCGAGGAATCCGTCGAGGTCCTGGCAGGCGGCGGGCCAAGCGATGTCGTCGAGCTGACCCTGGCCCTTGCGTGCGAGATGCTGGAAGCGGCCGGCGTGCACGATGCCGACGTGGAAAAGGCGCTCAAGGATGGCCGCGCCATGGATAAGTGGAAGCAAATGATTAAGGCGCAGGGCGGAGACCCAGACGCCAAGCTTCCCGTGGCTACACATACCCACGATGTCATCGCTGAATCCGATGGTTACCTTACCGAGCTTGATGCCCTGTCCGTCGGCGTGAGCTCCTGGCGCCTGGGCGCTGGCCGTGCGCGGAAGGAAGACCCGGTACAGGCAACCGCGGGCATCGAATTGCACGCGGTCAAGGGCGAAAAGGTATCCAAGGGCCAGAAGCTTTTCACCCTGCACACGGAAACCCCAGAGCGCTTCGAGCGCTCCCTTGAGACCTTGCAGCAGGGCTTTAAGATTACCGACGCCCCGCTGGATAAGGAGCGCCAGATCATCCTGGACCGCATTGGCTAAATCAGGATTAATGGAAGAGCAATCGACCCGATGACGATGACCGCTATGACGGCGAGGAAGGCCTTCGCCTGCCATGTGGCGTAGTTGAAGGACACTCCGACGCCTAGGCGCTTGTCCACCAGCACCGCTGGGTCATCGGGGTTGTAATACAGGATCCCCCATTTATAATGTTCGTCATTATCGGGGGACTCTTTGTCTCCATCCGGAAGTTTCACCCCGCGCAGCTGATCCTCGAGCTGCGATTGGGCGCGAAGTATCATTGCCACGATGGCTATGGTGCCGCTAATGGTCATCACCACCATGGTGATAAAGGAGAAGCCAGCCAGGTCCTGATAGCTCGGTACCGGGCCGGTTATCTGTATAAACGACAGCCCGAGGGACATGAGAAGCAGCAGGACGCCCATCGCTTCGTTGGAGGCTGTAAGGTTTGCCTGATTGCGTAGCCGCGCCTTGATGGAGCGCTCCGAGCGCGGGCGAACCGCGGTGCGTTGGATAAGCCAGCAGATGCCGGCGAAAAGCAACCACATTCCCAGCGCGATAAACGTGATGAAAAAGACGCTGCCGATGGACTTGTCGCTCCAGCTATCCGGCTCCAAAGAATCATCCCAGTGCACTGGCACGGGATCGGGGATGTCGGACCAATGGGCGGCGACGATGAGAGCACCGGCGATGATGACCAGCAAGGAACCCAACATGGTCAGCCAGGGAAAAGACGGCGTTGGTACATCAATATCTTGTGTGGCGTCGGCGTCCCGCTCCGCTACCTGGGCGCTGACCGCGGTTTCTACCCCGTCGAACCAGCCGCCGTCCTTCTTGGCCGCGATGATATAGCGGCGCTGGGAGAGGTAAGCCCACGTGCTGCCGATAATGACCAGCAGGGAAGACAGAGCCGCCACCCACGAGTGGTTGACGTAGAACAGCGAGATAACCGCCGCTGCGATGCCCACAACCCACGTCCGAGTCTTAAAACCAGAAATAGCGTCGACCACAACGGGATCCGAAAGATGGCTTTGGGGAACGCGAACGCCGAGCGGGGCGCCTGGCGCCGCAAGTGCTGGGATCGTGGTCATTATCCACGTTATGACCAGCGTGGTCGCGGCCATGAGGACGGTAAGAATCATGCGAGCTCCTTCAGTATGGAATCGAGATAGCCGTGGAGCTCCTCAGTGGAAAAGCCCTGGGCGCGGGCGAGGGTCGCCACGCGGCACAGGCGTTGCCGAACCTGCTGTTCTTGCGCCGCGGTGTGCGCGCCGGGACGGACGATCGATCCGGAGCGACCCGCGGTTTCGACGAGGCCATCAGCAACGAGCAAGTCGTAGGCGTGTTTTACGGTGGCCGGGTTAATGCCAATATCCGCGGCGACCTGGCGCACGGGATCGAGCTTGTCGCCGTCGAAAAGCTGCCCGCGGGCGATGGCCAGCACGATTTCATCGTGGATCTGCTGGAAGACCGGCGCATCCGCGTCAGGGTTGAGCGTGATAAGCATGAGCTACCTCCTTCCAATAAGTTTTGTGCAACTAATAGTAGCACAGTCTGTATTAGTGGAGGTAATACAAAGCGGAGACTGGGGCCTAGATATGCACCTGCGACGTGAGGCTGAGCTCTTTGCAGAAGCCCTCATTGTGGCTGACCAGCAAGTATGCACCTTTGTAGGACTCGAGGATCTGCACGAGCCACTTTATGGTGGTGATGTCCAAATTATTGGTGGGCTCATCAAGCAAGAGGAATTGCGGGCTGGGATCGGCCAAAAGCACCCTGGCAAATTCCGCGCGGAAACGTTCGCCACCGGATAGCAGGCCGGTGCGGCGGTGCACCTGGTCATCGCGAAATAACAGCTGCGCCAATTGATCGCGGATGAGTTGTGGGGGAGCAGTGGGGTTGGCCTCTGTGACCATCTCTAAGATTGTGCGATCTTCCGGCAAGGTGATTTTCTGCCGCAAATATCCACAGTCCACGCTGTACTCAACGCCGCCCCGCGCAACCTCATTAAGGAACGTGGTTTTCCCGCTGCCGTTTGGACCCATAAGACGAACATGCTCAGGGCCGGTTATATCCACGATGTTACTGGTGAGCACGCGGGTGCCATTGGGCAACTGCGTGCCTGGGAGGTCAAGGTGAACGTGCTCGTCTGGGCGGATCGTATGTTGCGCAGCTTGATAGGCAGCAAATGCTTCCTGCACCGAACCCGATGCCTGAGCCGACCGCTTAGCCGCGGTATTTTGGGCGCGGTTCTTATCGTTTCCCATCGCCATCCCGGGCTTTCGGCGGTTGTGCGAGAAGGCTTTGCCGCGGCGATTGTCCCGGGAAATGCGCACCTGCATCGCCTCGCGCTCGCGCACTTGCTTGCGGTGTTCGGCTTTGGCCTCGCGAGTTTCTGCTTCGGCGGCGCGCTGTTCGGTTTCTATGGCCTCCCGGTAGGCGTGATAATTTCCGGAAAATAACCGCAAACTTCCCGCGTAGAGTTCTGCAATGTGCTCGACATGGGAGAGCAGGTCTAGGTCATGGGAGATGACAAGAATGGGCGTAGAAGCGCTGGAAATAAGGTTGATGACCTTGGATTTTCCTGCTGCGTCCAAGTTATTGGTCGGCTCATCGAGGATGACAAAGTCTGGGTGATCAAAAAAGGCGGCGTTTAATGCGATGGTGACCGCTTCGCCTCCAGACAGCGTACCGATGGTGCGATCTAGCGGGTAGGGAACGCCTGCGTTATGGAGGCAGGCATGAATCCTGTCTTCGATATCCCAGTCGTTACCAATGGTTTTCAGCAGTTCCTCGGAGTAATTTCCCGCTTCTAGTGCGTGGAGCGCGGCAATCTTTTCCGCCGCGCCGAATACTTCGGCGATGGTTAAGGAGTCACGCAAGCCAAGATCTTGGTCTAGATACGTGACCTCTGGTGCCGTGAATGTGCCCGAGGATGGTGCGATCTGGTGGGACAGGACCTTAGCAAGGGTTGATTTTCCGGATCCATTATCGCCAATCATTCCAGTAACCGAGTCAGGGATTGTTCCGGAAAGTTGGGAAAAGCAGGGCGTGCCGTCTGGCCACGACAGGCTGAGCTGGGAAAAAGAAATCGGCATGAAGAATCCACCTTTAAAGAACGAGTGTGCAAGGGACGTCGTACTAGGCGGAAATCTTCATAGACCTCAACAATAGCAGCTGTGGTGCAAAACACAAGGGCTCTAGCTAAAATTCATCTCTTGCTGGAACCAGAGGCCTGCAAGAGACAGACGCCAGATTAGAAGCGGCGGAAGAACTTACCCTGGGTGAGCTCCTCGAAGCCCGGTAGTGGCGTGGCGGACGCGATACCAGGGGCGGTTTGCTCGGCCGCGAGATCGATAGCGTTAGCAACGAGCAGGTCGTGGGCTCG
>NZ_JAKRMY010000023.1 GCF_022346005.1 Corynebacterium sp. ACRPS
CGTGGGCTCGGTGGGCCTGGTGGTAGGCCCCCTCCTCAATGACCGCGCCATTTCCGCGCAGCCTAGCCGGGCTTTGGCAACGGTCAAGGACGTCGGCGCGCTGCGCACCACCGTGGATTTTCAAGATAGCGACGGGATCTATCATTCCCCGCGGCAAGGCTTGCTCTATCCCACGGACTTGGGCGAGGGCCAGCAGGTATGGGTGCAGTATGCCGAGGATAATCCGGATTTGGTGAAGGTAGAAGGCCGCGAGTGGACCTTGGCGGTCATACCGGCGCTATCCGTGGCGGTTGTGTCTACGCTTGCCGCCGTGGGGCTGTGGCGGCTTATTACCGTGACCACCCGCCGCGCTGAAAATCGGGCTGAAAAATAATTTACCCAGATTTTTCATTGGATTCACCAAAGGCCAAGAAAAATAGGTCATTATGGTGGCATGCGAGTTGCAATCGTGGCTGAATCGTTCCTCCCCAATGTCAATGGCGTGACAAACTCGGTGCTGCGCGTTTTGGAGCACCTGCAAGAAACCGGACACGATGCGATTGTCATCGCCCCCGGTGCCCGCGAGGGCCAAGAAGAAATCCCTGATTACTTGGGCTTTCCCATTTACCGCGTGCCCACCGTGCGCGTGCCGCTGGTGGATTCGTTGCCGGTGGGCGTGCCGACCACGGCCGTGGATGATGCGCTGCGGAAGTTCAAGCCCGATATCATCCACCTAGCTAGCCCGTTTGTGCTGGGTGCGGCGGGCGCATTTTCGGCCCGCCAACAGCGCATTCCGGCAGTGGCGCTCTACCAAACCGATGTCGCAGGATTCGCCACCAAGTACCACGCCTCCGCCTTGGCTTACGCTGTGTGGGAGTGGCTGCGCACGATCCACAACTCCTGCCAGATGACCTTGGCGCCGTCCTCGCTGACCATCCGGGATTTGGAAAAACACCACATCAAGCACGTGCGCCATTGGGGCCGCGGCGTCAATACCGAGCTTTTCCATCCCCAAAAGCGCTCGGCTAGCCTGCGCCGCAGCTGGGACCGCAGTGGAAAGAAAAACATCGTCGGCTTCGTCGGCCGCTTGGCCGCGGAAAAGGGCGTGCACCGGTTGTCCGCGCTTAATGGCCGCGAGGATATTCAGCTGGTCATCGTCGGTGACGGCCCCGAGCGCCCGCTATTGGAGGCACAGCTTCCCAACGCCGTGTTCACCGGCGCGCTCAGCGGTGAGGAGCTGGCTCAGGCCTATGCCTCGCTCGATGTCTTTGTGCACGCCGGCGAATTTGAAACCTTCTGCCAGTCCATCCAGGAGGCCCAAGCCTCTGGCGTGCCCACCATCGGCCCGCGGGCAGGCGGGCCCGTGGACCTTATCCAAGAAGGCTATAACGGCCTGCTCTTAGACGTGGATAGCTTTGTCGATGACCTGCCCAATGCCGTCGATGCGCTCTTAAACCCAGAGATCCATGCGGAGTTGCGGGATAATGCCCGCGCCTCCATTTCTTCGAAGACGTGGACCGCGCTGTGCGAGCAGCTGGTGGGCTATTACGAAGAGGTGCTGGAAGATACCCGCCGGGTGCCGCTGACCATTTTGGGGCAGCGCCCAGAGCTGCCGCGGTGGGCGGCTCGTGCCCTTGGGGCGCGCGTAGCCTAGACTAGGCATTTGTGTCTAAGGCAGATCTGGATAAAAAGCCCTTCGACGTCGCGCGCATGTTTGACGCCGTCGGCGAAAAATACGACCTCACCAATACCGTCTTGTCCTTTGGACAGGACAAGCGCTGGCGCAAGCGCACCCGCGAGCGCCTTAACCTGCAGCCGGGGGAGAAGGTCCTCGACCTCGCGGCCGGAACCGCGGTATCCACAGAAGAGCTGTCCAAATCCGGCGCGTGGTGCGTAGCCTGCGATTTTTCGCGCGGCATGCTCGCCGCCGGACGCGAGCGCGACGTACCCAAGGTGGCCGGCGATGGCATGAAATTGCCCTTTGCGGATAATACGTTTGACGCCGTCACCATCTCCTATGGCCTGCGCAATATCCACGATTACGAGCTGGGGCTGCGGGAAATGGCGCGCGTGACCAAGCCGGGCGGGCGCCTGGCGGTGGCGGAATTTTCCACCCCCATCGTCCCGGTATTCGGCACCGTGTACAAGGAATACCTCATGCGCCTGCTGCCCCCGGTTGCGCGCGTGGTCTCCTCCAACCCGGATGCCTATATTTACCTCGCGGAATCCATCCGCGCTTGGCCTGGACAAGAGGAGTTGGCGGCGGCCATCAACCGCAATGGCTGGGCCGACGCGGGCTGGCAAAACCTCACCCTGGGCATCGTCGCCTTGCACTCGGCAACGAAGCCGCTTGCCGATGCCCTGAAGTAAACCCCTTACAGCCCTCCTAGACCGCCGCGGTGGAGGCCCACAGGGGCGTATCGCGCCGGACGGCCCCTATGCTGCGGCCCGCCGTGCGCCACAGGCGGGCGATAAGGTCGCGGTCTTCCTCCGTGATGAGGTTGCCCATGAGGCGTGCGGCAGCGGGCATCAGCAAGCGGCCCACCGGACCGCGCAGTGCTAATGGGCCCGCCACGGGCAGGAATTGCGGGTAGGTCAACAGGCGGGCGGCCGTGCGCGCAAGCAGGAAGGATTCGCCATAGTGCTCGCGCAGGGTGGCCGGCCACGCGAGGGTGAAATCCTTCGGCCCGAGCATGCCCATCGCGAGCGCTGCGGTCTCGAGGCCGTAGTCGATGCCCTCGCCGTTTAAGGGGTTGACGCACGCGGCGGCATCACCAATGAGCATCCAATTGGCCCCCGCCACATTAGAGACCGCCCCGCCCATGGGCAGCAGGGCAGAGGTGACATGCTCGATGTCCCCAAGACCCCACTCCGCGCGCTGCTGGGCGGCGTAGAACTCCAGCAACTTTTTGGTATTAATCTTGGCCGGCCGCTGTGCGGTCGATAGCGCACCGACGCCGATATTGACCTGCCCAAGCTCTGCGCCCAACGGGAAAATCCAGCCGTAGCCGGGCTGGACGGAATCGTCTTCGTCTTTTAATTCCACGTGCGAGTGCATCCACGGCTCGGTTGCCTGAGGGGAGGCGGCATAGGAGCGCGCGGCGATGCCATAGACCTCATCGCGGTGCCAGGTGCGGCCCAATTGCTTGCCAAAGGTAGAACGCACGCCATCGGCCACGATGAGCCATTTCGGCCGAATAATCTGCTCGCCGATGCGAAACGAGGTCACCCGGTTGCCCTCCATGACCGGGGCGCTCGCGGGGGTACCGGATATAAGCGTGGCACCTGCGGCGGTGGCAGCCTCTACCAGCTGCGCATCGAGCCTAAAGCGCGGCAGGGCAGTGCCCACCTGGGAAGGATAGGTCTGCGGCCACGGGGCGGTGACGTCCCCGCCGTAGCCGTGCAGCTTAAGCCCGCGGTTGCGGTAGACGGCGTTAATGGTGATGCCAAGCTTGTCTAGCTGGTGCATTGCCCGTGGGGTGAGGCCATCGCCGCAGGTTTTATCGCGGGGGAATGTGGCTGAATCAATGAGGATAGTCTCATAGCCAGCGCGGGCGGCGTGGATGGCCGCAGCGGCTCCGGCGGGTCCTGCGCCGATGATGGCGACTTCGACAGGGCGGGGGGAATCGATCTGTTCCGACATAGGGACTATCATTGCACTAGTTCAACCCCTCAAGTGTGTTAAGGGGGCTGGTTTGGACTACGGTAGATAAACGATTATCTCTGGCTTTTAATTGCAAGGAACGCTATTTAATGACTCACGGCCACTCGCATGCCACTCACGTGGATCTTGGTGATCCACAGCTTAATGAACGCATTGGCGCGGGCATGGAAGCAGTAGAAGAAAAGCTGCGCAGTGAAACTGACCGCGGCCAGGACTTCTTGAAGGACAAGGTAAGCCATCTGTCCAAGGCGGGCGGCAAGCGCTTTCGCCCGATGATGGCCCTGCTTGCCTCTGAGTACGGCGCCAAACCGGGCTGTGAAGAGGTTATTAAATCCGCCACCGTTGTGGAGATGGTGCACGTTGCCACCCTGTACCACGATGATGTGATGGATGAGGCGGACCGCCGCCGCGGCGTGGAATCCGCCAACTCCCGGTGGAATAACTCCGTGGCCATCCTTGCCGGTGATGCCCTCCTCGCGCACGCCTCCCGCCTGATGAGCCAACTAGATACCCATACCGTGGGCCACTTCGCGGATACCTTTGAAGAGCTGGTGACCGGCCAGATGCGCGAGACCATCGGTGCCGGTGAAGCCAACCCCGTGGACCACTACATGGCCGTTATTCAGGAAAAGACCGCGGTGCTTATCGCCTCTGCCGGTTACCTCGGCGCGTACCACTCCGGCGCCTCGGCCGACCACGCTGCGGCGCTGTACCGCATTGGCGGTGCCATCGGCATGATCTTCCAGATCGTGGACGATGTCATCGATATCTTCTCCGATCCGAAAGACTCCGGAAAGACCCCGGGCACCGACCTGCGAGAGGGCGTGTTTACCCTCCCCGTCCTCTACGCCCTGGAAGAGGACGGGGAAGTGGGCGACCAGCTGCGTGAGCTGCTGACAGGACCCCTAGAAACCGATGCTGAGGTCGAGCGTGCCATCGCCCTCCTGCGCCAGTCTGGCGGCCGGCAGAGGGCGCTAGAGGACATTAATGCCTACCTACGCACGGTAGAAGAACAGCTTTCCGTACTGCCGGAAAATTCCGCTAGCCAAGCGCTGCGCCAGCTCGCGGATTACACCGTTCGCCGAGTGGGCTAGCTGCTTGCTGGTGGCCCCTCCTAACATTCCATTTCTCCCCGCTGCGCTGGCGATTTGGAGGTAGGTGGGTGATTCATAGTAAAGTACATACACGCACCGCAGAGTGCATGCCAGGTTGCCCGAGCGGCCAAAGGGAGCGGACTGTAAATCCGCCGGCATTGCCTTCAGAAGTTCGAATCTTCTACCTGGCACAACATAAAGCCCCACAAGCTGAAGCTTGTGGGGCTTCGTGGCATATGCGACAAAAAGTGTGTCTTGGGGCTTAAAGGTCAAAAGGGGATATTCCAGTTATGTCTTGCGCAGGACGAGCGCAGACCTTATCATCCACCTGAGTTCATTCGTATTCCAGAATTCAAAAAGAGGTTTTCCTTGAAGTTTGGAACTAAGCTTGCTGCTTCTATCGCACTAGCTTCTGTACTCGTACCAGTGCCAGTCGCTACATCCGCAGAAAATTCTCAGAACGAGGTTCAGCAGTCAACCAACACAGGGACGGGAAATGATGTCCTTAAGGAAAGGATTGCTAAGGCCCAGGAGGAGCAACAGGCACTTCTCGTAATCAATGACGCTAATGAGAGTGGATACTCCGCTGAAGTAGTAAACGGCAATGTTCATAAAGAAGCAGACGCAGTAGTTGTAGAAAGCCCGAATGGCAAAGAAGAAGCTCTGCCCACTTCAAAGACTCTCATCACTGGAGAGAAAGTAAACATCGAATACTCGGTAGAGGGCAACCAGATCGCTGCAAAGTATTCAACGAATGTTGATCCAGAGTTGGTCGACGCAACTCTCATTCAGACTCGGTCTGCTGCTGGGTGTGCGGGGGCTGTCCTTCTAGGGGGCGCAGCAACTGTGGGATCCGCAGTCGAAGTCGCGTCCGCGCCGCTCACAGGCCCTATTGGGCCTACGATGGCTGCGGTTACCATGGCAAACGCATCTGGCTCTATCATAACAGCCGCTGACCAGTGCGGATAAATATAAGAAACACGAAAAAGTAAGGGATAAAAATGAGCCTTGGACGTAGAATGCTGATCATCTCGTTGGGTACGAACATTGCAATGCTGTGTTTCGTGAGTGCTGTTCTACAGATAGTTCTGCCGAACGATGCACCGCAGTGGCTCATCTTTGGAAATATTGTTGTATTCGTAGCAATGGTCTACAACACGTACAAAGTAGTGACCGTATGGCCGGATAAAGATAAAGAGGAAATGGCCACGGGTAGGTGATTCCCAAATTTTGAAGCGTCCTGGGTTGAGTTCCGCTCCGTTTACGACCCTGTGTTGATGGGCTGAGTGAGATAGTATTCGGTTTCCACTTTTTGTGGGGTGGCGTAGTCCAAGGCCTTATGAATCCGCTGGGCCTGACCCCCGATGTGTCTACTTTCCGGGGGTCAGGCCCTAGTTCAGATTTCCCGTCTACTCAGAGGAAAAACCTGGGACACTTCAAACTTCAGTCTGGAATGATTACTGTCCGTCCTTGCTGCCCAGCCTTGGTAACCTCTACGGGTAGGCCATATAGGTGCTCAATTAGTTCTGAGGTGATTATGTCCACGGGATTTCCGTGGGCGACTAACTGCCCGCTTTGCATCGCTACTAGATGGTCGGCGAAACGTATCGCTTGCTGGAGGTCGTGTACTACGGCGATGACTGTTTTGTCCTCGTTTTCGCTGAGGTTTCTCACCAGAGTGAGCAAGTCATGCTGATAGCCCAAATCCAAAAAGGTTGTGGGCTCATCCAGTAGGAGCACTGGGGTGTCTTGGGCTAGCGCCATGGCCAACCAAGCGCGTTGGCGTTGACCGCCGGATAATTCATTCATTCGCCGGTCAGCCAGCGAATCCAGTTCCACCGTCGATATTGCTTGGGATACCTTGTCGAAGTCTTGGCTGCTGCGTTGCCCCAACGCTCCCAGGTGTGCGAACCGGCCACGTGCTACCAGTTCCGTTACGGTGAGATGTTCAGGGGCTATTGCATCTTGGGCCATGAGCGCGATGCGCCGCGATAATTCTTTGCGGCCGAAAGAATCAATCGCTTTGTTTTCTAAGGAAATAGTGCCTGCCTCTGTGGGCAATACTCGCGCCATAGCGCGCAGAAGCGTGGATTTGCCACAGCCATTGGGGCCAATAATGCACGTAAATTTTCCGCGCGGGAAATCCACGCTTACGTTGTTTACGGCGGTGAAGTCACCGTAAGTGACGGTAGCGCCCTGTACTGCTACCGCGATGTCTCCATCGCTGTCTGAATCTGGGAAAGCCATTTTGGGGAAAGTCCTTTCAAAATTACCTGCGGTAGGTGCGGTGCGCGAAGAGCATGAGGATGATCAGGTATGTGCCGCCCAAGGTGACGGTTACGACGCCAACCCGAAGCATGGTGGGGTGGAAAAGCTGTTGCCCTATGATGTCGCAGACCAATAGCAAGGTGGCGCCGATAAGTGCACCAGCAGGGAGGCTGACTCGTTGGCCACCGGTAAGGAACCTTGTCAGGTGTGGTGCCGCTAAGGCTACGAAAGAAATCGGACCGGCCAGCGCGGTGCACAGTGCTGTTAAAAGGGCAGAGAGGAACACTAGAACAAGGCGGGTGCGGGTTACATTTAGGCTGAGGGAGTAGGCGGTGTCATCGGCAAGCTCTAGGGCCTCGCAACGCGACCTCAACGTGAAAGTTAGCACGATGATTAGTGCCAGCACGATGGCCGCTGGGCCGACGAAAATCCATTCAATGCCGTTGAGCGAACCAGCAGCCCACGTGGCCGCAGCCATAGCCGTGTCCAAATCTGCGCTCAAGATGAGGTAACGGTTGACCGCGGAGAGCGTAAGGGAGACTCCGATACCGACCAGGATGAGTCGCATGCCGCTTACCTGCCTGCGTAGGGCTAGGACGACGATGATCAGTGCGGTGATCCCGCCCCCCAACCACCGCTCCTAATGCGACGTTAATAAAACTGCTGAACCCTAAGTAGCTCACCACGATCACCCCGGTATAGGCACCGGTGTTAAAACCAATGATGTCGGGCGAGCCCAGCGGGTTGCGGGTTACGGTCTGAAAAAGCGTGCCGGCAATAGCGAGGCCAGCCCCTACCACGATGGCAGCGGTGACTCTGGGCAAGCGCCATTCGTAGATTACGGTGGTGCCGAAGCCGGAGTCGGGGTGAATAAGCGCCTGCCAAGCCGACACGCGATCTAGTCCTGCGCCAGGGTACGTCAGCGCTACGACGGCAGCGAGAAGGACTGCGGCGACGCCCACAAAAAGCACAATTGTTTCGCGGCGGCGGTATCGCGCAGCGATGGTGCGTACCGAGGTGGTAGCGGCTCGCGTGGCATTTAGGTCTGTGGTCCTCATAGAACCACCTGCTTGCGTTGTGCAAGGAAAATGAGGAAAGGAGCACCGATTATTGCGACGGTTACTCCGGCGGGTAACTCGCCGGGCAAGATAAGCCGCCCAATGATGTCGGCGAAGAGAAGCAGATTTGGACCGATTAACCCACTAATCCAAATCTGATCGCGCTCATTGGTGATGCCTACTTGGCGAACCAAATGGGGGACAAGCATGCCGACAAATGCTAAGACGCCGACTGCGGCAGTGGTCGTTGCGGCGAGCAAAGATACAACAAAGAGGGCCAGTGCGCGGGTTTGGGCTACGTTGATGCCAAGTGCTTCTGCAGCGTGTTCACCCAGCGGCAGGACGGTCAGGCGGGGCGCTAGGAAAACCAACATCACTGCGGCGACGGCCAATCCGCACCCCATGAGATAAAGCGGGGTGGTAGAAGCAATATCCATGCTGCCCACCATCCATGCCTTGATTCGGGCAAAGGCTTGCGGATCTAGGAGTGACATGCCCTCAGAAAGGCCTTCGAACACAGCGCTTAACGCCACGCCGGCAAGCACGATACGGAGCGGATCTATGGCGCCAGAGATGTCTCGGCCAAGGCGCGCAACTAATAGCATGGTGCTACCCGCACCGATCAAGGCAGCGGCGGTAAAAGCTAGGGGTGAAGATAGCCCGAATACGCTAAGAGCGAGCGCGGCCGCGAAGGCGGCGCCGGCGTTCATGCCGAATACTCCGGTATCTGCCAGCGGGTTTCGGGTGATGATCTGGAGAATGCAACCGGCGACCGCGAGCCCAGTACCCGCGAGGATGGCGGCGACGGTGCGTGGGATTCGTCGCTCATACAGGATGTCTCCAGCCGTGCTGCTGCCGGGGCCGCCGCGGAGGCCTGCGACTATTTCAGAGGGGGTAAAAGACTGCGCGCCGATGAACAGGCTGAGCACAATCAGAAGCACCATTAGCAAAAGTGCAAGTGCAAGGAAGGCGCCGACCCGCCACCTGCGGCGACGAGTATTCGGTACACCCATTGGGGGGAGCGTTGATTTGGTATGCGTCATATTATTTTCAATAAATAAGTAAGTTAGCTTAGGCTAACCATTATGTCAGAAATAATGTTTAACAAAAAACGCCTGCTATCAAGCATGGCTGCCGCCGTCGCCATTGCCTTGTCACTGTCTGCTTGCAGTGCTGCCGAAAATGACGATTCCAAGGGCGGTCCGGGCAATGAAAGCGTCTCCCATAGCGGTGAGCGCTTTGGTACCGCTGATGAAGAAACCGCCAAGTTGGGAACTGATGCTGAGCCGGGCCAATTCCCCCGCACCATCAAGCACGCCAATGGTGAAACTGAGATTAAAGAGAAGCCAGAGCGCGTCGTGGTGCTGGACATGGGTGAGCTCGACTCTGTGCTGTCCTTGGGGATTAAGCCGGTAGGCATGGTTACCTCTAAGGGTGCGAATCCAGTGCCGGATTATCTGGCTGACAAGGTGAAAGACGTACCTTCGGTGGGCACCATTCAGGAGGTAAATGTCGAAAAAATCGCGGAGCTCAAGCCCGATCTCATTGTGGGCAGCCAACTGCGCGTGGACGATCTGTACGGGCAGCTTTCCGATATCGCGCCGACCGTGTTGGCTATCCGCCCAGGATATCCATGGAAGGAAGACTTCCGGCTGATCGGTGATGCGCTCGGTGAAGAGGAGAAAACCGTCGATATCCTCAATGACTATGCGGATACCTTGGCTGAAATCAAGGAGAAGATGCCGAAGGACACGACGGTCTCTATGCTTCGATTCATGCCGGATAAGATCCGCTTGTACGCCAATAAGTCCCTTATCGGTGTCATTCTGCGCGATGCAGGACTGGCTCGCCCTGAAAACCAGGACATTGATGAGCTGGCAGCGGAGATTTCTCCAGAGTCCATTTCTGAGGCAGACGGAGATTACCTGTTCTACTCCAGCTATGGCGATCCATCGGCCACTGGTGAGGACAAAATTGTTGAATCCGAACAATTTAAGAATCTGTCAGCGGTGAAGGAAGGCAAGGCCTTCCGCGTCAGCGATGACCTCTGGTTCTTGGGTCTTGGCCCAACGGGTGCGAAAAAGATTGCGGAAGAACTAGTCGAATACTTGGATGTTAAGTAATTGACCTGAGGGCATGAGGGCCCGCCCGAGTTGGGCGCTTCCCGCGTAGGGAAAGAAGAGCCCTTGTGCTCTAGTCCGCCTTATAAAGTCTTATGGGCCAGCAGATTCGCGCTATGGTGGCGAAATCCTGCTGGCCCATAAACCTGTTTTCAGTAAGCGGGCGGATTAGAGCCCGAAGTAATCGCGCAAATCAGCCGCGATGGCATCGAGGCGACCGGCGTCGGGGGACTCCAGGTAGCACTTGAGCTTGGGCTCGGTGCCGGAGGGCCGAACGATAACGCGGTCATCGTTATCGGTGAAGAACTTCGAGCCTTGGGCAAACTTTTCCACCTTGGACACCGGGGAGCCGGCGAGCTCGGTCGGTGGGGTGGCAGAGACCTTGTCCATTGCTTGGGTAATCAGACTCAAGTCCTCGACGCGGAAAGTCAGCGGCTGCGTGTGCAGGGCGCCGACCGTGGCGTAGATGTCATCCAAGAGGCCTAGGAGGCTGCTTCCAGCGGCCTTGCATTCGGCGGCGAGGCTGGCGAGCACCACGGAGGTGGAGATGCCGTCCTTATCGCGCACTGCGTTGGGATCGGGGCAGAAACCAATGGCTTCTTCGTAGCCGAAGGCAAGCTCCGGGGTGCGGGCGATCCACTTGAAACCGGTCAGGGTTTCCTCGTGGCCGAGGCCGTAGTGTGCGGCGATGCGCCCGAGCAGGCGGGACGATACGAGGGAGTTGGCGAAGTTGCCGGTAGCGCCGCGGCGGGCGAGGTAATCGCCAAGCAAGGCGCCGGTCTCATCGCCACTGAGCTGGCGCCAGGTGCCATCGGTAGGCACGGCGGCGGCGCAGCGATCGGCGTCAGGGTCATAAGCGATAAGGATATCGGCACCGATTTTCTCAGCATGCTGAATGCCAAGGTCTAGGGCGCCGGGCTCCTCCGGGTTGGGGAAAGAAACCGTGGGGAAATCTGGGTCGGGAGCGGCCTGTTCTGGCACCAGCGAGACAGTAAAGCCGCAGCGAGACAGCAGTTCCTTACCCAGTTCGGCACCTACGCCGTGCATGGCGGTCAGAGCGATGGTGATATCGGTATTTTCACCGACCAACGTGGCGGCGCGGTCGAGGTACTCCGCGCGGGTATTGACGTCCTCGATGTGATCAGAGGTGAGCGGGACCTCATCGGCATAGGGGGCCTTAGCGATGGCGGCGGCGATTTCCTTATCGGCTGGGGAGATGAGCTGCACGCCCTCGCCCGGGCCGGTGGCAACGCGGCCACCCAGATACACCTTGTAGCCATTATCGGCAGGCGGGTTGTGGGAGGCGGTAACCATAATGCCGGCGTCCGCGCCTAAGGAACGCACCGTGAAGGCGGTCAGCGGGGTCGGATTCTGCGCAGGCAGGACTAAGGCCTTTCCGCCAGCGGCGGAGATAACCTGCGCGGCATCGCGCTGGAACTGCGCGGAGCCGTGGCGGGCATCGCAGCCGATGACAACGACCGGGGTATCGACCTGCTGCTTGAGCCAGGTAATAAGACCGTAGGTGGTGCGAATGACCACGGCGCGGTTCATGCGGGATTCGCCCGCGCCCACGGCGGCGCGCAGGCCCGCGGTACCAAAGTTCAGGGGGCCCGCGAAGGCGGCGGCGAGTTCTTCGGAGTTATCTTCCTCGATCCACGTGAGCACCTGACGGGCGGTGTCCGCATCCGGATCGTGTTCGGCCCAGGTGCGGGCGTAGTCGAAATCGAAGGTCTTATCCACAGACATGGCTTAAAGCTCCTCGAGGATCTTGGCAGAGGAGGACAGCCCCAGGCGGCTGGCGCCGGCCTCGATCATGGCGAGAGCATCCTCGGCGGTGCGGATGCCGCCGGAGGCCTTCACGCCCAGCTTGTCGCCTACGGTCTCGCGCATGAGCTTGACGGCGTGGGTGGAGGCACCGCCGGCGGGGTGGAAGCCGGTGGAGGTCTTGACAAAGTCCGCCTGGGCGGCAGCGGCGGCCTGGCAGGCGAGGACGATGGCGGCATCGGAAAGCGCGGCAGACTCGATGATGACCTTGAGCACCTTGCCCGGGATGGCATCGCGCACGGCCTGGATTTCTGCCTGCAGCTCCTCGGCGCGGCCCTCGATGGCCAGCGGGATGTTGATGACCATGTCTACTTCCTCGGCGCCATCGGCAACCGCGCGGGCGGCTTCAGCGGCCTTGATTTCCGGCTTGACGGCGCCGGAGGGAAAGCCCACGACCGTGGCGACATGGAGGGACTTCGGGGTCTCGAGCGGCAGGGCGGAAGGGGAGACGCACACGGCGTAGGTGCCAAGCTCGGTGGCCTCTTTTACCAGGGCGCGGAATTGCTCCGGGGTGGCCTCTGGCTTGAGCAGGGTGTGGTCGATGTAGGAAGCAACGTCGTTGCGAGAAGTCATGATTTTCTCCTTTAGGAAATAGCAGCGGATTCTTTACGGGCCATCTTGAGGTCAGAGACCACATAGAGGCCAGAGCCGATGGCGGCGATGAAGGTGAGGACCAACAGCGTGGTGGTGTAGCTGGTGGATTCCTGCAGCTTGGCGGTATAAGCGATGCCCAGGGGCACGGCGATATTGATGGTGAGGTTGTAGAAACCAATGGCGATGCCGGACTTGGCTGCGCTGATATTGCGCAAAGCGGTATTGACCAGTGGGGCGTACATCAGGGCAAAGCCGCTGGCAAAGGCCACGATGGCGATGATGAGCACGGAAACGTGAACCTGCGCGAAGAACGCGGCGAACAAGAGCGCGCCGGCAACCATGCCAAAGGCGGTGTAAATGGTGGCGCGAGAGGACATGACCTTGCCAATTTTGCCGGAAAAGATGCCGACGAGGATGGCGCAGATATAGCCCGGCACCATCAACAGCGAGGCCTGATCCAAGCTCATGGCGTGCATGTCATGGGCTGCAAACGGCAGCAGGAAGATAAAGCCCAGCTGCGTGGAATAGACAAAGAGCACCATGATAATGGTCCACACGTAGCGGCCATTGGTGAAGAATTCCGGGGTAACCACGGGGTTCTTCGCGTTCTTGATGTGCACGATGAATGCGGCAACGCCCACGATGGCGAAGATGAGCCAGTACCAGGTGTAATCCTGCATGAACAAGATAAGAGCGCTGGCAAAGAGGGCAACGTAGAACAGGCCGAGCGCGTCCAGGTGGCTTTCCACGGCCTCATCTTCCGGCACATTCTTAATGATGGGCGGAATGGTCAGCAGGAGGATGAGCGGGATGAGGAACATCGCCGTCCAAGACACGTGGGTGGAGATGAACCCGGAGGTCAGCGCGCCAATGAGCAGGCCAGCCTGGAAGGCGGCGGTGGAAAAGCCGAGGTAGGTCTTTTGATCATCCTCGCTCAAGTGCTTGGTCACGTAGATGACATAGAGTGTCTCAGCGGCGGCCAAACCGGTGGTTTGAATCAGGCGGCCGGTTAATATCATGGCCCACGAACCAGAGAAGACGAAGGCCAGGATGGAACCCACGGCCACAAAAACGATGCCGGTAAGCATCAGTTTCCGGATAGAAATGGAGTCCGCCAAGGCGGCGTAGACGACGGCGCCGATACCAATGATCACGCCGGCCAGGGAGGCCTGCAGCGACGCGGTCTTATCGGAAATTTCGAGCGCTTCCGCGATCGGCATGGTCATCGTCTTGAAACCATTGTCAATGATAAGGGAGAAGACGAAGACAAACAGCAGGATGGGGACGGCGGCCTTGGGGTTTACCTGGGTGCGCTCACCCGGGGTGGCCTTAACTTTTTTCAGCATGGCGGTGGGTCCTTATTAATCCAGCGCGTTGAGCGGCAGAGCAAGCTCCACCATGGTGCGGAAGGCGGTCTGACGGTCTTCAGCGGAAAGCTGCTTGCCGGTGACGATGTTGTCGGAGACGGTAAACAGGCCCAAGGCGTCAACACCGGCCTCGGCGGCGGTGGCATAGAGGGCCGCGGATTCCATCTCCACGCCGAGCACGCCCATGTGTGCCCAACGGTCGTTCACGGTCTGGTCCATGTTGTAGAAGATGTCCGAGCTCAAGATATTGCCCACGTGGATGTGCTGGTTCTGCTTCTCGGATTCATCCACCAACGCTTTAAGCAGTTTCCACGATGCGGTGGGGGCGTAGGTGCCTGGCAGGTCATACTGGGACAAGAAGTTGGAATCGGTGGAGGCAGAGGAAGCAACGATGACATCGTGCAATTCGATGTCCTCTTGCATCGCGCCGATAGAGCCGACGCGGATGAGCTTTTTCGCACCGAACTTGTGGATGAGCTCCCAGGAGTAAATACCGATGGACGGGATGCCCATGCCGGTTCCCATGACGGATACTGGCTTGCCGTTATAGGTGCCGGTAAAGCCCAGCATATTGCGGATCTCGTTGAATTGGACGGTGTCTTCGAGGAAGTTATCAGCAATGAACTTCGCGCGCAGTGGGTCACCGGGCAGCAGGACGGTCTCTGCGATTGGTGCGCCGTGCGGGTTGATGTGCGGGGTGGAAATGTCGGTGGCGGACATTGACGTGCTCCTCCATGTGAACTTCGGGTGTGTACATGGGTTAGTCTAGCCCGCCCGGAACCAATGTCAATAGAAAAGTTAACAAATGTTCCTTAAGTGTGACGCGTTTTATGTTAATTAAGCTCCAATAGCCTGTGAGCTGTGGATTGATCAGTCACGAGGTGGGTGGCCAAGCCCATCTCAAGGGCGACATTAATGGCGCGGGTTTTGGTGTGCCCACCGGCAACGAGCACGCGCGTGGGGCGTTGGGCTAAGTCCTTCAAATCGATGCCGACGGTGCGCGCATCCACGGCGGGGGAGGCGATGGCGCCCTCGGCGGTATAAAAGCGGGAACAGACATCGCCTACGGCGTTGGTGAGAAGTTCCTCACTTTCTTCCTCGGTGAGGTAGCCCAGGTTCAGCGCCAGGGACTCCTTTTCGATGGCCCCCGCGGTAAATACCGCCACGTCTACCGACGCCCCCATATCGAGGATTGTGGAGATATGCCGGTCGCGGACGACCCACTCCTTGGCCTCGACGGAATCGAAGATGACCGGGAGGGGGAGTAGGTGCGCCTCCGCATTAAAAGCCTGGGTAAACGCCTGCATGGTGTGCAGATCCTTGGTGGAGCGCTCCGAGTGGGAGTGTCCGCCCTTGAGTTGGACGATGTCCACGCCCTCTAGCGGACGCTTGCGCAAGTGGGAGGCCACCGCGGACATGGTTTCGCCCCAGGAAAGCCCCACTGAAGTGTGATCGGTAATGAGCTCTTCCAGTAGGGCGGCGCCGGCGCTGCCTAGATCCGCAAGCAGGGATCCGCCGGGAGGAGTGGCGGTGACGCGGGCATCGGCAAGCGAAAAACGCTCGCAGAGCGCAGAAACCAGCTCATCGGACTGCTCGCGGGGATCGGTGATGCTCACGGTGACAAAGCTGCGCTCGGCGGCGTGGGTGAGCAATTTGGAGACCGTCGGCCGGGAAATCCCCAGGTGCGCCGCCACCTCCGCCTGCGAAAAACCGGAGTTGTAGTAGAGCTTCGCGGCGTCGAGAGAAAGACAGTCTTTATGATCCAGCATGCCTTTCATTCAAGCACATCGGGCGGGCAGGAGCACCATCGTCTAAGCCGCAGAAAATTCCCCACTTATGGACGCTGACGTGGCGATTTGTGCAAAGTGGAGGTGGCAGGTTACATTATTGAAGTCCGCAACGGAGAGCACAACGAAATATTGACGTGCTTGATGCTGGGATATGCCCCCTTAGCTCAGTCGGCAGAGCGTTTCCATGGTAAGGAAAAGGTCGACAGTTCGATTCTGTCAGGGGGCTCCATTCATGTCTGGAGGAATTACCTTCCTTCAGGATGAAGGTGTTCACCATGGCGGTGTAGCTCAGTGGTAGAGCAAGCGACTCATAATCGCTGTGTCGCGAGTTCAATTCTCGCCATCGCTACCGGGAAAGAAAAGCGCCACTACGGCGCTTTTTTACTACCGTGCCTATGGCCTTAGCGGAGCACTGGTTTCCGTGCGGAATTAGGGATCTGGTAAGGTCATCGGCGCGTGACGTTCAAGCGTCACGGATAAGAAAATAGGGGCGTGGCGCAATTGGTAGCGCAACGGTCTCCAAAACCGTAGGTTGCAGGTTCGAGTCCTGTCGCCCCTGCAAGAATCCCCGTCACCAGCTTTCCAGGTGGCGGGGATATTTTTGTCACAGATTGGCGCACCCGCCCTGGCGTGCTTTCCTGCCCGTGCAGCTTTTGCTAGGGTTGACAAAGTTATGTCTGGGCGGGGTTTCGCGCCCGGAAAAAGATTTCATTTCCCAAGGAGGGTTAGCTGTGAGCGATGAGCAGCAGCCGAACGGCTCGGCGGCCCCGCGTCCCACCGGTAAGCGCCAGCTTTCTGGTGCGGCTTCCACGACCTCCACGGACTCGGCGAAGAAGAACGTCGTCCGCGTTGAGGATAAAAACCGCACCGATAGTCCGGGTGGCGGCATCGCCGCATTCCCCGGTGAGGTTGTCTCTGAAATGAAGAAGGTGGTTTGGCCCACCCGTGGGGAGATGGTGCAGTACACCCTCATCACGTTCGCCTTCTTGATCGTCATGACCGCCTTGGTCTGGGGCGTCGATACCCTGGCCGGCCTCGGAGTTGAGAAGATTCTGACTAATTAGCTAGAATGGTCCTATAAACTTTTATCCCGCTGTTTCCGCACTCCGGAACGGCGGGATACTTTTTGCCCACACGCGCCGCGGGTAGGCTGGTTCTACAACACGCGCCGATGACATTTTGGAGTACCACTCATGAGCGACGAGAATAACGTCGAAAACCCAGGAACCTCCCTAGAGGAGGCCATGCAGTCCAACGTGCAGGAGCAGGCTGCAGAGCACGCCAGCGCAGTCGAGGACGCCCAAGAGGAGGCCGCAGCACCGGCTCAGGCTGACACCGCTGGCGCAGAAGACGCTGCGCTTGCCGATGCCCCTTCGGCGGAGGCCGAGCCTGCGGCGGAGTCCGAGCTCGCCGCAGAAGAGGGCACGGCAGAGGCTTCCGCCGAAACCGAGGAAGAAGCTGAGGATGCCGCTTACCGCAAGCGCCTGCGCGAATTCACCCGCGAGCTGAAGAAACAGCCGGGTCAGTGGTACATCATCCAGTGCTACTCCGGCTACGAAAACAAGGTGCGCACGAACCTCGACATGCGTGCGCAGACCCTTGAGGTGGAAGACTCCATCTTCGAGGTAGTCGTCCCCATCGAGCAGATCATGGAAAACAAGGACGGCAAGAAGAAGATTGTAAAGCGCAAGCTGCTGCCGGGCTACGTTCTGGTACGCGCTGAGCTAAACGATGCCGCCTGGTCCGTCATCCGCGAAACCCCCGGCGTTACTTCCTTCGTGGGCAACGAAGGCAACGCGACGCCGGTGAAGACTCGCGACGTGGCTAAGTTCCTCATGCCGAATGAAGCTCCCGCCACCAAGGGCGAGGCCGCCCCGAACGAGCAAGAGGGCGAGCAGGTCGTTGAAATGCCGGAGAAGGAAGTGGCCAAGAAGTACGCCCACGACTTCGAGGTGGGCGAGGCCGTTACCATCCTGTCCGGCCCGCTAGCTGCCGTGTCCGCCACCATCTCCGAAATTGACCCGGAGACCGGCAAGATGCAGGGCCTAGTCTCCATCTTCGGCCGCGAAACCCCAGTGGAGTTGTCGCCGACGGAAATCGAGCGCATTTCTTAAAAAATGATTTTGTGCAGGGCGCACGGTGTTCTAGACTGGAACGCCGTGCGCCTTTTGCGTGCGCACGCGAAAATCGTTTCATCCTCCGGTGGCCCACTGAGGTGAGCATCCGGACGGGCCGCGTTATTCATCGTGACGCAGGTCCGGTACCACAGGAAAGAGGTAATTCGATGGCTCCAAAGAAGAAGGTATCTGGCTTTATCAAGCTGCAGATCGAGGCTGGCGCCGCTAACCCGGCACCGCCAGTTGGCCCGGCACTCGGTGCCCACGGCGTCAACATCATGGAATTCTGCAAGGCTTATAACGCCGCTACCGAGAACCAGCGTGGCAACGTGGTCCCTGTTGAGATCACCGTCTACGAAGACCGCTCCTTCGACTTCAAGCTGAAGACCCCGCCGGCAGCCAAGCTGCTGCTGAAGGCCGCAGGCGTTCAGAAGGGCTCCGGTGTCCCGCACACCGATAAGGTCGGCTCCGTCACCTGGGATCAGTGCAAGGAAATTGCACAGACCAAGTTCGAGGACCTCAACGCCCGCGACATCGAGGCCGGCGCACACATCATCGCTGGTACCGCCCGCTCCATGGGCCTCGAGATCGATGGCGCACCGGAGAAGTAAAAATTTTATGTGGTAGGGCCAGCTTCGGCCCGCCAAATACCACGCCAATCCAGAAAAGGAATTGTTAAATGAGCACCAAGTCTAAGGCTTATAAGGCCGTTGCGGAACTGGTAGATAAGTCCCGCCTGTACCGTCCGATCGAGGCCGCAAAGCTGGCCAAGGAGACCTCCTCCAAGAACTTCGACGCCACCGTTGACGTCGTCTTCCGCTTGGGCGTTGACCCACGCAAGGCTGACCAGCTGGTGCGCGGCACCGTTTCCCTGCCTAACGGCACCGGTAAGGACGTTCGCGTCGCCGTCTTCGCAGAGGGCGAAAAGGCTACCGCAGCTCAGGAAGCTGGCGCTGACATCGTTGGTACCTCCGAGTTGATCGAGCAGATCAACGAGGGCAACCTGAACTTCGACGTTGCCATCGCTACCCCCGACCAGATGGCCAAGGTTGGCCGCGTCGCCCGCGTCTTGGGCCCACGTGGTCTGATGCCTAACCCGAAGACCGGTACCGTGACCAATGACGTTGCTAAGGCAATTAGCGAGGTTAAGGGCGGTAAGATCTCCTTCCGCGTGGACAAGGCTGCAAACCTGCACGCCATCCTTGGTAAGGCTTCCTTCGATGCTGAGAAGCTCGCTGAGAACTACGGCGCCCTCATGGATGAAATCCAGCGCCTGAAGCCTGCTTCCGCAAAGGGCATCTACATCAAGCGCGCTACCATCTCCACCACCTCCGGCCCAGGTATTCCTGTGGACGGCTCCGTGCAGAAGGGCTACACCGACTAAGACGGTGATAGCGCATAGAGCGTGAACGAAGACCCCGAGGATTTTCCTTGGGGTCTTTTGCATCGATCATCAGGCCCTACGGTGTAAACGAAGGGCCTAGGTATTGGGCATTAGTCTGCGTCTTTGATCTCGGCGTAGGCATCTAGGGCCGCCTGGCGCGACTGCCTGAGGTCCACGATGGGCGGGGCGGATAGCGTGGGCGCCCACTGGCGGATATACGCACCATCCGGGTCGAAGCGCTGGGCCTGGTTTTCCGGGTTGAAGATGCGGAAGAAGGGTGCGGCATCGTCGCCGCACCCGGCCACCCATTGCCAGTTAAATGGATTGGAGGCGGCGTCGGCATCCACCAGGGTGTCCCAAAACCACTCCTCGCCTAGGCGCCAATGGATGCCCAGGTTCTTGGTAAGAAACGAACCCACCACCATGCGCACGCGATTGTGCATGTAGCCGGTGTGCCAGAGCTCGCGCATGCCGGCATCGACAAGCGGAATGCCTGTCGTGCCCTCCTGCCAGTCCTTCAGCCGCGGGTCATCCCAGGACCAGTCGAAGCGGTCGAAGTTTTGCCGCACGTTGCGGGTGGCCAGATCGGGCAGCTGGTAGAGCCGGTGCCAGGAAAAGTCGCGCCACAGCAACTCGGACTGAAATTTCTCCGCGTCGGGCTCCTCGGCGGCGGCCACCCAGACCTCGCGCGGGGATACCTCGCCAAAGCGCAAGTGCGGCGAGAGCAGGGACGTGGCGTTGCGCGCGGGTATATCGCGCTCCTCGGCGTAGTGAGCTAAGTCGAGCTGGGCTAGGCGTTCGCGCGCACCGGCCTCTCCGGGAGTCCAATACTGGGCGAGCGACGCAGCCCACTGCGGTTCATCGGCGCTGGGGTTGGGCCAGCTACTGCTTGCCGATGCCCCCATCTCCCGCCCCGCCAGCAATTCCGGCACGGGCAGCGGTTCGTCATCAGCGAGCTGGGACCGCGCGGCGGCAGCGAAGGGAGTAAAGACCTTATAAGGTTTGCCCTGGCCATTGGTGACCTCCCATGGCTCCACGAGGGTGAAACCGGGGCAGGAGATGGCGTTAATTCCGGCATCGGCAAGCGTTGCTTTGACCCTCGCGTCTACCTCGCGCAGCGGGCCGTGGTAGCGGCGGGTCCAGGTGACGGTATCGGCGCCAACCTTGCGGGCGATGCGGGGAATGACGGTGCGGGCATCGCCGGTAGCGCGCATAAGCTTCACCCCACGGGAGGCAAGCTCCTGCGCTAGGGCATAGAGCGAACGCTCCCGCCACCAGTGAGTGGCGCCACCGAGCGGCCGGCTGCCGGGGTAGGCGGGCTCATCGAGGACAACGGCCACTAACTCTGGCGTTGAACCGTTTTTATCGGCGGCGGCCTCCGCGGCGCGGGTAAGGGCCTGGTTATCGGATAAGCGCAGGTCATCGCGAAACCACATGAGGGAAGTCATACTAAATAGCCTACGCGGGTGGGCAATTTGGGAATACGAGGAAAGCGCGGTAGTATCCCTTGTGAAGTTTGAACGGCCTTGTGGCCGAGTCAAAGTTCACCGAAGACCGTTGGTCATCCACTAAGGATTGAAAGTTCTCCACCTTGGAGGCGGCCCACGCAGGAGACACTTTGCGCATTCCGCGACATTTCTCATGTCGCACGCCCTGTGCTCTTGCACGGGGCTTTTCTTTTCGGAAGGCCCCGGCGGAAAATAAAAGAGATGTTTTGGAAGGAGGCGAGAGACAATGGCAAACCCAAAGAACACTGCAGACTTGGCAGAGCTGAAGGAAAAGCTGGCCGATTCTAGCTCCGTCGTTTTGACTGAGTACCGCGGCCTGACCGTATCCCAGCTGCAGGAGCTGCGTAACAACCTGGGCTTTGACGTTGACTACTCCGTCGCCAAGAACACCCTCTTCAAGATCGCTGCCAACGAAGCTGGCATCGAAGGTCTTGATGATTTGCTGACTGGCCCGACCGCAATTGCGTTCATCAAGGGCGAGGCAGTAGATGCTGCGAAGGTCATCACCAAGTTCGCTGATGACAACAAGGCACTCGTCATCAAGGGTGGCTACATGGACGGCGACGCATTGTCTGCGGAGCAGGTTCAGGCCATCGCCAAGCTGGACAACCGCGAGACCACCCTCGCAAAGCTGGCTGGCGCTATGAAGGGTTCTATGGCGAAGGCAGCCGCTGTCTTCAACGCTCCTGCAACCAAGGCGGTTCGCACCGTTGTTGCTCTGCAGGACAAGAAGGAAGCAGAAGCTTAAGTCGTCACGACAGACGCACATATAAAACACCGTGCTTGCTACCTCATCACCGGGGAACAAGCACACAACACAGAAAGGACTTGCCATCATGGCTAAGCTCACCAAGGACGAGCTCATTGAAGCTTTCAAGGAAATGACCCTCATCGAACTGTCTGAGTTCGTTAAGGAATTCGAGGACGTCTTCGACGTTGAGGCTGCTGCACCGGTTGCCGCTGCTGCACCGGGCGCTCCGGCTGAGGGCGGCGCTGCCGCTGCTGAGGAGCAGACCGAGTTCGACGTCGTTCTGACCGACGCTGGCGCTAAGAAGATCGGCGTTATTAAGGCTGTCCGCGAGCTCGTCTCCGGCCTGGGCCTGAAGGAAGCTAAGGAAATGGTTGAGGGTGCACCTAAGGCCATCATCGAAGGCGCTTCCAAGGACGACGCTGAGGCTGCTAAGACCAAGCTGGAAGAGGCTGGCGCTTCCGTCGAGCTCAAGTAATTTTACTGAGCTTCACGCTTTCGAAGCCCCCACTCTTACCGCGCTATACGCGGTGGGAGATGGGGGTTTCTCCCGTTTTATATGCCCCTCTTGAGCTCAGAGGGTCGTTGCAACACTTTCCCTTAGGAGGGTGTTGTTGTGCCTGGAGTTGTGGGCCCGTTTCATTCGTTGTCTGAGTCGGATCGTCTTGAACCTCGGCACCTAGCACATCAGCACGTCCCCGACGGTATTTCAGGTCCGAGGCTGCGTTATCCCTCCGGATAAGTGAAATAGTCCTAATACCAGAAGGCCAGATGGGCTAAACATATAAGTTCACCAACACATCCTGTCGTTTAGGCCCCCGAAGGAGCTGTTGGCGTTGACTTTATCGACTACCACTGAAGCACGCAATCATGTTGATGTTGTTCCCGTTCCGCATCCCGGAGAAATTCTTCTCCTAGGATTCCTCAAACCCTGCGGAATTACCCAGTATCGCCTGGCCAACGACATTGGCACTACCCGCTCTCAAGTCTGCAAAATCACCCGCGGTGCGCTCGGTATCAGCGCCGATATGGCCTTGCGCTGGTCGGCCTACTTTGGGAATTCCGCGGAGTTCTGGCTCGGACTCAAGAGGAATACGATCTGTGGAAAACTCGCCAGACCACTGATGTCAGCGCCATCGTTCCGTGGAATCACAAAGAAGAAGCCGAGTCTCATTCATAGGAACAGTTGACTTGCGCTCATGAGTGGCTAGGGGAATTCCCTTTCTCCCTCGCGTCTGCTTGCGCAAGGACGCGATCGGCTCGGCGCACAAAGATAAGGGCAGGCCCGATAGCGAGGAGCCCGGCGAGCGCATTGGCCCACAAACCAGTGGTCAAGGTCCAGCGATGAGACAATGCGGCCAGCGGGGTCGACCACACACTAGAGAGTGAAACGACGGTGCTCATTTGGATATTGGTGACTCGGCCAAAAGTTTCTTCTGCCAGAAGCCTGTGGAGTGCGGCATAGGTTACCGCGCCGGCGGCTGGGGCTGTAAGAACAGACAGCCCTAAGGGGATGATCATCAACAGGCTGGGGCTGAGCAGGGCACCACATGCGATTGATGCAGCAACCCAGGCGCATGTGCCTACCTGAAGGGTGGCGAAGGAGAACTTCTTCTGCAACCAACCCGTCGACAAAGCCCCCACAATCCCGATGAGGCCTATGGACGTGCGGGCTAGTCCCGTTACCCATCCAGGGTTATTCCCCTCCTCCAGTATGAGGACCGCCATGAACAGCGAGCCGTTAATTGCGCAGTTCGACAGTGTTTGCATGGCAATGAGCCCGCGAAGTAGTGGCGCGCGAGCCACGATGGCTAAGCCTTCCTTCGTCGTGCGTAGGAGCTTGTTCTCTGCCTTCTTTGTGGGGTCTAGGCGAGCCCTGATGAAGAGGAAGAAGACAATGGTGAGGATATTTGCCAGACCGACAAACACGAAGGGCAGTGCCACGTTGACTTCTAGAAGCGCGCCGCCCACAGTGGGGCCGATGAGTCCCGCAAATTGCAGACGTGCTTGGATGAGCCCTTGTTTGGCGGCGAGCTGTTCTTCCTCAACGAGCTGGGGCAGGCAAGGGTCGGAGCAAGCTTGACCTATCCGGTAAAAGAACATCATGCTCCCGAGAAGCGCACCGAAGACCATGGGGGAGAAACTTCCGGATAGGATGAGACTCGCTAACGCGAGGTTGAGTACCCCGGCCAGAGCGTTGGTCACAATGATGAGTGGCTTGCGGCGCCACATATCCGCAAGAGAGCCGCCGATGATTCCGCCTGCCAGTGCAGCTATTCCGGTGATGGTTCCATACAGGCCGGCAAGGGTAAGGCTATCGCTCAAGCGTAGAGTGACCACCGGAATAGCAAGCCCGGCTCCTACCCCGGCTATCTGAGCCACGAGGTCAGACCACAGGAATAGTCTAAAATCACTTGGGTTGGTGCGATCAACTTCATTTATATTCAATGCTCCTCCTATAACAAAGCCATCTCAGTCGTCCTTAGGCCCAACTGCAATTAGCATGCCCCAGAGGAAAGATCGCCAATCTAGTCCCGCGTTGTCAGCGATGATGTCTTCCCGAAAGAGAGAAATGCCCCGAGAGAGGTGGTCAGTGGCTGTAGCAACCATTTGAATAACTTGGCTAAGGTGCCCAATTTCTAGCCAGAGCGTTCGAATCGAGTTTAGACTTTCGTATTTCCAGGATATGACTCGAGGATCACCAACAGTAATAAAATGTATTGGGGCATCCACGACATGCGATTGTTTCCCAACCGCGGTCTTCCATTCCTTATAGGGCTCTAGATGATTGAGAAACAGTAAGGAATGGTTTTTCGGGTGGTATAAATAATAACCATCGTCGATTGAATCGCATCTACTAACGCGGACAATGAGCTCGGTTGAGCACAATCCTCCGGCAGATGGGGCCGAACGAAAATGGATGTTTCCGGACTTCTGTTCGTTTGTTGTTGGGCGCTTTGAAAAGCTTGCGGAATCGTAAAGGATTGATGCTAGTGACCTAAGGCTAATTGATTTTAGCTCTGTATTCGTAAAACGTGCAGATTTTCGAGAATTCAAAACAGATTTGAAGCTTCTGGTGTAGCTTATTGTCTCGCCGTGCGGAAGGTTCAATTCCTGCTTGGCGAAAATCGGATTCTCCCATACATGATGCGGTGGGCCGGTGAGCGCGAGTTTTTCCCTTAAATGCTGGTGATGCTCATCTAGTTGAGCGATTGTCTCGCCGGAACGGACTCCGCTGGCAAATGCGTAGTCGCGCGCGAGCGGAGGAGTATCGGGCCACATATCTAGAACCGTGCATTCGGTATTGGGGGGTTCATTAGAAAAATGCTGTAGTACCCCTAAGTTCTGGAGTTCCGGAAATGAATCTTCGCTAGACACGACCGTTACTCCACTAATAGTTTGACTATCTAGTAAGCGGAAGAGTTCCTCCCTTGCCTTCTGGTTTAAGATTGTCTGAGTTTGCTCTAGAGGGTTGTCCCAAACGAGGTACGGTCCCTTGAACCGAAAATGGCCCACTGTCGCTATTCTAAGCATCGTTTAAAGTCCTTTGTAAATATCTAGCAATGGCGTTGGAGACGAGATTCGTGCCAGCTCGGTCTTCGTAGAATAGCCAATCGAAGCAAACGTTACATTCAAGAAATATTGGGTCACCTCCTTGTATTAGGAGGTCGATGGCACATAAATTACAACCGGATAGTTGGGAGTATTCAATTAGAATATCTTTTAATCTTTGGGTAGATTTATATAGAGATACGCTCACGCCGTTGTTCTCTTGCCACAGGTCGTCTGCATTGTCATATCCTGATACTCGGAAAACGATAACTTCTTGGTCGATTACGTAGCAGCGGAGCTCATACTCTGAGTTCATATACTTCTGGAATAGGAGAGGTACCGGCTCATCACGAGTTGATTCATCTAGCTTCAAACGTTTAGGCATAGCTCCAAGAAGTGTTCCCGGAGTCGGTTCTACCCAGTGGGGGCCAATCGGTTTGGCAATTGAAAAGGGAAACGCCGCTTCATATCCAATTGACGTTTGAGGGGTAGTAAGTCCAATAGAATTGGCGAGCTGAATTTGTGCAAGCCGTGACCGAGCGTTACAAAAATGGTTTACGCTAAATAAAGCAATCTCTTCAAGCGTTTGTATGTAGGATATTGCCTGATCTTTGATATAAATTATTTCCTCTTTAGCGCAGGATATATTTTTTATAGATTCGCGTGAAAAATGGCGGATCCAAGCTACTGCCACCGTGGTGTTGCCATGTTCCGTAACCAGTCTTCCGAAGTTATCTATTGGTAATAGCTCTTTACTGAGTTCGCCGTCGCTGTCAATTCGTACGACTCCAATGTTTTGGCTGGCGAGAATCAGCGACAGGAGGTCACATTCTCGGTCATCTTGGCGGGTTATGAAGACTACACTTTTTGATGGAAGCGATTCGGGGTGATTGTGGCGGAATTCTCGCTGAAAATCGTTGCTTGGGCCTTGAATGACGCGCGACGCTATTTAGTACCGGTAGGGCGGTATCGAGTACCGACCGGTGCGGATATCGGGTACCGGGGGTAGTTTTTAGGCACTCTTTAGTGGACGGCCCACGCAGTGTGTACGCGT
>NZ_JAKRMY010000024.1 GCF_022346005.1 Corynebacterium sp. ACRPS
CCTTACCGGCACACACCAACCAACAAACCAACTTTAGGCTTGCTGGCCAACAGACCAATCAACACACAACCATGCACACAAAAATAAAAAATAAGTACATTGGCACACTATTGAGTTCTCAAACAACATCCACACACCACAAGAAAATTAACCAAACGTTAACCTCTCAGCGGCGGCTCGTACCAACTTACCCAACAACCTGAACCAAGTCAAATCCTCGAACCAAGTCAGTACAAAAAGTCACTCAAAAGTAACCAACCGGCTACCTCTCGGCGACTCGCTAAAATCTATACCACCCCACTACACAACGCAAACTCGCAGGCTAACGTTGGTTTTTAGTGATAGCACGCGATCTTTCCATCGGGCCCATCGATAACGCGCACCGGAGTATTGAAGATGGGCGTCAGGATATCGTCGCGCATAATCTCCTCGGCCGGGCCGAATTCGACGATCTGCCCGTCCTTGCAGGCGCAGATATAGTCCGCGTAGCGCGCGGCAAAGTTGATGTCATGCAGAACCACGATGACCGTGCGCCCCAATTCCTGGGCAGCCTCGCGCAGGTGGCGCATCATGTCCACCGAGTGCGAGATGTCCAAGTTATTCAGCGGCTCATCCAACAACACGTAATCGGTTTCTTGGCACAGCACCATTGCTACGTACGCGCGCTGGCGCTGACCACCAGAAAGCTGGTCAAGGTAGCGGTGCTGCAATTCTTCCAAATGTAGGAAGTGGATGTATTTGGAAATGACCTCTTCATCGTGTTTATTGAGTCGACCCTTGGTATAGGGGAAACGGCCAAAGCCCACGAGCTGGCGCACGGTCAGTTTCGTGACGAAGTGATTTTCCTGCCGCAGGATAGACACGATCTTTGCCAAGTCGGCGGACTTGCTGGATTGGATGTCATAGCCGGCGATTTCGATGCTGCCTTCATCCATGTCGAGCAGGCGCCCGATCATGGTGAGCATCGTGGACTTACCCGCACCATTCGGCCCCACCAGCGCGGTGATGCCTCCCTGCGGGATGGTCAGGTTGAGTGGACCAATAGCGGTCTCGGCGGAATAGGTTTTAGAAACGTTCTTTAATTCGATCACAGTCGGCCCTTTCGCATAATGACAAAGAGGAACACGGAGCCACCTACCAGCTCAATGATGATGGACACCACGCCTTGGGCGGAAAATACGTGCTGCATGAGGAAGTACGCCGCAATCAACACGAGGAATGCTAACCCCACCGCCATCGGAAAGATGTAGCGGTGGTCGTAGGTATCGGCGAATTGATAGGCCAGCGTAGCCACCAAAAAGCCCAAGAAGGTCATGGGCCCTACCAGTGCGGTCGTCGTCGCCATCAATAGCGAGACCAACACCAGCGTGTAAATTGCATGCGCTTTGTGGTTCACGCCCAAGTTGGTGCTGACATCGGCACCCAAGGAAATCACGTTGAGCTTGCGCGCATTGAGCACCAACAGCGTGGTGGCGATGGCCACGATGGGAATAGCGATGGGATAGTACTCAGTCTCGGCGTTATTGACGGAGCCAAAAAGGCGCGCGGTCAGCACGTCGAACTCGCTGGGGGTCAGCATGCGCTGCATAAAGGTAGACAGCGAGCCCAGGCCACCACCAATGACCACGCCGACTAGCAGCATGGCGTGCATATTCTGCTTTCTATTGGTCAGCAGCCACGAATAAAGCACCAGGGAAAGGCCCACCATGACGCCCATTTGCATGAGGAAGGTGGGCACGGTGCGGGCATCGTTAAGCCCACTAGCACCCAGGAAGAAAATGGTCGCGGTATTGATGGCAACGTACAGGGACTCAAAGCCCATGATGGATGGCGTCAAGATGCGGTTATTCGTCACGGTATGAAAAGACACCGTGGCCATGGCTTGGCACACAGCGACGATCGCCATGGCGATGAGGGCATCGGCGCGGCGCTGGGCGATGAGCCAAAACTTGCGGGTGCCAAACTCCATCGGGTTGCCATAGGCCAGGTAAGCAAAGGCCAAAGCCGCAGCTAGGCCCCATACGCAGACTAGCGTGATCCAGTACTTCTTGGGTGGGGCGGACATCTTAGTTCGCACGGGTCGACCTCACAATCATGATGATGAAGACGATGGCGCCGATGACGCCAAGAATGACCGAAACTGGCATCTCGAATGGGGCGATAATCACGCGCCCCACCAGGTCACACACCGTGACGATGCCGATGCCCAGCAGGCAGACCCAGGGAACGTTGGAACGCAGGTCATCGCCCCGCACCATGGAGACGATATTGGGCACGATAAGGCCCAGGAAGGGCAGCGAACCCACGACGACGGTCACCACGCCCGTAGCAATGGCGATGAGGCCGGTTCCCATCAATAACATGCGGTTATAGTTCAGCCCGACGTTGGTGGCCACGTCCTCGCCCAAGCCAACCACGGTGAGGCGGTCGGCGTAGATATACACCGCCACCAGCACCAAGAGGACGATCCACAAAACCTCGTATTGACCCTTGTACACCGCTGTAAATGAGCCCATGAACCAGATGCCCAATTGCTGGAGCATGTCCGTCATCAGGGCGAAAAACGTCGAAATTGCAGAGACCACGGCGCCCAGCATGATGCCGATGATCGGCACGATGAGTGAGGAGCGCAGGGTCACCCGGCGCAGGAAGAGGAAGAATACGACGGTTCCCAGGAAGGAAAAGACCACCGCACCAATCATCTTGACCAGAATCGAGGACGTGGGCGCGACGGCCATGACGATGAGCAAGCCCAAACCGGCCCACTCCGTGGTGCCGGTGGTAGACGGTTCGACGAAGCGGTTCTGGGTAAGCAGCTGCATGACCAGGCCGCTTACAGCCATGGCCGCGCCGGCCAGCACCAAGGCAATGGTGCGCGGTAAGCGGGTAATGCCGAACATGGCGGCGCCATCGTCGGCGCCAAAAACGTCGTACTGCCCGGTCAGCAAGGAGGCAACGAGCAACGCGGCGACGATGAGCACGCCGAGGCCGAGCTTCCAATCCCAGACCTTTGTGCGGGTGGTGGTTTCCATAACTATCCTTTACGCACCTGAAAACCGGAGGGCACAAAATCCCTCCGGTTTCCGGTTTTTAGTGGTGGCTAGTTCTTTTCAAACGCGTCTGCCATCGCGTTGAGCGTCTCCGTGAAGGTAATGATGTTTTCATTGGTGTAGGTATCCTGCGGAGCGGCAACGATCTTGCCTTCCTTCACGGCAGTCACGTTCTTGAGTGCCGCGGAATCCTCTACCAGCTTCTTACCTGGGGTGTAGCCTGCTTCATCCTTGGCAATGGCACCGTCGCGGTCCATGATGAGGATGTAGTCAGGGTTGGAATCAGCAATTGCCTCGACGGAGATGTCATCGCCCTCGTGGTCATCGCTGGCGTTTTCCACCTCGAGGGAAGGCTTCATGCCCAGCAGGTCAAAGAATGGTCCGAAGAAGCGGCCCTTACCTGGGGCGATGTAGTTGATATCGCCACCGGAGGTGTTGACGGCCATTACGGTCTTCTCAGGATCGTAGGCATCCTTGGCGCGGTCCAGCGCCTTGTTGAAGTCATCGACAAGCTTCTTTGCTTCATCTTCGTGGTCGAAGATCTTGCCCAGTGCTTCGGTCTGGCGAATGAGTTCTTCCGCCATGTCCTTATCATCGCGCGGGGAGAAGTCCAGGACCGGGGTATCTTCCATCAAAGCCTCGATATCGGCCTGGTGCTGGGTGAAGCGCTGACCGTTGATGACGATGTCCGGCTCTGCGGCAACCAGCGCCTCCAGGTCGGGTTCGCGGTGCATGCCCAGGTTGGCCTCGATCGAGTCTTCGTTGATCTTGTCCGAGAGGGTATCCGGGACGATGCCCAGCGGGGCTGCCACGATGTTGACGTCCCAATCCGCGAGGATTTCGAAGGCGCGGTTATCCGTTACCGCGACGCGCTCGAACGGTACGTCCAGCTCATGGGTGCCGTTATTATCTTCGATCTGCAGTGCGCTTTCCGATGTCCCCTTGTTCGAACCCTGGTCCTCTTCTTCCGCAGTGCTACATGCGGTAAGCGCCAGGGAGGCGACAGCCACGACAGACAAAAGAGCGCGATGAATTTTCTTCATTGTGCTTTCCTTATAGACGAGAAACAAATGCCCCATTAACTTAGCTTAAGTCACCCTAACCAATCAAGGGTGAGGGTAACCTTTCCTAAAGCACATCGTCCAGGCCATAGAAACGCGCTGCATTTGCGTAGAAAACATGATCGGCATGTACCCCGCGGCCTTCTCAATGAGCCGGAAATCATCAACTGAAAACACCCGGCTCGCCCGCTACGAGGGCAAATCGGTACCCGCCATGAGCGCCGTTGGATCGACGTCGACAATGCGGCGCACCACCTCCCCTGGGTCGAGGTCCACTCGCCCGAATCCGGTGGCCTTGACCTTTACGCCGGCATCGACAAGCTCCAAGAGGCCATCTACTCCCTGCGCGCTCAGGCCCAGGTGGTCGATGCTAACGGCCGGCAGCTTCTTCAGCACCGGCGCCATTTCGCCCAGCGCAGCCGCGTCGACATAAAGCTCCACGTGCCAGCCGGCTAGGTCATAGATCCGCCAGGCGAGCTCCTCGAGGTCCTCCCGCGCTGCGCTGCCACCGCGCCGGAAGTTAAAGCGCACCGCCCGCACGCCCAGGCCATCGAGGCGGCGGATTTCGGCATCGGGGACATCGGCAGGCAGCTGCGTCACGCCTACGAAGTTATCCAACTCCCCTAACGCATCCGCCAGATACCCCTGGTCAAAGCCCTGAAAGGAACCGGAGACGACCGCGCCGGCGGTGATATCAAAGCCCTCACCGCGCAGCTTCTCGCGCCATACGTCATATTCCGGAACCAAAAATTCCGGCGGCGTATAACCCTGATTCTCCTGGATGGGGTGAGAAAAATCGATGATATGGAGGTGGGAATCGAATACTCGCTGCATGGCCACCACCCTAGCCGCGCGCGGGCAACCTTATGAGAAAAGCCCCAGCTAGAACTGAATCTAGCTGGGGCTCTCGGTGGAGCTGCCGGGACTTGAACCCGGGTCCTTCGTCACCTTGCCAGGGCTTCTCCGTGCGCAGTTCGCACATGATCTCTGCTCGGCCCTCCGGTTCGGGCGAACTCGTACCGGATGATGGGCCCAGTCACCAGTAAGAGTCCCATCTGGCCCTGATGACACAGCCAGACGGCAAGTTCCTTAGTCGATGCCAGGTTCTAGGTCAGGAACGAAACCTAGGCTGACAGACACGCGTCGCTGCAATTAGGCAGCGAGGGCGTAGTCACGCTGAGAGTTCTTCTCTGCGTTTATTTGTTTGCTACGACGCTTAAACGGTGGTCGATAGCCTTCACCGGCACGCTTCCCCTGGCGCAGTGTACGAAGTCGAAACCAAATCAACCCCATAGCACTTGTAGGGACGGGATAGTGCATCATTCCCTACGGTTGTTCTAACACTACCGCAGACGCTTTTATTTCTCCAAGTGCTCTTCCAGCCAGTCTTTTAAGACCACCGCGTGGTTAATCTCGCGGTCGGCAGCGCCAAAGAGCAGCGTGAGGTCCCCCTCCTTTGCCAAGGAGAGCAGCTGGGTGAGCTCTTCCGACTCGCGGTCATCGAGCTCGGCGCGGTAGCGGCGCGAAAACTCCTGGAAAGAATCCTCGTCATGGCTCCACCACTTGCGCAGCTCGGGGCTAGGCGCCACGTCCTTGAACCATTCGTCATAGTCCAGGTCCGCCTTGGCGATGCCCCGCGGCCACAGACGATCTACTAGGACGCCGGTTCCGGAAATGGAGTCTTCGCCCTTGACTGCATCGTGAACCTTTACCGTCTTAAGCATTAATCCCCTTCACGCGGCGGCCGAGCTCGCGGGTGATTTCGCGGTTCTGGTCGCGCCGCTTGATGTCCTCGCGCTTGTCATAATCCTGCTTACCTTGCGCGAGCGCCAGCGACAACTTCGCGTACCCGTTTTTTAGGTACACCTTGAGCGGCACCAGGGTTTTATTGCCATTGCGCACCTGCCCGTAGAGCTTGTCGATCTCCCGGCGGTGCAGCAAAAGCTTGCGGGTGCGCCGCGGACTGTGGTTGGTCCACGACCCCATCGAATACTCCGGAATGTGCAGGTTGCGCAAGTACACCTCGCCATTATCAATGGTGGCGAAGGCATCATTGAGCGAGATCTTGCCCTCCCGGAGGGATTTGATCTCCGTGCCGAGCAAGACGATGCCGCACTCGAATTCTTCGAGGATCTTATAGTCGTGCCGGGCCCGGCGGTTGGTCGCAAGCGTGGCGTCCCCGGAAGCCGCCTTCTTATTCTTCTTGCCCTTTTTAGCCATAATTGCCTCAGTGTACTGCTCGTTTACCGCACCCGGCAAACGGCTTAGCGGCGGACATAAGAACGTAGGGTAATCTGCGCGGTGGCAGCGGTAACCGCCAAGGCGAGCAGGCCTACCAGCGGCAGCGCTACCCACAGATCGCTGGACTTCATCGGCGCCAGCAATTGCGATTCATACAGGCCCTGCAGGGAAGGATCGATCACTTGGGATTTCGCGACGAGCAGCCCGGCACCGCCCAAGACCAAGCCGATGAGGGAAGCGAGCACGGCTTCTACCACGAACGGCGCCTGCGTCATCCAGCGCGAAGCGCCCACCATGCGCATGATTTCGGTCTCGCGGGTGCGGTGGAAAGCGGCGATTTGCACCATATTGGCCACCAGGAAGATGGCCGCAATGGACATCACGATGGCCACGATGAAGGTGGCGGTGCGGATGGAATCGAGGTTGCTTGCAGCCTCGCGCACCTCTTCTTGCTGGTCCACGACCTCTTCTACCGCCGGGTTATCCCGCACAGCATCGATGGCGGAGGCCTCTTCCGGGTCAACGAGGCGCACGTGCAACGCTGCCGGCAGCGCGTCCGGCGAGGTTTGTTCCACCATCACCGGATCCGTGTCCTGGAAGAGCTCGCGGAAGCGCTCGTAGGAGGCCTCCCGGTTGCGAAATTCCACGGACTCTACGGAACTATCGGATTCCAGCTGTTCTTTTAAGTCCGCGCAGGCGGGCGTGGTGCAGTTTGGATCCGTGGCGGAAATGTCCTCGTTGAGCTGCACCATGACCTCCACACGGTCCAAGTAGATATCCTTCGTATCCTTGGTGAGGTGGGTGACCATGATGCCGGCAACCACAGCGCCGACAGAAATGGCCGTGGTAATGATCATCGCGATGGTCATCGTCAGGTTGCGGCCCAAACCCTTAGTGGCCTCGCGGAAGATGAATCCTAGCTTCATGCCTGCTCCTCCTGCGCCGAATAGGCTGCGTTGTGCTCATCGCGAACGAGCGTGCCATCGCGCAATTCCAGCACGCGTTTGTGCGCCTTATCCACGGCGCGGGAATTGTGCGTGGACATCACTACGGTGGTGCCACGCTTGTTGATGCGCAGCAGCAAGTCCATGATCCCGTCGGCGGTGGCGGGATCGAGGTTGCCCGTGGGTTCATCGGCAAGCAACAGCTTCGGGCGATTGACCAGGGCGCGCGCGATGGCCACGCGCTGCTGCTCACCGCCGGAAAGCTCGTGCGGCATCGCATGGTGGCGGTTTTCCAGACCCACCATCTCCAGTACCTGCGGCACCGCGGTGGAGATGCGGTGCTTGCTCTTGCCGATGACCTCCAGGGCAAACGCCACATTCTGGTACACGTTGAGCTTGGGTAGCAGCCGAAAATCCTGGAATACGTAGCCAATGGATTGGCGCAGGGCGTTAATATCCTTGCCCTTCAACTCATTGACGTGGAAGTCACCGAAGTAAATATCGCCCGAGGTCACATTGCTATAGCGCACCATGAGCTCTAGAAAGGTGGACTTTCCGGACCCCGAAGGTCCGATGAGGAAGGCAAACTCACCATCCGCAATGTCAAAAGACACCCCATCGAGCGCGGGCCGGAACTGGGCGGAATACACCTTAGTCACGTTTTCGAAAGTAATCACTCCGCTACTGTAGCAATCAAAGTTGACAGCAACCTGTGAACGCTATCTAGTATTGTAGTCTGGAACACAATATCTGGTACGAAATGGTGCCCGACTCGATCGACAGAAAGTGCCGATACTATGGCCGAGACTAAAACCAAAGAAAAACCGGAGAAAGCAAGCGGCTTTTTAGGCACCGTAGAAAAGATTGGCAATAAACTCCCCGATCCTTTCTGGCTCTTCGTCATCCTCGCGATAATCGTCGCCATTACCTCTTGGATTGGCCACTTAATTGGCATGAGCGCCGAGGATCCTAAAACCGGCGATACCATCGAGGTTGAATCACTCCTGACCACCGAGAATATCTCGCGTATGGTCACAGACGCGGTGGAAAACTTTACGAGCTTCCCGCCGTTGGGCGTCATCCTTGCCGTCATGCTGGGTGTGGCCGTGGCCGAGCAGTCTGGGCTCTTGTCCGCGCTTGTGCGCGCCATGGTGACCAAGGTCAGCCCGAAGTTCCTTACCTTCCTCGTCGCGCTGGCCGGCGTGACCGGTTCCGTGGCTTCGGATGCGATTTATGTCATCCTCATCCCGCTGGGCGCGATGGCCTTCCACTCGGTGGGCCGCTCCCCCATCGTGGGTGCCATGGTGGCCTTTGCGGCGTCCTCGGCGGGTTTCAACGCCTCGCTGATCCTCAACATTACTGACCTCCTGCTGGCCGGTATTTCCACTCCCGCCGCACAATTCGTGGATGAGGCTTATGAGGTCAGCCCGCTGGCCAATATCTTCTTCGTCATACCATCCGCTATCGTGCTATCGCTTATCATCACCGCCGTCACGGAATGGTTCATGGTGAAAAAGGCCCGCGAGCTGGTCAACCACGACAAGATTAATTACGAGGAAGTATCCTTCTCCCAGGCTGCCGGCGCCGCTGATGACGATACGGACGAGGACGGCGAAGATAGCGACGTTGATTTCGAGGAAGAAGAAGACGAGCTGCGGGTAAAACCGGAGGAGCAAAAAGGCTTGGTTGCCTCTGGTATCGCGCTACTTATCTTCCTCGCGGGTTTCTTCGCCCTGCTCTTTATCCCAGGCTCCCCGCTGGCTAGCCAAGAAGATAGCTTCATGGAATCGCCGCTGATTAGCGCGATTGCGGTTCCCATTGCCCTGGCATTCTTGGTCTGCGGCATCGTCTACGGCATCTACGCCGGCACGCTGAAGTCCGCCTCCGACGTGCCAGATTTCATGGCTAAAGGCATTAAGACCTTGGTCCCCATGCTGGTGCTCTTTTTCGCCGTCGCCCAGTTCTTGGCGTGGTTCCAGTGGTCCAACCTCGGTGTGTGGACCGCCATTAAGGGCTCTGAGCTGCTGCAGGCATGGTCGCTGCCGCCCATCTTGATGTTCGCCGCGCTCGTGGCCATGGTGGCAGTCCTCAACCTGTTCATTACCTCAGGTTCCGCACAGTGGGCACTGATGGCACCGGTGATCGTGCCGATGATGATGTACGTGGGCATCTCGCCTGAGGTCTCCCAGATGCTCTTCCGTATCGGTGACTCACCGACAAATATCATCACCCCGATGTCGCCGTACTTCGCCCTGGCGCTGACCTTCCTGCAGCGCTATTACAAGCCGGCGGGCGTTGGCACGCTGATGTCGCTGGCGCTGCCGTATTCCATCGCCATGATCGTCGGCTGGTTTATCTTCTTTATCGTGTGGTACCTACTGGGTATCCCACTCGGACCGGGAGCCCCGATGCACTATCCGGCTTAAGCCTGCAGAGCGCGGTCGAGGTTAATCCTCGCCGCGCTCTTGTTGCATGCGCCAGCGGATGCCGGCTTCCAAGAAGCCGTCGATGTCCCCATCAAGCACCTTGGAGGGATCGCCCATTTCAAAATTGGTGCGCAGGTCTTTGACCATTTGGTACGGGTGCAAAACATAAGAGCGCATCTGGTTGCCCCAGGAGGCATTGCCGCCGGCGCCGAGCGCATCGAGCTCCGCCTGCTCTTCCTGGCGCTTGCGCTCCAAGAGCTTGGCCTGCAATACCCGCATGGCAGAGGCCTTATTTTGAATCTGTGATTTCTCGTTCTGGCAAGTGACCACGATGCCGGTGGGGATATGCGTCAGGCGGACCGCGGAATCGGTGGTATTGACCGATTGCCCGCCGGGACCAGAGGAACGGTACACGTCCACGCGCACCTCGTTATCCGGCACGTCGATGTGGTCCGTTTGCTCCACCACGGGAAGGACCTCGACCTCTGCAAAGGAGGTTTGGCGCCGGCCTTGGTTATCGAAGGGCGAAAGGCGCACGAGGCGGTGCGCGCCCTGTTCCACGGAGAGCTGGCCGTACATGTATTCCCCGTGCACCACGAAGGTGGCGGATTTAATGCCCGCTTCTTCGGCATAGGAAATATCGTAAATATCCACTTTGTGGTCGTGCTTTCCCGCCCAGCGGGTGTACATGCGCATGAGCATCTCCGCCCAATCGGCCGCGTCTACCCCGCCGGCGCCGGAGCGGATATTGATCACGGCCTCGCGCGGGTCATATTCCCCGGACAGCATGGTGGTTACCTCGAGGGATTCGATGGCACTTTCCAGCTCCGCAAGGTCTTCATCGGCAACGGAGACGGTGCCTTCTTCCTCCGCGAGCTCGTACATCACCGGCATATCATCTAAGCGCCCGCGCAAAGACTCCAGTTTGCGGACCTTTGCTTGCGCGCTTGATAACTCAGAGGTGACCTTCTGTGCGTGCTCGGGATCATCCCACAGCAAGGGATCCCCAGCTTGGGCTTCCAGTTCCCGAATACGCGCAGCCAAGGCTTCCGGATCCATGACCTTTTCAATGGTGGTCAGGGTGGTGTCCAATTGCTTGAGCCGTGTAATTACTTCGGGACGCATAGGGCCCAATCTTACCCACCTCCCCCACAGAATTAGCCATTGGTTGGATTTAGGGTGACAATGGTGTGCATGGATCAAAAGCCAAGCTTGCAGGAGATGATCGATGCGGTCATCAAAACGTTTATTGTCGCGCATGCTGACGATGGGGATGCCCATTTGGCGCAGGCGCTTGTGTATAACGCCGGACGCTTAGCTTGGCGCTTGCGCGAGATGGGCGTCTCGGTTGAGCAGAAAACCTCTATTTCTGATGTGGTCACGGATGCAGACCGCGCCGCAGAGCGCTTCGTTGCCGGAGTGCTAGAGGCCGTGCGCCCCGAGGACGGCCTCGTGGGCGAGGAAGGCACAGCCCGCGAGTCCCAGTCCGGACGCAATTGGGTCATCGATCCGGTCGATGGGACCTACAATTTCACCTCCGGCTCCGATTATTGGTGCTCGGCGCTCGCGCTTACCGATGCCTCCGGGGTCGCCCTCGGCGCCGTCCACCGCCCCGCCATGGGCTATACCTGGTTTGGCGGGCGCGACTACCCCACCTCGCTCGATGGTAAGGACGTTGCCAAGCTGCAGGATAAGCCGGCAGAAGAAATCTCGCTCTCGTCCTACCTGCACCCAACGTCGCTGGCGGATCCAGAAATTCGTGCGGCGTGGCAGCGGGTGACCGAAAACTTTGCTACAGTCCGTATGCTTGGTGCCGGTTCAGTGGACTTGGCCTCCGTGGCAGAAGGCACGTGGGGCGCATGGATGCAGCATTCGGTAGCGGATTGGGATTGGTTCCCCGGCAAGGCTCTCATTGAGGCCGCTGGTGGTGCCGCCCGCAAGGTAGAAGCCGGTGGCGTCGAGTGGTGCTTGGCCGGAAATAAACAGGTAGTTCAACAAATGGAGGAATGGCTCCGTGGGTAAATTCAAAGAAGACTTAGGTCTCGCGCTCGAGTTGGCCGGTCACGCCGATGTAGTCACGATGCACCGCTTCGAGGCCACCGACCTATCCGTCAAGGAAAAGCCGGACCTGACCCCGGTCTCGGATGCGGATCTCAACTGCGAGAAGCACATTCGCGATTCGCTGAAGCGCTCCCGCCCGCGCGATGAGGTTTTGGGCGAAGAGTTTGGCGGCCAGGCCTGCTACGAGGGCCGCCAGTGGGTCATCGATCCCATCGATGGCACGAAGAACTTCGTGCGCGGTGTGCCCGTGTGGGCCACGCTTATTTCCCTGCTCGAAGACGGCGAACCGGTCGTCTCCGTGGTCTCCGCCCCAGCCCTGCGCCGGCGCTGGTACGCAGCGAAAGGCGCCGGTGCCTACCGCGTCTTTGGCGGTGAGCCGAAGCGCCTGCACGTCTCCCAGATCGAGAAACTTGGGCATGCCTCCCTTGCCATGAGCTCGCTCACCGGCTGGTCCGAGCGTGGATTACGCGATAAGTTCCTCAACCTGACGGATAAGACATGGCGCCTGCGCGGCTACGGCGATTTCTGGTCCTACTGCCTCGTGGCAGAAGGCGCTGTCGATATCGCCACCGAGCCTGAGGTCTCCCTCTGGGATCTCGCCGCCCCGTCCCTGCTCGTGACCGAGGCCGGCGGTACGTTTACGGATCTGTCCGGCAATCCTGGGCCGCACGGCGGATCGGCCATTGCCTCCAATGGCCGCCTGCACAAGGCCGCGCTGCAGATGCTGCAGGATTAAGGCCGGACCGTAAGTTTCAATAAGACCGGTTCACGGCGCCCGCCCTCGGCGCCGGAGCAGCCATCACTGTGCGAGCAATTACCACAGCCGCCCGTGGGGCACGAGGAGAGCGATTCGCGCACGAGCTGCGCGCTGTGTTCCAAGTGGGCGAGGATAACCTCCACGGTCCCCTGCCCCAGTCCGGTCGCGCGGGCGATGTCTGCGGGGGTGGAGTGACCGCCGCGGATCGCTTCTTTTACCTTGTCTGTAGGGCTCATAGGAATAACCTCAGCACCTGGAAGACTCCGACTGCCAAGACCCAGGCCGTGACGAGCTGGAGCGCAAAGCCGATGAGCGTCCACTTCCAGCCAATTTCGCGCCGCTGCGCGGCCACCGTAGCCACGCACGGGGTATAGGCCAAGAGGAAGACCATGTACGCCCACACCGCGGCCAGCCCGTGCCCACCGGAGGCGGCATCGAAGTCGCTGCGGATGTGATCGGCCAGCGAAGACTCGGCTTGTTCCTCAGGATCCGCATCCGTGACGTCATCGACGGCGTAAGTCTGCGCCCAGGTGGAAATCAGCGTTTCCTTCGCCACAAAACCTGTTACCAGCGGGCCGGTGAGCGACCACGAATCGAAGCCAGCCGGCGCAAACGCCGGGGATATCGCCTTCGAAACCGCGCCATAGGCCGAGTCCTCCGGCGGGACGGCTTCCTCGTCAAAGGAATGCCCACCGGTGACGGGTATGGACATGAGCAGCCAAATAACCACCACCGTGGCCACGATGATGCCACCTGCGGTGTGTAAGAATCCCTTCAGGCGCACCCACATGACCGAGAGCGATAGCTTAAACGTGGGCAGCTGATACGAAGGCAGGTCAATAACGAGTGCCTCGGACGGCATGGCGCGCCAGACCGTTTTGCGCAGTGCCAAGCCCACGGCTACCACCAGGGCGATGGACAGAACGTACATGCCAAAGACCGCCGATCCGGCGTGATCTGGGAAAAAGACCTGCGCCAGCATCATAAAGACGATAAGCCGCGCCGAGCACGAGGTGAAGGGGATAAGCAGGCAGGTAAGGATGCGGTGGCGGACATCGCCAAGCACTCGCGTGGCCGAAATCGCCGGCACGTTGCAGCCATAGCCCACCACGATGGGGATAAAGGCCTTGCCAGGCAGGCCAATCGAGCGCATCACCCTATCGGTGACCACCGCAGCGCGCGCCATATAGCCGGAATCCTCCAGCACCGCCAAGCACAGAAACATCAGCGCCAGTAGCGGAGCGAAGGTCAGCACCATGCCGACGCCACCAATGAGGCCATCAACAAGCAAGCCCGAAATCAGCCAGTGATCCAGGCCAATGGCTTCCAGCCCGGCGCGGGCCGCGTCCGAGACCGGACCGGTGACAAGGTCTTCGAGGCCGTCCTGCATGGGCCCTGCCACCGTGGTGGTGATGAAGAAGACCGCCCACATCACCGCGAGGAAGAGCAGCGGGCCCACCACTGGGTGCAGCACCACGCGGTCCACGCGCTGGGTGAGGGTCTCGCCTACCTCCACGCGGTGGACCGCAGCTTTTTCGGCGGCATCGAGATCCGCAAAGCGCTGATCCAGGCCGGAATCCTGGCGGATGATGGTTGGCTCGACGCGCATGGCCTGTGCCACGGTGGTTTCCAGCCCGTCGAGGTTGCGCCGGCGCCGTCCATTGACGCTGACCACTGGCATGCCAGTGGCGCGGGAGAGCGCTTCAGTATCGATGCTAATGCCCTGCTGCTCGGCCATATCCTCCTTGGTCACGCCGATGACCACGCGGTATGGCTCGGCGGCAATTTGCAGCGCCAAGTTGAGCCCGCGGGCCGGGGCCGTTGCGTCCACGAGGACCACGACGACATCAGGGCGCTCGTCTGCCGGGCAGTCAATGAGCATCTGCTTGGTAAAGGCCTCATCCGGGCTCATGGGCTCAAGTGAATAGGCGCCGGGCAGGTCGATGATGTCAAAGGCCTCTGGCTGCGCATTCCAGAGCCCGCGGCTGACCTCGACGGAGGTGCCCGGCCAGTTGCCGGTCTGGACCTTCGCGCCGGTCAATGCGTTAAAGAGGGTGGACTTTCCGGAGTTGGGCGCGCCCACCAGTGCCAGGACCGGCGTGCCTTCCGCCGCTATCCGCATGGTGGAGGTGCTGTGGCAGCTTGCTGGGGCCGTGGAATTATGTGCCATCGCTTATGCCTCCACCGGAACGACTTCGAGTTGGCGCAGAGTGTGCGCATCCACGGCATAACGGGCCGTACCTACGCTGACAATGCGCGCACCGCCTGCGACGGTGCGGCCGATCTGCACGCGGGTGCCAGGCCGAAAGCCCAGCTCGCGCAGCCGCACGGCCAGCGCCGGTTGGGTCTCGATCGCGTTGTGCAGGCAATCAGCGGACAGTTCCACCACGGCATCGGTGGGTGCTTGATCCGCGCGAATGGGCCCAGTTTCTGGTGGAGTGGAATGGGTTTTGTACATGGGGAAACCTCGGTTCAAATTTCGCTGCGGATGCGTTAGCCACAGCAGATATTGACTATCCCTAATTGGACAATAGGTAAGTCTCACCTTAGTTTATGTCTCCGATTGCAGGCAAGGCTATCCTGCGCTTTCCCCCACTTTGGCGGGACGCATGCGCGTTATATGCCCATAGAAATTGCGCATAAAAAAGCGCCCCGTGCAGCACTCAAGGCTGAACGGGGCGCTATCTGCTTCGCGCTTATGCTTCGGGCAAGGTAAACCCAGCACCAACGCCACCACGGCGGTTCATATCCGCCAACACGGTATCCATGTTGGTAGCGGCGGTGGGGTTATGAACCGCACCCTGCAGCGGGGTGCGGCACGGGAAGTTCACCGGCAGGAAGCCGCCGGAGATGGAACCGATGAGGCGGTCACCGGCGAGCAGCGGCGCACCAGAATCGCCCATCATGGCGCAGACCTGGTTGACCTGGATGCTTTGTGCCTGCTGATAGGTCATACCGCAGGTCTTGCCGGTGGCAACGCCCTGCTTGCATACGGTCTCACCCGGGTTTACGGTCCCGCCTAGGGAGTTAACGGTTACTCCGTTGTAGCTGCGGGTGACCTCAGCATTAGAACCGAATTCGATCACCGAATAATCCAGCTTGTCATTCTTGGACACGATGGTGCCCGTCGGGCCAATGTGATCAGAATCGGCCGAGGTAATGGCATCGCCCTCATTGCCGCAGTGCCCTGCGGTTAGCCCCACCTTGCGGCCGGCATCGTCATTACCGGCAACGCTCAGGGTGCACATGGTGTCACCATTGATATAGATGGGAGTTCCAGGGCCGTACAGGGACTTACCCTGGTTCATGGCAACATCGGATTCCTCGGGAGTGCGCGGGGCATCGAACAAGGACCCCGGCACGCGGTGCAGAACAAAATCTGCATCGGGCTTGCCCGCAGCTACCTTGGAAAATCCATCATTTTTCCACTGGTAATTGGGATTATTACCCAATGGCTTTTGCTCTACCTGAGTGGCCTGTTCCAGTAGCCCGAAGGGATTCGGGTTGGTGGCCGGCTCCGCGTACTTAGCCCCCTGCTGGGCGTTATTCGCCACCGTATCGTGCGCGTTCTGCACCGCGGAATCCACGGTATCGGTGACCTGCTTATCCACCTCTGGGGTCTCAATTCCAAAGTCCGCGAGGCCATCGCGCACGTGGTTGATTAACCCTGCCGAGTCAATATCCGGTTGGGGCAATTCTTGGGCGCCTGCTGCCGGGGAACCCAGGAAAAACGCACCAGCGAAAGCCGAGCCCACCAGGACTTTCTTTAGGTGCGGAATGCGAAGCATCAAAGTACCTTCTTTCAGTTGTCAGGATCGTGCTAGCTAAATCCTGACATGAATCTCGTGTGAAAGCAGCTAAGTCCTGTGACTGTTTCCAAGCCGTTACCGTTCTTTCAGGTTTCGGGGGTGATCACACTATTAATCCGTACCCAAAAACTTTTCGATGCCCTATTCTTCACCCCCATGAGGTCCCCACAGATAAGCACTGAGACTTAAGATGCCAGAGCCGCTTTCCTATACCGATACCGCCGGATTCCCGCAGCTGCACATGAGCCGGGTCATCGACGCCGATTTCGATGCCGCGGCCCACCGGCTCTTTCGCTGGGGCATCCAGCGCAGCGGCCTCTTCCGCGTGCGCCCCACCCACCCGGTCGTCCAAGAAGGCGCCGAGGTCACCATGGGCCTTGGCCCGTTTGATTTCCGCTGCCGCGTGGTCGAGGCTTTCTCTGACGATGGGCGCTGCGGCTTTACCTACGGCACCTTGCCCGGACACCTCGAGCGCGGCGAGGAAACCTTCACCTTAGAGCGCCTGCGGGATGGGCGGACGCTGCTGCTTATCGATGCCACCTCCGAGCCCTTCCTGCCCTTCTTGCGCCCGCTTGTCGATATCCCCCGCCGTCTGCTCATCCGCCGGTTCTACCTGCACGCGCTGGACTAGCACGACAGCACAAAGGCCGCTGCCTCTCCCCTTCGGGTTAAGACAGCGGCCTGGGCGTAGTTAGCTACTTGCGCTTTTCGTCGAGGTTATCGCGAGCCTCGCGCACGACGTCTTTCACGCGGTCGAAGAAACCGCCCTTCTTACCGGATCCATCCTGGTATTCCTGCGCCTTGTCTTCCACGAAGTCCTTAGCGCGGTTGATGGCTTCTTCAACGACGTTGCCGGCCTCGGTGACCTTGTCCTTCAGGTCATCAAAGTCATCGCGCTCATCATCAGCTGCAACCCCTTCCGGCTGCTCGGGGGCGGCAGCGATGTGTTCCTCTTCGGCCTCGCCCACCACGTGCTGTGAGGGCTCATAGTCCGCGTTATCCTCATCCAGCTGTTCCTGCAGATCCGGTTGCTCGGACGCTGCAGCGACGTGCTCTTCCTCAGCGCCGGTAACGACGTGATTCTTCGGCTCGTAATCGCTCTGCGCCGCAGCATCATTTTGCCCATCTGCGCTTGCCGCTGCGGCGGCGCCGGCAGCAGCAGCCCCGCCAGCCGCGGCTCCGGCTACACCGGCTCCCGCAGCCTTGCCGGATTCAATCTTGTTGCCCTCGGCATCAGTGGATGCCAGGTAGGTAAATTTCTCGCGATCCACGTCTACTTCGTGACCAAGGGCGCGTGCAGTTTCTTTAGCCATTGCTTTGTACTCCTTAACTAGATCTATTTTCTCCTATCCTAGCGTTTCGGAGTGTCCCAGGTTTTGTTCCGTTTGAGTAGATGGGAAAATCTGGAATATGCCAAGAAAATTTGACCAGGATGCGAAGGATCGTGTGGTCCGTCTCGTGGAAGACCGCATCTTGGCGGAAAACATGTCGATGCGGGCCGCGTGCCAGGCAGTAGCTGCAAAGTTGGGGTTTCATGGCACACGGCTCGTCTATGGACTTAAGTCTGCTCGTCGTTCGGGAAACATCCCAGAGCCTGTGCCTGAAGATTTGGCTGCCGAAAACGCGAGGCTACGCCGTGAAAATCACCAGCTACGCGACACTAATGAGCTGCTGAAGGCTGCCTCAGCTTTTTTCGCGTCGGAACTCGACCCAAAACGTCGGAAATGATCCGGTTCATCGATGAATACCGGAATCGTTTCTCTGTCGAGTTCATCTGTAAGACGTTGAAGAAAAACCGCGCTGGTGGGTTCATCACCTCGCGTGGGTATCGTCAGTCCAAGGCCCGTGGGGTAAGTGCTCGCGGCCTTCGTGATGCTGTGCTGGTTGAACGCATTAGTGCTATCCATCGGGATAATTACGGTGTCTACGGCGTGCGAAAGATGTGGCATGCGCTTGACCGTGACGGAATCGACATCGGTCGTGAACAAACCGCCCGGCTGATGCGCCTGGCCGGTGTTTCTGGCACAGGCACAGGCAGATCACCTACCACAACCCGTACACCTCAACGTGCCGGATCTGCGCCCGGATTTAGTGGGGCGTGAGTTCAAAGCCCAAGGCCTTAAACAAGCTGTGGGTGGCCGACATTACCTACGTGCGCACGAAGAAAGGCTTCGGGGGTCGGGCCCATGCGCACTGCAGGCATTGCCGCTACAAGCACTCAATCAAGCGATTGTAAGTGCGAGGGAAACAACAGGTCTCATTCACCATTCGGATCACGGCTCGCCGTACGTCAGCGTTGTCTACAACCAGCGTCTCGCCCAGCACGGGACCACTGCTTCCACCGGAACTGTTGGCGACTGAAATGACAATGCTCTAGCTGAAAACGTTAACGGCTCCTCACAAGAGGCGAACTCATCTATAATCGCAGGTGGAATAACGTTGTCGAGGTAGAAATCGCGACATTCGAGTGGGGTGTCATGGTGGAACGAGGTAAGGCTCCACCAAAGCCTGGGATACCGAACCCCAGCCGAGGTGGAAACCGAACTGTGGAATTAGAATCAGCCACAGGATAAAATGCAAATCAAGGCAAATACCAAGGAACAAAAAGTCAGGACACTTCGATAGAATTGGCTGCTATAGGGGCCAAACCAACTTTACTATGGAGGGATAATGGAATCATCACTCAACGAAATCAACTTAGGCCGTATTGACGCTGAAAGCGACGAACAACTCGAGGCTTATTTTGTTGAAACTGGAGCCGTCGATGGGGTCCGTTCAGGGAAGCAACTGATATTGGGTAGGAAAGGCTCAGGAAAGACCGCTCTATTTGCCCATATCAGGGACGCTTTTAGCCACAGGACAGTCGATCTTGAATTAACAAATTTTTTTTGAAACTCACAAGCTGTTGCGGGAAAAGGGCGTCGCAGAGACGAATGCATACACTACTGCATGGGAATTGTTAATCTACCTTGCAGCGCTCGGTTCGATACAGGAAAAAATGTCTTCGAAACAGCGGAGCAATTTCAATAAATTCCTCCATGATCTTCAGGTTCAGGATCGACAAGGTCGACTCAATCAGATGTTTGACTGGCTCAGTCGCATAAAGAAACTTAATTTACCTAATATCTCTACCGTGGCAGATTTAGGGGGAGTAGAGTTTGATACCACATCTCAGCAGACATTAGACGATAAATTTATCCAAGTATTTAATCAGTTTCAAAAATTTGCTTTAGAAATCCTTGCCGAATTCCCTCGGACTGTACTTATCGACAGGATTGATGAAGCATGGGACGGCAGCGAGGAAGCAAGGCTTCTAATCATCGGGGCCATCAAGGCCATGCGTGATATTAACTTGAAAGTTAAGCCCAAAGGATTAGCAACTGTAATTATTTTTCTTAGAACAGATTTGTGGCAGGCAATTTCATTCAACGATCGAAATAAAGTGAGTCAAGATATCGAGTACTTGGATTGGAGTGACGATGACCTAATCAAAGTAATCGAAGCTAGAATTAAAAGTAGTGTCGGCAACAAGCAAAGTAGTTCCTCGACTTGGCATTCGCTGTTCTACGATGGAGAAATGCGGCAACGCGCCCGCTCTGAAACTTATATGTTGAAACGGACCATGGGGCGACCGAGGGACATAGTAGCCTTTTCTATCTCTTGCCTCGAAGAAGCTCAGCGAAATGGTCATTCTTTAATTGAGCGAGAGGACATTTATTCAGCCGAGCCCAAATATTGCATGCATGTCCTTGAAGAGCTTCGTGATGAATTTAGTCATACTATTGATAATTTTCAGAGTGTCCTCAATCTTGTCCGGAAGCTTAGGAAAAGAAATTTCTTCATGGAAGATTGGCTCACTGTCGCTCAAGCACAGAATGTCTGCGAAGAAGAAGCTCGAATATGGCTGAATTTACTCTTCGAGGCTTCTGTTGTAGGCGTATTTGAAATTGGGGGCGGGGGCGGAGGATCCCGCTGCATTTACCGTTACCAAGATCTTAATGTGCAACCCGAAGAAGAGTCACACATGCAGGTCCACCTAGCCGTGGCAAAAGCTTTGAAACTAAAAGATTCATAAGAGGCCGTATTCACAATCATGGCATTTACTTAAGTGCTTATCCACTGAATCTGGATTCTTCAACATCAAAATGCACGAAATCCGAGTGCAGCACTACGCTGTTCACCCTTGTTTGAGATGGGCCCGCTTGCGATAGCACAAAGATTCGTCATTTTGATCTTTCGAACCATTGGAAAGCACCTTGCCGTCAGCTCTAAGGGCGCCTGATGAGTCTGCCCTAAAGACGCTGCGACTAATTAACTGCAATATTGAATACAAACACGTTGTAGAACGAACCAATCCAAAACAGCCCTCTGCTGCAGCCAGTAGACTCCTTGAGGGAGCACGAACATCCGGATGGAAACAAGCCATCAACAAAATGGACAGGGTCCATCCCGGCCATATATAATTAACGTGGCTGGCCAAGGGGTATCGACCCATATCGATATGCTCATCGCCTTCCGAATCCTGCAGGGATTCGCGGCGGGCTTCTCGGTGGCGGTGATGCAGACCCTCATCGTCACTAATGCCGGAAAGGACCAGGCCACACGCGCCATCACCGCAATCGGTCTACCAGCGGTAATTGCGCCTGCGATTGCCCCGCTACTGGGCGGGCTGCTTGTTGATGCCATCGGCTGGCGCGCCATCCTCCTCATCAACGTCCCCATCGGCATCGCCGCAATCGCCCTAGCCGCTCACTATCTAGAACGGACCCCAGCAGACCCTGCAGCCCAGCTGGACCGCATGGGATACCTCTTGCTCGCGCCAGGTTTGCTCGCGGCAGTCTATGGCTTTACCACCATCGGGCACATGAACTCTTGGACAAGCATAATTCTCCTCGCCGCCGGCGCGGGGCTGATTGGATACTTTGTCCTGCATGCGCTCCGGGCACCATCGCCGCTTATCGATGTCCGCCTATTTACCCACGCCTCCTTTTCCTCAGCGTGGGCAACGCTGGCCATTGCAAGCACCGTGTTTTATGGCGGGCTCTTCCTTATCCCACTGCACTATCAGAGCAGCTACGCCTACACCGCACTGCATGCGGGACTTCTGCTAGCACTACAGAGTGTGGGCGCGTATTTCAGCCGCTCGGCGTCGGAAAAGTTCATCGCCCGTTGGGGTACGCGGAAGACCGTCTACATGTGCATTGCCGCCGCTATTATCGGAACGCTACCTTTCGCCTTTCCCACCGGCCAGGCGGCAGGCTGGCTCATCCTTCAAGGCTGTGGGCTATTCGTGCGCGGCGGCGGAATCGGAGCCCTTACGGTGCTCACGATGTCCGCGACCTACCACGGCTTATCCAAAGGTGAAGTCGTCCATGCCAGTGCTGCGGGCCGCATCGCGACCCAACTTGGTAGCGCACTCGGCGTATCCGTCTGCACGGTGCTGATGACCCTCACCCACGGGATCGGCTGGACAACGTTCGCCTACTTCACCGTGTTCACCACACTTATGGCAGCCACGGCCCCCGGCTCCCGTCCGGGACCGTGGTCCGGAAATAAAAGGTTATGCTCGAGGCATTTTGTCCTACCGAGGTTCCTCTTTAGGAATTCGCTTCTGCTTCCAGGACGAAGAGGTGTTTGCCCCAGCCAACAGCCGTGGCAGAAGAAATAAGAGCGCGGCTATCAGCGGTAGCAGCGCTGACATCGTCCTGAGTCGGCACCTTGGTGCCGAACATGGAAAGCCTCACCAAGTCCTCTTCATAGGAATGCTCATCGCCGCCTGCTTCCTCGAGGACCTCGGTAAGGATAAAAGCCCGGCGGGACTTATCCCCACTAACCGCGCGGCCTAATTCGGCAGCCACCTCTTCGCTGCCAAAGATGCTCCAGGGATCGATGAAAATCACGTCAGTTGCCCACGCATAGTCCGTCTCGGTGGGAGAAAGGCCGCGTCCGTCGCCGCCCATCTCGCAGCGCGCATGAGAGGCTACTGCGATTTCCCGTAGCACCGCTTCCGATGAAGCATCGGTGATAATCCGGCATTCAGCATGCTCGCATCGGCGGAGGATTTCATCTGCATATACTGCACCGCCCTGGCCAATGATGAGAACACGAGCAGTGTCATCCAGATACTGCTGCAGTTCCTTTGCTGCGGAAGGAGCGGTCCACCCAGCACTCACATTCTTTTGCTCAAAGCGTTCGGCTGCCAGGTGCGGGTCCTGGCCAAGATATTCTGACCACGGCAATCCCTTTTCGCCTTGAAGCGCTGGCCCACCGGTGCGAAGGCTGTCCTCAAGGCGCATCAGCGCCATCGCCTCAAGGTGCGCTGGCCCGCTTAACCAACGCACTACATTTGAATCTGGGTCCGCCAGTTCCATGCCCATTGCGGTCAATGCGAGGGTGGTTTCGCTAACTTCGACAAGTTCAAGAGCCGCCAGGTAACGGATAAACCTCCGTAGCGCCTCCTCGTGCAGTTCTGTCGCAGCAGCAAGAGCAGGGACCGTGTTCGCACCCGCATCGATTTCCTGGAAGAGCCCTAAACGCACGGCAGTGCGAAGCGCAAAGGCCGAATTCAACTCAGCCAAATCATGGATATTGTGCAAAACACTATTGCTGCTGCTCGATGCGCTTTCTTTAGCGTCGCTCTGGCTGGTACGCCGCCAGTAGCCTGTGATTTCCCGATGCTCAGGGGAAATTCCGGAGGCCTTAAACAAACGCCGCAGCGGTTTCAGCCGGGAGGCCTCCCCCGCCGCCCATGCATATGCTTCGCCACCCGGCAATGCCGACTGAGCAGTCTCCTCAAAAAGCGCACGTGCCTTTTCTACGAAGTCCTCGCCCTGGTCACGTACTGCCCAGTGGATCTGTACCGAATCCGAAATATCGAGGTTCTGAATATCAGCACTCGTAGGAACCTCTACCACCGCAACCGCGCGATGCCCTGACGGGAGTGATTCCAGGCAGCGGCCGATTGCTGGGAGCGCAGTCTCGTCTCCGGCCAAGAAGAGCCAATCGGTGTGCGTAGGTAACTGTGCACACGACTTCGGGCCTGCCACAAAAATGGCGTCACCGATTCGGGCATTCTGGGACCAGTTTTCGGCCAAGCCCTCACCATGGCGCGCGAAATCTATGGCTAATCGCCCGCGTACAGCGTCAAAGTGGCGAACCGTGTATGTGCGGAATAGGTTTTTCACGGCTTCTGGCCACAAGAGGTTGCCATCATTTTGGGCTATTGGGTGCGGCCGCTCCCCCGTTTCAGGATCCGGGAAGATGAGCCGAACGTCGTCGTCAAAACCATGGCTTACCAGCGAGGGAACGGAAATACCATCGCGCTCGTGGTCTTGGAGTTGCTCCCCGCTCAGCGTAATGCGCCGCATGGATGGCGATATATCTTCAATTTCTTCCACATATAATTCCCGGTAAGAAATTGGATAAATTTCCCTGCTCCGGCTGTTCCTTGGCATATTTGAGACCAGTCCCCTCTCGGTCTAGATGGCTTTTAATTCACTTTGTTCGATTGTCTATTTTCTTATTAAGTTTTTGCTGGTGCTTTGAACGCTTTTCCCAGCGCCAAGCATTTTCCAGCTCACCTACATACCTTTTAATACAGTCATCGTGCTGCGCCGGTGAGCGAAGATGCGGAAAGCCTGACGCTGGTTTTCCGTGCCGGAAAGGCATGAGCGAACGGACCACTGCCTTGGATACAATTCATTTAAGAGAACGCCTTCCGATGCATCGGAAGGCGTTCATGACTACCTGCTGCAACGGGCTGAGCCCCATCTAGCAGGCGTCGGAGTCGTGCAGACCTTGACTACTTTCCAACCTTTTCCAGCGTCGGCATCGTCTTATCCAGCACCCAAGCTCGACTCAAGCTCGTCGGGTTGTTGAGTCCAGCGACGACCGCTTCATCGCCAGCGAGAGTCGCACCGGATTTCACCTGCGGCAAATCTTTGTATCCCGGAGTATTTTCAACTTCCTCGATTGAGCCGGTGCGGTTATAAATAACCATAAAATCAGCGGCCAGGTGGGATACGTTTTCCGGAGAAAGCGTGACGCGGCCTTTATCAACTGGAACCGTACCGTCAGTCAACTTATCCGGGAACTTCATACCCAAATCGTAGATGAAGGATGCACCCGGATCCTCAGGGTCTGCAACGGCACCAAAGGATCCCTGGGCGAATTGAGAAACAATGCCGGTTTTACCCGCGAGGTTCGGCAATTTTTCCTTAACGTCAGCGAAACGCTTCCGATCCTCATCGATAGCTTTCTTCGCTTCGGATTCCTTATTAAAGATCTTACCCAAAGCTTCTAGCTGTGCCTCCCAGCCAATCCCCTCCCCTTTATCGGAGATGCCGCCGAGAGTCGGTGCGATTGCAGACAATTCTTTGTAATTAACCTCAGATATTGTCCAGTAATCCCCAACAATGAAGTCGGGTTCAATTGCCGCGATTTGTTCTTGTGGCAGAGTTTTGAAATCTGCCTGATCGATCACCTTGACACCATCGAGCTTCCCCTCGCGCCAGGGTGAGTTCTTATCTTTTGCATTCTGCACGACGGCTGCTGGTTTAATTCCAAGTTCCAGCAGGTTATCAACAGCCGGCCCCACGGCAACCACATTTTGTGGATTGACCGGATACGTATCCGTACCCCGTGCATGCTCAATGGTCACGTCTTCTGCAACTTTGGAGGTTGCCGCTTCATCGGTCGAATCGTTCGACGAGCATCCTGACAAAACCAATCCGGCGCAGATAGCGGCTGCGATAACTGACTGCACTCTCCTCTTTACTGCCATCCCTTTTCCTTAAAGTCGGTTTCCTGAAGTTGTCCTCGACGTTTTCCACTGGATTTCTCACAGACCCGCAGGCAACTTTTAGATTAGGTTAGCTTTACCTACATCGCATTGCAATAGTGTTCCACCACAAATCAACACAATATGCCATTAACCAGCCTTATCTAGAGGGAAAATTATTCCCGTAGAGAAAGTGACGCGCGACGCTATTTAGTACCGGTAGGGCGGTATCGAGTACCGACCGGTGCGGATATCGGGTACCGGGGGTAGTTTTTAGGCACTCTTTAGTGGACGGCCCACGCAGTGTGTACGCG
>NZ_JAKRMY010000025.1 GCF_022346005.1 Corynebacterium sp. ACRPS
AAACAGCTCAAGCAACGTCAACGGTCCAAACGATAAGCGGGGGTAAAACCGGCTACCGGGCGGCTACCGCCACCCCGGTACCTGGTACCGCCTTACCGGTCCCTAAAACAAGCCCGCGTCAGACTGGGGCGGTTGCTGCATTTTCACCTACACTTCGCGCCACATAAAGTGCGGCTAGAGGTGAGAACCGAGGTGCTCGATAAGATCTGCCAGCATTCTGCGCGACTGGGGCGCACGCGGGCGTACCTGATCGAAGCCGTGATAAGCACCTGCATACACATCAAGTGTGGTCTCGACTCCGGCGTTCTGCAGTGCGGTAGCAAAGGCTACGGATTCATCATGAAAAAGGTCGATGTCTCCCACGCCGATCCACGTGGGCGGCATCCCCGAGTGATCCGAACGCGTCGCCGGCGATGCATACGGTGGCAGCGGGGTTCCTAAATGGTCCTTGCCTAAGTACATATCCCAAGCGCCGCGATTTAAATTCGGAGGACAAATAAACTGCCCCACCGCACCCTCTTTAACAATGGTGCGGTGATCAAGCATTGGATAGACCAATCCAAGCGCTCGAATGGAATGACCTTCATCCACCGTGCGCTGGGCAAGGCCTGCGGCCAAGCCACCGCCGGCGCTATCGCCAGCGACCGCAATGCGCGAAGTATCCGCGCCTAAAAGCTCGCCATTTTCCTGCATCCAGCGCAAAGCGGCATAACACTCTTCCAGATCCGCAGGAAAAGGTTCCTGCGTGGATTTGTGATAGCGCGGTGCGATGACGATGGCCCCCAGCTCCGATGCGATGAGCGAAGTTTGGGGATCATGCATCGCGGGACCACCGAGCAGGTGACCTCCGCCGTGAATCCACATCACCACGGGACGTGGCTCGGCTGGCGCTCCATCTCCGCGTGGAGTAATAACGCGGGCACGGAATGCTTGGCCTTCAAAAGAACAAGATAGCTCGTCGATGTCCACCGGACGCCACTTCGGACGTGCCACGTCCATATTGGCAAATAACCTGCTCGTTCGAGCGAATCGATCACCCGAAAGCAAGTGCAGCGGCAGGTACAGTAATGGGCTGCGAAGCTCAGGAGCAACGCTGCGTAGATAAGGACGGCGGCTCTTTATATATGCCGCCGCCCCTACTACCGCACTACCTGCAGCGAGAGCTTTCAGCGCCCGCATTAAAAGTCGCGCAGGATGCGCTGTGCCAAAGGCTCAGAGGATGCTGGGTTCTGGCCCGTGTAGAGGTTGCGGTCAACCTCGACATAAGGCTGCATCGGATCGGTCTGCTTGAAATCAGCGCCGAGCTCGCGCAGGCGGGTCTCAACAACCCACTTGGCAGCGGCGATGGTCTCCTCGCCCTCTTCGGCGTTGGTAAAGCCGGTCATGGTGTAGCCCTTGAGTGGCCAGTTGTCATTGTCCAGCGCGAGCAATGCAGCCGGTGCGTGGCAGACCAGGGATAGCGCGCGACCGGAGTCGATGCGCTCCTGCAGCAGCTTGGCAGAGTCCTGGTCATAAGCCAAGTCCTCCATCGGGCCGTGGCCGCCGGGGTAAAAGACGAGGTCGTAGTCGGCTTCCTTAACATCGGCCAGGTTCAGTGGGTCTTCCAGGTCCGGGCCGATTTCTGCGAGGTAGTTCTCCTGCTCGGCGCGGTCGCCCTCAGACAATACCTCGAGGCTGTACTCGTCTACTACTGGTGCCTTTGCGTTCGGCGTAGCAAAGTCGATATCCCAACCAGCGTTCTTAAACACGCGGTGCGGAGCGATGAGCTCCTCGGCCCAGTAACCGGTAGGGCGGGCGCTGCCATCAGCAAGCGTCCACTTATCAGCGGCGGTAACAACGAATAGTGCGGAAGGCATGTCTTCCTCCTTTATGTAGATTAACTATCTATTACTCTTCGGAAGCGTTGTCATTCAGGTTCATTGAGAACCCGGAATCTTGGAGCGACTCCTCAGTATCGGGGCCGGCAAGTTCCGGATCGGAGAGGTCCTCGTAGGCCGGAAGGACAACGGTCTCAAGGATACGCTGCCTTGTTTCTTCGGTGTCGAAAATATTCTCAATCGCCTTCACGGTAAGATCGAAAAACTCCTCCAGTCCGTACCCAAAGGTCTCGCTCAAGGCGAGAAACTGCCTGCTCAGCGTGGAATCTCCGGAGGAGACCGAGCAGGTAAAACCAAGCTGCTGTAACAGCGGCAGCGGGTGATCAGTGAGTTCCTCAACATCGTCCACGGGCGAAAATACCAGTGGAATGTGTCGGTCACGGATCCATCCGGAGGCCTTGCCTGGGCGGATTCCATCGACATCGGCGGTGAAATCATCAATCATATTCACCGGTCGCAGCAAACGGTTCACGCCGGCCTGGGCGGCGCTTTCGGTAGCGGCGAAATCCTCGCCCACCGCGATCTGGGTAGGCAGGTACTTCGTGCGGAACTCCGCCGCGGCGGCAGCATTCCCCTCCGGCAGGGTGTAGCCAGCAATGCCCGCAGAGTCCTCGGCATTAGCCGCCGGCTCTGCCGCCTCGAGGACAAACCGTACCTCGAGATCTCCGAATCGTTCCGCGGCCACCTCGCGTACGACTGCGGACGTATCGAAAGAGTAAGCCGCAGGGTTGAGCTGCAGCTCGGCGTAGACCAGGTGGTCATCGGCAAGCTGGGCGCACTGCTCGCGGATATCCGCGTTCAATTCCTCCGCGGTGCTGGCCTGCGAGCGGACCGGTTCCCACAGGGATACCTTTGGAAGTTGTTCCACCACGCTCTCGGCGGAATCCTTATTTTCGGGGCTAATTAATGGTGCATCGTGCATGCGCACCATCGTAGGTATCTGCCCGAAGTTGCGCCATGCGGCGTTCTACTTGCGCGGCTTCCTCTTAACCACTTCGGCGTTTGCGAGATCGTCGTGGGAACCGCGCAGGTTGTTTTCCTCGTTGATGGTGGTCGCGTGCACCACCGCGCCCAGCATGCCCACCAATTGCCCAATGCCAGGGATCACGTTGATAAGGCGCCACCACTGGCGCTTGGCGGACTGGCTAAGGCTGAGCTTTTCCTTCGTATCCACGTCCCGCACGGTATAGCCGGCAAGAATCTTTGCCGGGCTAGCGCCCATCCATACCTCGCTGCCCAGGACGTAAACCACCATCACGATGCAGGCAACAACAAAGGACAACGCTTCCACATCCGCGAGCTCGTCGACGCCCGCGCCAACCGCGCTGCTGATGCCGCCGGCCAAGAAAAAGTCCAAGATGCCCATGCCGATGCGCGTTTCCTGGGACGGCCGTTTCTGCGCTTGGTGCTGGACTGGCGCCGGCGCGGCAGCGGGCGATGGCACCATCTGCTGCTGCGGCGAGGCATGCTGGGCGAATGGATCGCGCGCGTACGGGGAGGCATACGGGCTAGGCTGGGCAAAACCCGGCACCTGCGCCGGGCCCTGCGGTTGATCGTGGAAGCTCGGTTGCGGGCGCGGCGCCGGCGACCACTGCCCCACCGAGCTCAGCGTGCCGAGCTCGCCCCACGTCGGGCGGAGACCAGTGCGCAATGCTTCATCGTATTCGGCCCTCTTCTTCGCCGAACCCAGGATGCTGGCCGCTATGCGCAGCTGGACGCGCCGCGGCTCATCCTGGTTATATCCCTGCTGCCCGAGCTTGATGTCTTTTGCTTCCAATAAAACGGAAAGCTCATCCTCGCCACCATTGCGGTCGAGGTCCCACTTTTCGTAGAAGTCTGGGGCAATATCATCGGCGTTCATAGTGTCCTATCTTAAAGGTATAGCTCGGCGCACTCCTCCCCCGTAGGGAGGATTTTTATTTCCGGCGGAAAAGCTTCGCCACGCCCACGGCCGCAGCGCCCAAAGCGGCACCCACGCCGAAGACCGCGCCGGCCGGTGCGCCCTCGCGCACCTCATTGCGCACGCGAATAACGGCGGGTTCTGGAACCGGCGGGTGCGCATACTTCAGGGATTCTGCGGTCGTCGCAGTCCATGCGGAGATATACAGCACCACGCGCCACACCAGGTACATGACAATCATCAGGACGATGACCGGGCCAAAGACCGCACCGGCCGGGCTGCCGGTGGCAGAGGACATAATCACCGTGGACAGCTGCTTAATGGCCTCGAATGCCACCGCACCAATGGCAGCGCCGATAAAGCCGGACTTCTTAGGCACCTTCGTGCGCGGCAGGATCATAATCAGCCACCACATGACGATGAAGTTGGCGATAAGTCCCAGCAACAAGCCACTGAAGAAGAAGACATAACCCATGCCGGGGAAAGAATCGATACCTAAGAGGTCAAATATCTTCTGCGTAAGGCCGGAGGAACCCGCCGCGGTCACGCCGAAGGCGACGACAAAGGCAATGATCAGGCCGATAAGCCCCAGAAGGTCAGAGAACTTCTTTTTCAGGAAGGAGCCGCCGTCATTGGCATCGATGCCCCACATGGCAGAAATGCCGATGCGCAGGTGGTTCATCCACCCCAGTCCGGACCACAGAGTAGTCAAACCACCAATACCGAACATGGCGCCGCGCTGGTCGATGGCCGTATCCAAAATCTCATTGACCGACTCGCTGAGGTTCCCGTCAATGGAGTCGGTGATATAGGACTGCAAGTCATTGAGCAGGTCCTCACGGTTAGCAAGGACAGCGGCGATGGTGGCCACCAGCAGCATCGCCAACGGGAAGATGGACAGGACCGAGTAATAGGTAATGCCAGCAGAAAACTGGTTGCCGCCTTCTGCGGCATAGCGCTCCTGCATGCGCATGAGGTGGTCAACAAAGGGCGATTTACGCCGTACCTTATCTATCGCTCCCGGATCATCGGCGTTCGCACGCTCGATGCCGTAGTGGTCCGTCTTCTTAGAGGAGGATTGCGTGGTGGTGGACACGTGCTTCCCTTCTTGTTCGCACAGCGCTTATCCCGTATAGCGTAGCTGGCAAACACCCACTTGTCCCTCGGTGGGGTGGGTTAAGGGGTACCTACTACCTGCGCGGGCGAGGAAGGAAGCCGACTTTTTCATAGACGGCATCGACAAGCGGCTGCGCTACTTCCTGTGCGGTCTGGGCGCCGCGCTCCAAGATGCGCTCCAGCTCGCCGCGATCCGCCATGAGCTCGTCATAGCGCTGCTTGAGCGGGGTGGTAAAGGCCTCGAGCGCCTCCGCGGTATCCACCTTCAGGTGCCCGTAGCCCTTGCCGGCGTACTTTTCCACCAAGGAGTCGATGGACTCGCCGGTCAGCGCGGACTGGATGACCAGCAGGTTCGATACGCCCGGCTGGTTTTCCCGGTCGAAGGCGACCGAGCCCAGGTCATCGGTCACGGCGGACTTAATGCGCTTGGCAGAGGTCTTCGGGGCGTCGAGCAGGTTGACCAAGCCCTTGGGGTTGGGGCCGGACTTAGACATCTTGGACGTCGGGTCCTGCAGGTCATAGATCTTCGCCGCGCCCTCTGGAATGAACGGCTCCGGCACGTGGAAGGTCTCGCCGTATTTATTGTTGAAGCGCTCAGCCAGATTGCGGGTGAGCTCCAAGTGCTGGCGCTGGTCCTCGCCCACTGGCACGTAATCCGGCGAATACAGCAGGATATCGGCGGCCATCAGGATGGGGTAGGTAAAAAGGCCCACCGAAGTGCGATCGGCGCCGCGCTTGGCGGATTTATCCTTGAACTGCGTCATGCGGGAGGCCTCACCGAAGCCGGTCAGGCACTGGAATACCCAGGTCAGCTCCGCATGGGCGGGCACATGGGACTGGACGAAGAGGGTGGATTTCTCCGGGTCGATGCCCAGCGCAATGAGCTGCGCCGCACCGGCCATGGTGCGGTTGCGCAGCTCCTCCGGATTCTGCTCCACGGTAATCGCGTGCAGATCCGGGATGAAGTAAAAGGCATCGTAGCCTTCCTGCAGGTCGATCCACTGCTTGAGCGCTCCCAAGTAATTTCCCAAGTGATAGGAATCAGCGGTGGGCTGAATGCCGGAAAGTACGCGGGATGCGGAATTAGATGCAGTGGAATCAGTCATGTCAGGTAATGTTACTCCGTCATTTTTGCTTGTTGATTGGCCGCCCCAAGATGCTGCGCGGCATCATCAAAAATCGAGACCAGCCGGACACCGCGGGTAACGTGCGGCGTCCACGAGGTGTCGATCACGTCATCGAGGTTGTCATCCTCCAGCGAGGACACATACGCCTTGACCTGTTCCAATGCTTCCTGGGTATAGCTGCGGAGCTTGCCAATGTCCTGCGTGGTCACCGCACGCGCTTCCTCCGCCGATTGGCCATAGCCCATGGCATCCGGCAGATCGAGGTCGTAGCGCTGCCACAGCTCTTCTTCCCCGGTTAGTTGCGCAAGCTGCAGGTCCGCCATGCGGCCGGTGTGCCATAGCAGCCACGTGATCGAATTCGGGTGATCACCAAAGTGCGCATTGGCGGTCTCGTTGCTCAGCTCCGGCAATGCGGAGAGCGCATCGAGCGGGCGCTGCGCCATGTCCGTGAGTAGATCGATAGCTTTCATCTCAGACCTTTCCCCTTAGACCTTGCGGGAGGTGGGGCTGACGATGTCCATGAAGATGGCGAAACCGGTCACCATGAAGGCACCGCCGACACCCATGAGAACGATGGGGCCAAGGAAGGCGAAGGACGGTCCGACAGTAGTCCACCACCAGATGCTCAAGGCGAGGATTACGGCGCCAAGGACAAAAGGAATAATTGCGCGAGCCATGAACTTTCTCCGTTGCAGATTTCGAAATTTTTAACGTGTTTATACTAGCACTACTGCTTGTGCTTGGGGGTCCTTTGCCTGCCCACATCCTCCTTGTTGAAGGTCCATTGCTGCTGCGCATCCACTCCCCTCGCCCCAGGTGAGTGCTTGCCGCTGGGGCGGGTAATGGATGAGCGGGCGGTCGGCCGTGCAATCCGGTTGCTATTTAGCTCCTCGAGGCTGAGCGGGGAGGAAAAATCGCTTGCGTTGCGCTTGCTGCGGCCCAGCGGCCGGGTAATCGGGCTGGCGTAGCGGGTGGCCGCGCCCGCCTTCCGCTTTGCACGGCGGGCGCCATCGCGCACGATGCGCGCCGATAGCCGCAGGCGCGGATCCATCTGTTGCTCACCATCGCGGTATTCAAAGACGGGCAGGCCCGTCTTGAAGTAGATAGCCGCAAGGCGCGCAGCGAAGCAGACCAAGGCGGTAATGATCGCCGTGGGTTCCTCCGATAGCCCGGCGCGTAGGAGAATCATGTAGAGTCCGGCCGCGAGGATCGAGATCGCCGCATAAAATTCGCCAGAAAATACCAGCGGAATGCGGTCTGAGAGCAGATCACGCAACACGCCGCCGAAGACGCCGGAGATGACCGCGGATACCGAGGCGATGATGAAGCCGTAGCCCAAGTGCGCGGCAATCTGGGTGCCCAGCACGGAAAAGACCGCCAGCCCCAAGGCATCGAGGATGAGGAAGAGGTGGCGGAAATAGTGCATGAGGAAGGACATGCCCACCGTGACGATGGCGGCGGCGATGACGATGACCAGATAGACGGGGTGCTCCACCCAGGTCAGCGGCGGATCCGCGAGCACGATATCGCGGACGGTGCCGCCGCCTAGCGCCGTGATGGAGGCGATCATCGTCACGCCGAAGAGATCGAGCTTCTGCCGTCCGGCCGATAGCGCAGCGGTCATGGACTCGGCGGTAATACCAATGACGTACAGGACGCTAAATAGCGGCGACATCAGGCGTATTCCACCAGGAGCGGCGAGTGATCGGACCAGCGCTGCTCTACGGTCGGGGCCTTATCCACCCAGGTGCGCCGCGCGCGATCGAGTAGCGGCTGAGTTGCGGCTTGGTAGTCGATGCGCCAGCCCGCATCGTTATTGAAGGCCTGACCGCGGTAGGTCCACCAGGTATAGGGTCCATCGGCCTCTGGGTGGAGCCGGCGCGCCACGTCGAACCACTGCGGCGCGGTGGCCGGCTCCCACGGCGTGGTGCCCGCGTAGTCCACGACGCCGAGCCACTCACCCAGGTTCTTTTTCTCCTGCGGCGCCTCATCCGGGAAGCTGCCGAAAACATGATCCATAAAGGCACGCTCTTCCGGCAGGTGGCCGGCCTTCTTCTCGTTGGCCTTATTATTCTTCAAGTCTTGGGCGCGGTGGCAGATATTCCAGTCGCCGCCGATGACCATGTCCTTATCGGCGTTTTCTGCCAGCACGGCATCGAATTCATCCAAGAAGCGGTACTTTTCATCCAGCTTCGGCGAATCGGTATCGCCGGAGGGCAGATACAGCGAGGCCACGCGGATATCGCGGGTGGTAGCGGCAATCCAGCGGCCGGCGTCGGTGAAGGAACCGAAACCGATATCGACATCGGCAAGCGGCGTGCGAGAGAGGATGCCTACTCCGGCGCGGCCCTTAGCGGCGGCATCGGCAAGCTCCAAGTGCCAGCCCGCCTCCAGGGCTGGTGCCAGGGCCTTTCTGGCTTGGTCCGGGGTGGCGCGGACCTCTTGCATCAGCACGATATCGGCCGGGGTCTGTTCCAACCAGGCATTCATGCCGGGGTTATTCTCATTGCGCTGCTTGCACGCGGCGCGGATTCCGTTGACGTTGACGCTAGCGATGGTAAGGCTCATGGTGCTCCAGAATATAGGCGTGTGCGGTGGTAGTTCTAGCCGCGATTGGCAAGGCGTTTTTTATCCCACATTGTTATCGCCCACACAACGCAACCCGCGGCCGCCAAGCCGGCGCCCGCCAGCGCCGGAGCAGAGTAACCCAAGCCCGCGCCGACGACGATGCCGCCGATGGTCGCACCGGCCGCGTTCGCGATATTGAGCGCGGACTGGTTGAGCGCTGCGGATAAGGTTTGGGCATCGCCCGCCACGTGGACCAAGCGCAGCTGCAGGGAGGGAACCAGCGTGGAGCCCATAAACGCCACCATGCCAAAGCAAATGGTGGCCGGGATGGCGTGGCTGGAAAGGAAGTAGAAGGTCGTGAGGATGATGATCAGGCTGGCCAAGGCGAAAATGATGCCGAATTCGAGGTTGCGGTCCGCCAACCAGCCGCCAAAGGCATTGCCTATCGTCATGCCAATGCCGTAGGCCATGAGCACGACCCAAATCAGGCTATCGCTCAGGCCCGCGACCTCGGTCATGGTCCAGGAGATATAGGTATAGACGGAGAACATGCCGCCGAAACCCACCACGCCCATGATGACGGTGAGCCACACCTGGCTGTTTTTAAAGGCGCCGAACTCGGTGCGGATATCCGTTTGTTTCATCTCCGTCATGTGCGGCATGAGAAAGAACAGGGCCACGGCGGTAATAAGGCCGATGACCACAACCACCAGGTAGGCCGCGTGCCAACCCAGCGCGGACCCCAAAGCCTGTGCCGCGGGCACGCCGATGACCGTGGCGATGGCAAGGCCCATGCCCACAAACGCCATAGCCTTGCCGCGCCCGCCGGGAGGGGCCATTGACGCCGCAGACAGGTTAGCCACGGAGAAGTACGCGCCGTGAGGCATGCCGGCGATGAAGCGTGCCACCATGAGCACCCAGTAATTCGGCGCGAGGACCGAGAGCAGGTTGCCCACCACCAAAAAGCCGATGAGCAAGAGGATGAGGCGGCGGCGCGGGAGCTTGCCGGTAAACGCCGCAATCAGCGGCGCGCCGACCACCACGCCGAGCGCGTAGGTAGTAATCAGCGTGGAGGCGGTATCTTCAGAAACCCCGAAGTCCTCCGCGATCAGCGGCAGCAGGCCCATCGAGACGAACTCGGTAGTACCGATAGCAAACGCGCCAAGGGCCATCGCCACCATGACGATGGTGCGGCGCTCGGTAGAAATCTCCGTCTGGCGGGGCAAAGGCCGACGGTGAATACGGTGTTCGTGGGCGCTGCGCGGGCTTAACTGATCGATAATTTTCACGAGGGGCGACGATACACCCCACCTGGGCATAAAGCATGTTCAGGGCGTGGGCAGGTGAAGAGATTTACCCAGCGCATGGCCCCGTGACCGATGCCACCCAGCCCCAGAATGTACCGAGCGCTCCACATGGAGCGGACAAAATCGGTAATCTGGTCATCTGAAGAAATTTTCCCACATTTAATAGGAGAATCATGGCTAAGATTACGTGGACCCGTACCGATGAGGCGCCGCTTCTGGCGACCTACTCCCTCAAGCCCATCGTGGAGGCCTTCGCTTCCACCGCGGGCATTGACGTAGAAACCCGCGATATTTCCCTGGCTGCCCGCATCGCCGCGCAGTTCCCGGAGCGCCTCACCGAGGAGCAGAAGGTGGAAGACGCCCTGGCTGAGCTGGGCAAGATGGCCAAGACCCCAGAGGCTAATATCATCAAGCTGCCGAATATCTCGGCTTCCCTGGTGCAGCTGAAGAAGGCTATCGCCGAGCTGCAGGCCGCCGGCTACGATCTGCCTGATTACCCGGATAACCCTTCCACCGACGAGGAAAAGGACATCGCGGCCCGCTACGATTCCGTCAAAGGCTCCGCCGTTAACCCCGTCCTGCGTGAGGGCAACTCCGACCGCCGCGCGCCGGAGGCCGTGAAGAATTTTGTTAAGAAGCACCCGCACCGCATGGGTGAATGGTCCAAGGATTCCAAGACCAACGTCGCCACCATGGACGATAACGACTTCCGCCACAATGAGAAGTCCGTCATCATCCCTGAGGAAGATACCCTGTCCATCGTGTTGAAGACTGCCGACGGCGAACAGACCCTGCTGCCGGAGCTGCCGGTACTTAAGGACGAGGTCATCGACGGCACCTTCATGTCCGCCAAGGCCCTCGATGAGTTCCTGCTCCAGCAGGTCAAGCGCGCCAAGGAAGAGGGCGTGCTCTTCTCCACCCACCTGAAGGCCACCATGATGAAGGTCTCTGACCCCATCCTCTTCGGCCACGTCGTGCGCACCTACTTCGCCGATGTCTTTGATAAGTACGGCGACGAGCTCATCTCCGCCGGCCTCAACGGCGAGAACGGCTTGGGCTCCATCCTGGAGGGCCTGGACAAGCTCGACAATGGCGAGGAGATCAAGGCGGCCTTCGAATCCGCGCTTGCCGATGGCCCCGATCTCGCCATGGTCAATTCCCACAAGGGCATCACCAACCTGCACGTGCCTTCCGATGTCATTATTGACGCCTCCATGCCGGCAATGATCCGCACCTCCGGCCACATGTGGAATAAGAACGACGAGGAGCAAGACACCCTCGCCGTCATCCCGGATTCCTCCTACGCCGGCGTGTACCAGGCCGTCATCGAGGACTGCAAGGAAAACGGCGCCTTCGACCCCACCACCATGGGTACCGTTCCGAACGTCGGCCTGATGGCCAAGAAGGCCGAGGAGTACGGCTCCCACAACAAGACCTTCAAGGTGCCCGCTGCCGGCACCGTTGAGGTCCGCAATTCCAAGGGCGAGGTGCTCATCGAGCACGACGTCGAGGCCGGCGATATCTGGCGCGCCTGCCAGACCAAGGACGAGCCGATCCAGGATTGGGTCAAGCTCGCCGTTAACCGCGCCCGCCTGTCCGGCATGAAGACCATCTTCTGGCTCGACCCAGAGCGCGGCCACGACCGCAATATCCAGTCCCTGGTGGAAAAGTACCTGAACGACCACGACACCGAGGGCTTGGACATCGAGAGCCAGGATCCGGTCACCGCTACCAAGACCTCCATCGAGCGCATCCGCCGCGGCGAGGACACCATCTCCGTGACCGGTAACGTGCTGCGTGACTACAACACGGACCTCTTCCCCATCCTCGAGCTGGGCACCTCCGCAAAGATGCTGTCCGTGGTTCCACTGATGGCAGGCGGCGGCCTCTTCGAGACCGGTGCCGGCGGCTCCGCCCCGAAGCACGTCCAGCAGGTGCAGGAAGAAAACCACCTGCGCTGGGATTCCCTCGGTGAGTTCCTGGCGCTGGCCGAGTCCTTCCGCCACGAGAACCAGACCAACGGCAACGAAAAGGCCGGCGTGCTGGCCACCACCCTGGACAAGGCCACCGAGCGCTTGCTCAATGAGGGCAAGTCCCCATCCCGCAAGGTGGGCGAGAACGACAACCGCGGTTCCCACTTCTTCCTGGCCACCTTCTGGGCCGAGGAGCTGGCTAACCAGACCGAGGATGCCGATCTCGCGGCCGCCTTCAAGGACGTCGCCTCCGAGCTTTCTGGCAAGGCCGATGAAATCTCCCAGGCTCTTATCGATGCCCAGGGTGAGCCCGCCGACCTCGGCGGCTACTACTGGCCCAACGACGAGAAGACCTCCGCTGTCATGCGCCCCGTCGCACAGTTCAACGAGATCATCGACGGCCTGAAGAAGTAAGAGCTTTCTTCACCAGCTAGATTTCACCGCGCGTTCCCTTTGCAGGGCGCGCGGTGTCGTCGTTTTCGCCCCCCTCGTTTTCACACAACTGAAAAAATTTTTCACCTTCCGGGAACCAGGGTTGCCTAAGTTCCGACTATTAGTGCAGTTGATATCAGCACCCATGCAACTGACCACTAAGCACGAAAGAGAACTATTTTATGAGTCGGACGGCTCTGCGTTCCTTCATCCAACGCATACACTTCTACGGCGGCATGTTCGTCGGCCCCTTTATCCTGATCGCGGCATTGACCGGCTGCCTCTACGCACTGGCGCCCACCCTGGAAAATTTTGCTTACCGCGACGTCATGACCGTCGAGGAAGTAAATAACCCGGTAAGCCTGGAGGACCAAATCAGCGCTGCCCAAAAGGAGCACCCGGAAATGCCGGTCTCCCAGGTGTGGCCGGCAGAATCGGCGAAGGACTCCACGCGCGTGCTGGTGGCGGATCCGGGCATCGACGAGAGCCTGCAGCGCACCGTGTTTATTAATCCGGCCGATGGCGAGGTCATTGGTGACTACCCCACCTATTCTGGCCTGGGCGAAATGCCGCTGCGCCGCTGGATCTCCTCGCTGCATGAAAGCTTCCACCTGGGCCAGCCGGGCGAGCTCTATTCCGAGCTAGCCGCCTCCTGGCTGTGGGTCCTGGCCTGCGGCGGCCTTTACATGTGGTGGATTCGCCGCCGGCCTAAGAAGGCTGCCGCGCCGCTAAAGAACCAGCCGCAGCGCTCCAAACGCTGGAAGGCCACCCGCCTGCACTCCACGATGGGCGCTTGGATTTTCATCGGGCTCATTGGCCTGTCTGCCACCGGCATCACCTGGTCCCAGCTGGCCGGCGGGAACGTCAATTCCGTGGTGGAGAAAATGAACTGGAAGGCCACGCCGGTAGAAACCGCGCTTACCACCGATTCCTCCGCCGATGCCGCACACGATGCCCACGCCGGGCACGAAGGCCACGGCGCCCACGGCGCTCACGGTGGGGATGCGGAAGCTGCGGGCGAGGCACTGGAGCCGGCGGTCATCGCCGAGCAGGCCGAGCGCGTCTATGCCACCGGCCGCGCGGAAGGCCTAACCGGCCCGCTGCGCCTGTACGCGCCGGAAGACACCGACTCGGGGTGGAAGGTCAGCGAGCGCTGGGTCGAGTGGCGCTATACCTCCGACGAGGTCTCCGTCGACGGTTCCACCGGCGAGGTCATCGACCGCCTTCCATTCTCTGAGCTGCCGCTGTTTAGCAAGCTCAGCAACTGGGGCATCTACCTGCACATGGGCATCATGTTTGGCCTGCCGCTGCAGATTGCCCTCTTCGCACTCGGCCTCGCCATCGCCGCCATGGTGGTGCTGGGCTACTACATGTGGTGGAAGCGTCGGCCGCAATTTGCACCTGGCTCCAAGCGGCACTTCTCCTGGGCCACCACCGGCCTAGGAGCGCTCTTTGCCGCCACCATCGGTGTATTTATGCCACTTTTGGGCATTACCCTTGCCGCATTCCTCGTACTAGACATCATCTTGATGAATACCGGAAAGCGCAAGACCACCGCGCCAAAGAAGCAGGATGAAGACGCGGAGCTCGTTCCCGTGGGCTAGCAATCTTAGTGAATACCATCACACAGGGTGGAGTTAATGGGTACATTGGTCATTTATGACTAATCCATTACTCCACCCTTCATCGTTGCCCTACCAACTCCCGCCGTTTGCGGAGATTAAGGTCGAGCACTACCGCCCCGCCTTCGACGAAGCGCTCGCGCGCCACGACGCCGAGCTTGCCGCCATTACCGAAAACACCGCCGTCCCCACGTGGGAAAACACCGTGGAGGCCCTCGAGCGATCCGGCCAGGACCTCGACCGCGTCATGGCGGTCTTTGGCAACCTTTCTGGCACGGACGTCACCGATGAGATGGAAGTAATCGCCGCCGATATCTATCCGCGCCTGTCCGCCCATTACGATGCGATGTACCAGGACGAAAAGCTCTACCAGCGCATCAAGGACGCCACCCCACCCGCCGGCGATGAGGAGGGCGCGCGCCTGCACGAACACCTGCTGCGCACCTTTGCGCGCCAGGGAGCGGATCTCGATGCCGCCGGCAAGGCCCGCCTCTCCGATATCAACCAGCGCCTCTCCGCCCTCTCGGAGGAATTCGGCCGCAATCTCATGGCCTCCACGCGCGAGCGCGCCGTCGAGTTCACGGAGGAAGAGCTCGAGGGGCTGCCGCCGGAGCGCATCGCCTCAGCCAAGGCGGATGCCAAGGCCCTAGGCCGCGAAGGCTATGTCATCCCGCTCGAGCTGCCCACCGTACAATCGGAGCAGTCCCGGCTGGCGCAGGAGGGGGCGCGCAGAAAGCTCTATGCGGCATCGGCAAGCAGGGGCTCCGAGAACAACATTCCAGGGCTTATCGAGGCCGTCCAGCTGCGCGCCGAACGCGCCGAGCTGCTGGGCTATGCCTCCCACGCCGATTACGTCATCGCGGAAGAAACCGCTGGCAGCGCCGATGCCGCGCGCGACATGCTCGCAGACCTCGCCCCCGCGGCCGCGGCCAATGCCGCCGGCGAACACAAGCTATTAGCCGAGGAAGCCACGCTCAACGAGCAAGACTTCCACGCCGCCGACTGGCCCTACTGGGAATCCAAGGTCCGCGCCCGCGACTTCTCGCTCGACGAGGAAGAGCTGCGCCAGTACTTCCCCCTAGACAACGTCCTTACCCAGGGCGTATTCGCCGCCGCCGAGCGCCTGTACGGCATTACCGTTATCCCGCGCGAGGACCTGGAGGGCTATGCCGAGGGCGTGCGCGTGTGGGAGGTGTTCGACAAGGATGTCGAACACAAAGAACAGGGCGAGCACGGAGATAAGGGAATCGGCCTGCTGCTCACGGATTACTTCGGTCGCCCCACCAAGCGCGGTGGCGCGTGGATGAGCCAGTTCGTGGGCCAATCGGGCCTGCTGGAGCGCAAGCCGGTCATCGTCAACGTGCTGGGCATTACCAAGCCCGCCGATGGTTCCCAGCCCCTGCTGAGCCTGGACGAGGTGCACACCCTCTTCCACGAATTCGGCCATGCCTTGCATGGGCTGCTTTCCGATGTCCACTACCCCACCTTCGCCGGCACCAACGTCCCGCGCGACTGGGTGGAATTCCCCTCGCAGATCAATGAGAACTGGGCGCTGGATAAATCGCTGGTCAAGCAGTACGCGCGCCACGTCGATACCGGCGATCCGATCTCCGATGAGCTGCTCGATGCCGTAACCGCCGCCTCCGAATTTGGCCAGGGCTTTGCCACCTCGGAGTACTTGGCGGCCTCCATTATCGACTTGGCGTGGCATTCGCTCAGCGCCAAGGATGCCGCAGCGCTGGATGCTACCTCGGAGGCGGTGGACTCATTCGAGGAGGAGGCCCTGCGCGCGGTGGGCCTGGATAACCCGCACATCGCCCCGCGCTATCGCTCGACGTACTTCAACCACATCTTCGCCGGTGGCTACTCCGCGGGCTACTATTCCTACCTGTGGGCGGAGGCGCTCGATGCCGATGGTTTTGAGTGGTTCAAGGAGCAAAGCGATCTGCGCGCCGCAGGACAAAAGTTCCGGGACCTCATCCTCTCCCGCGGCGCCTCCCGCGATTTCGGCGCGGCCTACCGCGACTTCCGCGGCCGCGATAAGGACGTCGCGCCGCTGCTCAAGCGCCGCGGCCTATCCGGCACCTAGCGGATACTGGCCAGCCAGGCGGCATGCACGCGCGCCTCATCGTTTTCTTCCGGGTGAAAGCTCAAAGCGGTGACGGTGCCGTGGCGCACGCCCACGACCGCCTCCTCCGCGCCGTCGTGCGGCACGGTCGCGATGACCTCCACGCCCTCGCCCACACGGGTGACCAGCGGGGCGCGGATAAAGCTGGCCTCGATGGGCAGCGTTTCTTCCCCGACCGCGACCGGCACGGTGCGCTCGGCGGAAAAGCGCTGGTTGCCAAAGGCATTGCGCCGCACGGTGATATCGAGCAGCCCCAGGGTCTGCTGGCCCGGCGAGGGGTTATCCAGCTCGCGGGCGCAATAAATCAGCCCGGCGCAGGTGGCGAGCACGGGAAGGCCTGCGGCTACAGCCGCCCGCAGTGGATCGGCCACGCCGAAGGTGCGGGCGAGCTTGTCGATGACACTCGACTCCCCGCCCGGGATCACCAGCCCATCCAGCCCCTCGAGGTCGTGCGGCACGCGCACCCGGCGCGTGTCCGCCCCCAGGCCTTCAAGGATGCGCAGGTGCTCTTCCACGCCGCCCTGCAGCGCGAGCACCCCGATCGTGGCGCTAGCTTCTTGTGGCATGACCACGCGATTACCAGCCGCGCTCGGCTAGGCGGTGCGGTGCCGGCACATCGCCGACATTGATGCCGACCATGGCCTCGCCCAGGCCGCGGGAGAGCTTGGCGAGCTCGGCGGGGTCATCGTAAAGCGTGGCGGCCTTCACGATGGCCTCCGCGCGCGCCGATGGGTTACCGGATTTGAAGATGCCGGAGCCCACGAAGACGCCTTCGGCACCCATCTGGCGGACGAGGGCGGCATCGGCAGGCGTGGCCACGCCACCGGCAACGAAGAGGACGACCGGCAGCTTACCGGTCTCCGCAACCTCCGCAACCAGGTCGTACGGCGCCTGGAGTTCCTTGGCGGCGACGTACAGCTCGTCGCGGTCGAGGTGCTGCAGGCGGGCGATTTCCGCGCGAATGGTGCGCAGATGCTTGACGGCCTCGGAGACATCGCCGGTGCCGGCCTCGCCCTTGGAGCGAATCATGGCCGCGCCCTCGGTAATGCGGCGCAGGGCCTCGCCCAGGTTGGTCGCACCGCACACGAATGGCACATCGAAGTCCCACTTATTGATGTGGTTGACGTAATCGGCGGGGCTGAGCACCTCGGACTCGTCGATGAAATCCACGCCGAGCTCGCCCAGAATCTGCGCCTCGACGAAGTGACCAATGCGCGCCTTCGCCATCACGGGGATGGATACGGCGTCGACGATGCCCTCGATAAGCTCCGGATCGGACATGCGGGCCACGCCGCCCTGGGCGCGGATATCGGCAGGCACGCGCTCAAGTGCCATGACGGCGCTCGCGCCCGCATCCTCGGCGATGCGCGCCTGTTCCGGGGTCACGACGTCCATAATGACGCCGCCCTTGAGCATGTCAGCTAGTCCACGTTTCACGCGCGTGGTCGCAATGTTTTCGGTCATGCGCTCTATACTGCCCTGCCCAAGTGGTACAAGTAAAGAACCATTTCCCGCGTGTTGGGTTGTACCACTTATACTGTTCTTATGCCCCTGCGCCTCGACCCCGCCGATACGCGCGCCCTGCCGGTCCAAATCGCCGCCGCCGTGCGCGCCGATGTCACCTCCGGCGCCCTGCTGCCCGGCGAACCCGTCCCCTCCACCCGCGCGCTGGCCACCCAGCTCGGCGTCTCCCGCGGCAGCGTCGTTACTGCGTATGAGCAGCTCACCGCCGAGGGCTACCTCAGCGCTGAGGTTGGTTCCGGCACCGTCATCAATCCCCGCCTGCCCCACAGCCC
>NZ_JAKRMY010000026.1 GCF_022346005.1 Corynebacterium sp. ACRPS
ACGAGACTGCGTCGCGCTTGAACTGCTCGGTGTAGGTCTTGCGTGGCATGGTGGAAAGGTACCTCACTTCCCCAGCGAGATGCTGGTTTCAAGGTGTCCACCATCTGGGGGTCAGGTCCGTGTCCCGAATCTTGTTGCTAGGAACTTACTCTCATGTCGGGTGAGCCGCCGGAAAAGTCCTCGGCGTAGGACCAACAGATTGCAAAAGAGCATCTGCCTACGAGGCAGATCACCATGGTGATCTGCTCTGTTAGGGCGCTACCGCCCCTCATTCCTACTGCTCTTTTCTCGATCCTTCGCCGCCCATCATGCTCGGTCTGGTGCACCGAGGATTTACTATCCGTAGCTTCGATATAAGCTTAGAAGAGGCATCTTCTTCATGAGCTGATCCTCAAGTGCCTAGACAGTCATACTTCGGCCGAGAGTTAAGGAACACCTTGCGATTTACACTCATTTCCACTGCCACAGCAATCATCATGACGCTGGCGGGAGCTAGCGCATTTTTCATCCCTGCATTCATCGCAGTCGGAATTGCCATCGACGGCAACAACCGGAAAAACCGTACAGCCTAAAATTATTGACGCAGGTCCAGACAAGGAGCTGTGGACCGGCTGGGATTGGGCTGCACGCGTCTTTGACTCGCAGATTAGGTGCGAGAAAGGCATGCGAACAGGCTGGGCTCTCCCAGCCAGTTAAAACGCTAGGCCCAGCCATACTAAAAGTCTCGAGACACCATAGGAACGATGTCTCGAGACTTCAGAGCGTGCCCCCAGTGGGACTCGAACCCACACTGAATCGATTTTAAGTCGACTGCCTCTGCCGATTGGGCTATGGGGGCGGGCGCAAGGAATAGTGTAGGACACTATTCCTAAAAAGAGTTAATGAGGGGTCGATTCACTAACCAGACCAGCAATGATGCCGTCCAGGATGTCTTTTTCACTGATGAAGAAGCTGCGTGCATCGCTAGTGCGCTCGATGAGCTGCATGATTCCTTCAACTGCTACTGCCCCACCGCCGATGACATCGGCGCGGCCAGGGTGAATGACGGGATTCAGGGCGCGTTCCTCCGAAGGGATGCTGACGAGTTGCTTGAGCAGCACTCGCAGGGCATCAAAACGTAGCTCCGAGCCGTGGATCGCATCGGGGTCATAGCGCTCTAGGCCCTGGGCCAGGGCGGATAGCGTGGTAAACGTGCCCGCACAGCCCACAATGGTGCGCGCCTTGGACATGGGGACGATCTTTTCCACCTCGCCCATGCGCTCTGCCACGTATTCGGAGGCAATCTCGATTTCTGATTCCGTGGGCGGGTCGGTGCGCATGATGCGCTCTGTCAGGCGCACGCAGCCCATGTACGCAGAGTGCGAACCTAGAATCTCTTCATCTGCGGTGCCCACGACGAATTCGGTGGACCCGCCACCCAAGTCAATGACGCAGAAGGGACCGCGGTCCGGCTCCATATCGGCGACCGCGCCGTTGAAGGACAGGAGTGCTTCTTCTTCGCCGGATATAACCTCCGCCTTTGCGCCGGATTGGATCTGCCCCAAAAGCTCGGCGGTCATATCGAAAAATTCCTGCTGGTTCTTCGCATCGCGGGTGGCACTGGTTGCCACCATGCGCACGCGGGTAACCTTCTCGAACTTCATCTGGCGCACATAGCCCTCCAAGGCCACGCGGGCGCGCTCTAAGGCATCGGGCGCGATTTCACCCGTTGCATCCACGCCTTGGCCCAGACGAATGATTTCCATGGTGCGGGTGATATCGCGCACCTTGCCGTCTTCATCGATTTCAGAGATTAAAAGGCGAATGGAATTGGTACCGCAGTCAATGGCTGCCACGCGAGTCATGTCGTACTCCTATTCAGCGTTGGAAAAATCGAACTCCGCCAAGTCAATGCCCAGCTCTTCCACCGTGGGCCAATCCTGCGGAATCGCCGTACCGCGTAGCTTACCGTGGTCGGCCGCCATTGCCACGGCCTCGGTGCCGAGGCGGAAGTGCTGGGGGCCTTCGGCAAGCGCATAGGCGATGAGCACGTGCAGGCACTTCACCCGCTCGGGCATGCCGCCGCCAGAAAAATCTGTGCCCAAGTCCTCAATCTCATTGCGCTTGGCCAAGAAATGCTCATGGGCCTGGTGGTAGTCGGCAGCAAGCTCCTTATCCTCGGCCAGGCGGGACTCCATCCACTTCATCACGTGGGCGACCTCCAACCGGGAGGCTTCCGCGGTCAGGCGGGGATCGGTGAGGTAATACAGTGTGGGAAACGGGGTGCCATCCGGCAACTTGGGAGAAGTTTTAATCACGGCCGGTTGGCCATCCGGTGTGCGGAACGATACCTCCAGCACGCCGCGTGGGGTGCGGCCCAATTGCTCGGAAACGATGGCTAAATCTGCATCAGTGACGGTCATGCGAACAATTATCGCACATCGTCACTCTCCTCAGGCGCTGGCTCAATTGGCAGGTGCTGCGACTCGCCCGCTGGGGCCTCTTCTTCCGGCGGCTGCGCCACCGAATCCCACAACACCTCAAACCACGGGCGCGAATCTTCCTGCGACTGACCATCGGTAGTGACCTGGTCATCGGGCTGAATATTAGGATCGAGGATGCGGTACGCGGTCTCACCCTGCTCTACCACGCCGAAGCGCCGCCGGGCTTCCTGCTTGATAAAGTCCTCTGATTTATATTTATCGATCTCTTCTAATAGAGCATCTTTTTCATCCTGCTTCGCCGCAATCGATTCATTCAGCCGAGCGATTTCGGAGCGGCCGTGGTAGTAATTGCGCAGCGGCACCGCGATGATGACGAGCACCACCAACACAAAAACAACGATGACGGTCATGCCAACGATGCTCATGCGATCGGGCTTGCGGTTCTTCTTTTCCTGCGCCCGCTGGGATTTGCGGATATCCGCAGCACGCGAGGCCACCGGAACCCTAGTGCGGCTCCGGCGGCGCTCCGTCTTCTTCTCACGTGCCATAGGGTTACTATCCTAGCGCCGCCACACCAGTAACACAGGCGTGGCACGCGCGGAATTTCATCAACTTTCTCAGGCGCTCGAGATGCTCAGAACGAGCAAGCCCCCACCGCACCTTTTCGGGGCACATCGGGGGCTAAATTCCTAGCGGCGTCTAGCTTCTAGACTAGACCGCTAGGCCTTAAGCGTTGAAACGCGGGAAGGCGGAGCGGCCGGCGTAGACGGCGGCATCGCCAAGCTCCTGCTCAATGCGCAGCAGCTGGTTGTACTTAGCCACGCGCTCGGAGCGGGCCGGGGCACCGGTCTTGATCTGGCCGCAGTTGAGGGCGACGGCCAAGTCCGCAATGGTGGTGTCCTCGGTCTCGCCGGAGCGGTGGGACATCATGGTGCGGTAGCCATTGCGGTGTGCAAGCTCTACGGCATCGAAGGTCTCGGTCAAGGTACCAATCTGGTTGACCTTTACCAGCAGCGCGTTGGCCGCCTTCTTATCGATGCCCTCCTGCAGGCGAGCCGGGTTGGTGACGAAGAAGTCATCGCCGACGATCTGGACCTTATCGCCAATAGCGGCGGTCAGGGTGGTGTAGCCTTCCCAGTCGTCTTCCTGCAGTGGGTCCTCGATGGACACGATGGGGTACTCGTTGATGAGCTCCTCGTAGACCTTGGACATCTCCTCGGCGGTGTGCTCGCCGCCTTCGAAGTGGTACTTGCCGTCCTCGTAGAACTCGGAGGAAGCGACGTCGAGGGCCAAGGCGACGTCCTTGCCCGGCTCGAAGCCGGCCTTCTTAATGGCCTCAACGATGACGTCGAGCGCAGCGCGGGTGGAATCGACGGAAGGAGCAAAGCCGCCCTCATCGCCCAAGCCGGTGGACAGGCCCTTGTCCTTCAGGACGGCCTTCAGGGAGTGGTACACGCCAGCACCGATGCTGAGGGCCTCGGTGAAGGTCTCCGCACCGATGGGGGCAATCATGAATTCCTGCACATCCACGCCGGAGTCAGCGTGGGAACCGCCGTTCAGGATGTTCATCATGGGAACGGGAAGAACGTGAGCGTTCGGGCCGCCAATGTAGCGGTAGAGCGGCAGCGCGGCGGACTCGGCGGCAGCCTTAGCGGTAGCGATGGACACACCGAGAATGGCATTGGCGCCAAGGCGGGACTTGTTATCCGTGCCGTCCAGCTTGATGAGCGCCTGGTCAATGAGGCGCTGGTCATCAGCCTCGAGGCCAGCGATTTCATCGCCGATTTCCTCGTTGATATTCTCTACGGCCTTCTGCACGCCCTTGCCTAGGTAGCGGTCGCCGCCGTCGCGCAGCTCGTGTGCCTCGTGCACACCGGTAGATGCGCCGGAGGGAACGCCGGCAACGCCGTGGGCGCCGTCGTCCAAGAAGACCTCGGCCTCTACGGTCGGGTTACCGCGGGAATCCAAGATTTCGCGTCCAAATGCGTGGATGATACCAGCCATGCTGTAACTCACTCCTTATAGATGATGTTCGTCGCTGAGCCAGTTAGTTCAGTTACATGCCCAATTGTTCCAGAAAACCGCCACGCGTGAGGCTAGCGAGCCGGTTGCGGGACCGAGTAGGCATTGGCCGCATGGGCTACCTTGTCCAGATATTCCCTGGACTGGTTGTAATTTAAGATGGCCTCTTCCCACTGATCCGGGTCATTGAGATCCCTATCACCAAAGCACAAGAGGTTCGCCGCGCCCAGGGCGGCATCGTCAATCTGGTTCGGGTCGGCCTTGCCATCGCCATTGGCGTCGCCGCCGGCGGACTCCCACGAGGTAGGGATGAACTGCAAGGGACCCACCGCGCGGTCAAATTCCGTATCCCCGTCGATTTCGCCGTTATCGGTATCCGGGGTGTGCGCGGTGTTATTCGAGCCATCCAGGGTGATGCCGACGATCGGCGGCTGCGGGTAGCCGTTGTCATCCAGCTTGGAGGACTTAAACCAGTTGCCGTTATAGGTACCGTGCCGAGTCTCTACAAAGCCCAAGCCTGCCAGGGTATTCCACCGCAAATTGCAGCCCGGGTGCTGCTGCCGGGCGATAAGTTCGGCGTTGCCATAGGCGCGCAGCGCCTGCGGCGGGATATCGGTAGCTTCCGCCAGATCCGATGCCCAGTGGGTGAGCTTATCGGCCGTGCGGCCCGGCGCGTTGACATCGATATTGGCCACCTCTTTTCCACCTACGGGCGGGGTGGCGTCTGGGACCGAAGAATCATCGGTGGAATTGGATACAATTAGCCCCATTACCAGCGCAATGATGATTACTACGGCTAGCCCGCAGCCCCCGATTGTTCGCAGCAGCCTGTTCATGAGTAGCCATCCTACTAAGTGAAATTCACCCCGCCGGATAACTACACGCGCCCGCCGCGCGTAAAAGTCCCTGCGACTTTCACCCCACTTTTACTCCCGCGATTTCCCCTCCGCCCAGAGGCGGTTTTGTTCTTCTACGCCCACTATTTCCGCCGTGCCATCAAAGAGATACGGCGCGCGGGAGCGCATCTTGCGCACGAAACTTGTGGCGACATCGTCAAGCGAGAAGGTAGAAATCTCGGCGTGAAAAAGCACCTGCAGGAAAACATCCCCAAGCTCTTTGAGCAATTCCTCCTCGGGTGCGTGCTGGCGCACGGCTGCTGCAAATTCCCCCGCCTCCTCTTCTAGGTACGGCAGGAGCGATTCATGGGTCTGCTCGCGCTCCCATTCGCCGATACGGCGGGCCGTTGCCATAGCGCTGCGCGCTTGCATCACGGCATCGTCAAGCGACTCGGCCCTAATGACCTGTTCCCCGGTGGCAATGCGCGCCTGGGTTTCCGGATCGTGTTCATCGGTGGTGACCAAGGTGCCGGTGGCATCATCGCCACTTAAGAGATCCGAGAAGTTCCACCGCACTGATACCGGTACTTCCCCGGTGAACTGAACGGGGCCATATAACTTGCCATAGGCGCGCATGGGGATCATGGTGGGCCAGCGTTCATCGAGCAACAGGACTGTCATAGCTACAAAGTCTATCCCGTGTGTTTTCTCAAGTTCCCTTTAACGGGGCAGGCGCGGTACTTTAGGCCAATGACCTCCAGCCAAAATAAGTCCCACTCGGTGTCATTGTGGACGCTTGTCGCGCTGATTATCGGATCCACCGTCGGCGCGGGCATATTTTCGCTACCCCAAAATATTTCCTCCGTGGCAGGCCCAGGTGCCATGCTCATCGGTTGGTTGGTGGCGGGTATCGGCATGCTGTCCGTTGCCTTCGTCTTCCAGATTTTGGCGTACCGAAAACCCCACCTTGATTCCGGCGTCTATTCTTATGTGCGCGCTGGCCTGGGTGATTTCATCGGCTTTACCTCAGGCTGGGGCTACTGGCTGGGCTCGGTGATGGCGCAGGTGGGTTATGCCACGCTGTTTTTCAATACGATTGGGCATTACCTGCCGCTTTTCGATGCCGACCACCAGTGGGCGTCCGCCATCGCCGTCTCCCTTCTATCGTGGGGAATCTTCGCCGTTTTGGCCCGCGGGGTGCAGCAGGCCGCATTCATGAACCTGGTGACGACGATTGCCAAGATCGTGCCCATCCTGGCCTTCATCGTCTTGGTCGCGTTCATCGGCTTTAGCTGGGATAAATTCACCCTGGATTTCTGGGGGCGAAATTCCAATGCCAGCGTCTTTGAGCAGGTCCAAGGCATCATGCTCTTTACTGTCTGGGTCTTTATCGGCGTAGAGGGCGCCTCCGTCTATTCCAAGCAGGCCGCTAAGCGCACGGATGTCGGCCGTGCTACCGTCATTGGCTTCTTCTCCGTGCTGGCGCTCTTAGTCTCCGTATCCACCTTGAGCTTTGGCGTGATGACCAAAGAGGAGCTGGCCGCGCTGCCGGATAACTCCATGGCTTCGGTGCTTACGGAGGTCGTCGGCCCTTGGGGCGGCGCGCTGATTTCCATCGGCCTGTGCCTCTCGGTCCTCGGTGCCTACGTTTCCTGGCAAATGCTGTGCGCTGAGCCCATCGTCATGATGGCCATCGATGGCCTCATTCCCCGCCGCATCGGCACCATCAATGTGGCCGGCGCCCCGTGGGTGGCGCAACTGATTTCCACCTCCGCAATCCAGATCTTCATCGTCGTCTTCTACGTCAATGAGGCGTCCTATGCCGCGATGGTGCAACTGGCCACCATCATGTACCTGCTACCCTATATCTTTTCCTCGCTGTATCTGCTACTGCTAGCGATACGTGGAAAGGGCGTTACCCACCCACACGCCGGAACGCGATTCGACCTGTCTGGGCCAGATATTCCCAAACGCGAAAACCGGCGCCACTTTGGCATCGCGCTAGTGGCCTTCGTGTACTCGTTGTGGCTAATTTACGCCGCCGACCCGGTTTATATTCTCTTCGGCGCCCTCGCCGTCGTGCCGGGACTTATCCCATATGTGCTCACCCGCCTCTCGCGCCGCGAGAAGCTTTTTAATGGATTTGAGTGGTCAATCGTCATCGTTGTGCTGGTTGCCGCTATCATCGCCGCGGTCGGCCTCACCCAAGGATCACTGGAACTCTAGTCTCCCTGCCCCACCAAAAAGGGCTACATCGGCGCGCTCGCCCGCCATCGCAAGTGGTCTTGGACACAGACAGTTTAGTACGGTAATTACACCCCACTAATTCTTGTGAATATCACTTTTGGAGCACTTGTGACTCAAACCAATGCGAGCGTTATGCCCTCTGCCACTCCTGCTGGTTCAGACCCCGCGGTAGACAAGGCCTGGGCGGAGCGGATTAAAGAGTTGGCGGAACAGCGCAATGCGGTGATCCTGGCGCATAATTACCAGATCCCGGAGATCCAGGACGTTGCCCACCACACCGGCGATTCCCTGGCGCTGTCCCGCAAGGCGGCAGAAACCGATGCAGATATCATCGTCTTTTGCGGCGTGCACTTCATGGCGGAATCCGCCAAAATCCTTTCGCCAAATAAGAAGGTCCTCATCCCCGATGAGCGCGCCGGGTGTTCCCTGGCAGATTCCATCACCGCAGATGAGCTGCGCGCATGGAAGGCCGAGCACCCCGATGCCCTAGTGGTCAGCTACGTCAACACCACCGCCGAGGTCAAGGCGCTGACCGATGTCTGCTGTACGTCCTCCAATGCCGTCGACGTGGTCAATTCGCTGCCGGCGGATAAAGAAATCCTCTTCTGCCCCGACCAGTTTTTGGGCGCCTACGTCAAGCGCGAGACCGGCCGGGAAAATATCCGCATTTGGGCCGGTGAGTGCCACGTGCACGCCGGCATTAGCGCCCAGCAGCTAGCCCAACAAACCCAAGATAACCCGGACGCGGACCTGTACATCCACCCGGAGTGCGGCTGCTCCAATTCCGCTTTGTACCTGGCCAACGAGGGCTTGGTGCCGCAAGAGCGCGTGCACATGCTCTCTACCGGGCAGATGATCACCCAGTCCCAGAAGCAGCCGCAGAACAAGGTGCTCGTTGCTACCGAGACCGGCATGCTGCACCAGCTGCGCCAGGCCGCGCCGGATATCGATTTCCAGGCCGTCAATGACCACGCCGAGTGCAAGTACATGAAGATGATCACCCCAGACGCCTTGGAGCGCTGCCTGGTGGAAGAAACCGATGAGGTCACGGTGCCAGAAGATATCGCGAATGCGGCGCGCAAGTCCCTCGAGGCCATGATTTCCATTGGCAATCCCGGCGGGGGCGAGTAAATGGACAACCTGCGCCTGCCGGATTGCTCCGCGCTCATTGCCACGGCCTTGGATGAGGATTTCGCTTACGGGCCCGATTACACCTCGCTTGCCACGGTGCCGGGTGAGAATCGTTGCACGGCGGAGTTCACCGCGCGCGAGGCCGGCGCCATCGCAGGCTTGGGCCTTATCGAGCAGGTCCTTGACGCGACCGCCCAGCGCTTGAGCCAGTGGGGCGTGGATACAGGCGCCGCGCTTGCCGATGCCCCGACCTCCACCATCACCCTCCACTCCACCGACGGCGACAGCGTTACCCCAGGCCAGGTCATCGCCACGGTGCAGGCCCCTACCCTCTTGGTGCTGGCAGCTGAGCGCACCATGCTCAATATGGTCTCGCACGCAAGCGCCATCGCGACGCAGACCCGGTGTTGGGTCGATGCCATCGCGACAACGGCGGAGGAAACGGGGACTCCGGATAGCATTAAGCAGGCCCAGGTGCGCGATACCCGCAAAACCCTGCCTGGCCTGCGGGCGCTGCAGAAATACGCCGTGCGCGCCGGCGGCGGGGCAAACCACCGCATGGGCTTGGGCGATGCCGCCATGATTAAGGACAATCACGTACTCGCCGTGGGCGGCAGCGTGGCCACGGCCCTGCGCCGCGTGCGCGAGCATGCCCCGGATATCCCCTGCGAGGTCGAGGTCGATACCTTGGACCAGCTCGAGGAGGTCCTCCCGTTGCACCCGGATATGGTGCTGCTGGATAACTTCGCGCTTGCCGATGTCCACACCGCCGTCCACCGCCGCCAAGCGCTCAGCCCAACCACGGCGCTAGAAGCCTCCGGCGGGTTGCAGCTTGAAAACGCCGGCGAGTACGGCACCTCGGGCGTGGACTATATCGCCGTCGGCGCCCTCACCCACTCGGTTCGCGTGCTGGATATCGGCTTGGACTTCTCCTAAGCGCCGAGGGGCTACGCGCCCTTCGGCTTCTCGCCCATCGGCTACTCGCCTACGCTGATGACCGACCCGGCGCCGGCTTCCTCGCCGGAGACGTTGATGGGTTGGACATCAAAAAGCGCGCTTAAGAAGTCCGCTGCCCACTGGATAAGCTCCTCATCGCGCAGCTTGGGCGAGGTGACATTGCGCCCGGCCTTGGGGAAGGGCACGTTGATGGCCTTGGCCGCAGCGCGGAAGCTCGACCCCGGGTAGAGGCGCTTCAAACGGACCTGCTTGGAATCCGGCAGCTCCACCGGGTGGAATTTCACGCGGGTGCCCTGCACGGTAATGTCTGCCACCCCGGCGCGGCGGGCTTGGTGGCGCAGTCGCGCCACGGCGAGCAAGCGCTCGACCTCCTTGGGCAAGGTACCGAAGCGGTCTTCCATTTCCTCCCGCGCCGCCGTGAGATCCTTGTTGTCCTGCGAGGCCGCGAGCTTGCGGTAGACCTCAAGGCGCAGGCGCTCGGAGTCGATATAAGACTCTGGGATGTGCGCATCCACGGGGAGATCGATGCGGATTTCCTTCGGGCCTTCGTCTGTTACCGCAGGTGCCTCGCCGCGGGCCAGGGACTTGAAGGCCTCGACGGCCTCGCCGACCAAGCGCACGTAGAGGTCGAAGCCCACACCTGCGATGTGGCCGGATTGCTGGGCACCCAGCACGTTGCCGGCACCGCGCATCTCAAGGTCCTTCATGGCCACGGCCATGCCGGCGCCCAGATCGTTGTTCTGGGCGATGGTGGCCAGGCGGTCATAGGAGGTCTCGGTCAGCGTGGCGCCCTTGGGGTACAGGAAGTAGGCATAACCGCGCTCACGGGAGCGGCCCACGCGCCCGCGCAACTGGTGCAGCTGCGACAAGCCCATGTGGTGGGCATTTTCCACGATTAGTGTATTGGCATTGGCGATATCCAGGCCGGTTTCCACGATGGTGGTACAGACCAAAACGTCATACTCACGGTCCCAGAATCCCTGGACGGTCTTTTCCAGCACGTCCTCATTCATCTGACCGTGGGCGACGACGATGCGCGCTTCTGGCACCAAGTCGCGCAGTTCGCGCGCCTTCTTTTCAATATCGGAGACCTTATTGTGGATAAAGAAGGTCTGGCCATCGCGCAACAGCTCGCGCCGAATGGCTGCCGCGACCTGCTTGTCCTCGTAGGCACCAACATAGGTCAGCACCGGGTGGCGATCTTCTGGCGGGGTGAGGATCGTCGACATTTCGCGGATGCCGGCCATGGACATCTCCAGCGTGCGGGGAATCGGCGTCGCGGACATGGTAAGCACGTCGACGCTGGCTTTGAGCGCCTTGATGTGTTCCTTGTGCTCCACGCCAAAGCGCTGCTCCTCATCGACGACGATAAGGCCCAAGTTCTTCCAGTGCACGCCGGTTTGCAGCAGGCGGTGCGTGCCGACGACGATGTCAATCGAGCCATCGGCAAGCCCCTTAAAGATCTCCGTGGCTTCCTTCTTGGAGGTAAAGCGCGAGAGCACCGCTATCTTGACGGGGAAACCGGCCATGCGCTCGCTAAAGGTATCGTAGTGCTGCTGTGCCAGCAGTGTGGTCGGCACCAGCACGGCGACCTGGGTGCCATCTTGGACCGCCTTGAAGGCGGCGCGAATGGCGACCTCGGTCTTGCCATAGCCCACATCGCCGACGACCACGCGGTCCATCGGCACTGTGGATTCCATGTCCTCTTTCACCGCGTCGATGGCCAACATCTGGTCTTCGGTTTCGACGAAGGGGAAATTATCCTCCATCTCCGCCTGCCAGGGGTTATCGGGCGCGAACTGGTGGCCCGGAGCGGCCTGGCGCTTGGCATAGAGATCCACCAATTCGCCAGCGATCTCGCGCACGGCGGCGCGCGCTTTTTTCTTGGTGTTCTTCCAATCCGAGCCGCCCATCTTGGATAGGTGGGGCGATTCGCCGCCGGTGTACTTGCTGAGCAAGTCCAGCGAATCCATCGGCACCCACAGCTGGTCCGCCGGCTGCCCGCGCTTGGAGGGCGCATATTCCAGCACGATGTATTCGCGCCGGCTGGTCTCATCGCCGGATTGGATGGTGCGCTCGGCCATCTTCAAAAACTTGCCGATGCCGTGCGTTTCATGCACCACAAAATCGCCCTGCTTGAGCGCCAGCGGATCCACCTTATTGCGGCGCTTGGCCGGCCGCCGCTTAGCGTCTGCAATATCGCCAACGCGGTTGCCGGTCAGGTCCGTTTCCGTGACCACGACGAGCGGCAGCGCCTCAGCGTCTTTGAGCTTGCGCACCTTGGGAAAGACCAAACCGGCATGGCTGAGCGCCTGATACAAGGTGACCTCGCCCGCGCTGGGTTCCCAACCGGGGGTGGCCACCTTGGTGCGAATGCCCTGCTCGGCAAAGCGCTCCACCATGCGCTTGATGGCGCCCTGGGCAGGCGCGATAAACGCCGCGCGCCCGCCGGCGTTGGTATGCGCGAGCAGCTGGGCCATCATGGCGTCGATTTCTTTGATATCTCCGCGCGGGGTGGGCCCGGGCTCGAACTCGAGCGGCAGGGTTTCTTCCTCTGGCCCGGCCAGCATACCCGGTGGGGAAAATGTCCACAGTGGCTGCCCGGCCTCGCGAATGGAGACCTCCAAAGACTCAAAGGAGCGGTAGCTCGAACCTTCAGTATCGAGCCCTTCCGTGGACAAGGGGCCATCCGCGCCCATGGCGGCGGCCTCCCACCCGGCGGCGAGGAATTCCGCGTCGGTCTTTTCCAGGTCCTCCACGCGGCGCCTGATCTTTTCCGGTGCCACCATCACCACGTGCGTGGCGGCGGGAAGGAACTCGGAGAGGGTGATCAGTGGGGCATCGGAAAGCACGGGCAACACCGCCTCCATGCCCTCTGCCGGAATATGCTCGCTGACCTTGGTGAGCAGCTCCACCAGCGCTGGGTTTCCGGTATGCGTCGACGCCAGTTTGGCCGCGCGCTGCGCCACCGCATCCGTAATCGGCAGCTCGCGGGCGGTAAAGATATCCACGCGGCCGACCTCGATTTCCGGGATGGTGCGCTGGTCAGCGACAGAGAACTGGCGGATATCGGTAACCTCATCGCCCCAAAACTCCACGCGCACCGGGTAATCCAAGGTGGTGGGAAAGACATCGATAATGCCACCGCGGGTGGCAAACTCACCGCGCTTAGCCACCATGTCCACGTGCTTATACGCCCTAAATTCCAGGCTGCGCACCACATCATCAAAGTTATATTCGTGGTCTTCTTCCAGATGCACCGGGGCGCGGCCCTCGATGTCCTGCAGGATGGGCTGGGAGAGCCCGCGCGCGGCCGTGACAATAATGCGCAGGTCATCAATGTTGTGCAGCACCTGCGCGCGCTTGCCGATGATATCCACGCCCGGGCTCAGCCGCTCGTGCGGCAGCGTCTCCCACGACGGGAACATCGCGACTTTATCGCCCATCATCGCGGTAAGCTCCGCGGTGAGATCCTCCGCCTCGCGGCTGGTGGCCGTGACCGCCAGCACCGGCGCGTGGTGGGCCAAGGTGCCAAGAGCCCAAGGGCGCGCCTGATCAATACCCGTAATGTGCAGGTCCTGGCCCACATTGGCCACAAGCCCCTTGAGCTTCGGGTCCGTGGCCGCGACCTTAAGCAGACCTGCCAGCATTGGCGTCGCCATTTACTTCCTGCCTCCTAGCTTGGGCTTAATTTCCATACCGGACAAACCATTCCAGCATAGATTGACTATATGCGTAGCGACGACTTCCTTATCCGGTTTATCCGGGCTGCGCTCATCCAACCACCACTGCGCTGTGGTAGAGACCATGCCAACGAGGGCCTGCCCATAAATATTGGCTAACTCCGGATTAATACCGCGGTGCTCAAAAGCTTCGCCCAAGATATAGGCCACCTGCCCCACCGCGGCATTCAGCAGCGTGGAAAAACTGCGTTCCTCGCCCGGCTTCGAATCGCGCACCAAGATGATGAAACCATCGGTTTCTTCCTCAACGTAATTCAGCAGCGCCATTACGGCCTGCTCGATGCGCTCGCGCCAGCTGCCTTCTTCTAAAGAATCCTTAATGACTTTTTCCAGCGCCAGCATCTCCCGATCCACGACCACCGCATACAGGCCTTCTTTGCCCCCAAAATGCTCGTAGACCACCGGCTTCGATACGCCGGCGCGGGACGCAATCTCTTCAACGCTGGTGCCTTCAAACCCCAATTCCGCGAAGGCGGCGCGCCCAATGGAAATCAATTGCTCGCGGCGCTCGCGTCCGGTCATTCTCTGTCGAACCATGCCTTCTACCATATCCTTTGCCCCACCCCTACCTAGTAATTTGTTATTTACCCGGGGGCGTCAGGTACGCTATAGCTACAGCAATCGCTGTGGTTCCCCATGGTGTAATCGGCAACACTGCGGTTTTTGGTACCGCCATTCTAGGTTCGAGTCCTGGTGGGGAAGCATTTTCGCAGCCCTCTCTAAAGGCATAAACGCCGGCGAGAGGGATTTTTTAGTTTTCTCTTTGCAGTGGCCTCAGAAAAACAGTCACCAAGAGAATCGCCCAAACGCGAAAATCTACTAATCTCAGGGCTCGCTGTCTTTAGCGATCACATTCATCGGCGGCAAATTAGTGCTCCTTCTTCCCTCTCCCTAGGACCAATAGATCAACCCGCGGAAAGAGGCCCTGCGCAGGCTCATCGATGCCATCCCTCCACGTATTTATCCCCCTGTAGATCCTCAAGATACGCAGAGATTGACCTCCCTAAGTTTTAGAGGAAAAGTAAAACACACCTGACTCATTCCTGTGTGTTCCGACACAAAAGCTGAATATTTTATAAATAAGCATTAGTATGTTTCCGGTGTAAACACCCACCTTTTGAAAACAAAATTCCATCAAGGAGGAATCATGCTGCGCAAAGCATCCGTCGGACTTACCACCCTGGCCATCGCCACCACCACCGCAGTGGCACCGGCACTCGCTGAAGACACCACTCCCGAAACCACTGCAGCCGAGACCACCGCAGCGGTAGAAACCACCACCGAGACCGCCCCAGAGCAGGATGACAACGGCTCCTCCAAGCTCAACAAGGAGAACATCCACGACAAGCTGGACGAGCTCTCCAGCAAGCACCAAGATAACAAGCAGGATCTCGGCGACAAGCACGAAGAGCACAAGGAAAACTTCCACGCCAAGCTCGACGAGCTCTCCAGCAAAACTGATGACTTCAACGAAAAGGCCGAAAAGTTCATCAAGAGCATTGACTTCAGCAAAATTCAAGACGCACTGAAGGTCATTGAAAAGATCATCGAAATCTCCGCTAAACTCGCCTAACTCAAACGATCTCCACAATTCCACCAATGCTCTGGGTGTATTCCAAACACCTAGAGCATTTCTCTTTTCTCAAATTCACCGAGCTAGTCCCCTCCTAAAGGGCAGAACCCCTCCAAGATTAAGGGACACCGGTCATAAGAAACCGTCCAGTGCGCCACGTGCGCATTGGACGGTCTCACTGGGTTCCCAAAAGAACCAATTATTGAGCGCCCTGTATAGCCACAAAGCTAATACAGAAGCGGGATGGGACCTGACCCCCCGACGTGTCCACTGTCCGGGGGTCAGGCCCAATGGGCCCGAACCCCGGAAAGTGGACACGGGGATTTAATCAAGATGCGATAGTAAGTGTAGCTGATCCGGCGGCTTCGAAGGCGTTCGGCGAGCGATAGCCGCACCACGAGTGCAAGCGCTTG
>NZ_JAKRMY010000027.1 GCF_022346005.1 Corynebacterium sp. ACRPS
CCAGCATAGTGGCCAGCTTGACACCCCACCACTGTTTTGGCGGGTGATTCAGGGAGTGGAATCACCCATAAAATAGACCGCTTGGTTCAGATTGGTGGATTAATATTCACGCCGATTTTGGCTAACCGCGCTGTTTATGGGCCTGCAAAGGTAATACCATTAGCGGCGCGCTACCCCGCAAACTGAACAGCTTGGTACGTTTTCCTCCAGACAGCAATTGAGATCGGGAAAAGGAGGTGACTATGAGCCCGCGATTTTCGGCGTCAGCACCATTGGATTCCATGAGTGAAGAAGAGCTAATGGTACCGGAGCGTTTGGCGCTATCTTTCGAGGTAATTCCGCCGCGCCATGACGCCGATGAAGCCAAAATCGACCGTTTGCTGGAAACCTTGGAAAGCTACCACCCGGATTATATTGCGGTGACAAGTTCCAAACGGTCCGGTTGGCTCGAAGGGACGACGGCCTTTATCGAGCGGATTTCGCGCACCACCTCGATGCGTCCGCTTGCGCACCTGGCCTGCACGGCTGGTTCGCGCACGGAACTTATCGGCTGGATTAACCGCTTGGTCGATGCCGGTGTCCGCGGCCTGCTGGCCCTGCGCGGGGACCTGCCAGAGGAAGGCTTGCCGGAGCACTATCCGCAGCATGCCGATGAATTGATAAGCCTCATCCGGCAACTAGAAAGGCAGCAAGCCGCGCGATTCGCCGCTGGCCGCCTGGCCGTCGGAGTCGCGTGCTATCCCAGCGGGCACGTTGAATCTAAAAACGAAGATGAAGATTTTGACGTCTTGCTCAAAAAGCAGCGCCTCGGCGCGGACTTCGCCATTACCCAGCTATTCTTCGACTCCCAGGATTACCTGCGCTTTACCAAAAAGGCCCAACTGGCCGGGGTGCATATTCCCCTTATTCCGGGAATCATGCCCATGACCAGCCTGCGCCGGGTGGAGCGAATGGGAGAGCTGTCCGGGCTCGCCGTGCCCGAAAGGGTGCGGTCGGCGCTCGCGGCAGCGACAACCCCAGAAGAAGAATACGAAACCGGCATGGAACTGACCGCCGAACTAGCCCGCGACATCGTGGCTGGCGGGGCGAGCGGGCTCCATATATATACCCACAACAACCCCGACAATACTCACGACCTACTAACCCGAATCGGAGTAGACAATGACCAACGCTAATTTCCCCAAGGCGACAATTGAGGGCTATCCCCGCATTGGCGCCAACCGCGAGTTGAAGCGCGCGCTCGAGTCCTACTGGGCCGGCCGCATCGATGCGGAGACCTTCGAGTCCGCCGCACACTCGCTGCGCCTCGATACCTACAACCGCCTGCGCGACCTCGGCCTGACCGAGGATTACGCCATCCCGGCGGACGTCGCTTACTACGACCAGGTGCTCGAAACCGCACTGACCGTCGGTGCCGTTGCCGGTGAAACCCTAGATGATGAGTTCACCCTGGCCCGCGGTAATAAGGACACCGCGCCGCTGGAGATGACCAAGTGGTTCGACACCAACTACCACTACATCGTTCCGGAAATTGCCGATGACCACGCCTTTAAGGCGCACCCACAGCGCATTATCAAGCTGGTAGAAGAAGCCCGCGAAGCAGGCCACACCGTGCGCCCGTACCTCGTTGGCCCGGTTACCCTGTTGGCCCTGTCCAAGCAGGCCGAGGGTGCAGCCAAGGCCCCGCTCGAGCGCCTAGATGATGCCGTTGCCGCCTACCAGGAGGTCCTGGCGGAGCTGCACAAGGCTGGCGTGGAGTGGATCCAGTTGGCAGAGCCTGCCCTCGTGGCGGATCTGACCAACGCCAGCGATGAGGACTTGGCTGCATATACCAAGCAGGCATACTCCGCCATCCTGGGTGCAGAAGAGCGCCCAAAGGTCTACCTGACCACTCCGTACGGCTCTGCACGCAAGGGCCTCGATGTCATCGCAGAGCTCAAGCCAGAGGCCGTCCAGGTTGACCTTTCTGTTGGCACCCTGGCCCTGGATGAGGGCTACCTCGAGCGCGTGAAGAACCTGAACACCCACGTTGTTGCCGGCCTTGTCGATGGCCGCAATGTCTGGGCCGCCAACCTGCGCGACCTGCGCTCCAAGTACGAGGACCTGGCCGGCAGCATCGATGAGCTGTCCGTATCCACCTCCGTGTCCTTGCAGCACGTGCCGCACTCCGTCGAGGCAGAATCCAAGCTGCCTGCCGATGTCGCCCCATGGTTCTCCTTCGCCAATGAAAAGGTCAAGGAAGTCGTCGCCCTGGTACAAGGCCCAGAGGCAGCCGAAGAGGCTTACAGCGTCAGCGACCGCGCTGTTCGTACCCGCGCCGAGTCCGAGCGCATCAACAACGCCGCCGTGCAAGAGCGCATCTCCCAGCTGCCGGAAGGCGAGGTCAAGCGCGAGCCGGCCTTCGATGAGCGCAAGGAAGCACAGAAGGAGCTCGGCCTGTCTGAGCTGCCGACTACCACCATCGGTTCCTTCCCGCAGACCAAGGAAATCCGCCAGGCGCGTGCGGCGCACCGCAAGGGCGAGCTTTCTGATGCCGACTACAACTCCGCCCTCAAGGACGAGGTTAAGTCCGTCATCGAGCTGCAGGAGCGCCTCGGCCTGGACGTCTTGGTCCACGGCGAGCCAGAGCGCAATGACATGGTGCAGTACTTCGCGGAGCTGCTCGATGGCTTCGTCACCACCGAAAACGGCTGGGTACAGTCCTACGGTTCCCGCTGTACCCGTCCGCCGATCGTTGTGGGTGACATCTCCCGCCCGGCTGCTATGACCACCGAGTGGTCGAAGTTTGCACAGTCGCTTTCGGAAAAGCACGTCAAGGGCATGCTGACCGGCCCGGTCACCATCCTGGCGTGGTCCTTCGTCCGCGATGACGTGCACCAGTCCGTATCCGCGGACCAGCTGGGCGTGGCCTTGGCAGATGAGGTTCGCGACCTGGAGGAAGCCGGCATCGACATCATCCAGATCGATGAGCCAGCCCTGCGCGAGCTGCTGCCGCTGCGCGAGCAGGACCGCAAGGCCTACCTGGACTGGGCAGTGCGCTCCTTCCGCCTGGTAGCCCTCGAGGCCAAGCCCACCACCCAGATCCACACCCACCTGTGCTACTCGGAGTTCGGCCAGATCATCGACGCCGTCGCCGGCCTGGACGCAGACGTCACCTCCATTGAGGCTGCACGTTCCCGCATGGAGCTGCTGGAGGATATCGATGAGACCTTCCACTCTGAGATTGGACCTGGCATCTACGATATCCACTCCCCGCGCGTGCCTTCCGTGGAGGAAATGGCAGAGCTTATCCGCGCCGCACTCAAGAACGTGCCGCTGGACCGCCTGTGGGTTAACCCGGACTGCGGCCTGAAGACCCGCGGTTACGAGGAGACCGAAACCTCCCTGCGCAACATGGTGGAAGCCCGCGATGTGGTGCGCAACGCCCTCTAAATAGAATCTGCGAAATTCTAGGTTCTTAAAGGAAACGCTATGCAGCCGGTCTGCATAGCGTTTTCGTGATCTTGTACCCACCCGCGACGCTATGGCCGGATCCGGATTACCGTGGGCGCTATGAAGCACTCAGCATTTCGCAATAGCCAAGAATCCTTCCTGTCTGATTCCCTGGCCGGGTTCATCGCCCAGCATCCCGATGCCACCTGGCACGATGCGGGCTTCATCGGGCGCAGCACCCCGCTGCGTACGGCAGATGATAAACCGGCGGTCGCGGTCATCTCCGGTGGCGGATCCGGCCACGAGCCCATGCACGCCGGCTTCATTGGGCAAGGCATGCTCGCCGCAGCCTGCCCGGGCCTGCTTTTTACCTCCCCGAATGCGGTCCAGGTCAGCGAAGCCACGCAGTGGGCCGACCAGGGCAGGGGAGTGCTGCACATTGTGAAGAACTACACCGGCGATGTCATGAACTTCACCGTGGCGCGCAACGCAGCAGAGGCCGTGGATACGCGTTCCGTCTTGGTTGCCGATGATATTGCTACCGAAGGCACCGGCGAGGGCCCCGGCCGGCGCGGTACCGGTGCCACGATCCTGGTGGAAAAGGTGGCCGGTGCCGCGGCGTATCGCGGCGATGACCTGGATAAGGTCACCGAGCTTGCGGAACGTACCTCCGATCAATCCCGCAGCATGTCCGTGGCACTGGGATCCGGCTTTTTGCCCACCACGGGGCGCGAGACCTTTGATTTGGACGACGGGCACATGGAAGTCGGCGTGGGCATCCACGGCGAGCCCGGCACGCACACGGAAAAGGTCGATAATGCCCATGCCATCGTCGCCACCGTGCTGGAAAAGCTGAGTGCTGCCCTCGACATCAGCAGCGGCGACGAGGTGGTGTGCCTGGTCAACGGTTTGGGCGGCACCACGCCTTTGGAACTGAGCCTGGTATTCGGCGAGGCGTCTGCACAGCTGGCGGAGAAAGGAATTACGGTAGTGCGCTCCATGGTGGGCAACTTCGTTACCGCGGTCAATATGCACGGCGTATCCATCACGTTGCTCAAGGCCGACGATGAGCTGCTTGAGCTTATCGATGCCCCAACCCAAGCCCCCGCCTGGCCCCATACCTTGGGCGGTGCCAAGCAGGTGGAATCGGCGCGGATTACCTTCGAGGATGAACTGCCTACCGAGGGCGAAGAGAACCAGTGGTTGAGTGACTTCGTTGACCGCGTGCAATCTTCTATCGAGGAGCTGACCGAGCTTGACCGCAAGGCCGGCGATGGGGACTTCGGTACCAATATGGAGGCGGCGCTTGAAAGCATTAAACTGCCGCTGCGCGGCGCGGATGATGAGATTTTCACCGGCCTGGCCAAGCGCTTCCTCGTCCTGGCGGGCGGAACCTCGGGCGCGGTCTTCGGCAGCTTCTTCAACGACATGGCCCGCGCGGAGACTTTAGCAGAAGGTTTGAGCAGCGCGGCGGAGTTTATTCAAGAACTGGGCGGCGCGCAGCGCGGTGATTGCACCATGCTCGATGCGCTCATTCCGGCCGCGGAGAAGGCGCAAGAAATCGGCGCAGAACGCCCAGACGAGCAAACGCTCCAGGCCCTGTACGAGGCCGCGCGCGAGGGCGTGGAAGAAACCGGAAAGATTGCCGCCAAGAAGGGGCGCGCGTCCTATCTGGGCGATCGCAGCAAGGGAGTCATCGATCCCGGTGCCCTCGTGGTTAGCTGGCTATTTGGGGGACAAGCCCTGTCGGCCGACTAGGGGAAAACGGTGGCGCGATCGCTGAGAGCGTTATGTCTTGCACAGCGGAGAGGAAGTAAATTCTTTACAATGGCTGGCATGACTCAGAAGACCGCAACTGCAACGATGCATACCAACTACGGCGATATTGTTATCGATCTCTTCGGTAACCACGCACCGGTAACCGTTGAAAACTTCATCGGTTTGGCCAAGGGCGAAAAGGACTACTCCACCCAGAACGCAAAGGGCGAGCAGTCCGGCCCGTTCTACGATGGCGCCATCTTCCACCGCATCATCGATAACTTCATGATTCAGGGCGGCGACCCCACCGGCACCGGCCGCGGTGGCCCGGGCTACCAGTTCCAGGACGAGTTCCACCCAGAGCTGCAGTTCGACCGCCCATTCCTGCTGGCCATGGCGAATGCCGGCCCAGGCACCAACGGCTCCCAGTTCTTCATCACCGTGGCGCCGACCCCGCACCTGAACAACCACCACACCATCTTCGGTGAGGTTACGGACCCGGCTTCGCAGGAAGTCGTTTCCAAGATTGGCAAGGTCGACACCGACCGCATGGACCGTCCGCACGAGGACGTTGTCATCGAGTCCATCGATATCGCCTAAGCGTTTTCCTCGCTCCGCGCCCGGCACCACACACCTTGCTGTGGTGCCGGGTTCGTTTAGTTTTATCCGAATGCCAACAAAGGGTCAGCTTCTACGCCATGGTGAAAAATTATTTGCGAACCGCCCCCGTTACCTCGGCCATCGCCGCGATCTGCATCATCGCGTGGTCAATTACCGCGGTACAAGCTCGAACTTTGGGCGAGACCTTCTTTCTCTCCACGCTGAGCCAAGACTGGGCCCTGTGGGGACCGCAGTACGCCGATGCGCCACTTACGGTGCTGTCTTCGGAATTCATGCACTTGGACGGCGGGCACCTCGCGGTCAATATGGTGATGCTCCTGCTCATTGGTAGGGAAGTAGAGCGCGCCCTCGATACCGGGTTATACATTGCCGCGTATCTGGTTTCTTGTCTGGGCGCTTCCGCCATGGTGCTGTGGTTCGATTTTGGCACGCCCACGGTAGGTGCCTCCGGGGCGATCTTTGCGCTGATGGGCATGCTGGTGGGCGTCTTCCGGCAACGCGGGATGGATCTGCGCGCGCCCATCGTCCTCGTATTGGTCAATGTGGGCTATACCTTCGTCGCAGAGGGGGTCTCCCTGTGGGGGCATCTTGGTGGCTTGTGCACCGGCATCATCTTGAGCTTGTTCCTCTTCCATCGAAACAATTCTGTGCGCTGGGCGGGTGTCGCTCTCACCGCTGCGGTCATCATTGTGTTATTAGCCCTGCGAGCTGGGGTTTGGGGATAACTGTGGAATTTGATCACCGGAATGGGTGTGCGAAAGAAATCCACAATAGTTATCCACATTGTGGATAACCACATTCTTGTAATTTACCGAACGCTTTTCCGGAGTTTTCCCTGATCACACAGGTTATAGCGGTATCGACGGCCGCAAAATCACCTGTGGAAGCCCGTGAAAACACTTATCCACAGGGTGGGGATAAGTCTGTGAAATTAATATTCCACAGGTTTCTTCCACAGCCTGTGGATAACTTTGTACCCATCGTGTGGGCGAATAGGTAGATTGGGGCCACTGACCTGCACAAGGAGGATTGTGGATAAACAACCGCACGCTGTGATCGTCGGCGCAGGGCCCAATGGGCTTACCGCTGCGGCCCGCCTCGCCACGGCCGGCTGGCGTGTGGATGTGTATGAGCGCGCCAGCAAGCCCGGTGGGGCGGCGGCATCGTCGACGGAGATCTTCCCGGGCACCATCGTCGATCTCGGCGCGGCCGGCCACCCCTTCGGCATCGCGAGCCCGGCCTTCCGCGCGCTGGATCTGGAATCGCACGGCCTGCGCTGGCGCCATGCGCGCTATCCCATGGCCCATCCACTAGAGGGCGCGCCGGCGGGCATTCTTCACACCTCCCTCGAGGAGACCGCCGCGGGGCTCGGCACCGATGCCCGGGCGTGGACCCGCCTGCACGGCCACGTGGTGCGCAATATCGACGCACACGTGAACAACGCGCTCACCCCGCTGGTGCGCTGGCCCGAGCACGCGGTCCGCTTGGTGCAATTTGGCGCGCCGGGCGTGCTCCCGGCGAGCGCGCTCGCGCGGGCGGCATTTACTTCCCCGCAGGCGCGTGCCTTATTCGCCGGTAGCGCGGTGCACGCCATTACCTCGCCTACCAGGGCTTTTACCTCCGCATTCGGCCTGCTCTTTGGCGCGCTCGGCATGACCCGCGGCTGGCCAGTGGTGGAAGGTGGTACGCAGGCGCTTGCCGATGCCCTCGTCTCCCTCCTCCGCTCTCACAAAGCCCGCATCCACACCGGCGCCGACATCACCGATGTGCGTAGCCTGCCCCGCGCCGATGCCCTGATCCTCAACCTCACCCCGCGCCAGATCCTTAGGCTGGGCGGGCTCGATCTTCCTGCCCGGACCCAGCGATCCCTGCGGCGGTGGCGCTATGGCAGCGCGGTGTACAAGGTCGACTTTCACTTAAGCGAACCCGTGCCGTGGGCCGATCCCCGCGTGGGCCAAGCGGGCACCGTCCACGTGGGCGGCAGCGTGGAGGAGATTGGTGGGGCAGAAAGGGATATCGGCAAGCGCCGCATGCCCGAAAATCCCCTGGTCATGGTGTGCCAACAGTACGTGGCCGACCCCTCGCGCGGGCTGGTGCTGTGGACCTATGCGCACGTGCCGCATGGCTATGAGGAGCGTTATCCGGGGGAGGTGACCGGCCTCATTGCGCGGCAGATCGAGCGTTTCGCACCCGGTTTTCGCGATACCATCCTGGCCACCCGCGCGACGAGCCCAGCTGACCTGGAGCGCTGGAATCCCAACCTGTTGGGTGGCGATATTGCCGGTGGCGCCATGACCGGGCTGCAGACCGTGCTGCGCCCGCGCCTCTCCGCGCACCCGCACCGGCTCGCGCCGGGAATATTCATGGCATCGAGTTCCACTGCGCCCGGGGCCGGGGTCCATGGCATGCCCGGATGGTGGGCCGCTGGGGATGTGGCTACCCCTTAATAGGAGCCCGGCGTTCGCAGTAGAGGAAAACCGCACCGATCATCCACAGCGTTACCGCGGCAAGATATCCGGGGGTGGTCGTGGTCTGCGGTTCGATACTATTGCCTGGGATAAGCCCAGTAATCAGTGGCTCCAGCACGAAGCCGAGCACGGCAACGTAATCTAGCCAGCCGAACCTGTGGGACAAAGCCCCCGCCACGCCGAAAAGTGGCCCGGCGATAAGGGCGAAGAGGAACCACGTGGCATTAGAGGAAAAAGCCGTCTGCCAGTCGTAGATACCAAAGGTGAAAAGCAGCGCGTAGTGCACTGCCAACATGAACAAGAGTATGCCGGCTCCTGCGAAAAAGGCCGATCTCCACCGGTGGGCGCACGCCTTGCCCATGAGGTAGGCAAATAATGCCCACACCATGCCAGAGCCCAGCACTGGGCCAAGGTAATTGCGTAAGGAAAGGCGCGCGGGTGCGGTGCCTTCGATCAGGGCCGGATCAGAAAACGCGATATGGACGACGGCATAGGCCACCGAGACGGCTAAGCCGGCCAAGAGAACGTACTGGGACCGGTGCCGCGGCGGTGCGGGTGAACGACTGGTCATGGTGTGCTCCTTGAGATGAGGATCCCGCCATGTCCGAGGCGAGTACTTGTGAAGGACATGAAACGGTTATAATTTCAATAATAATAATTGCATGCGCGATATCGCGGAAGAGCACTCTTAGTGGTCATTTAGACAGTAGATCGCACCCAATTTATCCCTGCGCTTTTGCAGGGTAGCTGCTTGATGACAAGACCGGAGGGCCCAGTTGAGCAGACTGATTATCAAGGCAATGAGCATGGATATGTCTCAAAATGCACATATAGGGCTAGTCATGAAGCAACAACCACAGTGCTAAGGGCTACGTAACTTAAAGGAGATACGTGGTCAGTTTTCATCTCTATTCTTCCGTAGGTCATTCATTGGTCGGGCGCATAAAGATATCCATCATCGAGAGGGTGGGATCTGACGAGGCAAAGATCCGGTCTGTTATATCACGCGGCGACCAGCTATCAGGGAAATCCTTGAACTCATTTGTGACAGTTCCGAGGGCCAAATCGGGACTATTTTTAACAGCAGTGAGGATGGTGAAAACCTCGTCAGGGGTGGCGTGGGAAGAGTTTATGTCATTAGCGCCGGTGGCATCAGCAATGCTGGCCCAATCATTTACTTCCGCAATATCGCTTAAAATATTAGAAACAATAGTTTCTGGTTTTAAATCCATATTTACGTTCTCCTGACGTGACGCGGTGGTTGGCGTAGGTAGCGCGCTTGCTAGAGAGAAGCCGAGGGTAGAGGTGGCATCGGCAAGCGATACTTCCTAAAGATCAATGTAGTCCAGTGGCTGGTGCGGGTCTATGCCTAAACGAAGTTGAGCATCACAGTCGATAGTCCTCGAAAATCTCACATAAAAAAGTGAAAGTGACATCATTGACACTGGGGTATGGTACCAATAGGTTATAACATAGTGCTGCGCTGGGATATCGGCGCGTTTATGGGATGGTGCCTGCCCACACAACAGAAAAGTGAACGAAATATGCAGACACAGACGAAGGGCCGCGTAGAAGGCCTGTACATCGACGAGAACGTCGAGCTGCGCGCTGGTGCGCTGAACTTTGGCGGGCGCATTGAAGACATCTCGCTTGGCGATGTCCCCGCAGCGCACGCGGACTGGCAAGCCGGTGACCCAAACGTTTTGCTGTGGGTTCCAGGTTTTGTGGACCTGCACAATCACGGCGGCAATGGTGGAAGCTTTCCCAATGGTGATTATGACCAGTGCCGCGCCGCCGCGCGCTTTCATCGCGCCCACGGCACCACCACGCTGATAGCCAGCATGGTTTCTGGGACGCAAGCGGAGCTGTGCGCGCGGGCGGAGTTGCTTGCCACGCTGGCAGATGAGGGGGATATCGCCGGCATCCATATGGAAGGCCCGTTTATCGCCGCGGCCAAATGTGGCGCGCAGGATCCATCGCGCATCGTGCCGGGAGACCCAGACTTTTTCCGCGCGGTGATCGACGCCGCCCGCGGCCACCTGCGGTCCATTACTTTCGCCCCAGAAACCCAGGCCGCTGCAGAGATCCTTGAGGTTTGTGCAGAACACGATATTATCGCCAGCTTGGGCCATACCGAAGCCGATTATGAGACCACGCTGCGGATCATGGAGCAGGCGAAAGACTTGGGCGTCACCGTGACCGGCACCCACCTTTTTAACGCCATGCCGCCCATCCACCACCGTGCACCCGGCACGGTGGCCGCGCTACTCACCGGCTCGAAAGCGGGCGATGCGGGGGTAGAGCTTATTGCCGATGGCGTGCATCTTGCCGATGGCACCGTGGATATGGCCTATAACCGCCGCTCCTTTGCGGTCACCGATGCGATGGCCGCTGCCGGCATGGCCGATGGCTCCTATGAGCTGGGCTCCCTGCCCGTTACCGTGACCGATGGCGTGGCGCGGGTGGACAGCGGCGCCATCGCCGGTGGAACCTCCACCTTGGCGCAGCAATTTGCGCGTTTTGCCGCGCGCCACGGCGCAGAGGAAGCGGTTCGGTTTACTTCCACCACGGCTGCGGACGTGTTGGGGGATAAGGACGTGGGCCGTTTGGCTCCCGGTAAGCGCGCCAACCTCGTGGGCCTGAATGCTCGATTCGAACCTGTGCGAGTCATCGCTGATGGTATCGACATCGCCGCCGCGACAGATACTGATTTACGTTAGGAAAGCACTGCATGGATATCCTCATTCGTTCCACACCAGCAGAGGTGGCTATTGCCGCCGCCGATATCTTCGTCCGCTATGCCAACGCCGGGGCCACCTTGGGGCTGGCCACGGGTTCTACTCCGGTAGCGATGTATCAAGAACTCACCGCCCGCTACGAGCGCCAGGAGGTGAGTTTCGCTCGCAGCCGCGCCTTCCTCCTCGATGAATACGTGGGGCTGGCTCGCTCCCATGAGCAGTCGTATTACTCCACCATCCGCCGCGTATTTACCAGCCACGTCGACTTCATCGATGAGTTAGTGCAGAGCCCCGAGGGCGATGCCGCGGACTCGGACCGCGCCGCAGCCGCCTATGACCAGGCCATTCGCCATGCTGGCGGCATCGATATCCAGCTGCTTGGCATCGGTGGCAATGGGCACATCGGCTTTAATGAGCCCTCCAGCTCCTTGCAATCGCGCACGCGCCTGGAAACGCTGCACCCGCGGACGGTGCAGGATAATGCCCGCTTCTTCGAGAACACGGACAGTGTTCCTCGCTATGCGCTAACCCAGGGGCTCGGCACCATCAGCGAAGCCCGCCACCTATTGCTGCTGGCCACTGGGACTGAAAAATCCAGCGCGGTCCGCGACATGGTGGAGGGCCCGCTGTCCGCGCACTGCCCGGCCTCGGTCCTCCAGCTACACCAGCGGGCCACGGTGATTCTCGATGAAGACGCGGCTTCCCAGCTGGAAGATCACGAGTACTACCGCTTTGTGGATGAGCACCGCCCGCACTAAAGCCCTCTTTTACCTCTTTACACCTTTGAAAGGACTCCTCCCGTGAAACTCAATATTATGGGGCCGCTGCAGCGGCTCGGAAAGGCGCTGATGGGCGCCGTGGCAGTACTGCCTGTCGCGGCGATCCTCGGCGGCGTTGGCTACTGGATAGCCAGCGTTGCCGGCCAGGATAACGTGGTCGCGCAGCTGCTCGTCAGCTCCGGTGGTGCCGTGCTGGATAACCTGGGCTGGATCTTCGCCGTAGCCATCGCCTTTGGCCTGGCCAAAGACTCCAATGGTGCCTCCGCACTGTCCGGTTTCCTGGCGTATGCCACCTTCATGAAGCTCTTGGGCCCCGACGCGGTGGCCGGCTATCGCGGCATCGAAGATCCCGAGGCTCTTACGGGCGACGAAGCCGTCGAATGGGCGGCTGAAGGTTGGAATGCAGTCGGTGACGGCAACGTTCTTTTCGGCATCCTTGCAGGCATCATGGCGGCGATGATCTATAACCGCTTCCATGGCACTAAGCTGCCGGACTTCCTGGCCTTCTTCTCTGGCCGCCGCCTCGTCCCCATCCTCACTGCGCTTTTCGCCATCGTGGTTTCCGCCATCCTCTACTTCGTATGGCCCTTCATTTACCACGCGCTCTTCAACTTCGGTACCTCCATCCAGGGCCTCGGTGCTGCGGGTGCGGGCATCTACGGCGTGGCCAACCGCCTGCTCATTCCGACGGGTCTGCACCACGCACTGAACTCCGTGTTCTGGTTCGACGTTATTGGTATTAACGACATCGGTAACTTCCAATCCGGCCAATCCACTATCGACGCGGCCGCCGCGGCTACCTCCGCCGCAGAGTGCCCTGGTATTTGGGAAAACGGACAATGCACCGTGGACGGAGTTGTTGGGCGCTACCAGGCCGGATTCTTCCCAATCATGATGTTCGGCCTGCCAGGTGCCGCCCTGGCCATGTACCTGCGCGCGGACAAGGGCCGCCGCAAGGTCATCGGCTCCCTCATGGCCGCAGGCGCCCTAGCTTCCTTCTTCACCGGCGTGACTGAGCCACTGGAGTTCTCCTTTATGTTCGTCGCCCCGCTGCTTTATGTGGTGCACGCGCTGCTGACCGGCCTCTCCGTCTTTATCGCCGCCACGATGGAATGGACCGCGGGCTTCGGCTTCTCCGCAGGTTTCGTGGACATGCTGTTGTCCTCGCAAAACCCGCTAGCGAATAAGTGGTACATGCTCCTAATTATGGGCGTTATTTTCTTCGCCCTGTATTTCGTTATATTCTACTACCTCATCGGCTGGTTTAACCTGAAGACCCCGGGCCGCGGCGATGACGAGGACGCCCCTGAAGACGACGATGCCGCCGCAGGCGATGATAAGACCGCCGCTTCCGCCTCCCGCATCATCGAGGGTCTCGGCGGCAAGGACAATATCGATTCCTTGGACTACTGCACCACCCGCCTGCGCGTGGGTGTGAAGGATCGCGCGCTTGTCGATGACCCCACTATCAAGCGCGCCGGGATTTCCGGCGTCATCCACCCCTCCGAAAAGAACGTGCAGGTCATCGTGGGCCCCTCCGTGCAGTTCATGTTTGACGAGGTCAACCAACAGCTGCGCACCGGCTCTGCAGCGGTAGCTACGGCGCCGGCGAAGCCTAGCGAAGATTCTCTCCCCGCAGAGAAAATCGGGACCGATGTGGAGCTCCGCGCCCCGTTCGAGGGAACCGTCGTGCCTCTCTCCGAGGTCCCCGATGAGTCCTTTGCTCAGGGCATGGTGGGCGAAGGCTTCGCCGTCATTCCTACCGAGATCGATGCCTTCGATGTCTGTGCCCCAGTAGATGGCACCATCACGATGGTCTTCAAGACCGGCCATGCCTTTGGCATGCGGACTGAAGAAGGTCTTGACCTGCTCATTCACATCGGCATCGATACCGTGGAATTGAAGGGCGAGGGCTTTACTAAGCTCGTGGACAAGGGCGATGTCGTCCGCGCCGGCACCCCCATCATCGCGGTGGAGTCTGAGAAGCTGCGCGAACGCGGCATCAACCTCATTACCCCGGTGGTCTGCCCCACGGCAAAGCAAATCGCTGGAGTAGATATCGAACACGAGGGCCGCGCTGACCAGAGCGTCTCCGTTGCCCGTGTGCGCCCGGCTGGCCACTAGAATTTGCCCTTCCAGCTTTTCTTTGAGACTGGTGGCCAGGTCTAGAAGTTCGTCCGGGTTATCTGCGGGGCGCTGTTGAGATAGATTTCGCTGCGCCTTGCGCACGAACTTTGAGAGTGTGCCGGCGCCGCGCGCTAGTGGGGAAGCGGCAGGAAGTTCCGCCAGTAGTGCCGTAAGTGTTTGGCGGCACTACTGGCGGCGTCTAACGTGTACTTGTAGTCTCCAGTGTCCCCGTGGGCTCCGATGAACAAAGCTCACTGAAATGTCCTAGGAACAAAACCCGGGGCACTTCAAATTTCTGTCGCGCTAACGTGGTCGAGTCCCTGCGGCAGCGGCTTTTCACAACTTCATGGGCGGTTCAGTTGATGCCGGTAAGGAAACCTGAGAGTGTCTAATGGTTTGTGTGTGGGAACCTAACCCGCATAAGGAGATGAACCAGAATGACTACTATGGCGAGACGAGATCCGGCTGATAAGGCCAAGATTGATGCGATTGAAAAGAA
>NZ_JAKRMY010000028.1 GCF_022346005.1 Corynebacterium sp. ACRPS
CTGGTGATACGAAAGTGTATTTCCCAGGCTACGGCTGGTCCCGCATCACCAACCTAGAAAACATCGACACCTTCACCCGACAACTCACACCACAAGAAACCGAAAACTACCAGCCCACCAGCCACATCCGCGCCTACACACAAGGAAGAGACCTCACCTGCCGCTGGCCCGGATGCACCACCCCAGCACACACATGCCAACTCGACCACCGCATCGAATACAACAACGGCGGACCCACCAACCCCGACAACCTCGTCACCCTGTGCCAACACCACCACAACATCAAAACCGACAAGCGAGTCCACTACATCATGGACCCAATCACCGGCACCATCGCCTGGCTACACACCGACGGAACCTACCAAACAGACCACCCGAAAGGACCACTCGCCACCACAAACACACACTGGCACTACACCTGGACACAATTCCTCAACCACAAAAGAAACAAACACAACAACAAAAAATAAACCCCACCAACCCAACACCACCACACCAATACGCCCAAATCAGCCCATGGGATGATGAGAGACTGCGAATAAGCGGGTTACTATATAGAGAGGTAATTTCCCATTTACAAGGAGAACACGCTTTATGACTGATGCCGCGGCACGCGCCGTTGACTTGTTTAAGCAATACGGAAGCGATGACACGGCTGTTATCGCCCTTGATCACGTTTCTATTGAGTTTGGACAGAACCAATTCACGGCCATTATGGGCCCCTCGGGTTCGGGCAAATCTACGTTGATGCACACGATGGCAGGATTAGACTCTGCTACTTCTGGGTCGGCGTTTATCGGAGATACCGATATGTCCCACCTCAATGACAAAGACATTACGGCGCTGCGTCGTGATCGCCTGGGATTTATTTTCCAGTCTTTCAACTTGGTCCCTACCTTGACGGCGGCGGAAAACATTACGCTGCCGACTGACATTGCGGGTAAGGACGTCGACAAGCAATGGTTCGAGGAAGTCACGCGTCGCCTGGGGCTGGCGGAGCGGTTGGAGCACCGTCCGGCGGAATTGTCTGGTGGTCAGCAGCAGCGTGTGGCCTGTGCTCGCGCCTTAGTGTCGCGGCCGGAGATTATTTTTGGAGATGAGCCTACGGGTAACTTGGACTCCAATTCCTCGGCTGAGGTGCTGGATATTCTGCGGACTGCAGTGGACCAGGATGACCAGACTGTGGTTATTGTGACGCATGATGCTAAAGCGGCGTCTTATGCCGATCGCGTTGTTTTCCTTGCTGATGGCAAGCTCGTTAATGAACTGCAGGATCCAACGATGGAGGCCATTCACAATGTAATGGCAGAGATTGAGGGTTAAATGGCACGCGGAAACGCAATGCGCAGGGTATCCGTGCGCAATATTTTGGCGCATAAGTTGCGCCTTGGGCTGACAATTTTGGCGGTGGTTTTAGGCACCGCCTTTATTGCTGGCTCTTTCATGTTCACTAACTCATTAAAGGCCACTTTTGATTCCGCGGTGGATAACCAATTCCGCGGTGTAGACGCAGTGGTCAGTGAGAATGACGATAGTGACCAGAAGCTGGATGAAGTGCTGCGCCAACAGCTGCTTGATGATCCCGAGGTTAAAAACATCAACGTCGCTGACTCGCAGACGGTAGTTGTTGCCGATGAAAACTCGGAGGCCTTCCAAACTCAGAGCGGTACTGCGAGCCTCGTGCCGTATTATCCTGCGGATAAAACCGTCGGCGGCGCTAGTGAGCTCATTGAAGGCAATGAGCCGCAAGCCTTAGATGAGGTAACGATCAATTCCTCTGCTGCGGAGAAATACGATATTTCCGTTGGACAGAAGCTTGTGGTGGTTCATCCGGATAGCCAGGACGAGGTTAAGGTCGCGGGTATCGCGGAACCGCCGGTAGAGCAGGGCGATAGCATCGAGCTGCGCATGGACGAGGCGAATTACCTAGAACGCTTTGGTGATCCCTCCCAGCTGAAGGTCTCTGCTGCTGATGGCGTGGATGCGAATGCGCTTGTCGATGACCTCAATAACAAGTTCGACATCAAAGTCGAATCCGGTGAGCGCCTGGCAGAGCAAACCAGTGAAGCAATGACTGAGGCATTGAAGTTTGTGAACTACTTCCTCGTTGCCTTTGGTCTGATTGCCTTGTTGGTGGGCACCTTTATTATTGCCAATACGTTCTCCATGATTGTGGCCCAGCGCATCAAGGAGTTTGCTCTGCTGCGCGCTTTGGGCGCTTCGCGTCGCCAGATCACCAATTCCGTTGTGGTGGAATCCGTTATCGTTGGTGTGCTGGGCTCCATCGTCGGCGTTCTTGCCGGCGTGGGATTGGTCGCCGTTATCAAGGCGGTTATGGGCGCCAATGGGATGGACATCGGCGGTGGCTTGGGCTTGAGCGTGTCGGCCGTGGTGGTCCCCATTATTTTGGGCACGATTGTCACCGTGGTCTCCGCGTGGGCTCCGGCGCGGCGCGCGGGTGCTGTGGAACCGGTTGAGGCGATGCGCACGACGGAGTCGGCCTCCGGCTCTTCGTTAAAGGTGCGCACGATCTTCGGTGCCATCATCATGATTGGCGGCATTATCGCGGCGTTTGCAGGCGTGCTTAGCGATGCCGAAACGAACGTCCGCGCCATTCTCGTTGGCCTCGGCGCCGTCGGAGTGATTATTGGTTTCTTCCTGGCCGGGCCCGCACTCTCTTTGCCGTTGGTGCCAACGCTGGGCAGGGCTATCGGTGCACCATTCGGGTCCATCGGCAAGCTGGCTGCTACCAACTCGCGGCGTAACCCGCGCCGCACCGCCGCCACGGCCTTTGCCCTGACCTTGGGCGTGGCATTGGTCACGAGCATCGGCATGCTGGGACAGACAATGAAGGCTTCCATCTCGGATACGGTGGACCAAACTATTACGTCGGACTATATTTTGTCCGGACCAAGCTCCGGAAACTTCCCGACGCCGAAGGAAACCGGTGCGCGTGCCGCAGAGGCAGACGGTGTGGATAAGGTCATTACCGTCGGCTCGGCGCCGGTTGCCGTGGACGGTCAGGCCTCCTTGGACTTTGGTAGCGGCGGGTTGTTCACCGTGACGGTGGATGCTGACCCTACCTCGATGCTGGCGATGAACATGGTGGAAGGCGATGCCAATATTGAAGGTGGCTTTGCCGCCACGGAAGACTTCGCCAAAGAAAATGGCTGGAAGGTAGGAGAGACCTACGAGGTCACCGGGAGCGAGCCGGGCAAGACTGCGGAAGCGAAACTGGTCGGTACCTTTGAACCCATCGAGACCATTCAAAATATGGTGGTTTCGCAGGACGTGGCAGAACAGGTCGCCGCTGACGGTGAATTCTCCGTGCAGATGGTGGGCGTCTTAGGTCAAGAAGGCTATGACAAGGAAGAGCTGCGCAATAACCTCGAGGATGCCGTCAAGGATCTCGTGGTGGTGCAGGTCAATACCGGTAAGGAATACGCGGGTCAGGCCGCTGGCTTCATCGACCAGATGCTGGCCATTCTCTACGGTCTTCTCGCACTAGCCGTGATCATCGCGGTACTGGGTATTGTCAATACCTTGACCTTGGGTGTTATCGAACGCCGCCAGGAGATTGGCATGTTGCGTGCGGTGGGTACGCAGCGCCGCCAAATCCGCAGGATGATCACACTGGAGTCGGTCCAGATTTCGCTCTTTGGTGCGATCATGGGAATTCTCATTGGCCTCGGCTTGGGCTGGTCCTTCATTGAGATCTTGAATGATCAGGGCCTTGGCGGCGCCGAGGTTCCGTGGGGCATGTTGGTAACCATGCTGCTGGGATCCGCAGTTGTGGGCATCATTGCAGCGGTATGGCCATCGCAACGCGCGGCAAAGACGCCGCCGCTGGAGGCGATTGCGGATTAATGCCTGGATATCCAGGCCTTGACCGCATCCGTGGTCTTGAGGTCTGGAAGGTAGGCGTGCATCGTCGCTAGACCGATATTAGGAAGTTTCAGCTCGTCGTCGTAGCACAGGAACCATGGGTGCTCTTCGGGCTGGAACTTCTTTTTGCTTGCCGCCAGGCTGTGGAATCCGTAGAAGGGCTCGACCTCATTGCCTAGGCGCTGCAAGAGATTGTCGAGCCAGGAGGGCGACGGTGCTTGCCCGGCCAGAGGGGCGCCGGATAAGGAGATCCAGGCACAGCCCTCGGCGTTTGCGATGAGCAAGGCTTCTGAGATGAGCAGTTCCATAACTCCCTTGAAGCCGTGCTCGTTGCGGCGCATGACGTCGAGGGTATAGCCCGCGATGGAGCCGTTTTCGAAGACGGGCATCCAGCTGGTGACGCCGTGGAGGGTGCCGTCCTGGGCTTCGGCAAGCAGCAGGCGAGTGCCGGGGACTTTCATTTCTTCTAGCCCGCCGAGGGTAAATCCCATTTCGGGCAGCGCCTTTTCTGCTACCCATTCCTCGCTGAGCGCGGTGATCTTGGCGATGGTGGTCAGGTCGAGTTCAGCCCAACTGGTCCAGCGGGTGCGAATTCCTTCCTTGGTTGCTTTATTGCGGGCGGTGCGCACGTTCTGGAATTTCTTTCCCTTGAACTCTGTGCGGCAGGGCAAGACGGCCTCTTCGGCAACGTGGACGCGCTTGAGCTCCGGGTGGGCGGCGGCGAAGTCCGCGTTGACGGAATACCAGGCCACGGCCCAGCCTTGGTGGGCGGCGAAGGCTGCGAATTCGGCGCTGATATCGCGGCCCACGGGCGTGCCTAGGGTGAGGGCGACACCGTTGGAGACGCGGTAAGCCACAAAGGAATCGCCGTGGAAAAAGTAGCGATTGGATTTCCACAGCGTCATAAAGGAAAGGTGGTCGCCGGTGCCGGATTCAAGCAGGCGGCGCGCGGTGCGGAGATCCGCCTCATTCGTTGGATCGGTGGGCCGGGAGAAACCGCGATAGAGGCGGAAGGCCACGAAGAACCAAAAGGCGTTTCCTATCCACTCGTAAAGGAACCAGGCGAGGGAGGACGTGGGGATTACGTGGTGGGGAAGTATCAGGGCCACCACGGTGGGCAGGAAGCGCAACGGGGTTTCAGCGAGCACGTTCGGCAGTGGGGCGTGCAGCTGCGCGATGAGAATCCAGAGCACCGAACCGCATGCGGCGATGCCAGCGCTTAACAGAGCGGTGCGCAGGAGATAGGCGCGGTTTTCGTGGGTGGGAAACAGCCGCCGGTTAATGAGCAGGATTGCGAGCACGCTAAGCCAAGGCAGCGTGACAGGGATGAGCTCGGGGAGGAAAGAAAGCCTATAGGCAAGCAGGGCAAGGGCCGCTACCTGCGATAAGACCGCGAGCCTCCAGGCGGTGATGCGCCCGCGCACGAGGCCGAAGCAAAAGACGAGCTGCAAGATGAGCGGTAACAGGTTGGCTATCACGGGCCCGATCCCGCGGCTATCTTGCCAGAGCAGGCGCGTGACATCGGAAAATGGGCCTTGCGCCAACGGATCCAGAGCGATGAAGGCGGGGCCTATCGCAACGCAGGCGACGCAGACGGCGATGAGCACGCGCTGTTCGCGCACGGTCGGCGTACCGGGCGCGGGTTTGGCGAGCAGCTGGCCGGCGGCGATGGATAGGGCGGCGGTGGTGATACCGAGGACATCGGAAAGCGCGCCCGCGTACAGCACGTACGTGGCGGTCAGGGAAAGAATGGAAATTCGGAGGCGGCGGCGCCACAGGCGAGGCATGAACGCGGAGGCGAACCCGGCCGCGCCTACGATGAATCCAATCGGGCTGAGGAAGTCGGTGCTATTGGGCCAGTGCTTGGCGATGCCCAGCGTTATCGGCACTCCAATCGCCGTCGCCGCCAGCCCGGTGGTGAGGGTATAGGTGGAACCGAGGAGCCACTCGGCCGGGGCGAGCCAGGTGGCGATGAGCAAGGTAATGATGATGGAAGCACCCGGGTGAGCGGTGGTGAGCGCAAGCCACGGTTTGAGGGGAAAATCGACGAGGTGTAGCGACCACATGATGGCCAGCAGAGCGATGGAAACGGGAAGCTTTTTAAGAATGGACATTGTTAATCCCATCGAACGGATCTGTTTCTACCTTGATGCCGCCGCGGGCAGCGGCCCAAGCAAAGGATTCGCGTAGCGCGGGGCGCCAGACCTGGAAGGAGTGCCCACCCGGCCGCGTGCCGTAATAGGTTTTCATTCCGGCTGCCCGAGCTTTATCTGATAGCGAGCGCAGGGCGTTGACGGATGCGGCATCGTCATCACCGGCGATGAAGATGGCCTGAAGGTTGTCGTAGCGGTTGCGCTCCAAGAGGTAGGCGGGGTCTTGGTTGTTATAGGCGGATTCATCGCCGTGGAAAAACTTATTAACGGTGGCGGAATGGCTGCCAATGGTCGGCTCGGCCTCGCCGGAGATATCAATAACGGAGCCGTAGGCATTCGGATGGGTGGTAGCTATTTGCAGCGCGCAGGTGCCGCCGTAACTTAGCCCGCCGATGGTCCAGGTGTGCTGATCGTTGTTGACTTGGAACTTTGACTTTATATCTTTGGAAACATCGCGGGTGAGGTAGGTCATGACTTGGGCGACATCGCTATCGGCGCAGATGGGGTTCGCGGTCTCGGAACCGGTGGCATCGACGGCGATGACGATGGGGCTGCGCCCGCCATTGGCCGCTTGGAATTGATCGGCGGTTTCGTCCGCTTCGCCCGAACCAAACCATTGATCCGGTCCGCCGGGGTTGCCGTGGAGAAGGACCAGAACTGGGAGGTTGTGATTCGTCCAGTATGCGGGCGGGATATACGCGGTGGCGGTGCGCGCGGAGAAGTGGGACGTTGCGCCGGGCAGATCGACGTGGACGAGGGCGGCGCCGGAATGGGTGGTGGTGAACTCGTCATAGTCCATTTCCTTCGCCACAGGGCGCGGGTCGAGGGAGCCAACGTCTGGATAGGTTTGATATTCCATATTGACTAGCCCGACGGTGGCCAAGAGGGAAAAGATTCCCACCACGACCGTGATCACCTTGGGCCTGCGGAGGAGTGCGGCCAGGGGAACCACCGCGGCTAGATAGATGTGCCAGGGTACTTCCCAGCGCCGGAGGAAGAACCACGCAATGGCGCAGAGGACTAGGGCGAAAAGTATCGGCCAGATTTTCTTTTGGGTGATAACAACGATCGCCGCTACCGCGAGGATGAGGAGGAATATGACGCCGTTGACGGGCTCGGCCAATGGCAGGTTCATAAAGAAGTTCACACAGAGAAATCGTAGGCCTGCGCTGGTCCAATCTAGCTAGGAGCGAGCTGGGAATTGCGTACCTAGATCCCGTGATAGATAAGTCCAGCCCACATCACCCCGCGCCAGGCTAAAACCACTCCGATCCCGATGGTCCAAAAGAGGTATTTGCATAGGGGCCACCATTGCCGCTGTTTGACCATTTCCCCTAGCTCTTTCGCCATGGTGGACCAGGTGGAAAGTCCACCGGCGAGGCCGAGGGCGAAGAGGGGATGGGTGAAGGGGGCATCGGCAAGCTGCGAAAAGCCCACCGCCAAGCCAAAAACCAAGGAGCCCAGGATATTGGATACGAAGGTGCAATACGGCGAGGGCAGCAGGCGGGTAAAACCGTAGCGCGCCGCGCCGCCGAGAAAACCGCCGATAAGGACGAAGAGCAGGTTCATCGCAGCTTATCCCCAGCGAGGTAGGCGGCGGTGCAGCCCACGAGCGTGGCCGCGACATAGGCCAGGGCGATGCTCCAGTGGGAATCTGCGGTGAAGAAAGCAAAGCCAGCAAAGCTGGTAAAACCGCCCAAGAATCCGGTGCCCCAGAAAGGCCCTGGGCGGGTATATCCCATCAGCGCGCTGCCGACGATGTTGAGGATAAGCAGCGGGATCAGCCCGCCGCCGAGCGCGATGGTTAAGAGATAGCGGGCACCGGCGCCGAGCGCGGCACCGGACCCGGCGATGAGGAAGTGCGGCATGGGGCCCATCATAGTGGGCGAAGTCTCAGGAAAAGCACAGGGCATTGTATCTGAAAAAAGGAGGTTAAACGCTAAACTAATCGGCGTGGATAAGACGTTTGATGTGGTGAGCTTCATTGCTCGCTTTGGCATGGCCGCGGTGTGGATCATCGCCGGCGTAGAGAAGATGGCGCACCCGCTGGATACCATGCAATCCATCAAGGCCTATGAGATTTTCACGCCCGAATGGTCTGGGTATTTGGCCCAGCTCATTGGCCCGCTAGAGCTGGTGGGCGGAATGCTCCTTCTGCTGGGTATTTTCCTCCGCGAGTCCTCCAAAGTTGCGGCCGTGGTCATGGTGCTTTTCATGGTCGGCATTCTCCAGGCATGGCTGCGTGGGCTGGACATCGATTGCGGGTGCTTTGGTGCTGGTGATGCTGCTGCGGAGCCCGGCATGAACTACGGGCTGACGCTGCTTCGCGATGCCGCCTTCCTCGCCCTTACCGCATGGACCATCAAACGCCCGTTCACGAAATTTGCGCTCCACCCGTAGTGGTGGGCACAGTAGGTTGCAAGAGTCCGAAAGTATCTACAGGCAAGGTTTAAATGAGCAAAGTAAGTGACCCAAATGCCAAGTCTGGCAATGGTTTCATCTGGGGCGTCGGCGTCCTCCTCGTTATTATCGCCGTGGTCATTGGCTACATCGTGTGGAATGGCAAGCAAGCCAATGAAATCGAGGTGCAAGACGTCAATATGTCCATGGACTATAAGGACAACGCGATTACCCTGAAGTCCGATGCGGCCAATGACGATACTCCAGAAGTAGACCTCTACGAAGACTTCTCCTGCCCCCACTGCGCGGAGTTGGCGGAAAGCACCGATGAGGAGATGAAGCAGGCGATTGAGGATGGCAAGCTGGTCGTCCACGTGCGCACACTGAATTTCTTGGACAAGGTGCGTGATGAAAACAATGATGGCTACTCCACTAAGGCTGCGGCAGCCTTGTCGGAACTAGCTAAGTCCGGCGATGTGAAGACCTACTGGAATTTGCGCGACTACATGATGCAAAACCAGCAGAGCGTTGCCAGCCAGTGGGAAATCGAAGACATCGCTGACCAAGCGAAGGAGCTCGGCGCCGAGGATGCCGTGGTTGATTCCATCAAGAACGTGGATATCGAGCAAGGTAATAAGGTTGGCAAGGCAAACTCAGACAAGCTGAAAAAGGAAACCGACTCCGTTTCCTCGCCGCGCGTTGTCCAAAACGGCAAGGATATTCCGGATAAGGATTCTGGTCAGTCTTTGAATGACTGGGTAGACGTCGCCACCAAGTAGCAGGCGATTTGGTGAGTTAAATACTCGCCATGTATATTCATACGAGTTGCGGCCCACAGGGTTGCACCTCGTATATGGGGCTATGGCGCAGCTGGTAGCGCACCACACTGGCAGTGTGGGGGTCACGGGTTCGAATCCCGTTAGCTCCACAATATAGTGTCCCGAGGCATCGTGTAAGAACGGTGTCTCGGGATTTTTCATGTGAAAATGTGTCTGGTTACAGTGCGTTGGGGTGTCGCCTGTTAACTAAGACTCATGTAATGTAACCCGTGCAAACCGCCGGAACCTTTTGAAAATGGGAAATTATATGAATTTTACTGTGAAAGCTGCGGCTGCTGGCGCAATCTCTGCAGCTGCACTTGCACTTTCTGCTCCCGCCGCCACTGCGGCGATTCCTGGGAACCCAATGTCCGCTCCGACGTGTGCTAACCAGCAGGTTGTTTTTGTTCCTGGCGGAGCGAATACTATTCCGTCAGCACCTTCGGATGTTCCGCACGTGAGGTTACCCTCGTTTAGTGGACACCCGATTAGTGCGGATCTTGTGTCCGTAAGAGAGGATGTTCATTGTGAGTCAACAACGCCAGAAATACACGCCTGAGTACCGGCGTGAAGCCGCGA
>NZ_JAKRMY010000029.1 GCF_022346005.1 Corynebacterium sp. ACRPS
TTCTTTTCAATCGCATCAATCTTGGCCTTATCAGCCGGATCTCGTCTCGCCATAGTAGTCATTCTGGTTCATCTCCTTATGCGGGTTAGGTTCCCACACACAAACCATTAGACACTCTCAGCGGTAACCGCACCATGAATGCAATCGTTTGGTGTTGTACCGCGTGCACCACCGAAACACATCCTGGCGGCAGGCCAACTGACTAGTGAAAACAGACTCATCCTACAGGACTTCCCGCTTCAACGAGGCGTTGAACGACTCCGCCAACGAGTTGTCCGCACTCGTCCCGATCGCGCCCATCGACTGGGTGACACCGAAGCGCACGCATAGTCTCCGGTACTGATCAGAGGCATAAACACTGCCGTGATCCGAGTGGAAGATCGCCCCGTCTAGGCTCCCGCGAACCTTCCGGGCCATCGTCAGGGCTTCTTCAACCAACTCGGTGCGCATGTGATCAGCGATCGCAAACCCCGTCAACTGCCGCGAATAGCAGTCGATAACCGTGGCCAGGTACATATTCGACCCGTCCGCGATCGGCAGGTACGTGATGTCGCCGACGTAGACCGCGTTCGGCCTGTCCGCAGTGAACCGGCGTTGCAGCAGATCCGGAAACCTCGGGGCCCGTTTACTCGACGTCGTCGTTTTCACCCGGCGTTTCCTGGTGAAACCAAAAAGGCCCATCTGCCGCATCAGCCGGGCGGTGCGCTTGTGATTGAGACGGCCGCCCTTGCCCCGGTCGTTGACGGGATCGGAGTTGATCGCCGCAGTCACTCGTTTCGCGCCGTAGCAGCCGTTCTCGGCGTTGAAGGTGGTCTTGATCTGCGCTCCCAGCACCGCGTCATCGACGAGGTGTTGCCGGCGGGCAGGGGCAGCTGATTTCCAGGACCTGGCATAACCGCTTGACCTCGTAGAGGTCTCGATGGTCGTCAACGAACCGGAAGCGGTTCACCAGTTCGTCTCTTCCGCGAAATATTTGGCCGCCTTACGAAGGATTTCTCGTTCCTCGCGGAGTTTGGCGTTTTCGCGTTCCAGTACGCGGATGCGTTCGGCGTCCGACAGTCCTGAGGCAGCGGTGGCGGAGTCCGACGCGGCGATGAGGCTGGCGACTTTTTCACCGTTGGCGTTGGTTTTGGTGCGTGTGCCGAAGGCGTCGAGCCAGGTGCGCAGGGAGTTGCGGTTGACCCCGAGATCGGAGGCGATCGCGTTGAGCGTTGCTCCGGGGGTCGACTCGTACAACGAGACTGCGTCGCGCTTGAACTGCTCGGTGTAGGTCTTGCGTGGCATGGTGGAAAGGTACCTCACTTCCCCAGCGACATGCTGGTTTCAGCGTGTCCACCACCAGGGGGTCAGGTCCGTGCACTTGCGGCCTACTAGATCTGGCATGACGCGGTGACCAGGCTTGCGCCTAGTGGTGGTGCATCGACGCCGTTTAGTAAAGCCTTGAAGTCCCATGGTTTTCATGATTCGTGCAACTTTCTTGTGATTCGTCGGACCACAGCTCTCATCGGCTTTAAGGCTTGCGGCGATGCGTTGAGCTCCGTAAAGCCCGTGCTCATCGTCGAAGATGGTCTTTATTCTTGCACCAATAAGACCGTCGGAATGCATCTTTAACCTGCGCTTTTTGCGGGTGCTCACCCACTTGTAAAACGAGGAACGATTCAGCTTTAAAACGTGGCACATCCGCTTAACCGAGTATTCGGTTCGGTGGTCATCGACGAACTGGAAGCGGATCACCAGTGAGTTGCTTTAAGCAAAATATTTCGCGGCCTTACGCAGGATATCGCGTTCTTCGCGCAGTTTTGCGTTTTCTTTCTCTAGCTGGCGGATTCGCGCAGAATCATTCGCCGCTTGGGCTTTATCATGCACGGCTTTTATGCGGGCACGTTTGCCGGTGCCGTACTTTTTGACCCAAGAATGCAGCGAAGCTCGGTTGATGCCGAGTTCGGCTAATGCTGAGTTCAGCGAGAGGCCCTCATTGTTCCTTATAGAGGGCCACGGCATCGCGTTTGAACTGTTCGGAATACCTGGACATGATGGTAGATTACCTTTCTTCCCAGTCCGACTGGGCTGGATATCAGGTGTCCACCAAATGGGGGTCAGGTCCGAACGCAGATAAACATAACCTGCCCCAGCATGGGGCTAGGAGTATGAATCCTGGGCTCCTCCGAACGGAACTGCTAACAGCGTAATGGGCAGGCGGTTGCCTGCCCCCTCGCTGCTAGCTACGCTTGCCCCGCGAGTGCTACCTGGGCCGCGTGCACGGCGGCCTTATCGGCTTCCTGGATGAACCACGAATCGGTGCCGGGAATCGGCGGGGCCAAGGTAGTATCCGGGTACTCGGCGTGGGCGGGGATTCCTACGAGGTGCAGGCGCTCATCCACGGTGCCATCGGCGTTGTGGACCTGGCGGGTATCGGGGTCTTCGGCGGGCGAGCCGGTAGGTACCTCGATGCCATCGCTGGCGGTTTCTGTAAAGGCGCGCACGCGCCCGGATTCCACGAGGGAGTGCATGAAGGAATCGTGCGGGGTGCGGCGGATATCGGGCTTGTGCACCCAGGCATCGAGAAGCGTCGTGCCCGGGATGCGCTTGCCACCAGACGCGCTGGAGCTGATGGTCCATTCCCCGGCATCGGCATTCGTTCCCAAGACGGGGTTGCCGCCGACGAAGCTGACAATGCCGGCATCGACAAGCGCCAGCAATTGCTGCGTGCGGAAGGGCGGCGGGCCGGAGCACGTGGTCTGGCCCAAGGAGATGGCCTTATCGAACATGTGGTGGCGCGACTCCAGGGTATAGCGGCCCTCAGCGCCCAGAACCTGGGTGGGTTTGCGGGAGAAACCGACCGACCACAAAGCGGCGCGCACCGGGCTATCCGGGCCCTTCTGGGATTCTGCCAGGTCCTCGCACAGGCTCTGCGCGATGTGCTCGGTGAGCTCCTGCTGGTTGGAAAAATCCTCCGTGAGCAGGTGCATCCAGCGCAGTAGGCTGAAATCCTTGGTGGTATGGCGCGCAATGACCTCATCGAGCTGGGCCAGGCCGTTATAGGCCACGCCTGCATCTACCGGGGTGGCATCGAGGGCGGCGATGATCTCCTCGCGGGAGGCGCGCAGGCTTTCCGGCTCGACGCGGGCGAGGGTATCGATATAGGCCTGGTAGGCATCGCGGGCGACCGCAGGCCATACCTCGGTGTCATAGTTGATGGAGCGCGCGCCCGTGCGGTGGGATAGCTCGGCGACGACCTTCTTTAACCGCGGGATCTCCGCGGCCGGTGGGAGGGCGCCTTCATTGGATTGCGGCAGGAAGGGATAGCCGCGCCGGGATGCGGCTGCAAAGGTGGGCTCGGTGCCGGTGGCCTCATAGCGCATGCCCCAAGGCTTGGAGGAATCCTCGACGAACTTACCACCGCGGCCCACAGTGGAGAGGATGAGGATATCGAAAAAGCCCATACCAAGCCCGCGCACGAGGACCTTCTCGTTGTCCTTGATGGAGTCAACACCCTGGTCGATTGGGTTATCAGCGCGGATCCAGCGCAGGCTGGGGTTATCTTCCAAGGTCTTTAAGATCCACCGCTCGTTTTCGGTATAGCCCTGGTTTTGCCAGCCGGTGACCGCCAAGGTGGAGCCGGCCGCAACGGTGGTGTCGTTATTAAGGTGCAAAATATCTGCACCCTCGCGGGATTCAATATCCACCACGCGGGCGTGGTGTTGCTTGACCTCAACCCACTCCGGCACATCCTGCAAGACGGAGCGGAAGACCCACAGGATGTAGTGGCCGTACAGCGCGCGCGGCAAATAGGATTCGGGGCGCAGCTTCTCTAGCTCTGTGCGGCCGAATTCCCCAAGCACCTGCGGATCGAGTGGGTGGGCGGCGACGTAATCGCGGGCGCCGGGGGACACGTGGGCATCGCCAAGCGTCAGGCGGATCCACTCGTAGATGGTGGGGCCTTCCACCACTGGGGCCTCCACCGTGGAGTTGGTCTCAGAAAACAGCGTCATACCGTGGGCGAAGGTATTCATGCACAGGTATTTGGGCTGGTTGATATCCCAAATCTTGCCGCCGCCGTGCTGGGCATCATCGATAAGGTGCAGCGTTAGTTTCTCTGGCGGGTGGGAGACGGTATTGAGTTGTGCCACGAGGCGCTCGAGGACGGAAATGCCGCGGGGGCCAAGTCCAATCAGCGCGATGGATGAAGTGTTATCGGTCAACGCGGAGCCCTACCTTCTAGCTTATAGACCAAGCGGAATCGTCATAATAGACAATGAAGTCTATCAGCAAGAGAGGCGGCGAAATATGCACCGGCGGCAGCTTGGTGGTTGCAGGGCGCGCTCGCCAGCCGGAACACCCTGAGCGGGCGTGAAATTAATTCTTGGGCAGGCGGAGTGGTAGACAGATCGGTAGGCAATGCGCGGCGGGGGTGGCGGGCCGAAGCGTTGCCTTAGGGAGCTGGTGCGCGGGTAGGATTGTGGTCATGACAATCAAGGTTCGCGATGCCCACTTACACAACCTGCGCAACGTCGATGTGGATATGCCGCGCGGCCAACTCGTGGCGGTGACGGGAGTCTCCGGTTCCGGAAAATCCTCTCTGGCCTTTGGCACCATCCACGGGGAAGGGCAGCGCCGCTACCTGGAATCGGTGGCGCCGTTTGCGCGCCGGCTCATTAGCTCCGCGGTGGACCCACAGGTAAGCCAGGTGGAGGGCTTGCCGCCCACGGTGGCGCTGCAGCAATCCACCTCCGGCGGCGGGGCGCGCTCCACGGTGGGCACGGTTTCCGCGCTATCTAATAGCGTGCGCCTGTTGTACTCGCGCGCCGGGGATAACCCTGAGGGCCTCTACTCGGATGCCTTTTCACCAAATACCCCAGAGGGCATGTGTCCGCAGTGCCAGGGCGCGGGCGTGGTGCACGAGCCCACCGAGCAATCGATGGTGCCCGATCCCACCTTGTCCATTGAGGAAGGCGCCATTAAGGCCTGGCCCGGTGCGTGGGCGGGCAAAAATTTCCACGATATCCTCATGAACTTGGGCTATGACCTGGATTCCCCCTGGCAAGACTTGCCGCAGGAAGACCGCGACTGGATCCTATTTACCGAAGAACGCCCCGTGGTCACCGTAAAACCCCTGCGCGGCGCGGACCAGATCCAGCGCAATTATGAGGGCACGTGGCGCTCGGTGGCCAGTTACCTCACCAAGACGCTGCAGGAGACCCAATCGGAATCGCTGCGCAAGCGCACGTTGTCCTTCATGGAATCCCGCGAGTGCGATACCTGCCACGGCCGGCGGTTGAACCCGCGGGCGCTCAAGGTGATGTATGCGGGAATGAGCATCGACAAGCTGGGCGCCCTGCCGCTGGACCAGGTCTATGAGGTACTCAGCGCGCAGGAACCGGAGGAGAATTCCGCGGAGGATCTGCTGCTCAAGCAGGTGTTGCCGGCGCTGACCTCCGCCCTGGAGCTGGGGTTGGCGCACCTGAGCCTGGACCGGCCCACCCAGAGCCTTTCGGCGGGTGAATTGCAGCGCATTCGGCTCGCCGCCCAGCTGCGTTCCGGGCTCTTTGGCGTGGCGTATGTGCTCGATGAGCCGTCTGCCGGCCTGCATCCCGATGAGCGCGGGGCGGTGCTGGATATGTGCCGCCGGTTTATTGACGCCGGCAATTCGGTGTTGCTGGTTGAACACGATATGGATTTGGTGGCCCAGGCGGATTGGCTCGTGGACGTTGGCCCCTACGCCGGCGAGGGCGGCGGCAAGGTGGTTTATTCCGGTCCGGTCGAGGACTACGACGCCGATACCCCTACCGCCCGCGCGTTGGCGCAGCGTGAGCTCGCGCTTGCCGATGCCCCACGCACCCCCTCCAACCACCTCCGCCTCCGTGGCATTTCGGCGCGCAGTATCGACGGGCTCGATGTGGACTTTGGCCTGGGGCAATTTACCGCAGTGGCCGGGGTTTCGGGCTCGGGCAAGTCGACGCTGGTGAGCACCGTGCTGGCAGAAACCCTCAAGGAATCCGCCACCGCCGTGGCCGATGAGGATAAAGACGACGCGGACGAGGGCGGCCACGAGTTCTCGCTTGCCGGGGTAGAGGGCCTGGATAAGGTCTCCCGTCTGGTGCAGATTTCCCAAAAGCCCATTGGCCGCACCCCGCGTTCCACGTTGGCCACCTATACCGGCCTTTTCGATAACGTGCGCAAGCTCTTTGCCTCCACCCCGGAGGCCAAGGAGCGCAAGTGGACGGTCTCGCGCTTTTCCTACAACGTGAAGCAGGGCCAGTGCCCCACCTGTGGTGGCGCCGGAAAAATCGAGGTAGAGCTGGTCTTTTTGCCGGGTTCCTATACCACCTGCCCACAATGCGGCGGTGCCCGCTTCAACGATGAAACCCTCGAGGTGACCTGGCATGGGCGCAGCATCGCAGAGGTGCTGGAGCTCACCGTGGATGAGGCCGCCGAATTCTTTGCCGAGGAACCAAAGATCCACCGCGCCATCGCCACGCTGCAGGCCGTGGGCCTGGGCTACCTCCGCTTGGGACAGGGTGCGCCGGAGCTTTCCGGCGGCGAGGCGCAGCGCATCAAGCTCGCCACGGAACTGCAGCGCTCCCGCAATTCGCGGCGCGGGCACACGGTCTACATGCTGGATGAGCCCACCACCGGCCTGCACCCAGCCGATATTGCCCTGCTCAATGCGGAGCTGCACAAGCTTGTCGATGCCGGGCATACCGTGATCGTCATCGAGCACGATCTCAACGTTCTAGCGAGCGCGGACCGCATCATTGAAATGGGCCCCGGCGCCGGTGCGGACGGCGGGCAGATCATCGCGGATGCCACCCCAAGCCAGCTGGCCGCGGAAGATACCGCGACCGGACGGGCGCTGCGGGCGCGCCAGCTGCAGAGCTAGCATCTCCCCTCGGTCCAACGCTGGCATCTGGGAGATTCCCTGGGATCTCACAGGAAAATGATGTACATCTGGTAGGCATGACAAATAATGGCTTTGGTGAAAACGGTTCCAATGGCCGAAAAGGCTCTCATGATGATGGGCGCGGCACTGACGAGACCCGCCAGTGGTCTGGCCCGGCCGAGGATGCCACGCGCCAGATAGGCCGCGTCCCAGATAATGCGGGCGGTAATGCCCGCAGCCAGCGCCCACAGCAGTATTTCCCGGGCGCGCAGCAGCCGCAGAATGAGACGCGGCAATTCGACGCGAACGCCGATTACCAGCAGAATTACCAACAAAACTATCAGCAGCCCGGTGGGCAGTATGGCCAGCAACAATACGCCCAGCAGCAGTATGAGCCGGTGCCGTCGGACTATGACCCGGACCAGCGCGGCAGGGGAAAGAAGAAAAACGGCGGGATGGCCGGGGTCTTTGCCGCCATCGCCGTCGTTGCCATCCTGGCGGCGGGCGCCCTGTTCTTCTTGTGGCGCAATGCCGCGAGCGATGCCGATAAGCCCGCGCCAGAACCGGTGACGGAAACCACCACCACGCAGGTGCCCACCACAGTGACCGAGACCGAGGATGCGGGCCCTGGTATTTCTGAGCGCCTGCGCAATCTGCCGAATCTGCAAGACGATCTCCCCGAAGATATTCCTACCGAGCTGCCACCGGAAATTCAGGACCGCCTGGAAGAAGGCGATGACCTCGACGTGGAACGCCTTTTGCGGGATCTCTTTGGCAATGGCGGCAACCAGCAGCAGGGCTAACCAGCGGTACCGGCTATAGGCAAGGCGGCGGCGCGGCGCGATTGCCGGCCGCTGCGCCGCAGTAGGTAAAATCTGGCAGCATGAATGAATCGATGCAGCTGGCTGAACAGGTGGCCGCCCAATTGGCGCGCCACCTTACCGATGTGGTGCTGTGCCCGGGATCCCGCAACGCACCGCTGTCGCTCGCCCTCCTCGCGCGCGAGGATATCCGGGTGCATACGCGCATTGATGAGCGCGGCGCTGCGTTTACCGCCTTAGGAATGGCGCGCGTGCAGCACCGCCACGTCGGGGTGGTGATGACCTCCGGCACGGCCGTGGCCAATACGCTGCCCGCGGTGGTTGAGGCGCACTATTCCCATACCCCGCTGGCCATTATCAGCGCGGACCGCCCGGAGCGGTTGATCGGCACCGGCGCCTCCCAAACCATCGTGCAAGATGGCATCTTCGGCGTCTATGCGGATACCACCCAGGTCAATGCGGAAGAGGATATCGCCGCCATTGCAGAGCGGTTTGAGCGCGACCTCCAGGTACACATCAATATCGCCTTTGACGCACCCCTGGTAGGAGATAGCCTGCCGGAGCGAGTAGGTGGCGATGGCACCCGCGCGGCCACCCCGCGGTTTTATGACCACGGCGAGGTCGCGGTGGACTTGAGCAAAAATACCCTTGTTATCGCCGGCGATGAGGCCTGGGAGGTCGAGGGCCTAGAAGACGTGCCGACCATCGCGGAGCCCTCCGCGCCGGGGCCCTTCCACCCCGTGCACCCGGCCGCGGCGCATATTTTCCGCAAGGCGCAGGTCTCCGCCAATGACTACGTGGTCAATACCAAGGTCGAGCAGGTCATCGTGGTGGGCCATCCCACGCTGCATCGCGGCGTGCTCGCGCTGATGAATGACCCGGATATCGAGCTGGTGGTGCTCTCGCGCACGGCGGACTTTACCAACCAGCGCGGGGATAACGCGCGCCTTGGCACCACCGTCAAGACCACCGGGGAGCCAAGCCGCGAGTGGCTCAAGATCTGCCAAGGCGCGACCGACATGGTCGGCGAGGCCGTGCGCACAACCCTGGAGGATGAAGAACTCGGGTTCACCGGCCTGCACGTAGCGGCGGCGGTAGGCGATACGCTCGCGGTCAATGACACGGTGGTGCTCGGCGCCTCGAATCCGGTGCGCGATGCCTCCCTCATCGGGCTGCCCTTTGACGGCGTGGATACCTACGCCCCGCGCGGGGTGGCGGGCATCGATGGCACCGTCTCCCAAGCCATCGGCGTGGCCCTGGCCACGCAATCGCTGGATCCCACTAATTGGCGCGCCCCACGCGTGATGGCCCTGGTAGGGGATGTGACCTTTTTGCACGATGCCAACGGGCTGCTGATCCCGGAGGACCAGCCGCGGCCAGAGAACCTCACCATCGTGGTGGCCAATGACAATGGCGGCGGCATCTTTGAAACCCTGGAACAAGGCGCGCCCGCGCTTCGCGATGCCTTCGAGCCGGCCTTTGGAACGCCGCATGGGGTGGGCATCGACAAGCTGGCAGAGGCTTATGACGCAGACTACCGTCTGGTGACCACCCCGCAGGAGCTGCTGGATACCCTGGCAGAGCTTAAGGAATACTCCACGGGCATCACCATCGTGGAGGCGCAGACCACCCGTGCCACGCGCCGGGCGCTGCAGGATAAGCTCACGCAGAAGGTGGGCCAGTAAGTGGCCCCGCGCTATAGGCCCGCGGTTGTTCGGCGTCGGCTGCACCAGCTCGTGCTGGCCATCTACGTGGCGCTGATCGTGGG